>NZ_BAAGXP010000001.1:0-568240 GCF_054779775.1 Lysobacter fragariae | reverse complement strand
TGATCCGTGTGGCTTGACCATATAACCTCAAGTGGCCTTAGGCTTACGACGACGTCGTGACCTTCCAGGACCAACTTGCTACAATTCCCACATTCTTACGCCCGATCGGGACATCCCGGTCGTGCACAAGACGCAAGCAGGCGCACCAGCGCCGCTTCACCAGCTTGCTCAGTGACAATAGCGTTGTGGCACCACCCGTTCCCATCCCGAACACGGAAGTGAAACGCAACCGCGCCGATGGTAGTGTGCATCCGCATGCAAGAGTAGGTCATCGCTGAGCATTTACCCCGAAGCCCCGGTCCAAAAGACCGGGGCTTCTTTTTGTGTCAAAGAAAAACCCACAAACACCACCCGCCGCCGACTGACTTAATCCTTTGTCAATACATGACTTACTCATTGGGTTAATGCTGGGTGGCGCCGCTACGACGGTCGAGTTACCCCGGTGGTTTTCGCGAGAAATCCCTGGCCGGTCCGTTGACACGGCCCGCTACGGAATCGCCACTGCACGCAGAGAAGTCACGCATGGTCGACGGGTGCAGGCCTAGGGCCGCCGGAGCCAGAGGGCGGGTCCAAAGACCGGCCCCCATGTCCAGGACCCCGTGCAGCGGCGGAAATCAGTTATCGGACCGCGCGTCAGCTACCAAGTCAGCACGACGGCCGCGCTCGAAAGCCCGCACCCGGAAGTCACAATCAACCCTGACGGCGGAACGTCACTACCAGAACGTCCCGATGCGCGACCAACGCAGGATCCAAAGGCTCGACCGGCGTAACGCCATGGAACACGCGTGCGTCATCCACCAGCGCCGCATCCAATGCCTGGGTCAGGGTGAAGCTGCCCAACAGGGCACCATCGCCCGTGTGGATCGTGGTGGTCCCGCTAGCGATGTTCTTCCGGTCGACCATGAGGACAAGCACGTAGTCGACGCCATCACGATGCACGCCTTCGGGCGTGGGCTCCCCGGGCTCCCCGGGTTTGGCTTCGATGCGAAACTGGTGTACCTCGATGTGCCAGTGCCGGACGCCGGGCGCTAACGACGAAAAGAATCCGTTGCAGAAATCCAGGATGGTGCGCATCGACGTGCCATCGCCAACTTCGGCCGCGATTGGTTCAAACCATCGCTCGATATCGCCCTGCAGGGCGTTGTAGTCCGTCGTCTGGAAGTGCGGCTGGTGCGACTCGCGCATCGCCGCTTCACCCGCTGCGGCAGTGAACACGCCGTAGCGGCGACGTCGGTGGCGGCCCACCCGAGCCAGATAGGCGTCGGGCGCGAGTTCGTTCCAACTGGCGGCGAATGCGGCCCAATCCGTCAGGGGGCCGTGCCGCTCCAGCATCCGCCGCATGTCCTGCGAAGCGACGAAGGCAAAGCCGCCCGCGCTCAGCGATTCGGCGATGTTGGGTTCTGCGGACACAACCTGCATGGAATTCCGTGGAGCCGTGCGAAATCAGATCACCAGCGGCGGTTCGCCGCCGATGATCACCACGTCAGCCGCTCGCCGCGCGAACAGCCCCACCGAAACGACGCCGGGGATCTGGTTCAGCATCGTTTCCATCGCGACCGGATCGACGATCGAAAGTCCGTGTACGTCCAGGACAACGTTGCCGTTGTCGGTGACCACGCCGTCGCGCCATACCGGTTGACCACCGGTCTTCGCGAGGATCTCGCGCGCCACCAGGCTCCGCGCCATCGGGATCACCTCGACCGGCAGCGGGAACCTGCCCAGCACATCGACGCGCTTGGCCGGATCGATGATGCACACGAACTTCCCGCTGGCCTCGGCGATGATCTTCTCGCGCGTCAGCGCGGCGCCACCGCCCTTGATCAGGCGCTTGTGCGCGTCGCACTCGTCCGCGCCATCGACGTACAGCGCCAACGGACCGGCGCTGTTGAGGTCGAAAACCTCGATGCCGTGCGCACGCAGGCGCTGCGTGCTCTGCTCCGAGCTTGAGACGGTCCCGGCGATGCGGTCCTTGATCCTCGCCAGCGCGTCGATGAAATACGCGACAGTGGAGCCCGTACCGACGCCCACGATCATGCCGTCTTCGACGTATTCGATGGCTTTTTCGCCAGCCAGGCGCTTGGCTTCACTCATGTTCGGTTCGACTCGCAATACGGAATGTCTGGTCAGGAGCACCGGGTTTTGACCGGTCGTTTCATTCGAGGGAAAGCAGCAGCTTCCACTGTGCGGCCGTAACCGGCAGCACGGACAACCGGGAGCCGCGCTGGATCAGCGCGAAGCCTTCACCCAGAGCGTCCGCATGCTGGCGAATTTCCTCGAGTGCGATCGTCCGCTGCAGCTTGCGGTCGAACGTGACGTCCACGAGGTCCCAGCGCGGCTGTTCCTGCGTGGCCTTGGGGTCGAAATAGTCGGACTTGCGATCGAATTGCGTGGGGTCCGGGTACGGCGTGGTCGCCACGGTTGCGGTACCGACGATGCCCGGGACGTCACAGCTGGAATGATAGAAAAGCACGCCGTCGCCGACCTGCATGGCGCGCATGTGGTTGCGCGCCTGGTAGTTGCGCACGCCGCTCCACGGTTCGGTACCGACGCGTTTGAGGTCGTCGATCGAAAACGCGTCGGGCTCGGATTTCATCAGCCAGTAGCGGCGGCGGGCGGTCATGTTCGGGCGGTCGCGGTGGTGAAGTCATGCGTGGCGCTTTCGGTACACGCTGCGTCGAGGCGCACGTCCCAGTGTTCGTTCTGGAAGGTGTCGACCTGTTGCAGGGAAAACGCGGCGCCAACCAAGTACGGCGGCGCGGCGTTTTCGTGTCGGAATGCGAAGGTGCGATCGTACCAGCCGCCGCCCATGCCCAGGCGGCTCCCGTTGGCGTCGAACCCAACCAGCGGCAGTACGACGAGGGACAGCGCATCGCCTTCCAGCAAGGAAGAAGCGGCGAGGTCCGGTTCCGGGATGCCGTAGCGGTTGCTCACCAGTGCGTCGCCCGGTCGCCAGGGCGCGAAGCGCAGGCGCTGGTCGTCGCCCAGTACCGGCAGGCAATACACGCAATCGCGGGGCAGGCGCAGCTGCCAGGCATGAAGGGCGATCTCGCCGTCCATGGCCCAGTAGCCGGCGACATACCCGGAGGTCGGCGCGAAGGGCAATGCGAGCAACTGCGTCGCCAGCGCGTCCGCGGCGGCGATGCGTTGCGTCGCGGGCAGGGCGCGGCGCTGTTCGCGAAGGTGTCTGCGCAGCTGGTTTCGCGGCGTGGTGACGTCGGCACTCATGCGGTGACGGATGTGAAGGAGTGGAAACCGGGCGACACGCTAGCACTTCCTGCCATGGCAAGCCGCATTGGCGGAACCGGTCAGGGTGTGCCAATGCGTTGCGGTAATGTCGCCAAACAGGCCCGGCGTTTGAGGCACAGACATGGGCGTCATCGTTCCAGTCCGCGCGCACGGACGCTGTCGGTGAGGATTCCAGATGGAATCACGTCCGAACGATTCGTCATTGCGGTGTTTTCCGGGGCTGCCGTTTGAACGGCGTCGCCAGAGTCCGTGCTCCAGCGCAGCACGGGCGACATCAAAAGAAAGTCCTCCGCCGTGTGCGATGCGTACGAAACGACCTTGAACCCGGGGTTCAAGTGGGAACGCTTGGAAGCCTTCGGGCTTTCCGCTGCAAGGCGGACATGCACTCCGGGCCTCCGTTGCGCCCCCGGTGTCGTCATAAGGGACAAGGCGAATGTTTGCGTACGCTGTCGCGCACAGCAGAGGACGTGGGCGAAGTATAGCGCGGTGTCGATGACGGGTATGCCCGCTCGTCGGCACGGAATGCGACCAGCATCCGGATTCGACATCACGTGATCGATGTCGTGAGATCGCGTGGAGATATCTGCGCGCGTGAACCGGTTTGCTGCAACCCGCTCGTTGAGCCTGGCTATTGAATCAGCCTGCTAAATCTGCCTATTGAATCCGTCTGCTTGAACCCGCCTGCGTGAATCCGCGACGCGCGTTCAGTTCAGCGTGCCGGCGATTCGAACAGTCCGTCGAGTTTGCGATGGATGTCGTCGAGTGCGCGGGTGAGTTCGCGATCGCGGCCTTCACCTTCATCACGCAACAACTGCAGCTCGTGCGCGAGGTTCAGCGCCGCCAGCACCGCGACGCGATCGAGTGCCGCCATGCGGTTGTTGCCGCGGATCTCACGCATCTTGCCGTCGAGCAGCTTGGCCGCAGCCATCAGGCTGGCGCGCTCGTCGGGCTCGCAGCCGACGGTGTACTCGCGGTCGAGCAGACGGATGCTGACCGGTTCGCTGGCCTTGCTCACGTGTGCTGCTCCAGCGACTTCAGCCGCGCGATCATCGCTTCCACGCGCGTGCGCGCCTGTTCGTTCTTCGCCAGCAGGGAGGAACGCTCATTGACGAGCTGTTCCTGTTGCGAGCGCAGGCTGCGGTTTTCGTCGCTGAGTTTGCGTGCCTGCGCGCCCAGTTCGTCCAGGCGGGCGGACAGGGACTGCAGTTCGGCGATGAGTTGGTTGCGGTCCATGGGCGGATGATGGGGAGCCGGGCGGGGTGGGGTCAAGGCGCGTCAGGGACCGGGGCGGGCGTGATCCGGCTTCGGATTGCGATGTTGGCGCTGCCGGCCGGCGTCGGAGGGCTCACTGGAGGCCGTCACCAACGGGTTCACACCGGCGCCGCCGAACGATCCGCGCCTGCAGCCCGGGCCTGCCAGTTGCGCAGGAATGCCTGGCACTGGTCGGCCTCCATCGGCTGCGCGAGCCAGAAGCCCTGGATCTCGTCGCAGCCGTGTTGGCGCAGGAACTGCACCTGCGCCAGCGTTTCCACGCCTTCGGCGACGACGGTGAGGTCGAGCGAGTGCGCCATGGCGATGACCGCGCTGGTGATGGCTTCGTCGTCGGCGTCGCGGGTGAGGTCGCCGATGAATTCCTTGTCGATCTTCAGTGCGGTGATCGGCAGTCGCTTGAGGTAGGCCAGCGACGAATAACCGGTGCCGAAGTCATCCACGGCCAGGCCCACGCCCAGTTCGCGGATCGCCAGCAGCGTGGATGCGGTCTGCTCGGCGTTCGCCATGACCACGCTTTCGGTGAGCTCCAGTTCCAGCCGGTCGGCGGGAATGCCGCGGCCCGCCAAGGACCGGGTGACCACGTCGGGCAGGTGGCCGCGCAACAGTTGCAACGCCGAGACATTCACCGCCATCGATACGTCGGTGAGTCCACCAGCCCGCCATGCCTGCAGCGTCGCGCAGGCTTCGCGCATCGCCCATTCGCCGATTTCGAGGATCAGGCCGCTTTCCTCCGCCAACGGGATGAACACGTCCGGCGAAATCAGGCCGTATTCGATGCTGTGCCAGCGCAGCAGCGCTTCCACACCCGTGATCCGGTGCTGGGTGAGCGACAGGCGCGGCTGGAACACCAGTTGCAGCTCGTCGCGATCGAGCACCTTGCGCAACGCCGCGGACAGGTTGGCGCGCTGGCGGATTTCCACGTCCATCGCATCGGTGTAGCGCATGTAGGTGCGTCGTCCTGCCGCCTTCGCCTGGTACATCGCGGTGTCGGCGTGCTTGAGCAGGTCGGTGGGGATCTGCGCGTGGTCGGGATACAGGCTGATGCCGATCGAGGGCGAGATCGACACGTCGTGGCGCTCGTCCAGGTCCAGGGGTTCCTCGAACGCAGCGATGAGGTCGCGCGCGACCTGCTCGGCCTGCTCGGGGACGTCGACGTCTTCCAGCACCACGGTGAATTCGTCGCCGCCCAGCCGTGCCACGGTGTGCTGCGGACCGACCGTCTGCTGCAGCCGCGCTGCGGTGGCGCGCAGGATGCGGTCGCCGGCGGCGTGGCCGAGCGAGTCGTTGATGTCCTTGAACCGGTCCAGGTCGAGGAACAGCACCGCGATGCGCTTGCCTTGCCGGCGTGCCCGCACGATCGCGCGCGACAGCCGTTCCGACAGCAGCGTGCGGTTGGGCAGGCTGGTCAACGTGTCGTAGTTGGCGAGGTAGCGCAGTTCCTGTTCGGCGCGCTTCTGGTCGGTGATGTCGCCAAGCACGCCCACGTAATGGCTGCGCTGGCCGGTGGCATCCAGCACCGCGCTCGCCTGCACCGAGCAGAGGAATTCCTGTCCGTCCTTGCGTCGCTGCCAGAGCTCGCCGGACCAGTGTCCGTCGCGCTCCAGATGCACCCGCATCTGCCGGTAGAACTCCGCGTCGTGCTGCGGGCTGTTGAGCAGGCCGGTGTCGCGGCCGAGCACCTCGACATCGCTGTACCCGGTCATGCGGGTGAAGGCGGGATTGACCGAAATGAAGGCGAAGTCGCGGTCGAACACGCATACGGCTTCGCCCATGCTGCGCAGGACTTCGCTGGCGATGCGGCGCTCACGGTCGGCGTTGCGAGTGGCGGTGACGTCGCGTGCGGTGCCGGCGATGCGCAGGGCGCGGCCGCTGGCGTCGCGTTCGACCACGCGACCGCGCGCGAGCATCCACGCCCAATGGCCATCCGGCAGCCGCACGCGGTGCTCGGAGAGGAATTGGCTGGATTCGCCGCGCAGGTGCTGGCGCAGCAGGTCCTTTACCCGCGGTACGTCATCGGGATGGACGTCGTGCTGGTTCACGATTTCCATGTGCACGCGGCTCTCCGCGTCCTGCATGCCCTGTTCGTCGATGCGCATCGCGTGCATGCGCGCGGTGCGGAAGTCGTAGTCCCAGTAAAGTTCGCCGGAGCCCCACAGCGCCAGCTTCAGGCGTTGCTCGCGCTCGCGGATGGCCTGGTTGAAACCATCATCGACCATCACCCGCTGATGCCGTCGCCAACCGATGAAACCCAGCAGCCCGACCAGCACGAGGATCTCCAGCGCGATGGCATAGGGATGCTGCCACCACGGCGGCAGGACGCGCAGGCGCACGACCAGTTCCTTCGCGCTCCAGACTCCATCGCGATTGGTGGCTTGCGCGTGGAAGGTGTAATCGCCGGGCGGCACGCGGGTGTAGGTGATGTCCTGGTTGCGGCCGTTGTCGATCCAGCCCAGGTCGAAACCTTCCAGTCGGTAGCGGTACTGGATGTCGGCGCCGGGCGCGTAATCCAGTGCGCCAATGCGCAGGCGCAGCAGCTCGGCGCCGTCGGGTACTTCCAGCACCTGCGATTGCCACAGCGCGCCTTCCTGTCCGGGCGCATCCGCGCCGGCCTGCGCGGACAGCAGGCGCAGCGGCGGCACGTAGCGCGAATCGGCGATGTCGCGGGGGCGGAACACGTTGAGCCCGCGGACGCCGCCAAAGGCCAGCTGGCCGTCGGCGAGGACCGCTGCGGCGGCGCCATTGAATTCGAGATCCTGCAGGCCGTCGGCCAGACCGAAGAAACGCGAGCGGTCGTCGCGCGGATCGAAGCGGACGATGCCGTTGTCCGTGCCCAGCCAGAGCATGCCGTCGGGCGACGGCGCGATCGAGAACACCACGGGCACCGGCATCGCGCCCAGCGCGGCGGCCAACGGGTGCGCGAAACCGATGTGACCGCCGGTTTCCAGGACGCGGCTCAGCCCCGCGTGCGTGCCCACCCAGAGCGTGCCGTCGCTGCCCTGCCACAACGCGCGCACCAGGTTGCCCGGCAGGCTGTCGGCGGCATCGGTGGCATGGCGGAAGTGGTGCAGCCGGCCGTCCCGCGGATCGAGCATGTCCAGGCCGTCGCCGGTGCCGAACCAGACGCGCCCGCGGTTGTCTTCCAGCAGGGCGTGCACGGTCGGATGCGAGAGTTGGCTGTCATCGCCATCGCGATGCCCATAGTGGACGATCGAATGGTCCGCCATCCGGTAGTGCAGCGCGCCCGCTGCGGACATGCCAATCCACAGGTCACCGTGGCGGTCGAACATCAGGCTGCGAAGCGAGCTGGCCGAATATTCCCCGATGTCTACCGGGTCGACCTGGCGCGTCGCCGGATCCATGCGGAGCAGGCCCCGCGCCGTCGCCAACCAGATGCGTCCGTCGCCGCCGCGGGCCATCGCGAGGACGCGGCGTGGCGGCTTGCCGGGCGGCATCGGCGGCAGGCGCGCCGAGACGTCATCGAACTGGTCGCGTGCCAGGTCATAGCGCAGCAGGCGGGCGTCATCCGTGGCCAGCCATAGGGCGCCGGTGGCGTCCTGGGCGATCGAGCGCACGCTGTCGTCGGTCGCCGGGTTGTGGCTGGGGCCGCTGTTGAGATCGAGCACGTAGGTGAAGCGCGTGCCGCGTGGATCGGTGACGACAACGCCGCGGAACTGCCCGCCCACCCAGAGCGTGCCACCACTGTCGATCATCAGGGCATTGATGCCGTCCTCGGGCAGCCCGGCGACCAAGCCCTGTTGTTCGCGCACCGCGACCGAGCGCCCGCTGGCGGGATCGAGTTGCAACAGGCCCTGTCCGAACACCGACAGCCACAGGTGATGGTCCGGCGACTCCACGATCGCGCGGATCTCGCCCGCGGATTCGCCCTGCGCCGGCCAGGCGTGCAGCAGGGTGTGGCCATCACTGGCCAGTCGATACAGGCCGTTCGATGCGCCCACCCAGAGCTGGCCGTTGTGGTCGAAGGCCAGGCTGCGCACGGCCAGCGACTGGGACAGCCGGTCGATGCCGCCACGCGCGCCGATGCGATAGAGGCCGCCGGGGTTGCCGTACCAGACCTCGCCGTCGGGGCCGGCGAGCAATGCCTGCCCGGAACCGGTGCGCAGCACCTGCGGATCGAGCGTGATCACCCGGTCGCGGGTGCCGGTCCGCGGGTCCAGCCGGTCCAGGCCGGCCAGGGTGGCTATCCAGACGCGACCGGCCTGCGGCAACAGGGCGGTGACCTGCTGCTGCGACTGGCTGTCCGACGGCACCTGGAATCGGTGGATGCTGCCATCGCGCAGGTCCAGCCGCGCCACGTATTGCGAATACGTGCCGATCCACAACGAATGTTCGCCATCCAGCGCCAGCGACGTGACGTAACTGTCGGGCAGGCTGCCCGGATCGCGCGGATCGTGGCGGAAGAGCCGGTAGCGCTGGCCGTCGTAACGATGCAGTCCGCCCTGCGTGGCGACCCACACGAAACCCTGCGGATCCTGCACCAGCGCATTGACGGTGTTCTGCGCCAGCCCGCGCTCGCTGCCGATCCGTTCGAAGTAGAACTCACGCGTCGTCGCCATCGCCGTATTGCCAACGGCGATCGACACCAGCAAGGCAGCCAGGCCCAGGAAGCAGCGCAAGGAGGACGAAAGCGGACGCACGGACCCCAATCCGTTGAGCGTGTTCACGAGTGTACGGTACCCCGGCGATCGTGGAAGGCGCCTCCCGGCGGGACCGGTCGCCCGTTCGACCACCCCATGGGTGTTGGCAGGCCCTAAACTGGCGTGGTCCCCGCCTGGCCCGATATCCGTGTCCGAATCCGACCTGCCCGCCGCATCCGCCATAGAAACCGAGATCCGTCGCCTGAACCTGGCGTTGTCCGTAGCGGAACTCCACGGGGGGCTGTGCGGCTGGCTGGCGGGCGGCGGGGCGTCCAATCGCGAATGGCTGGCCCAGGTGATGGCCGATCCGGCGGTGCAGCCCGTGGCCGATGGCAGTCCGCTCGACCAGCTGCGCTTGGCCAGTGCAGCGCAGTTGGCCGATCGCAGCTTCGATTTCGAATTGATGCTGCCCGATGCAGACACCTCGCTATCCGAGCGCAGCGGCGCGCTGTTCGACTGGTGCCGCGGCTTCATCGGTGGCTTCGGCCTGTCCGCAGGCGCCAGTGCACCGATGTCCGAAGACAGCAGCGAGGCCCTGGCCGACCTTGCCCGCCTGGCCGCGGCCCAGCCGCAGGATGACGGCGACGAGGAGGACGAAGAAGCGCTGGTCGAGATCGAGGAATTCGTGCGCGTCGCAGTGCTGTTGCTGCACGGCGACTGCGTGCTGGCCGTGCAGCATCGGCAGAAATTCAACTGACGGCCCAGCGCGACGCGAATACCCTCAATTTCCGCCGTCACCTGGATGCAGCACCCCGACGGATTCCCGGATGCGGCCTGGTTGTGGCACGGTCAGCGGATGACGACGCAATGGCGGTCGTGATGGCGACTGCCGCGACTGGCCGGTTTCGAAGCACCCTGTTGCCAAGCGCCCTCCCGCCTGCACGGGAATGACGAGCAGATCCCGCCACGATGCATAAACCGATTTCCACGCCTGCCCGCAATTACGTCCGCCGCCGCAAGCAGCTCATGCGCATGGCCGGCGACCAGGCCATCGCCATCCTTCCCGCCGCGCGAGAAGTAGTGCGCAGTCGCGACACCCACTATCCGTACCGGCAGGATTCGGATTTCTGGTACCTCACCGGATTCCCCGAGCCCGACGCGGTGCTCGTGCTGGTGCCGGGCCGCAAGCACGGCGAGACGCTGCTGTTCTGCCGCGAACGCGATGCCGAACGCGAAAGCTGGGACGGTCCGCGCGCAGGTCCCGAAGGCGCCGTGGAAGCGTTCGGCATGGACGATGCGTACCCGATCACCGATCTCGACGACATCCTGCCGGGCCTGCTTGAAGGCCGCACGCGCGTCTACTACCACTTCGGTCGTGACCAGGAATTCGACCTCAAGCTGATCGGCTGGCTCAACCGCGTGCGCGCCATGGTGCGCCAGGGCGCGCAGCCGCCGCACGAATTCCTCGAGCTGGGCCATCTGCTCGACGAGATGCGCCTGTTCAAGGATCGCGACGAAATGCGCCTGATGCAGCGCGCCGCGGACATCAGCGTACTGGCGCACCAGTCGGCGATGCGTGCCGTGCGTGGTGGCATGCACGAGTACGAATTGCAGGCGGAGATCGAACGCGTGTTCCGCCAGCACGACGCACAGCCCGCCTACGGCAGCATCGTCGGTGCCGGGCACAACGCCTGCGTGCTGCACTACCGCGCCAACAACGCGCAGGCGAAGGATGGCGAACTGGTCCTGGTCGACGCCGGCGCGGAGTACCGCGGTTACGCCGCCGACATCACCCGGACGTTCCCGGTCACGGGCCGTTTCAGCAAGGAGCAACGCGTGCTGCACGACTTGGTCGGCGCCGCGCAGGCCGCAGCGCTGGCGCAGGCGTGCCCCGGCGTTGCCTACGAAGCCGGCCACAATGCCGCGGTCGAAACGCTCACCGAAGGGTTGCTGCGCGTGGGCCTGCTGAAGGGCAAACTCGAGAAGAACCTCAGCGATGGCAGCTACAGGCGCTTCTATCGCCACAAGACTGGCCACTGGCTTGGCCTGGACGTGCACGACGTGGGCGAGTACCGCTTCGATGGTGAATCCCGGCTGCTCGAGCCGGGCATGGTCTTCACCATCGAGCCCGGCCTCTACATCGCGCCGGACGACACCAGCGTGGACGCGAAATGGCGTGGCATCGGCATCCGCATCGAGGACGACGTGCTGGTGACCCAGGACGCGCCGCAGGTGCTGACCCACGCGCTCGCGCGCAGTGCCGACGAGATTGAGGCATTCATGGCGGCCTGAGGCCGCCGGATCGCGTCGCGATACTCATTCCGCCTGCAGTGGTTTCGGCGTCGCGGTCGTGTCGGCGCCCTGTCGCGGGGCAGGGCAGTGCGGGATCGACGCGTGCCGCGGCATCACTCCGGCAGGCGCAGCGACACCTGCCCCAGCACGTAACGCCAACCTTCCGGCGTGCGTACGTAGGTGTCGCTGAACCACAGTTTGTAGTCGAAGCGGCTGCCGTCGCGATTGCTGCCTTTCAGCCACAGCTTCGCCGTCACCACCGCGGTATCGCCCCACACGCGCACGATCTGTTCGAGTTCGTCCTGTTGTTCGTAGCTGCGCGATTGTTCACGCGCATCTTTCAACAATGCGGACTTGTCGAACGTGGTGCCGTTGCCGAGCACAAGGACGAAGTCGTCGGCCAGGATGCGGTCCATCGTGGCGACGTCGTTGGCCTTGACCGCGGCCTGGTAGGTGGTGTCCAGCGCGGCGACGGTGGCACGGTCGTCGACGGGAGCGGCCTGGGCGAGCGCGGATACGACGAGTCCGCAGAGTAGGGCGGCATTGTGGAGGGGGCGGTGCATTCGAGGCCTCGTGGGCGTGTGGTTCAGGGCATCGTGGCGTCCTCCCGGGGCCTGCGCTGGCCGTTTTCGGACACGGTTCCCGGCGCGAGGCTGAATGCGCAAGGCTGGTAAACCTTTCGCACATCCGCGCGATACGACCGAACCCTAGACTTGCCCGCATGTTCCTGCGTCGCGCCCCGTGGTTCCTGCTGGCCGTGCTGCTGGTCGCGGCGACGTCCGTGCAGGCGCGCACCGTGTATCGGTGCGTTCGCCACGGTACGGTGAGCCTGGCGACCGCGCCTGAACCAGGCTCACGCTGCACCGCCATGCATGTCGACGACGATGCGGTGAAGGTGCCGAACCTGTGGGGTTCGCTCGGCGTTGTCACCGGGTCGCTGTACGAGCGCCAGCAGGATGGCCGCACCGTCTATTCCACGCGCAACCTGCCCGGTTCGGTGAAGGTGCTGTCGTTCACCGTCGAAACGCCGCCCGGCGAACCCGCCCATGCTGGCCTGGGCAACGTGGGCAAGCCGCGGCTGGATCGCTTCGCCACGCAGTTCCGTGCGGCCGCGAAGAAGACCGGCGTGGAAGACGCATGGCTGCGCGCGATCGCGCACGCGGAAAGTGGCTTCGACGACAAGGCGGTATCGCCCAAGGGTGCGCAGGGCGTGATGCAGCTGATGCCCGACACCGCGCGCGAGTACGGCGTCGTCGACGCGTTTTCCTCCGCGCAATCCATCGATGCCGGCGCACGCCACCTGCGCACGCTGTCCAGGCGCTACAAGGGCGACTTCACCCTGGTGGCCGCCGCTTACAACGCCGGCGTTGGCACGGTCACGCGCTACGGTGGCGTGCCGCCGTACCGGGAAACCCAGGAATACATCGCCAAGGTGCAGGCGCTCTACCAGGCCTACAGCCTCGCGCTGGGGCACCGGAAAGGCGTGGCCCGCAGGGAACGCGCTGCACCGTAGCCAGGGACGATATCCAGATCGGCGACTTCGATCAGGTTCGCCACCGACAAATCGCGCAATGTCGCTTCGCGAGCATGCGTGCACACGCACGATGCAGTTTCGCGCATTGCGCGCGTGCCGGGATGTTCAGCGGATCAGTGCGATCGGCGTATCGAAAGGCAGCACGGCGGCGCCGGTACGGGTGACCGCCACTTCCACCGCCGGGAGCAGTTCTGACGCGCCATCGACCAGCACCAGGATGCGTCCCGCCTTGATTTCGCTGTCGAACTTCTGCCGGACGGGATCGGGAAGTGACGATCCCACCAATGCCGATGCAAACCCGCCGATCAGCGCGCAGGCCACGCCGACCAGGACCGCGCCGGTCCAGCTGATTCCCACCGAGGGCATCAGCACCACCGCGATCGCGCCGGCGACCAGGCCGGCGACCCCGCCGATTGCCATGCCGCGTAGTGCAGCCGGGATGAAGTCGCTGTCGGCTTCCTTGCGACGGTTGGGGATGTGGCCCACCTCGATGTCCGATCGCGCCACCAGCGAGATGTCGTCGTCGTGGATGCCGGCTTCGCGCGCGGCCTGCATGGCGGCGCGGGCGCAGATCAGATCGGGGGTACTGAAAACGCGTCGGTTCTTCATCGCGCGCTCCTGCATGCACGGCCGCAGACGGACGTTATGGAAAGGCGCCACGCGGCCCCTCGGCGCCTGGAGCCAGCTTTGCTCCGCAAAGGTTATCGGCGCGTGATGGTTTCCGACCGTTGTCATCGCCGGTCGATTGCGTGCGACGGGCGTCACGCGTCCAGCTCAGGACAGTGGCGTACGCTGGCACGGCTTCGAAGGAGTCGCCGCCATGCTGCCAACCATCACCGTGCACTGCCCGTACTGCGGCGAACCGGTTGAGTTGATGATCGATGCCGCGGACGACCTGCAACGTTATGTCGAGGATTGCCCGGTGTGTTGCCGCCCGATCGAAGTGAGCGTGGCGATCGATGGCGCGGGCGAGTTGCTGGTGAGCGCGATGCGCGACAACGAGGCCTGATCCCGCGCAACTTTGCATCGCCGCCCCAATTGGCTTCGCACGGTGCAATCGGGTGGTGTCGTGGCCCGGATTTGTAAGTGTTGTGTTGCGTTCAGTGATGACGCTTCGCGCGATGCGGGTTGCGTCACGCAAACGCGCGCATTCAGCACGCGGCATAAACCGGATCGACGCCGCTGTGGTTAACGCCGCGTCGACGCCGCGCTTTCCAGGGGTGCTTTGGTTCATCCGACGATCGGCATGGTGCGTTGCGTGCGGCAATTCCCCGTTGCATTGACTGTCGCCGCGCGCTTCCCCTTAAGGAGAAACATAGATGAAGAGTGTGCCCCGCAACTCCCTGATCGGCGCGCTGGCCCTGGTTGCCTCGCTGTCCGCACCGCTGGCCTTCGCGCAGTCCGAATCGTCCACCGCAAGCGATCCGGCACAGCAGTCGACATCGGCGACGGACGCTTCTTCGGCCACGACGGCCGATGCGCAGTACCAGTCGACCACGTCCAATGACGCCAGCGCTGCAGCGACCGCGGGCGACCCGGCGAAGAAAAGCTGGAACGACGTCGACGGTGACAAGGACGGCAAGCTGAGCAAGACCGAAGCCGCCGCCGTTCCGGCACTGGGCCAGGTGTTCGACCAGGCCGATGCCGATGCCGACGGCACGCTGACCGCCGACGAGTACAAGGCGTATGTCGCCAAGGCGCAGGGCGGTGACAAGCCGGCCGAAGACAAGAAGTAAGTCGTGCTGTAAACGGGCGATCAGAGCCTGGTCGCCCGGTGTGTGATCGCTTTTGCTTTTGCCAGCACCTGACCGCTGGCATTGGGCGGGGCGCGGATCCGTCCGCGCCCCGTCTTTTGTTGGCTGACTGAGCATGCTGAACTTGTCTTGCGGCGCCTTGGCGTCGCGCTGGCATACTGCGCGCATGATTCCCGCGAACAATGCAATTGCGCTGGTCGGTTTCGACGGCGACGACACCCTGTGGCGCAGCGAGGACTACTTCCACGCCACCCAGCAGGATTTCGAAGCCATCCTCAATGCGTACGTCGACCTGCACGACGCACGCACGCACGAGCGCCTGTATGCCGTGGAGATGCGCAACCTTGCGCTGTTCGGCTACGGCGTGAAAAGCATGACGCTATCGATGGTCGAGGCCGCGGTGGAGATCACCGATGCGCGCATCAGTGCGCGCGACGTGCACCGCATCGTCGAACTGGGCAAGGCACTCCTGCAGCATCCGGTGGAACTGCTGCCCGGCATCCGGGAGGCCGTCGAGGCCATTGCCGCCGAACACGAGGTCGTGCTGATCACCAAGGGCGACCTGTTCCACCAGGAAAACAAGGTGAAGCAGTCGGGCCTGGCGGATCTGTTCCACCGCATCGAGATCGTCAGCGAGAAGGATGCAACGACCTATTCGCGCGTGCTGGGCGAATTCGACCTTCCGGCGTCGCGCTTCGCGATGATCGGCAACTCCTTGCGGTCGGATATCGCACCGGTGCTGCAGTTGGGCGGGTGGGGCGTGTACATGCCCTACCACGTGACCTGGGCGCATGAGAACGAAGCCGAGGTCGCCGACGACGCGCCGCGCCTGCGTCGCGTGGCCGCGCCGGACGAGCTCCCCGCCGCGGTGCGCTCGCTGGCCGTGCAGGCGATGCCCAACGCGCGCTGAGCGCCCACGGGCGGGGGCGGAAAAATTACGAAACCGTTCACGCGGGCGATTGCATCGTCGGCTCCGTACCCGCCGTGGTGGCGGGTGAGAGGAGATTCCACATGGCCATCCTGTCCCGCTGGATCGCACCTGCCGTACTGGCCGTCGGCTTTGGTACGGTGGCGCTGGCACCGGCCCCCGTCCGCGCACAGAGCAGTGACGACCTGGTCCGCGTGATCGTCGATGTCGCCGACGTGATCTACCACGGCGGCCAGCCGTACTACCGCTACGGGTACGGCGACTACGGTTACAACGATCGCCTGATCGTGTCGCGCGACCGTTACGGTCGCCCGGTGTACTACCGCCAGGTGCCGCGCTACAGCTACGACGACAGCTATCGCATGGGACCGCCATATGGCCATGCGTACGGCTACCGGCGCAACCATCAGGCCGCACTGCGCACGCGGGTGGTCTGCGATCGTCATGGCCGTTGCGTTACCCGCTACTACGACCCGCGCCGGGACGATCGCTACGGCGACGGATACGGTCGCTACGACAACCGCTACTACAGCTACGATCGCCGCGACCGCCATTACGACGATGATCGCGATCATCGTCGCTGGCGCGACCGCGACGACGATTGATCCGGGTTGAGCCACGCCCGGCAACTCTGCGGCGGTCGATCAGGAAGACTGGTTGAGAGGTCGACCGCCGCATGACGGCACTGCCTGGCAGTGCCGTCTCCTTTTGCAGCGCCGCTCATGCGGCCGGGCACGCATCGCCCGGCGCAATGGGCGAAGACGGACACTTCGCCACCGCGGTGCTAGCCTTTGCGGCATCGCTCTCCAGGGAGAAACAACAGATGCTGCGTCGCTTCCTTCCCGTCGCCTGCGCCGGCCTCATGGCGCTGACCTTCGCACCGACCGCGTCCGCCGGCGGCCCCATCACCTGCAAGCTGCACTTCAACCTCTCGGGATGGTCGTTGTTCTACAAGACCGCATCCGGCGATGGCACGGTGACGTGCAGCAACGGCCAGAGCCTCGGTGTTGCGATCCGCGCCAAGGGCGGCGGACTGACCTTCGGCAAGTCGAAGATCACCGACGGCAGCGGCGAGTTTTCCGGCGTCTTCAACATCAATGACGTGCTGGGCACCTACGCCAATGCCGAGGCCCACGCGGGCGCCGGGCGCTCCGCCAAGGCGACGGCGATGACCAAGGGCAGCGTGTCGCTGGCCATCGCGGGACGCGGCGAGGGCTTCGACCTCGGTGTAGCCTTCGGCAAGTTCGTGATTTCCGCTCGCTGAGGCCCGCGGTGGGCCGCTTTGAGATGGGCAGCCGACCAAGCAGTGGGCGGTGCTGTGGGCGTTCCGCGGCGCTACGACGGCGTTCATCGGCCCCGGACTTCGTTGAACGCGAACCGATGAGTCGTGGTCCGACGGCTCAGAGCCCGTTCATCCGGGCCCAACCAGCATCCGCTTGTACTGCCGCGGCCATGCCGCGATCCGACGAGGAGTTCCCATGTTGAACATTCCCATGTTGAGCACGATCAAGTCGCACGGCAGGGCCGGCGCGCTGTCGCTGGCGTTGGCGTTGGCCACGCTGAGTGGCGGTGCGGCGGCGCAGGATCTCACCGTCGGCTGGAATCCGCGCAGCGGCGACGTATGGGTCGACACCTGGGCCGGCGACATGAACCGCTACGGTTCGCGCTACCGCGATCCCTTCATCGACGAGATGGTCCGCTACCACAGCGCGCCGCGGCCGCTGGTGGTGGAGCTGCTCGATCGCCGCATGGCGCCGGGGGACATCTACCTGGCGTGTTCGATCGCCTCGATCATCGGCCGCCCGTGTCGCTACGTCGTCGACGAATGGGACCGCGATCGCGGCCAGGGTTGGGGCGTGATCGCCAAGCGCATGGGCATCAAGCCGGGTTCGGCCGAGTTCCATCGCCTCAAGGCCGGGTTCGTCCCCACCTATGACCGCTGGGCGCGTCCGATCGACCTGGATGACGAACTGCACCGCGTCTACCCGAACCGTCCGCAGCACGGCAATGCCGGCAAGTCCGACCATGGCAAATCGGGCAAGTCCGCCAAGGGCAACAAGGGTGGTGGCGCCGCATCCGGCCACGGGAGCAAGGGAGGCAACCACGGTGGCGGCTCGACGAAGGGCCACGGTGGCGGTGATCACGGTCAAGGCAGTGGTCAAGGCGGTGGCAAGAGCGGCCAGAAGAAGGGCGGCGGCAAGGGCCACGGCAAGGGCTGATCGCACAGTCGCGGCAGCGGGTGGCGCCCCGCCATGCACGCGGGCGACCCGTAAACTTGGCGGATGGAAATACCTGCCAATAACCCGTCCGCCCAAGCCCGATACGTAACCCACCACGGCGGCTGCCATTGCCGCCGTGTGCGTTTTGAAGTCGATGCGCCCGCGCGGATCGAAGTGCTGGACTGCAATTGTTCGGTTTGCCGGATGACCGGCTTCCTGCACCTGATCGTGCCCGCCGCGCACTTCCGCCTGCTGTCCGGCGCCGATGACCTGGCCGAATACACCTTCAATACCGGCGCCGCACGCCACCTGTTCTGCCGGCATTGCGGGGTCAAGAGCTTCTACGTGCCGCGCAGCCACCCCGATGGCTTCGACATCAACGCGCGCTGCCTCGACGACGGCACGGTGGACGCGATGACGGTCACGCCCTTCGACGACAACGACCGCGACGCCGCGACCGCAGCGATCGCGCATCTCTCGGTCGCGCCGGACGCAACGTAACGTTGCAGGTGGCGACGCGGCCACCGTGGTTGCGTCGCTATGATCGACGCATGCCTGACGCACCCCGCATCCGTATCGTCGACTTCGAACCACGCTGGCGCGACGACTTCGCCCGGCTCAACGTGGAATGGCTGGAACGCTGGTTCGTGGTCGAGCCGGTGGATCGCGAAGTGCTGGGCGATCCGGAAGCCCACATCCTCGCCGATGGTGGCTGCGTGCTGTTCGCCATTTTGCGCGGCGAAGACGGCGGCGAACGCGTGGTGGGCACCGTCGCGCTCCGGCACGAAGGCGCGGGGGTGTTCGAACTGACCAAGATGGCGGTGGAGGAAGGCCATCGTGGCGCCGGCATCGGCCGCCACCTGATGGAAGGCGCACTGGATGCGTTCCGTTCGCTGCAGGGACGCGAACTGTTCCTCGAGTCCAGCCGAAAACTCGGACCCGCGCTCGCCTTGTACGAAAGCGTGGGTTTCCGCCATTACCCCGCGCCGCGTCCCGGATCGCATTACGCCCGCGCCGACGTGTACATGGTCTGGGAGCCGGGCCGCACGTCGTGATGCGTTGCGGCCCGGCGGACGTCGGGCTGCCTACTGGACCACGAAGGTGGCGTGGGCCTGCGTGGTGAGGCTGCCGCTGGTCGCGGTGGCGGTCAGCTGATAGGTGCCAATCGAACTCGGACCGGTGCCCGACACGAACGAGACGCTGGCATTGCCATTGCTGTCGGTGGTCGCGCTGAGCAGGACATGGTTGACGAGGTTCGGCTTGAGCGCGTCGAAGTTGACCCTTGCGCCCGCAACGGGCAGGCCATTGCGGAGCACGTTGGCGGTCATCGTCACCGTTTCGCCGCGGATGTAGACCGCCTTGCTGGTGCCCGTCGTTGCGGTAAATGTCGGTGGCGCGTCGTTGTTGGTGATGGTGCAGGTTGCGCTGCCCCCGGCGGCGAGCGCGATGTCGCTGCAGTTGGCGAAGCTGGCGGTGTAACCGGCCACGGCCGGCTCGGTAATGGTGTAAGTGCCCGCCGGTACGGTGAGCGCGTTGCTGCCGTCGGTTTCGAACGCCACCGTCGCCGCGCCATTCACCGAGAAGCCGAAGTCCGCCGCGACCTTGCTGCCGCCGTCGTCGTTCACCACGACCTTGTTGACGATCAGCGTCGCCGATGCCGGCGCCTGGTCGTTGTTGGTGATCGTGCACGTCGCGCTGCCACCCGCGGCCAGCACGATGCCGCTGCAGTTGGACAGGCTGGCCGCATAGCCGGCCGTGGCGGGTTCGGTGACGGTGTAGGCCCCGGCCGGCACGCTGAGCACGTTGCTGCCGTCGGCTTCGAACGCCACCGGCGCCGCGCCATTGACCGAGAAGCTGAAGTCGGACGCGACCTTGCTGCCGCCATCGTCATTCACGACGATCTTGTTGATCGTCAGCATGGCTGGCGGCTTTAGCACCGTGAAGCTTGCGAATCCCTTCGCGGTGAAGCCGCCGCTGGTCGCGGTGGCGGTCAGCTGGTAGGTGCCGATCGAGCTGGATCCGGTGCCCGATACGAACGAAACGCTTGCATCGCCATTGCCATTGGTAGTGGCGGCGAGCACGACGTGGTTGATCCCGTTCGGCTTCAATGCGTCGAAATTCACCTGCGCGCCAGCGACGGGAACGCCGCCGTTGAGCACGTGCGCCATCATCGTCACCGTTTCACCCGGGGCATAGTTGGGTTTGCTGGTGCCCGCGGTCGCCACGAACGTGGGCGTATCGGTATTGGTGATCGTGCACGTCGCGCTGTCGCCGGCCGCGAGCACGATCCCGGTGCAGTTGGCCAGGCTGGGTGTGTAGTCGGCCGAGGGCATCTCGGTGACGGTGTAGGTGCCGGCCGACAGGCTGAGTACGTTGCTGCCGTCGGCTTCGAAACGCACTGGCGCCGCGCCATTGACCGAGAAGCTGAAGTCGGAAGCGGACTTGCTTCCTCCGTTCTCGTTGACCATCACCTTGCGCACGGTCAACGTGGCCGGGAGTACCTGGGGCTTCAGCACCGCGAAGGTTGCGAAGGCCTGGGCCGTGAGGCCGCCGCTGGTGGCGGTGGTGGTCAGCTGGTAGGTGCCGATCGAACTCGAACCGATGCCCGACACGAACGACGCACTCGCATTGCCGTTGCTGTCGGTAGTCGCCGCGAGCGTGACGTGGTTGATCCCGTTCGGCTTCAATGCATCGAAATTCACCCGGGCGCCGCTGACCGGAAGACCGATGTTGAGCACGCGCGCCGTCAACGTGACCGTTTCGCCGGGCACATACACCGGCTTGCTGCTGCCCGTGGTCGCGGTGAACCCGCCGGCGATGTCGTTGTTGGTGATGGTGCAGGTGGCGGTGTCGCCCGCGGCGAGCACGATGCCGCTGCAGTTGGCGAGGCTGGTGGTGGCATAACCCGGCGTGGCGGGCTCGGTGACGGTGTAGGTGCCGGCCGCCAGGTTGACCACGTTGCTGCCGTCGGCATCGAACTTCACCGGCGCCGCTCCGTTGACCGAGAAACTGAAGTCGGAGGCGAGCTTGTTGCCACCGTGGTCGTTGACCACGACTTTGTTGACCGTCAGTCGCGCGGGCACCTGCACGTTGATGCGCAGCATCGCGGCTTCGGACGGAACGCCCAGGCCGTTGAACACGAACACCATGTAGTAGCCGGGTGGCGTTTCGAAGGTGTTGGGCGGCAGGTTCGCCTGCAATTGGTTGCCGACCACGGTGAAAGGCAGTTCGAGGAAGCGCTGGTCCATGTCGAACGAGTGCGTCACCGAACCCGTCTTGAGCAGTGTCACCCGCGTGATCGCGGCGGGATCGGGCGTCGCGATCGCGATCGCCTGGCCCGGATCGGCGGTCATCGGCGTCGCGGTGATGATTGGCCGCGAAGCCGGCGTGCCATCGGCGTTGAACAGGTACGGCGGGTAGTAGACCTCGGCATTGAGGTTGAGCTGCGGACCGTTGGCGCCTCCACCCAGCGTCAGCACCGTCGCATCGGGCAGCAGCAGCGCGGTGGAGTGGTAGAGCCGCATCTGCTGTGCGGTGGCGGCTTCCGACCACGTGTTGGTCACCGGATCGTAGATCTCGCCGGTGTAGTCGACGCCGTTGACCGGATCGTTGTCCGCGACGCTGCCGCCGGACACGAACACGCGGCCGTCCGGCAGCACCGTGCTGGTGGCCCAGTGGCGGCGGTAGAGCGGCGATGCCACCTGTTGCACCACCGGCGTGGCCGGGTTGATGTCGATCACGTGCGCGAGCGGGCTGGCGAAGGACAGGTCGTATCCGCCGCCGAGCTGCAGGACCTTGCCCGGCCGGAACATCACCGCCGTCGAGCTTGCCCCCATGTTGCTGCCCGGAAACTTGCCCGCGCGCTTGAGTTCGCCCGCACCATTGGGATCGACGCGATACATCTCCTCGTAGCGCGTGCCGAAGATGTTCCCGTCCGGCGCCACGAAGTTGCGTGGGTAGAGCGCGCCCAGATAGGTCGTCGACGCACCGTTCAACAGGCGGAAGGTACCCGTGGCGGTGCGCACTTCGGGAAAATCCTCACCGCCGGTGCCGCCCTGGATGTACACCTCGCCGTCGGGCAGGGTCGTGGCCGTTGCGTACCAGCGCTTGCGGAACATCTTGCCGGTCCGGACAAGGTTGTTGTCGAGCGGTGTGAACAGGTTGGAGTCGTCGTTGGGCTGCAGCGATGCCCGGCCCTTTTCCAGGTTGATGACGTCGCCACCCCACATCTCGATGTTGCCGTCGGGCAGCAGGAGTTGGGCATTGCAGAAGATGTCGACCGCGGTGGAATTGGGCAGGACGGTGTGCGATTCGCTGCCCAGGCCCAGCAGCGGATCCCAGACATCGTAGACGTAGTAACCGGTGCGGACGCCGGTGGTGGTGGTGCCGTAGCTGAGCACGCGGCCATCGAAGGTCAGGACCGCATGGATGCCGACCAGCGGCCAGGCCACGACGGGCGAGTAGCTGCCCCGCACCGGATCGCCCAGCGCGGGTAGCGCGGTCAGGGCACCGCTCGGGCGCGCCGTGCGGAACGTCACCAGCGCATCAGCGTCGCCAGCCATGACGCGGTTTGCGTTCGCCCGGGTCTGGATCGCCGCCAGGATCGCCGGGTCGCCGCTGGCTGCCGCCACCGCCTGCGACCAGTCCCGCTTCCTTTCGACCGTGGCGGAATCGTCCACTGAGAGCCCGCCGCTCGCGAAAATCACGGCCCAAGCGGCGACTACGACCAGGAGCAGGGTGGCTCCGATGGCCATGCCATGACGCACGCGGGGGAGGTCGCTCATCTACGGTTGCCTCGGTGCAGGGAACGCGCTGCTGCTGCCTACTCAATTCCCCCAATGGGGCCAACGCATCGCGGGTCCCGCGCAGGCCACCTGTGCTGACCGCCGGTCGGATTTGGCCCGCAACGTACAATTGCCGGGCGATGACCGCCTCGCCCACTATTCCGACGCCGCAGTTGCGCCTCTCCGTCGCGCCGATGATGGATTGGACGGACTCCCATTGCCGCAGCTTCCACCGCGTGCTGTCGCGCAATGCGCGGCTGTACACCGAAATGGTCCACGCCAACGCGGTGATCCATGGCGATCGCGACAAGCTGCTGGCACTGGACCCGCGCGAGCACCCGGTAGCCCTGCAGTTGGGTGGCAGCGAGCCCGAACTGCTGGCGCAGGCCGCGCGCATTGGTGCCGAGCACGGCTTCGACGAGATCAACCTCAACTGTGGCTGCCCGTCCGACCGCGTGCAGGCGGGGCGCTTCGGCGCGTGCCTGATGCGCGAGCCGGCGCTGGTCGCGCAAGGCGTGGCGGCGATGAACGCGGCGGTGGCTGATCTGCGTGATCGCCTCGTGCCGGTGACGGTGAAATGCCGCCTCGGTGTGGACGACGACCATGACTGGGATCGCTTCGTCCACTTCATCGACACCGTGGCGGAAGCCGGTTGCCGCATGTTCGTGGTCCATGCGCGCAATGCCTGGCTGCAGGGACTGTCGCCGAAGGAAAACCGCGAAGTGCCGCCGCTGCGCTACGACTGGGCCTACCAGCTCAAGCGCGAACGGCCGCAGCTGCAGATCGTCGTCAATGGCGGCATCGCCACGCAGGAAGAGGCCACCCAGCATCTCGACCACGCCGACGGCGCGATGCTCGGCCGCGCCGCGTACCACGATCCCTACGTGCTGCACCGCCTCGACGTCGCCTGGTTCGGCGGCGAGCTGCGCACGCGCGCACAGCTTCTGCGCGCGTACCAGCCGTACGTCGAAGCGCAGCTCGCGCGCGGCGTGCCCCTCAAGCACATCACCCGCCACATCCTCGGACTGTTCGCGGGCGAACGCGGCGGTCGTGCGTTCCGCCAGGTGCTGAGCGAAGGCGCGCACAAGCCGGGCGCCGACTGGTCGCTGGTCGAACAGGCGATCGCGCTCACCGAAAGTTTCCAGCAACACGAACCAACCCATTGACCCAGGTGAAGGACCCCATGCTCACTCGCGACACCAGCGCATTCCTCGATTTCGCCCGCACCTGCACGCCGGACTTCGGGCCTGCCACGGCGCGCGCGGCGTTCCTGGTCGCACCTGACGGTTTCACCCTCGCCGAGCAGTCCGCGCAGGACAACCGTTACATGGCCGACGCCGCGGGCTTCGACGCCGCGCGCGCCAGTGCCCAGCATCGCGACCTGCATCGTGCGTTCGCCACGGTGCTGCCGACGGTGTGCTTCGCCGGCAATGCGGACACGCCCGACGCGCTGTTTCCCAACAACGTGTTCGGGACTGCGGCGGGGCGCTATGTCGTCGGTCGCATGCGCCATGAAGTCCGCCAGCGCGAGGCCGCGCGCGACGACATCCGCGGTTTCTTCGCCGGCGTGCTCGACTACGCGGAGATCGACCTGTCCGTGCAGCCACACCCCTGCGAGCTCACCGGCGCGCTCGTGATCGACCGCGCGCGCGGGCTGGGCTGGTGCGGCCTGTCCGAGCGCTGCGACGAGGAAGGCGCGCGGCTGATGCACGAGGCTTTCGGGCTGCGCGCGACGCTGATGTTCGACCTCGCGCCCGGCGAGTACCACACCAACGTCGTGCTGGCGGTGCTGGCCGGCCGCGCCGCGATCGTGTGCCCGGATGGATTCGCCGATGCGGCCGTGGTGGAGGCCCTGCGCACGTTCTACTCGCCGCAGCACACGGTGCTGTGCTCGCGGCAGGAGCACGCGGCGTTTGTCGGCAACGCGATTTCGCTGTCGCCGGACACGGTGTGGATGAGTGCCAATGCCGGCCGCAACCTCTCCCGGGAAAGTCGCGACATCCTCGCCGGCGCGGGATTCCAGGTGCGCACCGTGGAGCTGGACGCGATCGAGGCGGGTGGTGGCTCGTTGCGCTGCTGCGTCGGCGAGATCTATTGATTCGCCCGATGTGATCCAACCCGGGAGTTGGCTCGACCGCAGTGCTCGAGTAGCCCGCCGGACTGAACCGCGACCGTGCCGTGAAGGAAAAGTTCAGACCGGATTCACCGCTGCGTTCCAAGAATGCACCCATTCGCCGGACCACGGTCCTGCTCCGTCACTACTTCAGGCACCCAAACGACCTCATGCGCCGTCCCCTTGCCCTCCTTGCCTTGCCGTTGCTGCTTGCCGCCCTCGCGGCCGGTGACGTCAGCGCGCAGGCCCAGGGGAATGGGAATGGCAACGGTCAGGGGCAGCGCGGTGGTCAGCGTGAGCACGGTCGGCGGGAGCACGACAGCAGCGCAGACCACCGCGGCTTGCCCGATGCGGTCAGGCGTGCGGTCGATCGCAGCGGCGGCGGCGAAGTCCTGAGCGCCGAGCGTGTCCCCTTCGACGGGCACGAGGTCAACCGCGTCAAGGTCGTCGACTCCAGGGGCCGCGTGCGCGTCTACATGGACGACCCGCAGCCGCAGGGGCAGTCGCCGCGCCGGCCGGCGCCGATGGAGCAGCGGGACCGGCCGCAGCCGCCAGTGCGCCTGCACGGCCGCGACAACGACTGAGCCGCCGGGTTCCACCGGTAGCGCATCAGCCGTTCAGTTCGCTTCACGAACCTGAACAAAAGCGTCCCCACGAACATCCCTGCACACGCAGACGACAATTTGCGCGTCTAACCTGAATGCACTCGGCCAAGACGGCCGCCCTCTGCTGAAAGGAGCCCCCATGCGCATTCTTCTGGTCGAAGACGAAGCCCCCCTCCGCGAAACGCTGGCCGCCCGCCTCAAGCGGGAAGGTTTTGCCGTGGACGCGGCGCAGGACGGCGAAGAAGGCCTGTACATGGGCCGCGAGGTTCCGTTCGATCTCGGCATCATCGACCTGGGCCTGCCGAAGATGTCCGGCATGGACCTGATCAAGGCCCTGCGCGAGGAAGGCAAGAAATTCCCGGTGCTGATCCTGACCGCGCGTTCGAGCTGGCAGGACAAGGTCGAGGGCCTGAAGCAGGGCGCCGACGACTACCTGGTCAAGCCCTTCCACGTCGAGGAACTGCTGGCGCGCATCAACGCGCTGGTGCGTCGCGCCGCCGGCTGGAGCAAGCCCTCGCTGGAATGCGGCCCGGTCGTGCTCGATCTCGCCGCGCAGACGGTCAGCGTCAGTGGCGGCAACGTCGACCTGACCAGCTACGAGTACAAGGTGCTCGAGTACCTGATGATGCATGCCGGCGAACTGGTCTCGAAGGCCGACCTCACCGAACACATCTACCAGCAGGACTTCGATCGCGATTCCAACGTGCTGGAAGTCTTCATCGGCCGACTGCGCAAGAAGCTCGATCCCGACGGTTCGCTCAAGCCGATCGAAACCGTGCGCGGCCGCGGTTATCGCTTCGCGATCCCGCGTACCGCCGACTGACCGGATGCGCGCCGGGCCGACGTGGCCCGGCGCGCATGTCGTGGCGGTCGTCACGCTTCACTCCCTTTGCGTTTCCCATTGCTGCCGCAGGTGCGGCTCGCTTGGCGTGACCCAGCCGCGCCCCTGTAACCTGTCGCCGATGCCTTCCACTTCCGTCATTGCCGCGCCATGAGCTGGGGCCAGCCGCGTTCGCTGCAGGCACGCCAGCTGTTGGCGGCGAGCCTGGGCCTGGTCGGCTTCCTCGCGCTGGCCGGTTATGCGCTGGATCGCGCGTTCCTGCAGACCGCGGAAAGCAACCTGCGCCAGCGCCTGGAGAACTACGCGCTGGCGTATGCGGACAAGAGCGACTTCGCCCGCAATGGCGAATTTATCCCGCCCTACGAACCGATCGAGCCGCGCTTCGAGCGTCCCGGCAGCGGCCTGTATGCCGAGATCGTGCTGCCCAATTCGCACTTCGATTCGCGCTCGGCGCAGGGGCCGCTGCTGCCGGGCAATTCGGTGATGCTGCGGCCCAACGAGGAGCGATTCGAAGGCCCATTGCCGGTGACCCAGATCAAGGGCACGCGCGGACTGGCGTACCGCTATGGTCGCGGGTTCGTCTGGAGCGTGGAGGGCAACGCCAAGGCGGAATTCCCGTACACGATCTACATTCTCGAAGACACCACCGCACTGCGGATGCAGGTGTCGGTGTTCCGCGCGGCGCTGTGGCGCTACCTCGGCGGCGCCGGCCTGATCCTGCTGCTGCTGCAGGTCGTGATCCTGCGCTGGAGCCTGCGTCCGCTGCGTTACGTGATCCATGAACTCAAGCGCGTGCAGCGCGGGTTGGCTTCGCGCATGAGCGAACGCCATCCACGCGAGCTGGAGCCCCTGACCGAAAGCATCAACGCCTTCATCGAAAGCGAACGCGAGAACCTGGATCGCCAGCGCAACACGCTGGCGGACCTGGCGCACAGCCTGAAGACCCCGCTGGCGGTGCTCAACGCGCGCCTGGACCACACCGACGATGACGCGGAACTGCGCGGGGAAGTGCGCACGCAACTTCGGCGCATGAGCGACCTGGTGTCCTACCAGCTGGCGCGCGCCGCGCGGTCTGGCCACCACCTGTTTGCCGCGCCGGTGGGCATCGAGCAGCACGCCGAGGAAATCGTCACCGGGCTGGAGAAGGTCTACGCCAGCAAGGGCGTGTTGTGCGAATTCGAGATCGAGCCGGGCGTGCAGTTCCATGGCGAGCCCGGCGACCTGCAGGAGCTGCTCGGCAACCTGCTGGAGAACGCGTTCAAGTGGGCGCGCTCACGCGTGTTGTTCACCGCGCGCGCCGACGAGCGCGTTGCCAATCGTCGCCCGGGCCTGCTGCTGGCGGTGGATGACGACGGTCCGGGCATCCCGCCAGAGAAAGTCGCGTTGATCCTGCAGCGTGGCGTGCGCGGTGACGAACGCGTCCAGGGCCACGGCATCGGGCTGGCGATCGTGCAGGACCTAGTGCGGGGTTATCGCGGCACGCTCGACGTGACCGCATCGCAGGAGCTGGGTGGAGCGCGGTTCGAGGTGAAGTTGCCGCCGGGGTTGTAAGGCGGTTTAGGGCATATCAACAGCGCAGCTTGTTCGTCGTTCGTTCCCGCGCGGGGATGACGGTACTCCGCCGCTCTCGTTGGTCGTCGCTGCGAAGCACCGACGCAATCACGCAAACGGCGAAGGCCCGTAGAACCGTTCCAGGTGCGCGGCGACCTTCGGCATCGCATCGCGAAGCAACTGCGGATCGCTGAAGTGGTATTCGCTGGCGACGGCGAAGAATTCTTCCGGCGCTTCCGCAGCGTAGGGATCGATCATCGTTTCGCGGTCGGCATCCACGTCGTTGCACAGCGCGTCGAAGGCGGCCTGGAAATCGCGCGCCCAGCCACGCTGCCACGGGCCCGGCAACGGCGGCGTGCCGTCGAGTTCGCCGTCGAGCGCGTCGATCTTGTGCGCCATCTCATGCACCGCCACGCAGAAGCCTGCACGTGGGTCCTCGCAATCGGCGACGACATCGGCCCAGGACAGGATCAGCGGCCCCGAATCCCATGCCTCGCCGATCAGTTCGTCGTCGCCCTCGTGCAGGACGCCTGCAGCATCGACATGGCTGCGGTTCACGCGGAAGGCGTCGGGATAGACGATGAGCTGCGACCAGCCACGCAGGCCGGCTTCGCCGAATTCCAACAGTGGCAGGCAGCACGCCGCGGCGAGCACGCCGCGCTGCATGTCATCAAGCGCCAGCCCAGAGACCGGCGTGATCGTCTTTTCGTGCAGGAAGCGCGCGCTCAACGAAGCCAGGCGCGCGTCGCGCGCGGAATCCAGCGCAGCCGCCCACGGCAAGGCCGCGCGGATGTCGCGCCAGAGTTGTGGGTCGATGGGGTCCGGGGTTCGCCCGAAGCGCAGCCAGCGGAACAAATCCGTGGATCGGGTCCGTCAGGCGATCAGCGGAACATGCCCGGCAGGAAACGGTGCCAGCGCGGCGAGGCCATGCGCACACCGGCATCGTCGGAGTCACCGCCACCCTGCGCCGAGACCTTGGCCTTCTTCACCGTGGGGGCCTGCGTCGGGGCGGCATCGCGGCCAGCGGCGCGATTTTGTACCTGGTGGGCCGCCTGGCTCGGGCAACCACCACCGTTGGCATCACTGAGCTTGGATTCGCGGGCCAGCACGCCGGTGCTGGCGAAAGCGATCAGCAGGCAGAGGAGGGTGCGGCGCATGGGGAATCCTCACCCGGCGGTCCGGGTATCGGCCGGACTATATCCCAAATGCGAAACGCGGGAGTTCATTTTTCTTGCTGTCATGTGATGCGTTGCAGCACCGACCGGCGTGCCCGCCCGGCCGCAGATTCCGACCCCGCATAATGCCGCCCCATGGACGATCGCGCCCTGCTCCAGCACCTGATCCGAGGCCCCGCCACCGGCGACGACCTGGCCCGTGAGGCCGGGCAGACACGGGCCGCGGTCTGGAAGCGGATCCAGGCGCTGCGCGAAGCCGGGGTGGACATCGCCGCCCAGCCTGGTCGCGGCTACGCGCTGGCGCAGCCCCTGGACCTGCTGGACCCGGACGCGATAGTCGCGGCATTGCCGGCAGGCGCACGGGCCCGCCTCGCCGGGGTCGAAGTCGCCTGGAGCCTGGATTCGACCAACTCAGAACTGCTGCGCCGACCCCAGGACGACGGCGCCGTCGCCCGCGTGCTATTGGCCGAACGCCAGACCGGTGGCCGCGGTCGCCGTGGGCGGACGTGGGCCTCGCCGCTGGCGGCGCACCTGTACCTGTCGGTGGCGCGCGGCTTCGCTGGCGGGCTGGCACGATTGGGCGGGTTGAGCCTGGTGGCCGGCGTCGCCGTCGCCGAAGCCCTGCATGCGCTGGGCTTCGCCACGGTGGGCCTCAAATGGCCCAACGACCTGGTCGTCGCCGACACCAGTGGGCTGCGCAAGTTGGGCGGATTGCTGGTCGAAGGCGGCGGCGAATATGCCGGACCGGCGCGCGCGGTGATCGGGATCGGCCTCAACGTCCGCATGCCCGCCACGAGCGCCGCGCTCATCGACCAGCCCTGGTGCGACCTGGCAGGGCTCGCGGCCGAACACGACGCAGCGTCGCCGCAGCGCAACACCGTCGTCGCCGCAGTGCTGGCCCGGCTGTTGCCGGCGCTGGACACCTTTGACGCGCAGGGGCTCGCGCCGTTCCTGCCGCGGTACGCCGCGCTGGATGCACTGGCCGGCAAGGATGTCGTCCTGCACAACGCCGATTCCCGGCAAACCGGCATCGCGCTTGGCATCGCCGAAGACGGCGCGCTGCGCCTGCGACTGGACGATGGTCGCGAACAACACGTACACGCCGGCGAAGCCAGCGTGCGGCGCGCGGAGACGAGATGACGAAGTGGTTGTTCGACCTGGGCAATACCCGACTCAAATGCGCGCCATTGATTGACGGCCGGCCGGGCCCCGCAATCGCCGTCCCGCACGGTGAGGCCGATGTGGCCCAGGCGCTCGCGGCTGTGCTGCCCGAACGATTCGACGTCGCCTATCTCGCCAGCGTCGCCAACGACAGCCTGCGCGTCGCCGTGCTGGAGGCGCTGGTCGCGCGCTGCCGGCGCGTCTCGCTGGCGCGCACGCAACCGGCGCTGGCGGGCCTGCGCATTGCCTATGCGCAGCCGCACAAGCTCGGCGTGGACCGCTTCCTGGCGATGCTCGCGGCCCACGTGCAATGGCGCGAAGCCGTGCTCGTCTGCGGCGTCGGCACCGCGCTCACGATCGACCTGGTCGATGCCGCGGGCCAGCACCGCGGTGGCCGCATCGCGCCATCGCCGACGCTGATGCGGCAGGTGTTGCACGAACGCGCACCGCAGCTGCCGGTGGCGGGCGGCGCGTATGCCGATTTCGCGGCCGACACCGAGGATGCCCTGGCCTCCGGGTGCGATGGTGCGGCGCTGGCGTTGATCGAACGCAGCCTCGATGCCGCCCACGCGAGACTGGGCGTGCGGCCGCGGTTGCTGCTGCACGGCGGCGGCGCGCCGGCACTGGCCGACCGGCTCGCCGATGCGACGCAGGTCGCGTCCCCGGTACTGGATGGGCTCGCCATCTGGGCCGCCGTCGAATCGACGACCTGAAGCACCCTAGAATCGACCCATGCTAGTTCGCGCACTCATCGTCCTCCTGCTGGTCCTCAACCTGGGTGTGGCCGCGTGGTGGATCGCACACGATCCGCCACCCCCGCCCGCGCCGATCCAGACGCCCGCAGGCGTAATGCGACTGCAACTGGTGGGCGAGGGCGCCAAGGCGCCGGTAACGTCGGTGCTGGCTGCGACGTCGGCCGCACCGGCTTCCGGGGCGGCAGCATCCGGAGCTGATGCAACCGCAGCCACAACGCCTGCAACGCCTGCCGATGCCGCCAACGACTTCTTCGCCGTGCCCGTCACCCAGCATTGCTTCGGCTTCGGTCCTTTTGCATCCAAGGCCGCGGCTGATGCCGCAACGACCAAACTGCGACCGCTGGTGCAGAAACTGAAAGCGCACGAGCAGGGCACGATTGCAGCTGCCGCGACACGCGGCTGGCGCGTGTTCCTGCCGCCGCAGCCGTCGCTGGAGGAAGCCCAGGCCACCGCGCAGCGCATCACCGCCGCCGGTTTCACTGACTTGATCGTGGTGCGCGAAGGCGCCGGCGCCAACTCCATCGCGCTCGGCCGCTACCGCAACGAGGAAGGCGCGCGCTCCCGCGTGCAGGCGCTGACCGCCGCCGGTTTCCCCGCGCAGCTCGAGGCGCTGGACGCACCGGGCGCCGCGGAGACAACCACGATCTGGCTGGAAGTCGTCACCGACGAAGCCTTCGATCCGCGCAAGGCGCAGGCCAGCATTGCCGCCGCGCAGCACCGCAAGCTCGACTGCGCGGCCCTGCGCTGACGGCCCGGCCGACTCGCACCAGGGCCTGCTAACGCTTATGACACATGCCGCGTTGCCCGGACGGGCAGCCCGTAGGGCCGGACCTGAGGACGCGCGGCGCGGCGTCATCGCTCGGTCGCGTATCGACATACGCTCTCTCTCTTCCTTGCTCCCCACGTCCTCAGGCCCGGCGCGGCATGTGTCATAAGTGTTAGCAGGCCCTAGAATGCCTGCTGACGCGGCCCGTCGCGGCCGCCCTTTTCCACGCCGGCTTAGCTCAGTTGGTAGAGCAACCGCCTTGTAAGCGGTAGGTCGTCGGTTCGATTCCGACAGCCGGCATGCAGGCGCATCGCGCGCCACGCCAGGATCCAGCATGAGCCGACGCCATCCCCCCGTGTCACTGATCGGCGCACCCACTGACATCGGTGCTGGCCACCAGGGCGCACGCCTGGGGCCGGAAGCGCTGCGCATCGCTGGTCTGGCGCAGGCGCTCGCCGCGCGCGGCGTCGACGTGGCCGATCGCGGCAACCTGGATGGCCCGCGCAATCCGTGGCAACCGCCGCACGACGGCTACCGGCACCTGCCGGAAGTGGTCGAATGGAACCGCAAGGTGATGGACGCCGTGCTGGCCGAACTGCGCGGCGGACGCATGCCGATCCTGCTCGGTGGCGATCATTGCCTGGGCCTGGGTTCGATCACCGCGGTGGCGAAGTTCTGTCGCGAAACCAGCAAGAAGCTGCGCGTGCTGTGGCTCGACGCGCACGCCGATTTCAACACCAGCCAGGTCACGCCGTCGGGCAACATCCACGGCATGCCTGTCGCCTGCCTGGTCGGCTTGGGTCCGCGCGAACTCACCCACCTCGGCGGCGACGCGCCGGCGATGGATCCCGGAGATATCCGCCAGATCGGCATCCGCTCGGTCGACGAAGGCGAGAAGCGCCTGGTCAAGGAGCACGGTCTGGATGTCTACGACATGCGCTACATCGACGAAGTCGGCATCAAGCGCGCGATGGAAGAGGCACTGGATGGCGTCGACGACAACACGCACCTGCATGTGAGCTTCGACGTCGACTTCCTCGATCCGGCGATCGCACCCGGCGTCGGCACGACCGTGCCCGGCGGCCCCGACTATCGCGAGGCGCAGCTGGTGATGGAAATGATCGCCGACAGCGGCCGGATGGCATCGCTCGACATCATGGAGCTCAACCCGGTGATCGACACCCGCAACGTCACCGCCGAAGTCGCGGTGGACCTGGTGGAGAGCCTGTTCGGCAAGTCGACGCTGATGCGCGACTGAACGCGCGCGGCGGTTGCGACCGGCGTCACTTGCGCCGGGCCGCCCGCCACGATCACCATTCGCCCGCGCGGTCGCGGACCGCAGATATTGAATCCCGGAGAATTCCATGAAGCGCCTGATTGCCGTACTGCTGCTCGCCCTGTTCACTATGGGCACCCTGTCCGCCTGCAACACGATGGAAGGCCTGGGTAAGGACGTGAAGAAGCTGGGCGAGAAAGTCGAGGACAAGGCGAGTCATTGATTCGCATCGAAGCGACAGGTGAGAAAGGCCGGGGAAATCCCGGCCTTTCTTTTTGCCTGTCGATTGGATGGATCGTGCAGCGGAGCGCAAGAGGCATGCGGCATCCTCGCGACTGGCGCCGCCCTGATTCCACGTAATGAGGCGCGCGTTGCCTGCTGATGGCCGATTGATGGCCGATCGTCAATCGCGCGCTCGCACGGGCGATGAAGAGCATCCATCTTCCATGCGCAGCTCACATTATGAAGCGATCACCAACAGGCGATTAGTGGAAGCCGGTCTTTCGCGCATTCATTCCGTTGCGCATTCAAACAGATCAAGGCGCGAATAACGCAATGATGATTCGATGCGAACATGTCGGCGTCCATGCTGCGCGTGCATCGAAGTTCGATGCAACCTTCCCCACGGAAAAAGAGGAATACGCATGAACAAAGACATCATCCAGGGCAAGTGGACGCAGCTCAAGGGACAGATCCAGTCGCGCTGGGGCGACCTGACCGAGGATGTGTTCGCCACGAAGGAAGGCAATGCCGAATATCTCGCCGGAAAACTACAGGAACGCTATGGCTGGGATCGGGAACGTGCCGAACGCGAAGTCGATGACTTCGTAAAGACCATTCACTGAGTCATGCCGACGTCGCGTGGCTGGTTTGGCGCGCTGATTGGGGTGCGCTGATTGGCTCCGCGGCAAGGGTGTCAATGCAAACGAACGGGCCGGCATTGCCGGCCCGTTCGGTCGTGTACGCGAGTGCAAGCAATCCCTGCCAATGTCATGCCTGCTGAAGCCGGGTCGCATTGCTCGCGTGATAAGTGCGCGATCGCTTCGACAGCCTCATCGCTGCGGCCTCACCACCGCGGCGGATCGGCGACAAATCCGTTCGGGAACGCACGCGGCTCGTCATCGTGGCGCCAATGGTCGCGATATGGTCGCGGCAACACGCCGCGTGCGACCAGCGTGTCGTAGTCGTCGTAGCGCAATTGCGTGACCTGCGCGGGTGAGCGTGACGCGCGGACGAAATCCGTGCGCGACACCGGCGACCACTCGCGCTGGCCGTGGCCGGTGCCAATGCTTTGGCGCGCCTGGTCGCGGGCCATCGATTTCTCCTCCATCGCCGACGCGGCAGGCGCGCCAGCTGCCGCGTCCGATCGTCCCTGTGCGTTCGCCTCGCGGCGAGGCTGGTAGATCGGCGTCGGCTCGGGGTAGTAGATCGGACGCTCTTCTTGGAACACCGCCATGCCGATCACGCCCACGTTGTCCGGGCGTCCGGTACGGGCGGCGTAGCTGTCGGGCAGGTCGGTGAAGACGAATTGGGCGACGTCGTCGAGCGACTTGCGCCAGCCGTTGACCTCCGTGCTCTGCCATGGCGCGAGCACGTAGCCAGCCTGCGACGGATGTGCGGTTTCCCCGGTGACGGCATTGACGCCGTCGATCGAGAGCACCACCAGCACGCGTTCGCCGGTGGTGTTGGTCAGGCGCACGCTGTAGCGATGGCCGGGTTCGCCGGCGATCCAGTCCTGGCCGCGATGGCGCATCTGTTCAAGCCAGTCGCCGCGATCGCGGTCGATCACGTCGATGTCGACGAGTGGGCGCGCCTGCGCCGGCGAGCATCCGGCCAGGGCGGCGCTGAGGGTGGCAAGGGCGGCGAGGCGGCGGAACATGGCGCGGACTCCAGCGGAAGGTAATTCCCGCAAACGTGCGGGAACCCAGGCCGGGGTTTTCTGCGCCGCCGGGCGGGTTCAGCGGGCGTTTGGGCCGGCGTGGGGCGGTTAAACTGCACGGCCTTCCCGCACAGCAGCCCGCGATGTCCCGCACCCGCGTCCTTACCGGCATCACCACCTCCGGCACGCCGCACCTGGGCAACTACGTCGGCGCGATCCGCCCGGCAGTCGCCGCCAGCCGCGATCCGAACGTGGAGAGCTTCTACTTCCTCGCCGACCTGCACGCGCTGATCAAGGTCACCGATCCGGCACGGGTGCAGCGTTCGACGCTGGAGATCGCCGCGTCGTGGCTGGCATGCGGGCTGGATCCGGCAAGCGTGTGGTTCTATCGCCAGAGCGAGATCTTCGAGATCCCCGAACTGACCTGGTTCCTGACCTGCGTCGCTGGCAAGGGCATCCTCAACCGCGCGCACGCCTACAAGGCCGCCGTCGACAAGAACCGTGAGTCCGGCGAGGACGACGATGCGGCGATCACCGCGGGCCTGTTCATGTACCCGGTGCTGATGTCGGCGGACATCCTGGTGTTCAACGCGCACAAGGTGCCGGTGGGACGCGACCAGATCCAGCACATCGAGATGGCGCGCGATTTTGCCCAGCGCTTCAACCATCTCTACGGCGAGCATTTCGTCCTGCCCGAAGCGGCGATCGAGGAACACGTGGCGACACTGCCCGGACTCGACGGCCGCAAGATGAGCAAGAGCTACGACAACGTGATCCCGTTGTTCGCGCCGCGCGAGCAGTTGAAGAAGCTGATCGCCGGCATCCTCACCGATTCGAAGGCGCCAGGCGAAGCCAAGGACGCCGATTCCTCGCACGTGTTCCAGTTGTACCAGGCCTTCGCCAGTGCGGAAGAAACCGGGGCCATGCGCGACGCCTTCGCTGGCGGCATCGGCTGGGGCGAGGCGAAGTCGCGCGTGTTCGAACGCATCGATCAGGAAATCGCACCGATGCGCGAGAAGTACGAAACGCTGATCGCGAAGCCCGCCGAGCTCGAAGCGATCCTGCGCGAGGGCGCGCTGCGCGTGCGGGAGCTGCACGGCAAGCCGTTCATGGCGAAGCTGCGCAACGCTGTCGGGCTGCGCGACCTCTCGCATGTTGCGATGGCCGATGGAGCGAAGAAGGCCAAGTCCGCGACGCCCCCGGTGTTCAAGCAATACCGTGAGGCAGACGGCCGGTTCTACTTCAAGCTCGCCGATGGCGAGCGCGTGCTGCTGCAGAGTGCGGGATTCGCGTCGCCCAAGGAGGCCGGGCAGCTCATCGCGCGACTCAAGCAGGAAGGCGGCTCGGTGCTGCATCTCGTCGAAGCCGTCGCCGTGCACCTGGGCGACACGCTGGTGGGACACCTGCACGACGCGGCGGAACTGGCCGAAGTGGTCGAGGCGCTGGCGCAGTTCGCCGAAGAGGCTTAACGGCGCGCGTTCCCAGCGGGTCTTGGTCGTTGATTGCTGGTCGTTCTTCCCGTCGCTTGTTCGTTGTCGTTGCTTTTGCTCGTCATTCCCGCGAAGGCAGGGGTCCAGCGCCTTTCCCTGTGGAACTGCAGCAGCAACCGCAACCGCAACCGCAACCGCAAGTCACTGGANCGCCGTTGTGAAGCACTTCCCGCCTTCGCGGGAATGACGCAGCGGCCCGCTCGCGCCTTGCGCGAGCGGGCCGCTGCGTCACTTGACTCCACCCGCTCCCGGCGGGATCGTGCCGCCATGTCAACCGCGCGCGTTCCCACGCCGGACGTCGACGAAACCGCCCGCCAGGCGGCATTGGACGCCTATGCGATCCTCGACAGCGCGCCGGAGCAGGCGTTCGACGATATCGTCCACCTCGCCGTGACGTTGTGCGATGTGCCGGCGGCGTCGATCTCGCTGATCGACCGCGACCGCGTCTGGTTCAAGGCGCAGATCGGCGTGGATCAATCGCAGGTGCCGCGCGAGATGTCGTTGTGCAACCACGCCATCGAAGCGCCCGATCGCACCCTCGTTGTCGAAGACCTGCTGATCGATCCGATTCCCGCTGCGCGTCGCCGTCGCATCCACGGTCGGCCGCCGCGTTTCTACGCGGGTGTGCCGCTGCTGAGTCCGGACGGGCATGCGCTTGGCACGCTCAGCGTCGCCGACGTCGAACCGCGCAAGCTCAGCAATGCGCAGGTGGTCGGGTTGGAGCTGCTCGCGCGCCAGACCCAGCATCTGCTGGAGCTTCGCCGCTACGTGCAGCAGCAACAGCAGCTGTTGTTCGCGCGCGAAGCCGAGGCCAGGCGTGCCCATAACGAACGCGCCGAACTCGAACGCCGCCACGAGCAGCTGAAGGAGAGCGCGCAACTGGATCCGCTCACCGGCCTGCTCAACCGCGCGGCGATGGAGCAGATGCTGGCCGAAGTCCGCAAGCAGCCGGCGGCCGAGCGCCTGCCGTATTGCCTGCTGCTGCTGGACATCGATCACTTCAAGCAGGTCAATGACCGCTACGGACATCGCGTTGGTGACGACGCATTGCGTGCGGTTGCCGGTTCCGTGACCGGCAACATCAGAAAAGGCGACGTGGCCGTGCGCTACGGCGGCGAGGAAATCGTCGTGTACCTGCCGGGCACGCCGTTGTCGGGCGCGACGGAAGTCGCCCAGCGCATCCGCGACGCGATTGCGACGGTGCCGCTGCCGTTCAAGTTGACCGTGTCGGTGGGCATCGCCGCGGGCGATCCAATGCGCGAGCAGGCCGAACAGGTGTTCGAGCGCGCCGACCAGGCGCTGTATCGCGCCAAGGCAGCGGGACGGGATCGCGTGGTGGTCGACGATACCCAGCAGCTTGGCGGCTGAAGCAACCTTCGGGACGCCGGGCTAGTCCCAGTGGTTTGGCGGTGTGCCGCGCTCGGGGTGGTGCATCTTCACCACGCAGAACCGGTGACCGGTGGGCGCTTCCATCACCCACCAGCGTTTGACGAAGGCGATCTTCTTCGCGCCGAGCTTCTCCAGCCGCGCCGCTTCGGCATCGACGTCGTCGGCTTCGATGTCCAGGTGCACGCGCGACGCGTGTTCCACCTTCTGCACCTCGATGTGCAGGTCGCCCGGTGTGTTCCCGAACATCTGGTAGGTGCCGGGAACATCGCCCGCATCGGCGTCGGCGACGGTAACGCCGAGCGCCTGGCTCCAGAACGTCGCGGCGGGGTCGAGGTCGCCGGTCTGGCAATCGACGATGAAACCGGCAAGGCGGCTGCGATGGGCCATGGAGGTCTCCGATCTTCAGAATCAGCGACGATGTCGGGGCAATAGAGCCCCCTTAGTTAGGGGGCGATTCGCGCCATGGCGCGAATCGGGGTATGGAAGTGCATAGCGGGGCCCGAAGTTTGCGCAGCAAACTTTGGGGTGGCCATGCGCAGCATGGTCACTGCGGCAGCGCCATGTCGTCCAGCAGCGCCTTCAGGAACCGCGCCGCTTCGCCGCCCGTGCAGGCGCGATGGTCGAAGGTCAGCGAGATCGGCATGCGACGGTGCACCTCGACGCCGCCGATGACCGCCACCACGTCGTGCGACAGCTTGCCCGCACCGACGATCGCCACGCACGGCGGCACCACGACCGGCGTCGCGTAGCGGCCGGCGAACATGCCGAAGTTGGACAGCGAAATCGTATAGCCGCTGAGCTCGCTCGAAGGAATCGTGCGGTCCTCCACCTGCGCGCGCAGCCGCTGGATCGCGGTGCGGACGCCACTGCCGTCGAGCATGTCCGCATTGCGCAGCGCCGGCACGAACAGGCCATCGTCGGTGTCTACGGCGATGCCGATGTCGACGTGCGGGTGCAGCGTGCGGGTCAGGCTGTCGCCATCGAACCAGGCGTTGAGCGCCGGCACCGTCTTGCACGCAGTCACGATCGCGCGGACAAGGCGTGCGGTGATGTCCTGCTTGCCGAGCCAGGCGTGCAGGTCGGCGTCATCGACCAGCGTGGTCGGCACGACCTTGCTGTGCGCGTCGGCCATGACGCGCGCCATGTTGCGGCGTACGCCCTTGAGCTGCTCGGGCTGGCCAGTGGCGGCGACACCCGGCGGCTGCGTGCGCATCGGCTTGCCCGACTGCGACAGCGTGCTGCGCTGGGCCTCCGGTGCCGGGGTTGCCGGGCGCGCGGCTTCGAAATGCGCACGCATCTGCGCGGCGGGAGTCGCCGGCGCCGCGCCGGGCTTGGCGCTGCCATCGGCGGCGGCGCGCTTCACGTCGTCCATCGTGACCACGCCATCGGCGCCAGTGGGGCGCACGCGCGCGATGTCGACGCCAAGCTTGCGCGCCTGCGCGCGTACCGCCGGCATCGCCTTGACGCCACCGACGGCCACGGCGGCCTCGGTGCGCACCGCGTCGGAACTCTGCATCGCACCGACCACGGTGCCGCTGTCTTCGCGCAACGTTTCGGTCTTCGTTTCCGGTTCCGGTGCGGCCTTGGCGGGCTCGGCGTGGCCGCCGCCATGGTGGTGGCCGGTGTCCTGGCCTTCCGCGCGCTGCGGCATCGACGGGTCGACTTCGAACTCGGCGAGCATCTTGCCGGTGACGACCACGTCGCCCGCACCGCCGGCGAGGCGGATCACCTTGCCCGACACAGGCGAGGGCACATCGACGACGGCCTTGGCGGTTTCCATCGACACCAGGTTGTCGTCCAGGCGGATCGTGTCGCCGACCTTCACGTACCACTCGACGATGGTCGCATCAGGCAGGCCTTCGCCGAGGTCGGGGAGGTGGAACGTCTTGTTGGTCATGTCTGGTTTCCGTAGGGCGGGTCTCGACCCGCCATGCGTGAGCTGGATTGGTTGCGAAGACGGATGCAGGTGGCGCGATGGTGGCGGGTTGAAACCCGCCCTACACCGACATCGCGCGTTTGGCGGCAGCGACGATCCGGTCCACGCTCGGCATGTACTTCATTTCCAGGCGGAACAGCGGGATGTGCGTGTCGTAGCCGGTGACGCGCTCGACCGGGGCGACCAGGTCGTACATTGATTCCTCGGCCAGTCGCGCTGCGATCTCGGCGCCGAAGCCCGCCGTCTTGGGCGCTTCATGCACGATCACGCAACGGCCGGTACGGCTGACCGATTCGGCGATGGTGGCGAAGTCGAGCGGACGCAGCGTCGCCACGTCGATGACTTCGGCGCTGATGCCGTCGCCCGCGAGTTTCTCCGCGGCTTCCAGCGTTTCCTTCACCTGCGCGCCCCAGGTCACCAGGGTCACGTCGGTGCCGTCGCGCAGCACGTAGCAGACGTCGAGCGGCAGCGCTTCGCCGTCGTCGGGCACGACTTCCTTGTACTGGCGGTAGATGCGCTTGGGTTCGAAGAAGATCACCGGATCCGGATCGCGCATCGCGGCGAGCAGCAGGCCGTAGGCGCGCGCGGGCGAGGACGGCATCACCACGCGCAGGCCGGGAACGTTGGTGAAGATGGCTTCGTTCGCTTCCGAATGATGCTCCGGTGCGCGGATGCCACCGCCCCACGGCACGCGCAGCACCATCGGGCAGTGCAGGCGGCCGCGCGTGCGATAGCGCATGCGTGCGGCGTGGCAGACGATGAAGTCGACCATCGGGTACATGAAGCCGTCGAACTGCGCTTCGGCTACGGGCTTCATGCCCTGCGACGCCATGCCGACGGTCAAGCCGGCGATGGTGGTTTCGTCCAGCGGCGTGTCGAGCACGCGCTCGCTGCCGAAAGTCTGCTGTAGGCCGGCGGTGGCGCGGAACACGCCGCCATTGACGCCGACGTCCTCGCCGAGCACGACGACCGCGTCGTCATGGCGCATCTCGTACGCGAGCGCCTGGGTAATCGCTTCGATGAGGGTGATGGCTGTGGGCGTGTTCATGGTGGCGGCGCCTTCGATCTTCGATGCGGACTGCTCGGCGTTCATCAGCGCCCCTCCAGCGCCAGTGCGGCGGCGCGGTGCGCGGCCACGTCTGGCGGCATGTCGGCGTAGAGGTAGTCGAACATCGCTTCCACCGGCTGCACCGGCGTTTCCAGGTAGGCGTTGATCTCGACGTCGACCTTCGCCGCGCATTCGGCGGCCCAGGCGGCTTCTTCGGCTTCGTTCCAGACACCCTGCGCGGTGAGATAGGCACGCAGGCGCGGAATCGGGTCGCGGGTCCAGGCGGCCTTCACTTCTTCCTCGCCACGGTAGCGGCGGGCGTCGTCGGCGGTGGTGTGGTCGTGCAGGCGATAGGTGAGGAACTCGATCACGCTGCCGCCTTCGCCGTTGCGCGCACGCAATGTGGCGCGGCGCATGCCTTCCATCACCGCGATGATGTCGTTGCCGTCGACCTGCAGGCAATGCAGGCCGCCGGCCAGGCCCTTCTGCGCCAGCGTCGTGGCGCCGGTCTGCGCCGAGCGCGGCACGGAGATCGCCCAGCCGTTGTTGATCACGCACAGCACCAGCGGCGAGGTGTACGCGCCGGCGGAGTTGAGTGCGGCGTAGAAGTCGGTCTTGGACGAACCGCCATCGCCGCAGCACGCGACCGCGATGCGGTCCTGCTTGCGCAGCTTGAACGACAGCGCCGCACCGGCCGCCATCAGGCACTGCGTGGAGATCGGCACGCACCAGGGGTAATCGTGCTTCGGACCAGCGAAGTCGTTGCCGCGCTCGTCGCCGCCCCAGTACAGCAGCACTTCGCGCGGTTGCACGCCGCGCATGAACTGCGCGCCGTATTCGCGGTAGCTGGGGGCGAAGACGTCTTCCGGCTTCATCGACGCGCCGATGCCGACGTGCGTGGCCTCGTGGCCCAGGCAGCTCGCATACGTGCCCAGCTTGCCGGTGCGTTGCAGCGCGATCGCCTTGGTGTCGAACACGCGCACGAATAGCATCTGCTTGAACAGCGGCAGCAGCGCCTTCGGGTCGCGGAAGGCCTGGGGGAGTTCGGCGACGGGCTTGCCGTCGGTGCCGAGGTATTGCAGGTATTCGATTTCGTACTTAGCCGCGATCGTCATGCCCGGACGGTCCTATCTTCAGTCAACCGCCCGATCATAACCGTCGCGCGTTGGGGCGGCGTTGCGCATTGCGGCAATACGCGGGGGTGCAAGAAAAAAGCGCGGCCGAGGCCGCGCTTTCTCCTGTTGCAGGCCCGGCATCGATGCCGGGCTGTCTGGCACTTGACGCATTCGGGCGCCTTGATCAGCTCGCGCCGATCAAGGCACGCCGACGATGCGGTTGCGGTACTGCGCCTGGTTGTCCGCACTGGCCGACTCGGGCGTGGCGGCGGTGGCCGTCGCGGTCAGGGTCAGGAACTGCGTGGCGTTCGAACGCGCCGGGATGCGCACGTCGAAGTCGAAGCGCTGGCGCGCATTGGCCGCGAACGCGCCGTCCAGGTTGCAGCGGGCCTCGAAATCACCCGAGGCGTCGCCGACGTCGCAGGTCCAGCCCGCCGGCGCCGCGATGGCGACGTTGCCGGCCGGCGCATCGCCGTGCAGTACCACCACCGGCTGCCACGCCGCATCGGGACCTGCATTGTCCAGGGTCACGCGGAACGTCTCGGTGCGGTTGTAGTGCAGCTTCTTGGTCGGGCCGCTGATGCCCACCGCGAGGTCGGCATCGGCTGCGACGTCGAACGACAGCGCCGCATCGCTGTCGCCGTTGCGACGGTCCGCGGTCATCGAGCTCACTGCCGCCGCCAGGCGCAGCACGCCGCCACCGACGGAATCCGGCGCGACCGCCGCGACGTCGAAGTGCGCCGTGGCATTCGCGGCCAGGCTCGTCGTGGTGCAGGTGACGGTCGTGGTTACGGTGACGACCACGGGTGCGGCGCACGACCAGTCGGCCGGTGCGGTGATCGACGGGTTCACCTGCGCGTCGAACACGAACGCGACCGCAGCGAACTGCGCGGCGTTAGGTCCGGTGCTGGCCACGTCGACCGACGCATGCACGGTGTCGCCGACATGGACGCTGCCCGACGTCGCCGACGCCGTGAGCGACAGGTCGGCACTGCGGAACGACGGCACGGCTATGGTGACGCGCACCGGATCGTGGTCGGACACGCGCACCGGGATGCTGTTGTCGCCGAAGTTGTCGACGCCGAAATCCGCGTTGATGCGCGCGTGGTCGACATCGACCGACAGTGCGTCGCCGAGCACCGACTGGTTCACCAGCACGTGGTCCAGCGTCTGCGCGTTGCCGTCGAACACGTACGAGTAGCGCTGGGCGGGATCGGCGATCAGCTGCGAGCCATCGACCAGCGGTGTGGTAACCGGGCTGTCGACGTAATTCAGCACCTGGTCCGGGCCGGCTTCGTCACCGCGCACGATGCCCATCACGTCGGTGTAGCCGTCATTGAACTCGAACGCGTTGAAGTCGCCGAGCAGCACGAGCTTCTCGCCCGGGTGCGCCTGCTGTTCCTGTTCGACCAGGTTGGCCAGGTACAGCGCCTGCGCGCCGCGCTTGCCGCGCACGCGCGCGCCTTCACTGCTCCAGCCGAACGAGCCGGCGGCGGTGGAGTCGTTGCCGTTGAGCGAGCGCAGGTGGTTGGCGATCACGGTGATCGGATAGGACGCGCCGTTGTCCTGGTGCACGATCGCGCGCAGCAGCAGCGGCGGGCGGTCGTTGAGCAGGCTGGTGCTGCCGTCCGGGTTCTGCAGCGGCGTGTCCTTGCCATGCTGGGTGACTTCGAGCACTTCGACGCGGGCGATGCCGGCGCCGTTGTCCCCGGCACTCACCGGGCGTGTGCTGACCAGGAAGCCGACGTTGATGCCGCCGATGTCGTTGCCCTGCACCAGGTACGGCACGTAGCCAGGTGCACTGGCGCAGGTGCTGTTGATGCGATCGGCCAGCATGCCGAGCACGCGCAGGTTCTCGACTTCAACCACGCCCAGGATGTCCGGCGTCTTCAGGTAGTCGCAGATCGCGCCACCGGTCTTGGCCAGGCGCTGCTGCAGCGCGGTCGGCTGCAGCGTCGGCGCACCATTGCCATCGGCGACGTCGTCGAAGAAGCGCAGCAGGTTGAAGCCGCCGACGGTGACCGCTTCGTACGCGGCATCGTGCACCGCTTCCGGCGGACGGCCGCCCGTTGCAGTTGGTGGCGTGGCGGCGTCGGGCAGCAGCGCCCAGTTGGCACTGGTGTAGTCGAGCACGCCGACGAGACCTGCGACCTGCGCGCCGTTGTCCACCGACATCGGCAGTGCGCCCACCTGGCCGCGGCTGCGGACCATCAGGCGCTCGGGGTTGGTGTCGAAGCGCGGCGGATTGACGCCCGCCGGGATCGGGGTGACGTCGAGTGCGCCGATGCCGGGTTCGCGGAACGGCGTGGGAGTGGTCGGCAGGGTGACGTGGAAGACGCCGTCGCTGCTCGCGGTAGCGGTGGGTTCGTCGATGCGGCCCTGCGAGGCGCCGACGACGATCGAATTGGCCACGCTGACGCGCATGGCTTCATAGCGTTCGAGCGTGCCTGGGGTGGCAGTAGTGTTCAGATCGGTGGCGGTGAGTTCGATCGCCGCTGGCAACGTCGCGCCGGTGGCGAGCAGCTCGATCGTCGGCGAGGTCAGCTCGGTGACGCTGAGCTGGTTGAGCGCGGTGGCGGGAGTGAATTCCTCGACCTTGCCGGTGACGCGGACGCGGTTGCCGATGGCGGCGCTGGCGGGGATCGCATTCGTCCCGGTGAAGACGAACACCGCGTCGGACGTGGTCGCCTCGCCGTCCTCGTTCTGCGCCTGCAGGAAGAAGCCGTTGTTGAAGCGCTGCGCGGTGACGATGCCTTCGGTCACGACCTTTTCACCGACGTGCGGCGAACGCAGGCCGTTGCCCTGGATCTGCGCGATGGTGAGCGCGGGCACCGGTTCAGGCGGCAGCACGATCGAGCCGCTGTTGCGCGGCGTCGGGGCGCCGGCCTGGAAGTCGGCGGCGTTGTTGTCGGTGTCGGTCGCACCGTTGCCCTGGCGCAGCGCCGACGACGTGTTGCTCAGGCCCGGCGCAGCGCCGGAGCCTTCGAAGAAGTTCGCGGTGCCATAGCCGACCAGGTCGACGATCAGGCCCAGCTGCGCAGCCGAACACGGCGTGCTGCTGCCGTTGCAGCCCAGCGACGTCGTCGTGCGTGCCAGCACGACCTTGCCGGCGGAAGCCGACATGGCGATGGTGCCCGTAGCGTCGGGTGCCGGCAGCGCGGCGCCGATCGTGCCGCCGCTCATCTGCACCAGGAAATACTGGCCCGGCTGCAGGTTCACGGCCGGCAACGCGGTGACGCTGCCGAAGCTGCCGGTGCCCGTCGCGCTGGCGTACTGCAGCGAGAGGCCCGCGAGTGCGACCGGCGTGGTGCCACGGTTGTAGAGCTCGACATAGTCGTTGCGGTACGACGCCGAACCCGACGTCGCGCCGCCTCCGCCGTACACCTGGCTGATCACTACCTGCGCCTGCGCCGCGTGCATCGATGCAAAGCCCGCCATTACCGCCAGAAACAGGCGGCTCCTCAGATTCCTCATGAATCCCCCAAAAAATTGAAACGCCCGGCATGGTCGGCCAGGCGCGTTGTGGTTCCCCCGTTCGGGGGCGAATGTACCCGCAACAGGACCACACTTGCATTTCGTTGGCGTGACAGCGCGGAGCCGCTCGCCGCGATGGGGTACCCTTTGCGCCTGCAGAAAGGCTTGAGAAATGAGCGTCGAAAAGAACCAGCGCGAGCTTGAAACCGGCATCCACACCGACCTGGCCGGCCGCACGACCTACGGCGGTTACCTGCGCCTGGACCGGTTGCTCAGCGCGCAGCAACCGTTGTCGGACCCGCCGCACCACGACGAGATGCTCTTCATCGTCCAGCACCAGGTGGCCGAGGTGTGGATGAAGCTGATGATCCACGAGTTGCGCGCGGCCATCGCCTACCTGCGCGACGACCAGGTCTGGCAGGCGCGCAAGGTGCTGGCGCGCTGCAAGCAGGTGCTGCGACAGCTGACCGAGATGTGGTCGGTGCTCGAGACGCTGACGCCGTCGGAATACATGGAGTTCCGCGACGTGCTCGGACCGTCGTCGGGTTTCCAGTCGCTGCAGTACCGCACCATCGAATTCCTGCTGGGCAACAAGAATGCGGCGATGCTCAAGGTGTTCGCACACGACGCGGCGGGGCAGGCGACGCTCAAGGACGTGCTCGAAGCGCCGGGCCTTTACGACGAATTCCTGCTGTATCTCGCGCGCTGGGGCCACGACATTCCGGCCGTGCAGCGCGAACGCGACTGGTCGGCCCCGCACGTGTCCAATCCTGCGCTGGTGCCGGTGTTCGAACGCATCTACGAGGACACCAACCGCTACTGGCGCGAGTACTCGCTGTGCGAGGACCTGGTGGACCTGGAAACGCACTTCCAGCTGTGGCGCTTCCGTCACATGCGCACGGTGCTGCGCATCATCGGCTTCAAGCGTGGCACCGGTGGGTCGTCGGGCGTTGGCTTCCTCAAGCAGGCGCTGGAGCTGACGTTCTTCCCGGAACTGTTTGAGGTGCGCACCTCGATCGGGCCCGGCGTGTCCTACGGGCCGCCGGCGACGTGATCGCATGCCCTCGCCGCGGGCGGGGGCCTTGCTAGGGAAGGTCTGAATAAATTGCCGTCATCCCCGCGAAGGCGGGGATCCAGCGACTTCAAGCCATTGAAAGCAAAGGCTCTGGAATACCAGCCTTCGGCTGTTGTGAAGCGCTTGACCGGCTGCGCCGTTGAAAGGCGCTTCCGACTTCGCGGGAATGACGAGCAAAAGCTACCTTCCCTGGCCGACGCCACCGTATGGCGGCGCCGGGTTTCGTTGGCGCCTGCCGTGCATTGCGCTGTCGCGTCGTGGCCGCAGAAGCGCGACTGCGCGCGCACGCCTTCGAATCAGCGCCCATGAACAGGGATTTGCTGCGGTGCAGCAGGGAAAAACGGTTTGACGTGCCCCGCTGCCGTCGGTGATCCTCGCCCGTCCCGCGCGCCGCGTGGGATGCATTTATGAACAAAACAGACGGGGGAAGCCGCATGAGCGGTGCCGAAAGCACGACCAACCCGGGAGCGATTCCGGAATTCAAGCAGGTGTTGGGCCATCCGCGTCCACTGTGGATGCTCTTCATGGCCGAGTTCTGGGAGCGCTTCGCGTTCTACGGCATCCGCTGGGCGATGGTGTTGTACATCGTGGCCCAGTTCCATGGCGGCCAGGGCACCGGTGAAAAGCCCGCCAGCGAGCTTTACGGCGCCTACCTCGCCCTGGTGTACGCCGGTGCGATCTTCGGCGGCTATGTCGCCGACAAGCTGATCGGCCACCAGCGCTCGATCCTTATGGGCGCCACGATCATGGCCGTCGGCCTGTTCATGCTCACGCTGCCCAGCGAGACGCTGTTCAAGCTGGGCTTGGCCACGATCATCGTCGGCAACGGCCTGTTCAAGCCGATCATCTCCACCCTGGTCGGCAAGCTGTATACGCAGGGCGATGAGCGTCGCGACTCCGGCTTCACCATCTTCTACATGGGCATCAACCTGGGCGCGCTGCTGGCCCCGCTGATCACCCAGTACCTGGCGAAGAAGGTCTTCGGCATCAACGACATGCCGGCCTACAAGGTGGTGTTCTTCTCCGCCGGCATCGGCATGATCCTCAGCCTGATCTGGTTCTGGTTCGGCCGCAGCCAGCTCAAGGGCATCGGCATGCCGCAGGACCACCAGACCGGCTTCCGCAACCTGCTGGTCGTGCTCGTCCTGGGCGTGTTCGTGGGCATCCCCGCGTTCTACTTCCTGCTGACGATCAACGCCAAGGTGCTGCAGGTCATCCTGATGGCGCTGCTGGTCGGCCCGGCGATCATGCTGTTCGCCGAAGGCGTCCGCGAAGGCCACGTCGCCCGCGACAAGGTGATCGCGATGCTGATCATCCTCGCGTTCAACGTGTTCTTCTGGTGCTACTTCGAGCAGGCGGGCAGTTCGTTCAACTTCCTCGCCGAGAAGATCATCGACCGCGACATCGGCATGCACGGGCTGTTCAGTGCGCTGGCCGGCGAGGCCAACTTCCCGGTCTCGTGGTTCCAGTCGGTGAACTCGGTGGCGATCATCGCGCTCGCGCCGATCATCGCGTGGATCTGGATCCGCATGGGCCACGCCAACCCCACCATCCCGCGCAAGTTCAGCCTGGGCCTGATCTTCAACGGCCTGGCCTTCCTGCTGCTGATGTACGCGCTCACCCACCTGATCTCGGCGGACGGCAAGATCCCGTTCTGGACGCTGTTCATGGTCTACGTCATCCAGTCGGTGGGCGAGCTGTGCCTGTCGCCGATCGGCCTGTCGATGACCACCAAGCTCGCACCGCCCAAGCTGACCGGCTTTGCGATGGGTGCGTGGTTCCTGTCCATCGCGATCGGCAACAACCTGGCGGGTATCTTCGCCGGCGAAGCCAGCGGCGAAGGCGGCATGACCACGATGAGTGCGCTCGATGCGTACACCAAGGGATTCTGGATCCTGATCGTCGCGGGCGTGCTGCTGTTCCTGGTCGCACCGCTGGTCAACCGCCTGATGCATGGCGTGAAGTGATGCACTGGCGTTCGCGCATTGCGCGAACGCCTGTCCCAAGAAAACGGCGGCCGATGGCCGCCGTTTTTCTTTTCTGGATGGCCTCCCGGGATGCCGGGTGCCGGATTGCCGAAATCAGTCCGACGGAAGCGGCGCGTCCGGCTCCAGCAACGCCACACCTTCGTTGAGCTTGCGCAGCAGCGCGTCCAGCTGCACGCGTTCGTCGGCGTCCAGTGGGGCGAGCAGGCGCTGTTCGTATTCCAGCGCGACCGGTACGACTTCGTCATAGATGCCGTAGCCGTCGCCGCTGAGCGCCAGCACGGAGCGGCGGCGGTCGTCGTCATGGATTTCGCGTTGCAGCAGGCCGCGCTCGAGCAGTCGCGCGACGGTCCGGCTGACCGCGACCTTGTCCATCGCCGTGCGCGCGGCCACCGCGTTGGCCGACAGACCCGGATAGCGCCCCAGGACAGCGATCACGCGCCATTCGGTCACGCCCAGGCCAAACCGCCGCGCATACGCGCCGGCAATGGTCTGGCTGACACGATTGGACAGGACGCTCAGCCGGTAGGGCAGGAAGTTGTCCAGCTCCCAGTGGGCGTGCTCTCGACGGGCATGGTCGCCCTGGCCGGGCGTGGCGCCGGGCTGACCGGTGGTCGGATTCTGGCTTGTTGTTGGTTTCATATGAAACTATAGTGTCGATGCGCGAGCCCGTGAACTCCGGGCCATCCCTTGCGCGCCACGTTAACAGGAGTACCGCCCATGAGCGCCCAGCCCAACGCGACCGCCCCGAACCTCGGCATGCAGGTCACCACGTTCGAGAATCCGCTCGGAATCAACGGTTTCGAATTCGTCGAATTCGCCGCGCCGAAAGGCCAGGGTGAGTTGCTGCACGCCTACTTCCGCAACATGGGTTTCACCGCGGTGCTGCGCCACAGGTCGCGCCCGATCACGGTGTATCGCCAGGGCGGCGTCAATTTCCTGGTGAACGAGGACCCGGACAGCTTCGCCGCGGACTTCGCCGCCAAGCACGGCCCGAGCGCCTGCGGCTTCGCGATCCGCTTCGAGAAGCCGGCATCGCTGGTGTTCGACACCGTGGTGGGCAACGGCGGCGAAGCGATCACCGACAAGGCCGACACCAAGGCCGTCGATGCGCCGGTGGTGAAGGGCATCGGCGATTGCATGCTGTACCTGGTCGACCGCTACGGCGACAAGGGCACGATGTACGACGCCGACTACGTCGCCATCGAAGGCGCCGACCAGAACCCGAAGGGGTTTGGCCTGACCTTCATCGACCACCTCACGCACAACCTCTACTTCGGCAACATGGCGAAGTGGTCGGATTACTACGAGCGCCTGTTCAATTTCCGCGAGATCCGCTACTTCGACATCAAGGGCGCCAAGACCGGCCTCGTCTCGAAGGCGATGACCGCGCCGGACGGCATCGTGCGCATCCCGCTCAATGAATCCAGCGATCCCAAGTCGCAGATCAACGAGTACCTCGATGCCTACAAGGGCGAGGGCATCCAGCACATCGCCTGCTTCACCGATGACATCTATTCGACGGTGGAAGCGATGCGTGCGCAGGGCGTCGCCTTCCTCGACACGCCCGACACCTATTTCGACGTGATCGACCAGCGCGTACCGAACCACGGCGAAGACGTGCCGCGCCTGGCGAAGAACAAGATCCTGATCGACGCCGATCCGGAAACGCACCAGCGCAAACTGCTGCAGATCTTCACCCAGAACGCGATCGGACCGATCTTCTTCGAGATCATCCAGCGCAAGGGCAACGAAGGCTTTGGCGAAGGCAACTTCCAGGCGCTGTTCGAGAGCATCGAGCGCGACCAGATGCGGCGCGGCGTGCTTTGATTGTCGGACGGGTTTCGTCCGCCGGATGCATGACGGATGGTGATGGCGGGTCAAGACCCGCCCTACGCTTCGCGATGAGTTGAACCCACAGCCGGCGGGTTGAAACCCGCCTTACGGACAGGCGATGAAATCGAACGGCTATCAATCCGGTTTCGGCAACGAATTCGCGACCGAAGCGGTCGCCGGTACCCTGCCTGAGGGACGCAACTCGCCGCAGCGCGTCGCGCACGGCCTGTATGCCGAACAACTCAGTGGCACCGCGTTCACCGCGCCGCGTTCGCACAACCGCCGCAGCTGGCTGTATCGCATCCGCCCGGCGGCGATGCACGGCGCGTTCGTGCCGTACCTGCATTCGTATTTCCACAATGACTTCGGCAATGCCCCGGTTACGCCGGACCAGCTGCGCTGGAGTCCGCTGCCGATGCCGGCTTCCAGCGGTGGTGCCGCGCCGGTGGATTTCGTCGACGGCCTGTTCACGATGGCTGGCAACGGTTCGCCGGCCGGCCAGCACGGCGTCGGCATCCATCTGTATGCGGCGAACAAGTCGATGCAGGGCCGCTTCTTCTACGACGCCGACGGCGAGCTGCTGATCGTGCCGCAGCAGGGCCGCCTGCACATCGCGACCGAGTTGGGCGTGCTGGACGTCGAGCCGCAGGAGATCGCGGTGATCCCGCGCGGCGTTCGCTTCCGCGTCGAGCTGCCGGACGGTGAAGCACGCGGCTACGTCTGCGAGAACTTCGGTGCGCTTCTGCAGTTGCCGGACCTGGGTCCGATCGGCTCGAACGGGCTGGCGAATCCGCGCGACTTCCTCACGCCCAATGCGGCATACGAAGAAGACGAAGGTGCGTTCGAACTGATCGCGAAGTTCCAGGGCCACCTGTGGCGCGCGCCGATCGGACATTCGCCGCTCGACGTGGTCGGCTGGCACGGCAACTACGCGCCGTACAAGTACGACCTGCGCCGCTTCAACACCATCGGTTCGATCAGCTTCGACCACCCGGATCCGTCGATCTTCCTGGTGCTGCATTCGCCCAGCGACACGCCCGGAACCAGCAACATGGATTTCGTGATCTTCCCGCCGCGCTGGCTGGTGGCGCAGGACACGTTCCGGCCGCCGTGGTTCCACCGCAACATCGCCAGCGAGTTCATGGGGCTGGTGCACGGTGCCTACGATGCGAAGGCGGAGGGCTTCGCGCCGGGCGGCTGCTCGCTGCACAACTCGATGACCGGGCACGGACCGGATGCGGCGACGTTCGAGAAGGCGAGCGCCGCCGACCTGTCGAAGCCGGACGTCATCAAGGACACGATGGCCTTCATGTTCGAGACGCGTGCGGTGATCCGCCCGACGCAGCAGGCCATCGAGGCCGCTCATCGCCAGCGCGATTACCAGGCGTGCTGGGCGGGGCTGAAGAAGAATTTCGTCGCGCCGTAAGGCGACGCTGCGGTCCTGCGATCAACCGCGGCAAGTCTGTGCCGCGGCGGGTTCCGTGTCATTCGCCCGCGCCAGCGTTCCGGTTGGCGCGCGAAACGACGGACGAGTGGTTTCACCAGCTGCGATCAGGCGACTTCCGCCGACGGCTCCAACCACTGCGTTCGGGTCTGGTCGAGTCGCGGCAGGTACGCCTCCGGCAGCAACTCGGCCAGGCGCTCACCTACGCGCTGCGCATAGCCCACGCTGACCACCGCCTGCAGATGGCGCAGTCCTCGCAGCAGGCGATAGACGGTTTCGTCGTCGCTGGGACTGGTCTGGATTTCCGCGCGCAGCGACGCCGACTCCGGATCGCGTTGCAATTGCAGCATGTCCAACAGATACATCCGGCTGGCGGCAAGCGAACGCCGTGACGCCGGGCGCGGTGTTGGCGAGACTTCCACGGTGGTTGTCTTCGCCACGTGCGCGGCATCCAGTGCGATGGCCACACCGTTTGCGGTGGCGAGGCGCGGTGCTGGCTTCGACCCGGCGTCCAGGTCCAGATAGCCCTCATGCAACAGGTATTCCAGCGCCGACAGCGCGTTCGGGCCCAGCAGCGCGACGATGTCCTCGCGCGTGCGGCGACCGTCGCACAGGATCAGCGCGCGGCGCTCGGCCAGGCTCAGGCGCGTGTTGGAATGTGCCAACAGCGCGACGCGGCCGCGTTCGGTCTTGTTCAATGCCATGACGGTGTCCCCCTGGGCGCGTAGGCTAGGCGCGGCCGATGAAACTGCCGTGACACGACAGCCGGCAACGCCGACAAGGAGACTGACGATGCGCAAGACACCGCAATCCCGTCGATCCCATTTCGCGATGCACGCGCCGTGGCTGCTCGCGATGACAGTCCTGTTCGCTGTCGCGGGTTGTCGCGATCGCGAGCAGGCGGCAGTGGACGCGCCGACGGAGGCGCCGGCTGCGCCAGTCGATGATGCGGACCAGGACGTGCCACCCGCCACCGCGCCAGCGACTTCCGTGGCCGATGCGCCTCGTTCGCAAGGTGGTACGCCGGAACACGGTACGCCGGGCTATGCCGGCTTCGGTTCCGCACGCTTCGGCGGCTCGGCCGATGACGTGCGCGCGGCGTGGGGCGAGCCCATGGTCGGTGGGCCGGGCGACCCCGCGGGCTGCTACTACCTGTACCCGCAGCCCAAGGCCGACACCCGCATCGCCTTCATGATCGAGAACGCACGCTTCGCCCGGCTCGATGTCGACGCCGAAGGCCAGCAGGCACCCGGCGGCGGTGCCGTCGGCATGGCCATCGAAGAAATTCGCAAGCTGTATCCCGGCAGTGCCGAATACCCGCACAAGTACGTCGAAGGCGGCAAGACGCTGCGACACCGGGACGCCAGCGGCAGCGTGGTGGTGTTCGAGGTGGGGCCGGAGGGCAAGGTCACCGCCTGGCACGTGGGTGTGCCGCCGCAGGTGGATTACGTGGAAGGTTGCGGTTAGCGAAGGTCAGGTAGTCCTGCTTTGCTCGTCGTTCCCGCGAGGGGGAAGCGCCCAATGCAGCGTTGGATTCGGTCATTGGAACGTCCTGCGACTTCGCTTCGCTACGCTCAGGACGAGCGGTGCGGAGGAGGGGCCATTCCTTAGCTAGCTACTCAGGACGAGCGGTGGGTGGACGGGCCTTATTCTTTTTTCAGGACGAGCGATGCAGGGCATATCCCCGCTCGTCCTGGGCGTAGCGAAGCGAAATCGAAGGACCCGTTCCCAGCACCCGGAAGTCACCTGGCGCTGGCAACGATGCCGGAGCGGTTAAGATCGCCCGGACCTGACCAAGAGGGGACGCGGATGTCGCTGGCAATCGGCTTGTTCGTGCTGGGCCTGGTGCTGCTTGCGCTGGGCGGAGATTCGATCGTCAAGGGTGCGTCGGGGCTGGCCACGCGGCTGGGCGTCCCGCCCTTCATGGCGGGACTGGTGCTGGTGTCCGTCGCAACCTCCATCCCGGAGCTGTTCGTCAACGCGCAGGCGATCCTGCATGGGCAGGCGGACCTCGCCCTCGGCAATGCGGTCGGCAGCAACGTAGCCAACTTCGGCCTGACCCTGGGCGCAGCGGCATTCGTCGCGCCGGTGGTGGTGCGCTGGCGTTCGCTCAGCAGCTTCCTGCTCGTGCTGGTGCTGGGCACCATCGCGGTGCTGGTGCTGGGCGCCGATGGCACGCTCTCGCGCGGCGAAGGCATTGGCCTGCTGCTCGCCTTCGTCGCCGTCGTGGCGTATGCCCTGGCGCGCAGCAAGTCCGAATCGCCCGAGTTGCTCGCGCAGATCGCCGACTACGCGAACACACGAACCGGCATGGGTCTGAACGTGTCGCGCTTCGTTCTCGGCACGGCTTTCCTGTGGATCGGATCGCTGCTGCTGGTCGGTGGTGAAGGCGCATCGCTGTTCGGCCTGGATCTCTCCGGCGCCGGTGCGCAACGCATTGGCGAAGGCCTGGGCCTGTCGCCCATGCTGACCGGCCTGCTGCCGGTCGCCATCGGTACCGCGTTGCCGGAAGCCGCCGCCGCGATCGCCGCGGCACGACGCGGGCAGGGCGACATGGTGGTGGGTCACGTCATCGGTGCCAGCGTGTTCAACGTCCTGGTGATCGTCGGTGGCATGGCGGCGATGGGTTCGCTCGCGCTGCCGATGACGACGATGAGCCTGCCGCCGCTGACCGGTCCATTCGCGCTGCCGCTCGGCTATGAACTGCTCGCGTCGATCGCCTTCGCCGGCATGCTGTACCCGATGCTGCGCGGCGACCTGAGCGTGGGCAAGCGCGAAGGCGGCTTCCTGCTGCTGGCCTTCGGCGCCTGGGTGGCGTTCGAACTGATGATGATGGGTCGGTAAGTAGCGCATGACAGGAACACGGCTGTCGTCGAAGCGGCGCTTGCCGCGCGCGCTGCACTCGCTGGTCGAGTTCTTCCGCCTGGAAGCGGCTGGCGGCGTGATGCTGATCGGCGCGGCGGTGCTGGCGTTGATCGCCGCCAACTCGCCGTTGCTGGCCAGCTACGAAGCCCTGCGCGACCTGCCGCTGACCGTGGGTGCGGGCGACTTCAAGCTCGTCAAGCCATTGCTGCTGTGGATCAACGACGGCCTGATGGCGATCTTCTTCCTGCTGGTCGCGCTGGAGATCAAGCGCGAGACGCTCAGCGGGCAATTGGCCGGACGCGAACAGCTGATCCTGCCGCTGGTGTGCGCGATGGCGGGCGTCGTGGTGCCGGCGCTGCTGTTCACGGGTTTCAACCACGGCGACGGCGCGGCGATGCGCGGCTGGGCGGTGCCGACGGCAACCGACATCGCCTTCGCGCTCGGCGTGCTGGCGCTGCTCGGCTCCCGCGTGCCGGTGGGGATGAAGCTGCTGCTCTCCACCATCGCGGTCGTCGACGACCTGATCGCGATCCTGATCATCGCCATCTTCTATTCGCACGGCATGAATTTCATCGCGTTGGGGCTGGCGGTAGCGGTGCTGGCGGTGATGTTGGCGCTCAACCGCTTCAAGGTCACTGCGCTGTGGCCGTACCTCATGCTCGGTGTGGTGCTGTGGGTGTGCGTGCTCAAGTCCGGGGTGCACGCGACGCTCGCCGGCGTGGCCACGGGTCTGCTCGTTCCACACGTCGACAAACACAACACGGTGCCAGACGAGATCGAACACTCGCCGCTGGAAACCCTGGAGCACGCGCTGCATCCATGGGTGGCGTACCTGATCCTGCCCGTATTCGCCTTCGCCAACGCGGGACTGGTGCTGGGCGGCCTGCGCATGGAAGACGCGCTGGCGACGCTGCCACTGGGCATCGCGATCGGCTTGGTGGTCGGCAAGCCGATCGGCATTCTCGGTGCGGCGTTCGCGATGCGCGCGCTGGGCTGGGCGCGCTTCCCCGCGGGCATGGACGTGCGCGCGATGCTCGGGCTCGGTGCGCTGTGCGGCATTGGTTTCACGATGAGTCTGTTCATCGGGTCGCTGGCCTACCACGACCGTCTGCGCTACGAGGAATCGGTGCTGGGCATCTTCGCCGCCTCGGTGATCGCGGCGGTGATCGGCTACGCGTGGTTGCGCGTCGTGTTGCCGGCGCGGCAGGCAGACGACCGGGCATGAAGCACGCGCTGGTCTTCGGCGGCAGCGGTCAGATCGGACGTCCCTTGCTGGGACGGCTGGTGCGCGATGGCTGGCGCGTCACCGCGCTGTCGCGGCAGGAGCGGACCGACCGTTCGGGGCTGACGTGGTTGCGTGGCGAATTCGGCGACATGCCGGCGTTGCCGCAGCAGGTCGATGTGATCCTCAGCTGCGGGCCGCTGGATGAATTCGCGAAGTGGTATGCGCTGTCGTCGCTGGAATGCGAGCGCGTGGTGGCGTTCGGTTCCACCAGCATCGAGGTCAAGCGCGGTTCCGCCGATCCGCACGAACGCGACGTTGCCCAGCGCCTGCGCGAAGGCGAGCAGGGCGTGTTCGCCAGCGCCGCCGCACGCGCTGCCGCGGTGACGATGCTGCGACCCACACTCGTCTACGGTGCCGGGCGGGACGCCACGCTGACGCGCATCGCGCAGCTGGCGCAGGAGTGGGGACGCTTCCCGCTCCCGCGTGGCGCGAATGGCCTGCGCCAGCCGGTGCACGTGGACGACCTGGCTGCGGCAGCATTCGCCGCGATCGACAGCATAGCCACGCATGGCCGGACCTATGCATTGCCAGGCGGCGAGACGATTGCCTATCGCGACATGGTGCGGCGCGTGCTGTCAGTGCTGGAGCCTTCGCCACCGACGCTGGTGGAACTGCCTTCGCCGCTATTCAATCTGGCGCTGATGATGGCGCGGCTTAGCGGTCGCGGCACCGGCCTGGGCGAAGCGGCGGTGGTACGCATGCGCACAGACCTGGTGTTCGATCCAGCGCCGGCGCAGCGTGATTTCGGTTACGCGCCGCGCGGGTTCATGCCGACGGCGCGGATGTTCGAGTCGCGCGGGGACGACGAAGCGTAGCGGATCTGCGCACTCGCTCAGTTCCATCGCCAAGGACGCGGTCGTGGCGACGATGGATGAAGGCGTGGCGTTCGATCGCTTTGCGATGCCGCAGGACGTCAGGTTGGACGTACTGGATCCTGCGAAGCAACTCGTGGCTACTGGAAGCGGCATGCTCCAGCCGGGGCAGACGCTGGTCATCAACGGTGCCACCGACGTTTACGACTTCCATTCGGCGCTGCCTGACTGCCTGGTGATGAAGGCCATGTCGCCGGTCAAGCGCGACTTCACGTGGTCATTCGATCGGTCCACCCTGAGGGCGTGGAATATCTCCAGCGCCAACCAGGTCGATGACCAGCTGATGACGGCCCTGGATGCCCTCGGAAACCTTGGTGATGCCAAGGTGGCGTCGACGGTCGAAAGGTTCTTGGGCGCCAAGAGCCACCACGTCCGCTGGAAAGCGCTGCAGGTCCTCAATGAACTGGCACCCGAGCTGGCGCTGGCGGCATTCGAGCCGTTTCTCAACGATCCGCATCCTCACATCAGGGCCGCCGCCAACCGGGCGGTGAACCAACCATGGCGATCAGTCTCTATCCCCGCACCACCGACGTCATGGGGCCGTCAGAGTTCCTGGACCATGCCGCGCGCCACGTCGATCCGGAATCGGACGAAAGTATCGTCGCAGCAGCCGACGCGCTGGCGATGCTCAGCAATAATCGAACCTTCCTCGTCGACTTCGTCAACGACTACCTGCGCGCGGAAGTCCTAGGCTCTGGTCACGGGTTCTACAGCATGCAAAGCGCGCTGCTGGGCCAAACCGAAGATGGAATCTTCAAGTTGCGCGCCAACTTCTGGGCCCCGGTGCGCACCAGCGGCCGTGCCGGCGAGGACGAAGCCGCTCTGCTGTCCTACCAGCTGGCGCACGACCACAACTTTCCGTTCCTGACCGTGGGTTACCACGGCCCAGGATACGAAACCGTCATCTACGAATACGATGCGCAGTCAACAACCGGATATCCCGGCGAGCAGGTTGGCCTCACTTTCCTGGAAAGGACGACGCTCGACTGCAGCAAGGTGATGTTCTTCAGGCCCAGCAAGGACATCCACATCCAGCTGCCGCCCCAGTCCTTTTCGGTGTCCCTGAACCTATTGGTGCATCGGAAGGACAATCCTCTGATTCCGCAGTATGTCTTTGATGTCAAGCGGGAGCTGATTACAGGGTTCGTCGACTCGATCGACAACCTTCGCGTCAAGTTCATCGAAGTTGCCGGCAAGTTCCACAATGCCGAAATGATCGACCTGCTTCGTGAAACAGCCCGGGAACATCGTTGCATGCGCACCCGTAGCACGGCGATCCGCAAGCTCCTCCAGATCGACCGTGGGGATATGGACAGGACCCTCGCCCTGGCGCGAACCTTGCCGGCACACCTGCAGCCCGCCGAGCCTCATGCCTAAGCGCAAGACCACATTGCGGTTTGCCCTGCTTGGGCTGTCCGTGGCGACGTTCGCCTTGGCCTATTTCGCACCGGATGCATTGGTCAGCCGGGTACTGAAGACGGTCAAGTGGGGAGCCATGGGAGGGTTCCTGCTTTTTGAACTGGCTGTCGTCGCGTGGATATTCCGCTGGGTGTTCCGCGAAACGGCGGAGGAGAGTGAGCGTCGCATTTCCGGGGAGCTACGATGGCTCCCCGAAGGTGTGGTGCGTTCTCTACTGATGACCGAGGTTCGGGTCTGGTTGTATGGCCTGAAGCGCTCGCGCCCGGGCCAGTGGGAGGGAGTCAACTTCTCCTACGCAGCGCAGGGCGACAACGCGCAGATGCAGAAGATTTTCATCTTCCTGATGCTGATCGAGCTGCCGATCGCGCACTTCTTCCTGGGTTTCATCGTCAGTGATTTCTGGCGCTGGGTGATCTTCTTCCTGTCCATGTATGCGGCCTTCTGGCTGTTCGCCGAGTGGCGAGCGACCAAGCTGCGCCCCATCTCTGTGCTCGACGAGGCGGTGCACGTGCGCTACGGCGTGATGCACAGTTTCGTCATACAGCTCAAAGAGATCGAGCGCGTATCCAGCGCCAGCATCGTTGATGCCCACCAGTACCCGGTCAAACTCGTTGGATTCGGCGCGCCAAACGTGGGTCTGGAACTGAATGTCCCGGTGCAGACGGTGTTTGGACGATCCGCGTCCAAGTTGGCGCTAGGGCTGGACCAGCCCGGGCAGTTCATCGACTTGCTCAGGGAGCGATTGCGCTTGTTGGAATCGCAGGGCGATGACGGAATCGCGCGAACCTCGTCGCCGGGGGGGCTTCAGTGCTCCCAGCCGAGCCCGAGGTAAAGCTTGGAGATCGCCCTCCGGGCCGATCAGCGGAACAACTTGGCATGCGGCCTTCGAGCTTACGGTGGCGAATGGCCCATTCACGATGGTGCGCACGCGCATCGACCTGGTGTTCGATCCCACGCCGGCGCAGCGTGTTCCATTACGCGCCGCGCGGGTTCATGCCGAAGCGCGGATGTTCGAGTCGCGCGGGGATGACGACGGCGACGTGGAGGCGAATGCGGGTCTCGGCCCACCACCCGGCATTCGACAAACTGGGGACGTAGGGCGGGTCTTGACCCGCCATCCGGGCGACCCATGCGGCGGGCCAAGGCCCGCCCTATAGCGTCTCCGCAGCAGCCGGCGTACGGGCCTTCGCGATCGCACGCAGGGCGATGATCAGCACGCCGCCCAGCACCATCGCGCCGCCAATCCACAGGCGTGGACCCGGTCGGTCGCCCCAGAAGGCAATACCCAACGCAATCGCCAGCACCGGCACCAGCAGAAGCCACGGGGTGACCTGCGCGACCGGGTGGCGCTGCACCAGGACGTAGAACAGGCCGTGGCCAAGCAGTGACGCGACGAACGCCGCGTAGATCGCGCCGAACCATGCGACGGCGCTGACGTACGGCAGGTTCGCGATTCCGCCGGGTTCCAGCCACGCGCTGATCGCGAACAGCGGCAGCACGCTGATCAGCGCCATCCAGCCTTGCTGGCTGAACACGTCCAGCCCGCGCAGCCCCTTCATCAGCACCGTGCCGATGGCCAGGAACAGCGCCGACACCAGCATCAGCAGCAGCGACATCGGCCGGTCCAGTACCAGCGGATCGAAGCCCAGCACCAGCACGCCGGCGAAGCTCACCGCGATCGCCAGTCCGGTGCGCCAGGCGAAGCGTTCGCCCAGCACCCACCACGCCAGCAGCGTCGTCATCGGCACGTAGCTCTGCATCACGATAGCGGGCGACGACAGGTCGCCGGCAAGCTTGAGCGCGGTGAAGCTCAGGCCGAAATGCAGCACGCCCACGCACAGGCACACCGCAAGCAGCCGAGGCCATTGCCCGGCCGGCGGACGCTTGATGAAGAACACCAGCGGCAGCGCAAGAAACCCGAAACGCAGCGCGGTGAACAGGAAGGGCGGGATCTCGCGCAGCGCCGTCGCGGAGGTGAGGAAGTTGCCGGCCCAGGCGACGCAGATCAGCAGGACGAGGGCGAGGTCGCGTGCGGGCATGGGCTGTGTTGCTCGTGGTGATGCTTCATGTCGGCCGTCATTCACGCCTGGCCCGCTGTGCGGTGATCGCTTGAATGCGGATGACGAAAAGATGCAGGTGGGATGCGCTGGCTTCGGGCCTCGCGCAGCGCGTCAACGGCGGCTGATTGCACTCAGTACTGCCAGCCCATCTTCCGGTACAGCTTCGCCACCACCCACGCTGGACCGATCAGCAGGTAGGTGAGGTCGGTGAGGAAACTCGGCTTGCGGCCTTCGATCTTGTGCCCTACGAACTGCCCGATCCACGCGACCACGAATACCGCTATCGCGAGCTGGAACAGTTGCGTAGTGCCGAGCCGGTCGTGCAGCCAGCGGGTGAGGAAGGCCATCAGCACGAACTGCGCCAGCATGCCCAACCCGAGCGGGCGCGAAGCGCGGTAATAGAACATCCAGGCCGCAAACATCGACAGCGCCGCCCACAGGCCCTGGCGGAACCAGGTGCCCGGCGAAGGCAGGCACCAAAGCAGGGCGACCACGCTCCACAGGATCGCGGGCACGCAGACCACGTGGATCAGCTGGTTGGTCGGGTTGCGATGATCGCTGGAGTAGCTGGCGAACCAGCGGTCGATGGGGCGTTCGGGGGAATGGGAAGCGGGTTCGGAAGCGCTCATGCGGATCTCCGGCAAGGGCATGCGTCAATGCGGGAGAGTATGCCCGACGGGCGCGGCGCATCAGCGATCGCCATGGAAGCGGCGGAAAAAGGCAACGCCCAGTGCGATGGCAGCGAACAGCAGGCTGGCTGCGAGCAGTTGGCCGAACGCGAACCGCAGCGTGATCGCGAGGATGAGCAACGCGGCGACGCCGATCCGGGCGCGATAGGTCGCGTCGGCCGCCAGCACGAACCACGCGCCCAGGCCCAGTCCGGCTCCCGCGGCAATCAGTTCATACATTCCCGGCATGCTCCCGGTGATGAGGGGCTGCTTCGCACCACGGGTCCCGGCGCAGCGCCGGGACCATGGCAACACATCAGTCGATGCTGATTCCCGCGAGCTTCTGCAGCGCCTCGGCGTAACGGGCGCGGGTGCGTTCGATCACTTCCGGCGGCAGGCGCGGACCGGGCGGGGACTTGTCCCAATCCAGCGTCTCCAGGTAATCGCGGACGATCTGCTTGTCGTAGCTCGGCGGGCTGGTGCCGACCTGGTACTCGTCCGCCGGCCAGTAGCGCGACGAATCCGGCGTCAGCATCTCGTCCATCACATGCAGGCGGCCGTCGGAGTCGGTGCCGAACTCAAACTTGGTATCGGCCAGCAGGATGCCGCGCTGCGCCGCGTAGTCGCGGGCAAAGGTGTACAGGCGCAGCGTCGCGTCGCGCACCTGTTCGGCGAGATCGGCGCCGACGGTCTTCACCACGGTGTCGAAGTCGATGTTCTCATCGTGGTCGCCCACGGCGGCCTTGGTCGACGGGGTGAAGATCGGTTCGGCCAGCTGTTCGGCCTGGCGCAGGCCGGAGGGCAGGGCGATGCCGCTGATGCGGCCGGTGCGCTGGTAATCCTTCCAGCCGCTGCCGATCACGTAACCGCGGGCGATGCATTCGACCGGTACGGGCTTGAGCCTCTTCGTCACGACCGAACGCTTCGTGTACACCGCAGGATCCACGCCGGCTGGCAGCACGTCGGCCACGTCTATCCCGGTGAGGTGATTGCGGATGATGTGTTCGGTCTCGCCGAACCAGAAGTTGCTGATCTGGCACAGCATCTCGCCCTTGCCCGGGAACGGGTCGGGCAGCACCACGTCGAACGCGCTCAGACGGTCGCTGGCGACCATCAGCAAGTAGCCGTCGGACGAGGATGGCGCGCCGCTGGGCAGGCGCTCGGTCGGCAGGTCGAAGACGTCGCGGACCTTGCCGCGATGGCGCAGGTGCAGGCCGGGGAGATCGGATTGAAGCAGCGTCGTGGACAACGTGTGGCCCTCGGATGGACTCGGCCCCGTCGCCAGCACCGCGCGCGCGGGCGCGACAGGGCCGGGCAGTGTACGCCGGTCGGGCGGGCCTTGCAGGTAAACTGCGCTCCTTCGCCACGCGACCCGTCTCCCGCACCGATGGCCCCCTTCCGATGAAGCGCTGGTACGGCAAATTGCTGGGGTTCATTGCCGGCGCAGAACTGCTCCGCGCCAATCCGCTGCTGGGCGCGTTGATCGGCCTGCTGGTCGGCCACGCCTTCGATTCGGACTGGTTCACGCTGCGCCGCGACAACCCCTATGCCGTGTTCGGCCTGACCGACGAGGCCAGCGACGCCGACATCGACCAGGCCTACCGCAGGCTGATCTCGCAGTACCACCCCGACCGGATGGCCGGCGCGGCGGTGGAGCTGCGTCGCCAGGCCGAGGCCAAGTCGCGCGAGATCAATTCAGCCTACGACCGGATCCGGCAGTTGCGGCGGAAGTAGGAATCGCCTTCGCGAGCTTGGCGAGGGATCGGCCGGCGACACAGCGCAACGGAACTGTTGAAGCCGCACCGGCGGCCGAAAGCAGCAAAACAACGAGCGCCTGGACGGATGCAAACAGCAAGCCCTCCCTGCGCCTCCAGGAAGAAGTACACCCTTCGCCTTCATTGAGCCCTGCCATGCAATCCACCGTCATCGCCCCGTCCATCCTTTCCGCCAACTTCGCCAAGCTCGGCGAGGAAGTCGACAACGTCCTCCAGGCCGGCGCCGACTGGGTGCACTTCGACGTGATGGACAACCACTACGTCCCCAACCTGACCATCGGGCCGATGGTGTGCGAAGCCTTGCGCAAGCATGGCGTGACCGCGCCGATCGACGTGCACCTGATGGTGGAGCCGGTGGATCGCATCGTTCCCGATTTCGCGAAGGCGGGCGCCACGCTGATCAGCTTCCACCCCGAAGCCAGCGCGCACGTGCATCGCACGGTGCAGCTGATCAAATCGCTCGGTTGCCAGGCGGGCCTGGTGCTCAATCCGGCGACGCCAGTGGAAGTGCTGGACTACGTGCTCGATGAGCTGGACCTGGTGCTGCTGATGTCGGTGAATCCCGGCTTCGGCGGCCAGTCCTTCATTCCGTCCGCGCTGACCAAGCTGCGTCGCGTGCGCGAAATGATCGACCGCAGCGGCAAGTCGATCCGCCTTGAAATCGACGGCGGCGTGAAGGCCGACAACATCGCGGAAATCGCTGCCGCGGGTGCGGACACTTTCGTTGCGGGTTCGGCGATCTTCAATGCGCCGGACTATGCGGATGTGATCCGTCGGATGAAGGCGGCGGTGGCCGGCGTGCGTTGAGGCGTGCGTTGAGCTGTTTCCCGTAGGGCGGGTCTTGACCCGCCACCCAAGGTGCGGACTCATTGCAGGCGGGTCGAGACCCGCCCCATGACAACGTGCGGGCTGTATTACTTCAGTGCAGTCGCCTTGCAGGGCGATGCGCGGCGACCAAAAAGAAAGCCGATGCCGCTTGCGCGACACCGGCTTCCTGGAAAATTGGAGGCAATCCCGCCTCCGCCCGTCATCCTTGAGAATGGACTCTCATACTCCGGGCGCGCGATGACATCCGTGTGACGAATCGCCATGAGCTGCCGGAGCGCGTCGTGGCCGGAACCCGGCGCGGGCGATGGCATACTGCCCCGCCGTCTCCAGCGCTTTCCGCCATGCAGCTCGACGCCGACCAGTTCCGCCAGCTCGCCGACGCCGGCCACACGCGCATTCCCGTTGTCCGCGAGGTCTTCTCCGACCTGGACACGCCGCTGTCGGTATACCTGAAACTCGCCGACGGCCCGCACACCTACTTGTTCGAATCGGTCGAAGGCGGTGAACGCTTCGGTCGCTACTCGATCATCGGCCTGCCGGCGCGACGCGTGTATGCCTTCGCCGGCCACACGCTGTTCGAGACCGAGGACGGCGAACTGGTCGCCAGCCGCGAGGTCGCCGATCCCTTCGCCGAAGTCGAACGCCTGCGCGCCGCGCACAGCGTGCCCAAGATCGAAGGCCTGCCCGGTTTCACCGGCGGACTGGTCGGCTGGTTCGGTTTCGAATGCGTGCAGTACATCGAGCCGCGCCTGGCTGGTGGCGACAAGCCCGACGAACTGGGCACGCCCGACATCCTGCTCATGCTCAGCGAAGAGCTGGCGGTGTTCGACAACCTCAAGGGTCGCCTGTACCTGATCGTCCACGCCGACCCGCGCGAGCCGCGTGCGTATGCGCGCGCGCAACGACGCCTGGACGAACTCACCCATCGCCTGCGCCAGGGTGGCCCGGGTTACCCGGAAACACGTGATCCCAATGGCCTGGAGGAAGGCGATTTCGTTTCCGGCTTCACCCGCGAAGGCTTCATCAACGCGGTGGAGAAGTCGAAGGAACTGATCCGCGCCGGCGACATCTTCCAGGTCGTGCTGAGCCAGCGCCTGAGCGTGCCGTACCGCGCGCGGCCGGTGGATGTGTACCGGGCGTTGCGTGCACTGAATCCTTCGCCGTACATGTATTTCCTCGATGTCGGCGGAACGCAGGTGGTGGGTTCGTCGCCGGAGATTCTTGTCCGCCAGCAGGGCGACGAGATCACCGTGCGCCCGATCGCCGGCACGCGCCCGCGCGGCGCCACCGTCGAGGAGGACCTGGCGCTGGAAGCCGAACTGCTCGCCGATCCGAAGGAACGCGCCGAGCACCTGATGCTGATCGACCTGGGTCGCAACGACGTTGGTCGTGTCGCACGGCCTGGCACGGTGGAAGTGGGCGAGCAGTTCGTGATCGAACGCTACAGCCACGTCATGCACATCGTCAGCGAAGTCACCGGCAAGCTGAAGGACGGCATGAGCTACGCCGACGTGCTGCGCGCGACCTTCCCCGCCGGCACGGTCAGCGGCGCGCCCAAGGTGCGTGCGCTGGAAGTGATCCGCGAGCTGGAACCGATCCGCCGCAACGTCTATTCCGGCGCCGTCGGCTACATCGGCTGGCACGGCGATGCCGATACCGCCATCGCGATCCGCACCGCCGTCATCCAGGATGGCCAGCTGCACGTGCAGGCCGGCGCCGGCATCGTCTACGACTCCGATCCGCAGAAAGAGTGGGAGGAGACGATGAACAAGGGCCGCGCGCTGTTCCGCGCGGTGGCCGAGGCGGCGCGGGGGCTGTAGGGCGTTTGTCGGGGAAATGGTCATCAGCAACCGGAAAGCCGTTACCGGCAAGGAAATATTCGGCTGACGGCAAGCCGTTGACGGCGAGCATCAAGCGCTAGGTGGCTAGCGAAGCGATAATCGGTGGCTGATGGAAGCCACTCGCGGCCATCATTTGCCGTCTATTGCCGCAAATTCCGTTCTAGCTTCTATCTGAACGGGCCGGATCGACTGGGTGAAACCCCCCGTTGCGGCCGTTGTCGTCCTCCCTCAACGTTTTATTCACAGAAGGCGCGGTTCACTGCGGCCAGCAGTACCGACCGATGCCAGTCGCGTGATCTCGAGGGAGTGCGCCATGCATCTGATTCCGGACAGCAGCATCAAAGCTCGCTTCGCGAACGGATTCGCACGATCAGTCGAACTGATCTGCCCGCACTGCAATGAGAAATCGATGTTCGAGGCGCGGCCCTGGCAGGAGCACGGGCGCCAGATCGTCGCCACGGAAATGACCTGCACCCGCTGCGAGTTCGAGGCACTGCTGGTGCAGCTGGTGGACGAGTTCGGCGGCAGCCGTCCCGGATCGCTCTACACCCATCCCCAGCCCGGTGGCCGCAAGCCGATGGCCGGGATCGAGCACCTGCAGGTGCTGTCCGGCCCGCTGGCGCGCAGTTACGACTCCGCGCTGAAGCTCTACAACCACGCCGAATGGGGCCCTGCCGCGCTGACCGTTCGGCACCTGCTGGAAGGCCTCGCCGCGCGGCTGCTGCCGGCGGACAAGCGCGAACAACCGTTGCCCCGCCAGCTGGACGCGCTGTCGCACGACGTCGACCTGTCCCGGCCGCTGCAGGACATCGCCCAGCTGATGGCCTCCGATGGTGCGTTCGGCCGCCATTTCGACGATGAAGCCGCGATCGACAAGGTCACCGCCCAGCACCTGATCGACCTGGCCGAACAACTGATCCAGTACCTGGTGGTGTCGCCCGGCGACATGGTCGACCTGAAGGGTCGCATCGCCACGGCGCCGGTGCCGTTGCGTCGCGGCAGCAGCGCGGGTTGAGTCCGCGGGTCAGTGCGCCGCGGCCGCGCCTGCAGGGCGGCCGCTCGGCCGCAGTTGCCGCCTCGGTACGCTGTGGCTCCGCCGCGGGAATGGCGGTGCCGGCGGCACTACCAACACCGGAGCGACACAGTCACCCCTTCGCCATTGCGCTGAACGCCCGATTCAACGCGTCCCCGCTCACCGCGGTGCCACCCAGTGACCAGCCACCGTCGACCGGAATCACCGCGCCGGTCACATACGCCGCCATCGGTGAAGCCAGCCACAGGCAGGCATCGGCGACTTCGCTGGCCTGCCCGAAGCGCCGCAGCGGGACGCTATCGCTGACCAGTTGCTCCAGTTGTGGCGTCGGCGCGAGGCGTTTCATGCCTTCGGTATCCGCGATCGGCCCCGGCACTACCGAATTCACCCGCACGCCGGCCGGTCCCCACTCCATGGCACCGACGCGGGTGATCATGTCGACGCCGGCCTTCGCCGCGCACACGTGCATCTGCAGTTCCATCGGCTGGAAGGCCTGCGGTGCGGAGATGTTGATCACGCTGGCGCCGGGCTTGCGCAGGAATTCGAATGCCGCGCGCAGCACGTTGAACGTGCCCAGCAGGTCGATGTCGACCACGGTGCGGAAGGCATTGGCCGACATGCCCAATGCGGGCGCGGGGAAATTGCCCGCCGCCCCGGACACCAGCACGTCGATCCCGCCACCGGCCTCGGATGCAGCGCGCAGGGCGGCTTCCACCGCCGGGTAATCGCGTACGTCGGCCGCGAAACCCGCCGCCTCCGAACCCAGCGCGCGCAGCCGTGCCACCGCGGCATCCACCTTGTCCTGCGAGCGCGAGAGCACGCTCACCCGGGCGCCGGCGCGGGCGAAGGCCTCGGCCACGCCCAGGTTGATGCCACTGGTGCCGCCGGCCACGAAGACGTGGGAATCGGAGAAAGAAATCGTCTGGGACATGGCGCGGCTCCGTCAGCAAGTGGCCGGCGAAATGTTCATAAGACCATGCGCCAGCGCAGGGCAGGCGCATACGATATCCTGCCGGCCCCATCCGCGCCCCCGAGCGGAAATGGAGCAAGGAGTCCCATGTTGTTGATGATCGACAACTACGACAGCTTCACCTTCAACCTCGTGCAGTACCTGCAGACGCTGGGTGCCGAGGTGAAGGTTGTGCGCAATGACGCGCTGACCGTCGAAGAGATCCGCGCCCTGGCGCCGGAACGCATCATGATTTCCCCCGGCCCCGGCACACCCGACCAGGCCGGCGTTTCGCTGGACGTGATCCGCGAACTGGGTCCGCATACGCCGGTGTTCGGCGTATGCCTGGGCCACCAGGCGCTGGGGCAGGTTTACGGCGGCGAAGTCATCCGCGCCAAGACCATCATGCACGGCAAGACCTCGCGCATCCGCCACGAAGGACGCGGCGTCTTCGCCGGACTGCCCGACAGCTACGAGGCCACGCGCTACCACTCGCTGGTGGTCCGCCGCGAAACGCTGCCCGACTGCCTGGACATCACCGCATGGACGGACAATGAGGACGGATCGTTCGACGAGATCATGGGCCTGCGCCACCGCGAATATCCGGTCGAAGGCGTGCAGTTCCATCCCGAATCGATCCTGACCGAACACGGTCATGCGTTGCTGAAAAACTTCCTCGATCGATAACTCGATCGATAAGTCGTAGGGCGGGTCTTGACCCGCCATTCGGAATCCCTCAACGCCAGGCGGCGGGTCGAGACCCGCCCTACGGAATCCGGAATGCCCATCACCCCACAAGAAGCCCTGCAGCGCACCATCGATCACCGCGAGATCTTCCATGACGAAATGGTCGATCTGATGCGACAGATCATGCGCGGCGAAGTCTCGCCGACCATGACCTCGGCGATCCTCTCCGGCCTGCGGGTGAAGAAGGAAACCGTCGGCGAGATCGCCGGCGCGGCAACGGTGTTGCGTGAGTTCGCGCTGCCCGTGCAGGTGGCCGATCGCGACAACCTGGTCGACATCGTCGGCACCGGCGGCGATGGCGCGCACACGTTCAACATCTCCACCGCGTCGATGTTCGTCGTGGCAGCGGCCGGCGCGAAGGTTGCCAAGCATGGCAACCGCAGCGTTTCGTCGAAGTCCGGCAGCGCCGACGTGCTTGAAGCGCTGGGCGCGAACATCGAGCTGCAGCCGACGCAGGTCGCGCAATGCATCGAGCGTTGCGGCATCGCCTTCATGTTCGCGCCCGTGCACCACCCCGCGATGAAGGCTGTCGCGCCGGTGCGCCGCGAGATGGGCGTGCGCACGATCTTCAACATCCTGGGGCCGCTGACCAATCCAGCCGGCGCGCCGAACATCCTGATGGGCGTGTTCCATCCGGACCTCGTGGGCATCCAGGTGCGCGTGTTGCAGGAGCTGGGTGCGCAGCGCGCGCTGGTGGTCTGGGGGCGCGACGGCATGGATGAGATTTCGCTCGGCGCCGGCACGCTGGTCGGCGAACTGCGCGATGGCGTGGTGCACGAATACGAAGTGCATCCGGAGGATTTCGGGATCTCCATGGCGGCCTCGCGCAACCTGCGCGTTGCCGATGCCACCGAATCGAAGGCGATGCTGCTGGGTGCGCTGGACAACAAGCCCGGGCAGGCGCTGGAGATCGTCGTACTCAATGCCGGTGCGGCGCTGTATGTCGCAGGCGTCGCCGATTCGATCGCCGATGGCATCGTACGTGCGCGCGAGGCGATCGCATCCGGAGCGGCGCGGGCCAAGCTGGAGCAGTTCGTGGCGGCTACGCAGCAACTGGCAGGCGCATGAGTTTCTCCCTCCCTTTCGCGTAGCGAAGGGGAGGGCCGGGGAGGGGTGGCGAGCGCTGTAGCGCGAGTGCACTTGTTGTTGTTCTTGCATTCGAGGCGACAAGAACAAAAGCACCCCTCCCAACCCTCCCCTTCGCCTGCGGCGAAAGGGAGGGAAGTACAACAACCGCACGAATGACACTGGACACCAATGGACACAGCGTTCGCGAAATTGCCCGAGCCGCCTTACTTCGCGGTGATTTTCTCCTCGCAGCGCAACGGCGAAGACGAGGCCGGATACGAGGCGGCCGCCCAACGCATGGTGGAACTTGCTGCGACGCAGCCGGGGTTCCTGGGTGTCGAGTCGACGCGCGGCGCGGACGGGTTCGGCATCACGGTGTCGTATTGGGAGAGCGAAGCGGCGATCGGCGCGTGGAAGCACCAGGCCGAGCACGCCGCCACCCGCGCCCACGGTCGCAAGCACTGGTACGAATACTTCGAGTTGCGGGTGGCCAAGGTCACCCGCGCTTATGGAAAGCCCGCCCACCGCTAGCGGTGGGCAACGGGGTAGAGGAATGCCGCGCGGGCGGCCGGAGATGGAAACCGCGAAGCTCCTCATCAGCGTCTGCGCGCCCCACGCAACCCCAGCATCACCAGGACTAGAATTCACGCCATGAGCGACATCCTCAACACCATCCTCGCCCGCAAGGCGGAGGAAATCGAACAACGCAGCCGCGTGCGATCGCTGCAGGAACTGCGCGATCGCGCCCAGGGGCAGTCGACGCCGCGCGGCTTCGTGCGCGCGATCCGCGAGAAGATCACCGCTGGCGACGCGGCCGTGATCGCCGAAGTGAAGAAGGCCAGCCCATCCAAGGGCGTGATCCGTCCTGATTTCCGCCCGGCGGACATCGCGCGCAGTTACGAGGCGGGCGGCGCGGCCTGCCTGTCAGTGCTGACCGACGTGGATTTCTTCCAGGGCAGCAACCTGTACCTGGGCGAGGCGCGCAACGCCTGTTCGCTGCCGGTGATCCGCAAGGATTTCATCGTCGATCCGTACCAGGTGTACGAGGCCCGCATGATCGGCGCCGACTGCATCCTGCTGATCGTCGCCGCGTTGGAAGACGATCGCATGATCGAGCTGGCCAACCTGGCCGGCCAGCTGGGCATGGACGTACTGGTCGAAGTCCACGACATCGACGAACTCGAACGCGCGCTGCAGACCGATTGCGAGCTCATCGGCGTCAACAACCGCAACCTGCGCACGTTCAACGTCTCGCTCGACACCACGCTGGAGCTCAAGGACGCGGTGCCGCGCGATCGCATCCTCGTCACCGAAAGCGGCATCGCCACGCGCGACGACGTCACGAAGATGCGGGGTGCGGGCGTGGATGCTTTCCTCGTCGGCGAGAGCTTCATGCGCGAGCCCGATCCGGGCGCGGCATTGCGGCGCCTGTTTGCCTGATCGAGGTGGCGAGGGGTCTGCAGTACCCGCAGTGGTGATTCGAAATCCCGTACAGGGGCTGTTGTCGCGACGTGCCCGCGGATTCATCATGGCAGGCCGCTGCTGCGCGCGCTAAGTCGCGCCGGCCGCGTCGCAGCGAACCGCAACGATAACAACGGGAACCGGAATCCATGAGCATCAAGGGCCGCCAATATCCGAGAGCCCAGGCCGGCGCCCCGCTCGTGGTGTTCGACTTCGACCACACGTTGTATGACGGCGATTCCGGGTCGCACCTGATTGCCTGGCTGATCCGCCGGGCATGGTGGCGGCGCCTGCTGGCGCTGCTGGTGGCACCGGTGGCGGGGCCGATGATCGCGCACCTGCCCACGCGCCGGCGTGGCGTCGGCATCTTTGTCTGGATCGGTACGCTGGGCCTGCATCGTCCGCGCGACCTCGACGCGATTGTCGACCGCTATGTTTCCACGCACGCCGAACAGATCCGACGGCGGCTGCTGCCGATCGGCATCGATGTGCTGCACAGCCACCGTGAAGCCGGCGATCGCGTCGTGATCGCAACCGGCGCACCGCCGGAACTGGCCAAGGCGATCCTGTCTTTTGTCGCGCACGAGGGCGTGCCGGTCGTCGGCACCGAACTCGGGCCGCGCCTGGGCGGCCTCACGGCGCGCCGGCATTGCCACTATGCGATGAAGATGACGATGCTGCGCGAGGCCGGCTTCGTCGACGAAGTTCTCGTGGCGTATTCGGACAGCACCGCCGACCTGCCGCTACTCAAGGCTGCGCGCAAACCGGTGGTGGTAAATCCGCAGCGTCGCAGCATCGAGACATTCCGCCGCGAGTTGCCCGCCGCTACGCCGATCCTCAATTGGGGATGCGGCAAGCGTGGTGGCGACACGCCGTAGGGCGGGCTTTAGCCTGCCATCCCGGCAGCGTCGTTAGTCGCGTCGAAGTTTGCTGTCGAAGTCGGCGGGTTAAACGAGAAGGCCGAAAGCAGCCATCACCGTACGAGGAATCGGCGGGTCAAGACCCGCCCTACGTTCCCTGAAGACGGCGCCTTCAATCCCGCGCCGGCACGCTCATGTCGGCGAAATATTCCGCCAGCGTGTGCTCGGCGTAATCGCGGAACTCGCCCGCATCGAGGAAGCGGCCGTGGCAGTTGGTGCAGCTCTCGAACCAGATGTGCGGCTGCTGCGGATCGACCATGCGGATCAGCGGCAGGTTGCCGCAGGCCGGGCAGTTGATCCGGTCGATGCGGTTGTGGTGCGCGCCGACGGCGGCATCGCCTGTGTCGATTTCGTCCGCGGCGTCCTTGAGCAGCTCGTGATCAAGCGCTTCGAACCAGAGTCCCTGGCAGGACGTGCAGCGCTGCGCATGGAAGGCGAGGTGGGTGACGCGCTCCATCGCGCTATGGCATTTCGGGCATTGCATGGTCGATCGGTTCCAGGGGCGGTGCGCGGCTCAGTCGCCGAGCAGCTTGATGAAGTGGCGCGAACCTTCGGCGTAGCCACACGACTGGTAGAAGGCGTGGGCGCCTTCGCGGCGCACGTTGGTGGTCAGTTCCATCCGCACCGCGCGGGCCTGGCGGGCGATGGCTTCAGCCTCGCGCAGCAGGCGCCGGCCGACGCCCTGGCGGTTCGCCTCGGGTGCGACGACAAGCGCGGTGATGCGGGCCTGGTCGGCGTCGCGGGTGATGGAGTAGCGGATGTCGAGCGCAACCAGGCCGCATACGTCGGCGGCCGATTCGGCCAGCAACAGGTACAGGCGCGGTTCGTGCAACACGCGAGAGATGCGTTCGGCGGCCTCTTCGCGCGTGCACGGATAGCCCAGCTCCGAGAGCAGGACGGCGACATCGGCTGCGTCGCCGATCTGGGCAGGACGGATCGTCAGCGTTGCGTCGGCGGAGCCGCCCAATGCGTGCATCGGTGCGGCGGGCCGGTCAGCGGGTGCCGTAGAGGACGACGGTCTTGCCGCGCGCGTGCAGCTTGTTGTCGGCCTGCAGCTTCTTCAGCACGCGGCCGGCCATCTCGCGCGAGCAGCCCACCAGGCGCGAAAGCTCCTGGCGCGACACGCGGATCTGCGTGCCTTGCGGGTGGCTCATGGCCTCGGGTTCCTTGGCCAGATCGTGCAGGGCGCGGACGATACGGTCGGTGACGTCGAGGAAGGCCAGGCGACCGGCCTTGCGGCTGGTGTCCAGCAGGCGGCGGGAGATCTGCGCGCCGATCTGGTACAGCAGCTTCGGGGCGTCGGTGGCCAGGCGGGTCAGCAGCAGGTCGTAGAAGCGCTCGTGGCCGATTTCGGCCAGTTCGCACGGGGTGCGGGTGCGCAGGACGACTTCGCGGTGGTCGCTTTCGACGAACAGGCCCAGCTCGCCGATGAATTCGCCCGGGCCCAGGTAGCCCAGCACCAGCTCACGGCCGTCGTCTTCCTCGGTGATGACGCTGACCGAGCCGGAGATGAGGTAGTAGATGGTGTTGGCCGGGTCGCCAGGACGGAACACGTCGGTACGCGACGGGTAGCGGCGGCGGTGGCAATGCGCGAGGAAGCGATCGATCGTCGCGCTGTCGGGCATCAACGGGCTGTTGGTTTTGCGCAGTGCGATCACGGGGTCAACCAGGGGGGAAGTCATCAGGGAATAGGGCAAGCCGTCAGCCCCGAGCTTAGGCCCAAGGCGCGACAGGGGCAAATAGTGCCGGAAATTGCCGCTGGAGGTCAGGCCGCCCCGGCAGACAGGCACAAACCGTGCGCCAGCTCCGGATTTTTCGGCTCAGGGGGCTCGGGCCAGGGAGCACGCGTTGGCCCCGCCAAACCGATTGCCGCATAATCGCGCCCTTGCAAGCGCGGCCCCCTGCCGCCCGACCTGGACACTACATTGGTCAAGCCGCTGCCGCGCCTGAAGCTCCAAGGCTTCAACAACCTCACCAAGGCGCTCTCGTTCAACATCTACGACGTGTGCTTCGCGGCGTCGGAAGAGGAGCGCAAGCGCTACATCGAGTACATCGACGAGGCATACAACGCCGACCGCCTGACCCAGATCCTGACGGACGTGGCGGACATCATCGGCGCCAACATCCTCAACATCGCGCGCCAGGACTACGACCCGCAGGGCGCCTCGGTGACGATCCTGATCTCCGAGCAGCCGGTGATCGACAAGGCCGACGCCAAGGGCGTGATCTCGGAAGCCGTGGTCGCGCACATGGACAAGTCGCACATCACCGTGCACACCTATCCGGAAACCCATCCGGACAACGGCATCGCGACCTTCCGCGCCGACATCGACGTGGCGACCTGCGGCGTGATCTCGCCGCTGAAGGCCCTGAACTATCTGATCGAGAGCCTGGAATCCGACATCGTGGTGATGGATTACCGCGTCCGTGGCTTCACCCGCGACATCAAGGGCAAGAAGCACTTCATCGACCACAAGATCAACTCGATCCAGGACTACCTGGCCAAGAACATCAAGTCGCGCTACGAGATGCTCGACGTGAACGTCTACCAGGAAAACATCTTCCACACGAAGATGCACCTGAAGGAATTCGACCTCGACACCTACCTGTTCGAGGAGAAAGCCAAGAACCTGTCGTTCAAGGAACGCATGAAGATCGAAGCGCGCCTGAAGCGGGAAATCGAGGAGCTGTACCACGGGCGCAACCTGGTCGATTGACCGGGTCTGCGTTTCGCGAAAAAGGCCGGCATTTGCCGGCTTTTTTGTTTGCGTTGGTCGCGTAGGCTGGTCTTGCCCCGCCACTCCTTGGTGGCGCCGCTTCCGGTCGGTGCGGATGATGGGTCCCCGCCGCTCCTGGTCGGTGCGAACGGCGGGTCAAGACCCGCCCTACACGCGGTAGGCGACTGTCTTCATCAGCTTCGACGCCAGCGCCATCAACGTCGGCACCGGCTGCGGCAGCGTGCGCGCGCCTTGCGCCTGCGCGTTGTCAGCGTGACGCGCTTCGTCGGCCTTCATCGTTTCCAGGATCGCGCGGCTGCGGGCGTCGGCGACGGGCAGGGTCTGCAGGTGTTCGTCGAGGTGGGCTTCGACCTGGCGCTCGGTTTCGACCACGAAGCCCAGGTTCCAGCCATCGCCGCGGAGGCCGGCGAGCGCGCCGATCGCGTAGCTGCCGGCGTACCACAGCGGGTTGAGCAGGCTGGGACGGCTGTCGAGTTCGTCGAGGCGTTGCGCGCACCACGCGAGGTGGTCGGTTTCTTCCTGTGCGGCTTCGAGCAGATGCGCGCGCGTGGCTTCGTCGCGGGCGACGGCGGCCTGGCCGACGTAGAGCGCCTGCGCGCAGACCTCGCCGACATGGTTGATGCGCATCAGGCCGGCGGCGTGGCGGCGTTCGCTGTCTTCCAGCACAACGTCGGCCTGGGCCAGCGATGGATTGGCGCGCTGTGCCGGCGGGGCGCCGAACACCGTGTCGAGCGCGTTCTGGACGTCGACCAGCAGGCGGTCGATCGGAGTGAGGGCGCGGGGCGTCATGCGGTCCAGTTTAGGACGAGTGCTGCGGGCATGCGATGCCGAGTCATCGTTCGGTCACGTATCGACATGCGCCTCTTCAACTCTTCCTTAGTCGGCGGGCACCAGAAAAAGGACTGACGTGACCTGCTCGGCAGGCGCTGACCCGGTCGGCCGTTGCGGCTTCAGGCGAGCTGGCCGGCGAGGAATTCCAGCGGATGCTGCACCGGCAGCGCTGTCGCGTTGGCGAAGTGCAGCCGGCAGCCGATGTTGGCGCTGAGCAGTCGCGTGGCGCCGCTTCGTTCCAGTTGCGCCAGCAGCGGTGCGCGGAATTCGGCCGCGCGCGTCGGGTTGGTAAGCATCTGCGTGCCGGCGGCACCGCAGCAGCCGTGGCCGGCGGTCAGTTCGACCACCACCAGGCCCGGCACCCGAGCCAGCAACGCGCGCACTGCCGCGACGGACTTCACCATGTTGCGCTGGGTGCAGGGCAGGTGCAGGGCAACACGCTCGCCTGACTCGCGAAAGTGCAGGGCGTCGACGTGGGTCGACAGCCACTCGATGGCGTCCAGGGTCCGGTTGCTGCCGGCGAGCGCCTGGGCGACGGCCTCGTGGCAACCGCTGGCGAGCGTGAGCACCGTGTCGGCGTCGGCGAAGGCCCTGCGATTGGTTCCGGCCATGCGATCGCGTGTTGCGGTGTCGCCACCGTGCGCATGGGCCGTTCCGCAGCAGCCCTGGCCCACCGGGGTGTTCACGCCGACGCCGATCGCAGCGCCGAGACGGATAAAGGCATCGCGCAACGGCGCCTCGTACGCGCGGGCGATGCAGCCGGTAAACAGCGCGACGCTTCGGGAGCGGCGGGGGCCAGTATCGAGGGAGATGGTTTCTGTGCTCTGTCGCGGCGACCGAGCCGCGCGTCCCGGCGGGCGGGGAAGCAGGCGGAGCGCGCGAGGCAGCACGGGGTAGCCCGGCCGGTACAGCCACAGGGCCACGGCGAGCAGCCGCGGACGCGCCATCAGCCCTTCGGCCAAGCGCTGCCGCCATCCGGGTGTGCGCCGCTGGCGTTGTCGCTGGCGCGCCTGGACCAGCAGTTCGCCGTACTGGACGCCGGCGGGGCAGACGGCTTCGCAATTGCCGCAGCCCAGGCAGTGGTCCAGGTGCGCGTCGCCGGCCGGGGTGGGTTCGACCGTCCCCAGCGCAAAGGCGCGGGCGAGGGCGATCCGGCCGCGCGGGGATTCGGGTTCCAACCGCCCGAGGCCGTAGGTCGGGCAGGCCGGCAGGCACAGTCCGCATTGGACGCAGCGGTCGGCCAGGGCCACCAGCGGGTCGGTGGAAGGGAGGCGGGAAAGGGCGGTCATCGCGGCTGAATGTAACAATCCGGCCTTCACCGACTTCCTGAGCGCTGGGCGGGTTGCGCAGCCCCGGCCTGCCCGCTATCATTCCGCCTCTTTTGCTCCATCCCCAAACGCGAGGCGACGTTTCCGCCGGTCGATCCTTCTGGATCCCGCGCGTGAAACCAGCCCGACCATGTACCCCTGAACAGAGCAGTCATGAAGACTTTCACCGCAAAGAATGAGACCGTCCAGCGCGACTGGTACGTGATCAACGCCGAAGGCAAGACCCTCGGCCGCCTCGCTTCCGAGCTCGCCCGCCGTCTGCGTGGCAAGCACAAGCCCGTCTACACCCCGCACGTCGACACCGGCGATTACCTGGTCGTGATCAACGCCGAGAAGATCGCCGTGACCGGTAACAAGCTGCAGGACAAGATGTACTACCGGTTCACCGGCTACATCGGCAACCTGAAGTCCGAAACCCTGGGCCAGGCGCTTGAGCGCCACCCGGAGCGCGTCATCGAGATCGCCGTGAAGGGCATGCTGCCGAAGAACCCGCTGGGCCGCGCGATGTACCGCAAGCTCAAGGTCTACAAGGGCACCGAACATCCGCACGCCGCCCAGCAGCCGCAGCCGCTCGACTTCTAAGGCATCCAGAACATGGCACTCCAGCAGAATTACGGCACCGGCCGTCGCAAGTCCTCCACCGCCCGCGTGTTCCTGCGCAAGGGCGATGGCAAGATCACCATCAACCAGCGTCCGATCGATGAGTTCTTCGGTCGCGAGACGGCGCGCATGATCGTGCGCCAGCCGCTCGAACTGACCAAGTCGACCGACAAGTTCGACGTCGTCGTCACCGTTGCCGGCGGCGGCATCACCGGCCAGGCCGGTGCGATCCGCCTGGGCATCTCGCGTGCCCTGGTCGAATACGACGAAACCCTGAAGAACGAGCTGCGCAAGGCTGGCTTCATGACCCGCGACGCCCGCGAAGTCGAGCGTAAGAAGGTCGGTCTGCACAAGGCACGTCGTGCCACCCAGTTCTCGAAGCGCTAATATTCGAGGCTGTAGATTCACACCAGATCTTCGAAAGTTTTCCACAGCCCCGTCGCCAAGCGGTAAGGCACCTGACTCTGACTCAGGCATTCGGTGGTTCGAATCCATCCGGGGCTGCCAGATCCAAACAAGAAACCCGCCGAAAGGCGGGTTTTTTGTTGCTCGCCATTCGGGGCGTGGGTGGCACGCAGCATTGATACGTTGACCGTTGGGGGCGTCGCCCCGAGCGTCGCGAGGAGCCGGGCAGACGTGTTGTCCTGACGTCCGCCGTTTCGCGATGGCGAGCGTCACCATCACGACACCAAGCGAGTCGACGAGCTCTCGCACCGCGCGGATATCGCCGTCGTCCCTGTTTCCTGTTCGTCCCTTCGCGCCCACACTTACCTGCACCGCGCTCCAATTCGTTACAATTGCAACCAATTACACCAGTGGTTGATCCCCGGAGTTCCAGATGAAGCTTGGTTCCCTCAAGGAAGGCGGCCGCGACGGCACGCTGATCGTTGTCTCCCGCGACCTGAAGCGCGCCGTGAAAGCCACCGGCATCGCCGACACCCTGCAGCGCGCGCTGGAAGACTGGTCCAACACCGCGCCGCGGCTGAACGCGTTGTCCGATGCGTTGAACGAAGGCAAGGCCGCCGGCGCGTTCGACCTCGACCTGCAGGCCCTCGCCGCGCCGCTGCCGCGCGCCTATGAATTCGTGGACGGCAGCGCCTACCTCCCGCACGTCGAACGCGTGCGCCGTGCGCGTGGCGCGGAGGTGCCGGAAAGTTTCTACGTCGATCCGCTGATGTACCAGGCAGTGAGCGCCGGCTTCTACGGCCCGCGCGATCCGGTGCGCGTGGTCAGCGAGGACTACGGCATCGACCTCGAAGCCGAAGTCGTGATCGTCACCGACGACGTGCCGATGGCGGTGACGCCCGATGCGGCGGCGGCGCACATCCAGCTCGTCGGCCTGGTCAACGATGTCTCGCTGCGCAACCTGATCCCCGCGGAACTGGGCAAGGGCTTCGGTTTCCTGCAGTCCAAGCCGCGTTCGGCGCTGAGTCCGGTATTCGTCACGCCCGATGAGCTCGGCGAGGCCTGGAACGACAGCAAGGTCCACCTGCCGCTGCTGACGCACATCAACGGCGAATGGTTCGGCGCACCCGAAGCGGGCGTCGACATGCAGTTCAACTTCGCCCAGCTGGTCGCGCATGCGGCGAAGACGCGGCCCCTGTCGGCCGGAACGATCGTCGGTTCGGGCACGGTGGCCAATAAGGACACCAGCCTGGGTGCATCGTGCTTCGCCGAACGCCGCACCGTGGAAACGCTGGAAACCGGCAAGCCGATCACGCCGTTCATGTCGTTCGGCGACACCGTGCGCATCGAGATGAAGGCGCGCGACGGCAGCGACATCTTCGGCGCCATCGAGCAGCGGATCGAGAAAGCGTAACGCGACGCGAAGGTACGGCGGCATCTCGCCGTCGCTTCCTGCATTCCAGCGGGCAGGGTGCTCGCTGGAGTACATACGACGTCGGCTCGCGCGCGCCGCACGGCGGGCCAATGCCTCCTTCCGGCGCCGCAGCATGCTCCTGCCCGCGGGGCGATGCTAAGGTGCCCCGGTAGTGACGGGGACGCCGGCGATGCCGGCAAGACAGGACATGCAGGACACCGGGCGCGCGCGCATGAGCGATCAATTGCGGCTGTATTCCTACTGGCGTTCCAGCGCCGCGTATCGCGTACGCATCGGGCTGAACCTGAAAGGGCTGCCGTACGAGATCGTGCCGGTGCACCTGCTGCGCGACGGCGGGGAGCAGCACAGCGACGCGTACCGCAAGGCCAACCCGCAGGGGCTGGTGCCGGTGCTGCAGCACGGTGGACGGCAGCTGCGGCAGTCGCTGGCGATCCTGGAATACCTCGACGAAACCTGGCCCGAGCCGCCGTTGTTGCCGGCGACCGCGCGCTCGCGCCAGCGTGCGCGTGCGCTGGCGCAGGCAATCGCGTGCGACGTCCACCCGCTCAACAACCTACGCGTCCTGCAGTACTTCGAGCACGAATGGAACGTGCCGCAGCCCGAACGCGAAGCCTGGGTGCGGCACTGGATCAGCGAAGGCTTCAACGCCATCGAAGCCATGCTCACCGACCACCTTTCCACCGGCCAGTTCTGCGAAGGCGAAGCCCCGAGCATCGCCGATTGCTGCCTGGTGCCGCAGGTCTACAACGCGCGCCGGTTCGGCGTGGACATCGCGCAATACCCGACGATCGAGCGCATCGAGAAGGCATGCCTGGAATTGCCGGCGTTCGACCTGGCGCGACCGGAGCGGCAGCCGGATAGACCGGAGTAACGCCCAGTCCTGCTTTACCGATGTCGTGACCCGGAGTTCGTAGCGCCGCGCCGCAGACAGCGGACGCTCAAGCGCCGGCGACCGCGGCGGGTGCAACCGGCACAAACAAACATCCCCGCCTGGGCGGGGATGTCGTCAGCCAGCTGAGGATGCGCGGCGAACCGCGCCCTGTGTCAACCCTGCGCCGCGTTGGACGCGAACACGTCCGCGTAAGGATCGTGCTCGCCGGTTCCGCCTTCGGACAGGCGGAACTTGAGGTCCAGGCCGTCGCGCGAGTCGGCTGCCTTCAGCGCTTCCTCGCGCTCGATGCGGCCTTCCTTGTACAGGCGGAACAGGCACTGGTCGAAACTTTCCATGCCTTCCTGCAGCGAGCCTTCCATCGCCGGCTTGATCTCGTGCACCTGGCCGCGACGCATGAGGTCGCGGATCATCGGCGTGTTGATCAGTACTTCGGTCGCCGGCAGGCGGCGGCCGTCCTTGCCGACGACCAGGCGCTGCGAGATCACCGCGCGCAGGTTCAGCGCGAGGTTCATCAGCACGTTCTTGTGCGCCGACTCGTGGAAGAAGTTGAGGATGCGCTCCAGCGTCTGGTCGGCGTTGTTGGAGTGCAGCGTCGCCAGGCACAGGTGGCCGGTTTCGGCGAAGGCGATCGCCGCTTCCATCGTGGTGGCGTCGAGGATTTCGCCGATCAGGATCACGTCCGGCGCTTCGCGCATCGCGTTCTTCAGCGCGTTGTGGAAGGCGTGGGTGTCCAGGCCGACCTCGCGCTGGTTGACGATCGACTTCTTGTGCTTGTGCAGGTATTCGATCGGGTCCTCGATGGTGAGGATGTGGCCCGAGGTATTCGTGTTGCGGTGGTCGATCATCGCCGCGAGCGTGGTCGACTTGCCCGAACCGGTGGAGCCGACGATCAACACCAGGCCGCGCGGGGCCATGATGATGTCCTTCAGCACCTGCGGCAGCTGCAGTTCCTCGATCGACGGGATCACGCTGCGGATGGCGCGGATCACCATGCCGACTTCGCCGCGCTGCTTGAACACGTTGACGCGGAAACGGCCGGCTTCAGCCAGCGCCAGCGCCATGTTCAGTTCCAGGTCACGCTCGAAGATGGGAACTTGCCCCTCGTCCATGAGCGAGTAGGCGATCTTCTTGACCATGCCCGCAGGCAGGCCGGTGTTGCCGAGCGGGTAGAGTTTGCCCTCGACCTTGATGTACACCGGAGCGCCCGTCGTCAGGAACATGTCCGACGCGTTCTTCTCCGTCATCAGCTTCAGAAAGTAGCCGATGTCCATGCGAGCATCCCCTTTGATTTTTCAAAGCGACATGCCATTGCAAGGCCGCCGCGAGCTTCCGACAATGACCGCGACGACGTTACACCCATCCCCATCGTCCAGGCATCCCCCAATGCGTCCAAGCTTCGCACAATTCCGAAACCTGTCGATGGCACTGGTTCTCGCTTCGTCCGTGCCTGTCCTGGCCGCCCAGCCCCCGACCGCGGAACTGACCGCGGCACAGCAGGCGGTCAGTCGCGCTGATAGCGCCGACGGCGACCAGTACGCCGCGCAGGAACTGGCCAGCGCCCGCGGTGAACTCGCCCAGGCCCAGGACGCCGTCGCCCGGCACAAATACAAGGACGCACTGGCGCTTGCGCTGAATGCGTCCGCCGATGCCGACCTGGCCTACGCGCGCAGTCGCGCCGCGCAGACCCGCGCGGAGCTGGGGCAGCGACGCAGCGAGATCGCCGAGCTCCAGCGCCGCCTGCAGATCCAGGGTGAGAGCGGTCGCGCGAGCGCCCTCGAATCCGATGCGCCGCCGTCGGCCGACCTGGCCGTTCGCCTGCAAGCGTTGGCCGGTGACCCACAACTTGCCTCGCACGGCGCCTTCGAGCGGCTGCAGGCGCAGCAGGCCGTGGACGCGCTGGCAAAGGCGCGCGGCCGCAAGCGCGACGCCGCCCTGTACCTGGCGCAGCGCCGGGTCGAAGTCGCCGAGCTGGCGACGCGGACCGAATCCAGCCGCCGCGACGTCGACCAGCTCGATCGCGAACGCAGCGACCTGCTGGTCGAAGCCAGCCGCCGCGATGCCGAGGCCGCCCGCGCCGAAGCCGAGCGCCTGCGCGTGCAGGCCCAGATCCAGGCCGAGGAAACCCAGCGCCTGCGCGAACAGGCCGCGCAGAGCGACGCCGCCGTGCAGGATGTCGAGGCCGCCCTGGCCGGCGTCACCGATGTCCAGGCGGCCAAGCTCAAGGCGGCCCGCGAACGCGAAGCCAAGCTCGCCCACGAAGAGGCCGAACTGATGGCCGGCGGCAAGCTCCCGCCGTCGCGCTGGGACAGCCGCGGCGAAGTGTTCACCCTCAGCGCCGATGCCTTCGCCTCGGGCAAGGCCAGCCTGAACGATCGTGGCGCGGCCAGCATCCGCACCCTGGCGACTTACCTGCAGGCGGCAAGCACCCAGCAGGCCGTCCGCATCGAGGGTGTGGCCGCCAAGGCCGAGCTGGCCCAGCAGCGCGTGGAGGCCGTCCGTGACGCCCTGGTGGCCGCTGGCGCCAGGAAGCAGCAGATCCGCGGCGCGGTGGGCTCGGCCGCCAAGTCCAAGGCCCGGGTCGAGATTGCCTTGTCGTCAAAATAACGTATTTAAATCAAATGGTTGGATGTGGACTGGCGACCCGGTTGTGACCGGGTTACCACTTGTCCGCACGGGGTTGCCGGACCCGGATTTCAGGAGTAGCGTCGATTATCCAGGCGGTCCCAACACCGCCCGGTCGAGAACCGGCCCATGACCCAAACGCCTGTTTCGCAGGAAGCCGCCGCCGCAAGCTCGGTCGCGGCGGGCCTGCGCAACGCGGGCCCGCGGCATTACCTGGTTCCGAATCCAACCCCGTCACAACGCCTCGGTCTCACGGCCGGGGCGTTTTTGTTTCCGGGGGTCGTGCTCCGCAATCGTTGAACGCAATCGCTGATGGAGGCACTCATGTTCGAAGAACAACCGCAGCAGGAAGTCGACGCGATGATCCGCTCCAATCCGGAGTTCAAGCAGCTGTATCAGCGCCATCGCGACCTGGACAAGAAGGTGATGGACGCCGAGTTGGGCGTGCTTCCCATCGATGACGTCACCCTCGGCCAGATGAAACGCGAGAAGCTTGCTGCGAAGGACCGCCTCATCAGGTTGTACGACTCGCAACATCACTGACGCCAACCGACACCTGGCCCGACAACCTGACCTCCGGGTCGGCCGGCCCCAGCAGGACCGGCCGACCAGGGTGGAGCCCTCCGCTCCCCCCATCCAATCAACCCATAGTCTTTTCATCGCGGGCGGCGGCGCCTTCCTCGTCGGGATCGCCGCCGCCCGCGCTGGGTCTGCCGTCATCGCGCCTGGCCGATGTAAGCCACCTGCCCGATCGCCCACCCGACAGCTGGGCTCCGATGCGGAGCGCCGCTAGAATCCGGGGCTTGCCGCGTGGTCGCGGTTCCAGGATTCCCATGCCCATCCATGCCTCCGTACTCGAACTGATCGGCAACACGCCGATCGTCAAAGCCCAGCGCCTCGATGCCGGCGTGTGCGATCTCTATTTCAAGCTGGAATCGCAGAACCCCGGCGGCTCGATCAAGGACCGCATCGGCATGTCGATGATCGAGGCCGCCGAGAAGGCCGGAAAGATCAAGCCGGGCGACACCCTGGTCGAAGGCACGGCCGGCAACACCGGCATCGGCCTGGCGCTGGTGGCGCAGCAGAAGGGCTACAAGCTGCTCCTCGTCGTGCCCGACAAGATGAGTCGCGAGAAGATCTTCAATCTCAAGGCCATGGGCGCGCAGGTCGTGCTGACCCGTTCTGACGTGGCCAAGGGCCATCCGGATTACTACCAGGACATGGCCGAGCGCATCGCTCGCGAAACCCCGGGCGCGTACTTCATCAACCAGTTCGGCAATCCCGACAACCCGGCCGCGCACGAATTCGGTACCGGCCCGGAAATCCTCGATCAGATGGCGGAAGTCGGCGGCATCGACGCGATCGTGTTCGGCTGTGGCAGCTCAGGCACCATGACCGGCCTGTCGCGCTGCTTCGCTTCGCGGTCGCCGCACACCGAGCTGGTCCTCGCCGATCCGGTGGGTTCGATCCTCGAGGAATACATCAACCGCGGCACGCTCAGCGACAAGTCGGCGAGCTGGATGGTGGAGGGCATCGGCGAGGATTTCCTCCCGCCGATTTCCGATTTCACCCGCGTGAGGAAGGCCTACGCGATCAGCGACAAGGAAAGCTTCCTCACCGCGCGCGAACTGCTGGAAAAAGAGGGGATTCTCGGTGGTTCTTCCACCGGCACGCTGCTTGCCGCCGCGCTGAAGTACTGTCGCGAACAGGCCACGCCGAAGAAAGTGGTCGTGCTGGTGCCCGACACCGGCAATAAGTACATCTCCAAGATGTACAACGACTACTGGATGCTGGACAACGGCTTCCTCGAGCGCGAAAGCACGGGCGACCTGCGCGACCTGATCCTGCGTCCGTTCTCCCGGCGCGACACGATTGTCGTGGCCCCCACCGACCTGCTCATCACCGCATGGCAGCGCATGAAGCTCTACGACGTGAGCCAGCTGCCGGTGATGGACGGCGACAACATCGTCGGCATCGTCGACGAAAGCGATGTGCTGCTGCACGTCTACGGCGACGAATCACGCTTCCGCGACCCCGTGTCGACGGCGATGGTCAGCAAGCTGGACAAGCTGGACGTGCGGTCGCCGATCGAGGCCCTGCTGCCGGTGTTCGACCGCGGGCACGTGGCGATCGTGATGGACGGCGAGAAGTTCCTTGGCCTGATTACGCGTATTGACCTGCTGAACTACCTGCGCCGCCGCGTGCAGTAACCCATTGAAAAACAAGCTGAAGCGCAGCCGGAATGCTAGAATTCGCCGCTGCGCGGACGCCAGGTGGAAGTGAAAATGACTGACAAGAACACGGATCGCAAAGCTGGCCTGGGCACGTTGGCGATCCACGGCGGGCAATCGCCCGACCCGAGCACCGGCGCCGTGATGCCGCCGATCTATGCGACCTCCACCTACGCGCAGTCCAGCCCCGGCGACCACCAGGGTTTCGAGTATTCGCGCAGCCACAACCCGACCCGCTTCGCCTACGAGCGCTGCGTCGCATCGCTGGAAGGCGGCACGAACGGCTACGCATTCGCCTCCGGGCTGGCGGCAACGTCGACCGTGCTGGAAATGCTGGACAGCGGTAGCCACGTCATCGCGATGGATGACGTGTACGGCGGCACCTACCGCCTGTTCGAGCGCGTGCGTCGCCGTTCGGCCGGTCTGGATTTCAGCTGGGTCGACCTGAGCGACATCGCCGCCTTCGAGGCCGCGATCCGCCCGAACACGAAACTGGTCTGGATCGAGACACCGACCAACCCGCTGCTCAAGCTGGTCGACATCGCCGCGATCGCGGAGGTTGCGCGCAAGCACGGCCTGATCGTCGCGGTCGACAACACCTTCAGCTCGCCGATCCTGCAGCGGCCATTGGAGCAGGGCGCGCACCTGGTCATGCACTCGGCGACCAAGTACCTCAACGGCCATTCGGACATGGTCGGCGGCATGATCGTCGTCGGCGACGACGCGCGGATCGCCGAACAGATGACCTTCCTGCAGAACGCCATCGGCGGCGTGCAGGGACCGTTCGACAGCTTCCTCGCCCTGCGTGGCCTGAAGACCCTGCACCTGCGGATGAAGGCGCACTGCGAGAATGCGCAGGCGCTGGCGGAATGGCTCGAGCACCACCCCGCGATCGAGAAGGTGATCTATCCGGGCCTGAAGTCGCATCCGCAGCACGAACTGGCGAAACGGCAGATGGACGGTTTCGGCGGCATGGTCAGCATCTACGTGAAGGGTGGCCTCGATGCCGCGCGCCGGATGATGGAACGCTGCCACCTGTTCACCATCGCCGAGTCGCTGGGCGGCGTGGAGAGCCTGGTCAACCATCCGGCGATCATGACCCACGCGTCGATCCCGCCGGAGCGTCGCCAGCAGCTGGGCATCGCGGACAACCTGGTGCGCCTGAGCGTGGGCGTCGAGAACGTGGATGACCTGCAGGCGGAACTGGCGGAGGCGCTGCGATGACCACCATTGGCAGCGTGGCACCGGTGGCGCCTGGCCTCGAACTGCAGGGCGCGCTGGTCGTGGGCGATCGACCCCGGCCCATCTTCATCATCGGCGCGCCGCGGTCCGGTACGTCGATCACCACCTGGGTGCTCGGCCAGCATCCGAACATCCAGCCGATGCCGGAGACCGGATGGATCTCCAGCATGGCGGTGGGCGCCTACCTGTCCCACGTGAAGGGTTCAGAGCGCGGCCGGTTCTCGCACTTGTCGAACGTGGAGCATCCGCTCGATCCGTTCATGGCGCGCGTCGCCGAGTCGATCCACGCCATCGTCAATGATGTGTTCGCGCAGCGTTGCCTCAATTTCTACGGAGAGAAGTCGCGACAGCCCGGGTGGACATTGAAGGGCAAGCAGCTGGAGAACCCGCTGCAGATCCGCCGCAGCGGATCGGACCCGAAGCGCCGCTGGATTGATGGCACGCCACTGAATACCTATTTCATCTGGGCGCTCAACGCGTTGTTCCCGGACGCGCTGTTCATCCACAACATCCGCCGGCCCGATGAGGTTGCGACGTCGCTCGAGGGCTTCGATCGCGTCGGTGCCGAGCCGCAGGCGCTCGAGGCGGGCCTGGAAACCTGGATCGCCCATACCGAGAATGCCTGGCATGCGGAGCGGGGGTTGGGGTCGCGCCGAGTCTTCCGACTTGTGTTCGAGCGCATTGCTGACGAACCGGAGAAGCTGTTCGCGGAAGTGTGCGATTTCCTCGGAGAGGAGTTCACCACCGACTGCCTGTTGCCACTGCGCAGGAAGCTCAATTCCTCCGAAGTCGACGACAACCGCCAGAAGAACCTGTTGCTCCTGCGTGAGAACCAAACGTTCAGGCGTGCGGAGGCTACCTACCGCACGGTGATGGCGCGTCCCGGTACGGCGCAGCCCGATCCGGCGGCCGTTGAAGTGCTGAAACAGCGCTTCATGGACTATTGCCGCGACCGTTCGCTCGTCTGACACGTGGCGGCACGGCAGATGCGGGCGGGAAAGGCAACGGCGCGCAAGCGCAGGGCACTGCTCGTCCTGGGGATGCATCGCTCCGGCACGTCCGCACTGGCGAGGATCCTGTCTCTGCGCGGCGCGGACCTGCCCGAACACGTGATGCCGGCCAATCGCGGCAACGAAAGCGGTTACTGGGAGCCTGAAGTCGTCGTTGGCCTCAACGAACGCATCCTCGATCACTTCGGCGTCGCCTGGGACGATCCGTTCGCAGCGTTCCAGTTACCGCCGGCGAACACGTTTCCTGCACGGTTCAAGCAGGAGGCGCGCAGGATCCTGAAGTCCGAGTACGGAAATTCGGATCTGTTCGTGCTGAAGGATCCGCGTTGCACGCTGCTCCTCGATTTCTGGCTGGACGCCCTGCGTTCGCTCGACATCCTGCCGTGCCCGGTCGTGATCATGCGTCCCTACGCGGAAGTGGCGGACTCGCTGCTCCGCCGCGACATGACGAACGCGGCCAGCGCCGTTCTGCTCTATGTCGGTTACGGACTGGAAGCCGCGGCCTCCCGCGAGGCTGGCGCGAGCGTGGTCACCTACAGCCAGCTCGTCGCGGACTGGCGGTCCTGCACCGACCGCATTGCGCACGAGCAGGGCGTTGCCTGGCCGCGCAACGATCCGCAGGTGGACGCCGATGTCGAGGCGTTCCTGAGCCCGCCGCAGCGGAAATTTGCAGTGCCGCAGTTGCCCGATGACATCGCCGGGTGGGCGACGCGGGTCTGGAACTGGTTCGAACGCACCGCGGCGGGTGGCCATCCACCGGATTCCCAGCTGGCGAAAGTCCGCGCGGAACTCGAGCGCGCCCGCGACGTGCTCGCGCCATTGCTCGTGGACCGAACGCGGCAGATCCGCGACCTGAAGCGGTCGCTGGACGACGCGCAGGCCGCGCTGGGCCAGGCGGCGTCCGAACGCGACACCGCCCTTTCCGAGCGCGACCACCTGCTGGACCTCCACCGGCAGACCGGCGAACAGCTGCAGCAGACGCAGGCGACCTACCAGCTGCGGGAGCAGGAGCACGAGCGCTTGCGCGAAGCGCTGGAACATAACGCCCAGTCGCGCGCACAGGCGGAGCAATCCCTGGCGGCATTGAAGGAACAGCGCGATACCGCTCTATCCGAGCGCGACCGGGCCTTGCGCATCCATCAAGACACCGAAGAGCAGCTGCGCGACGCGCAAGCCAGCTACCAGACGCTGGAACAGCGATGGTCGGAGTTGACAACACTGCATGGGCAGCTGGCCAGCCAACGCGACCTGGCGATTGCGGAGCGCGATGCGTTGTCCGACATCCACCAGCGCACGGAACAAGAGCTGCACAGCACCGAGGAAAGCTATCACCAGCTGGAACGCAGGTTCACCGAGCTGGAAACGGCGCAGGGCGAACTGGCGGGCCAGCGCGATGCACTGGTGCTGGAGCGCGATGCCGCGCTGCAGGCGCAACAGGGCACCGAAGAACAGCTGCGCCAGACCGAAGCGAGCTACCAGCAACTGGACCTCGGCGTTGCGGAACTGGAGGCGGCGCAAAGCGAGCTGGCCGGCCAGCGCGACGCCCTGGCGTCGCAGCGCGATGCCGCGATCCAGGTGCAGCAGGCCACCGAAGACCAACTTCGCCAGACCGAGGCTAGTTACCAGCAACTCGAGCGGAACCTCGCGGCGCTGGAAGCAGCGCAGGGCAAGTTGGCGAGCCAGCGCGATGAACTGGCATCCGAGCGTGACGCGGCGCTTCGGATGCAGCAGGTCACCGAAGAGCAGCTTCGCCAGACCGAGGCCAGCTACCAGCAACTCGAGCGGAACCTCGCGGCGCTGGAAGCAGCGCAGGGCGAGTTGGCGAGCCAGCGCGATGAACTGGCATCCGAGCGTGACGCGGCGCTGAAGGCACACCAGGCTACCGAAGAACAGCTGCGCCAGACCGAAGCGAGTTACGGGCACCTGGAGCAGGACTTCACCGCGCTGCAGGCGGCACGTGGCGAACTGACGAGGCAGCGCGACGCATTGGCATCCGAGCGCGACGCGGCGCTGCGGGCGCAGCAGGGTACCGAGGAACGGCTTCGGCAGACCGAAACGAGTTACCGGAAGCTCGAGCGGAGCTTCGCGGAGTTGGAGGTGGAGCGGGACCAGGTGTTGCGCGCCCAGCGCAGCACCGAGGAACAGCTTCGCCAGACGGAATCAAGTTACCGGCACATGGAACAGAAATGCGCCGGGCTGGAAGTGGTCCAAGGGGAATTGATGAACCAGCGCGAAACATTGACGTCCGAGCGGGACGACCTGATCCGCATGCACCAGCGCATCGAGGATCAGTTGCACCGGGTGGAGGCCGACTACCAGGAGCGCCTGCGCGCCGAGATCGAATCGCACGGCGAACTCGCCAGGTTGCACGCGGGCACCGTCGAGCAGCTTCATCGCACCGAGGCCAATTGCCAGGAGCTGCAGGCGCAGGGACACAGGCAGCAGGCGACCATCGAGACCATGGGGCAGCAGCTCGCACAACTGCAGGGGCGGGTGGGCGAACTCAATGACGCCCTCGCGCGCGCTGCGGCCGAACGCGAAGGGCTGAGCCGTGAAATCCAGTCCATGCTGGCGAGCCGCAGCTGGAAGGTGACCGCGCCGTTGCGCGGCCTGGGACGACTGGGGCGGCGCATGATGGGTTCGGAAGTGTCGTCGCCGCGCACGCTGGGCATGGATGCGGCGAGCACTCTGTCGCCCGTGGTCGCGGATGCCGCCGTGGCGGACGCCGACCTGGGCAACGCAGCCGCGTCGGAGCCGATGTTCCAGCAGCGCGACCATGCGAGCCTGCGCGGTTTCCTCGCCGCCGAATTCGGATCGTTGGCCGCCGACGACGTGGTGCTCCGGATCGACCGTTATCGACTGCCGGTCGAATCCGGCAACGTCCGTGCAGCGTCGAAGATCGCCTGCACCGAGGACGAGGCGCGCAGCTGGGTGGCTGCCATCGCGCAACAGGCGTCGCAGCGCATCGACGCCGACGCGCAGCCCGACGTTTCCATCGTCATTCCGGTCTACAACCAGCTGCCGTTCACGCTTGCGTGCATCGATGCGCTGGTTGCGCACGAGACGCGCTACCGCTTCGAGATCCTGGTGGGCGACGACGCATCGACCGATGCGACCGCGCTGGCATTGGCAACGCCGATCCAGGGTGTCCGCCATGTCCGCCACGGGACCAACCTGGGCTTCGTCCGCAACTGCAACGCAACCGCGGCGCTGGCGCGCGGCCGTTACGTGGTGATGTTGAACAACGACACCCAGGTGCTGCCGGGCTGGCTCGACGAGATGATCGGGACGCTGGAAGACAATCCGGGCATCGGCATGTCCGGCTCCAAGCTGGTGTTCCCCGACGGACGCCTTCAGGAGTGCGGTGGGATTGTCTGGAAGGACGGATCGGCGTGGAATTTCGGTCGCCTGCAGGACCCGCGTCGACCCGAGTTCTGCTACATGCGCGATACCGACTACGTTTCCGGCGCATCGATCGCCCTGCCGCTGGAACTGTGGCGGGAATTGGACGGCTTCGACGAATTGTTCGTGCCTGCCTATGCCGAGGATGTCGACCTGGCGTTCCGGATCCGTGCTCGTGGCCTGCGCACGGTGGTGCAGCCGCTCTCGCAGCTGCTTCACTTCGAGGGCATCAGCTCCGGTACCGACACCGGCCAAGGTGCGAAGGCCTACCAGGTGGAGAACCTGCGCAAGCTGCACGAACGCTGGCACGAGGTGCTGCAGCAACACCGTGACAATGCCGACCACCCGGAACTGGAGAAGGAACGCCAGGTCGCCCGGCGCATGCTCTTCATCGACCTGGTAACGCCGACGCCGAAGGAAGACGCCGGCTCGCTGGTTGCGGTGGAGATGATGAGCGCCTTCCGCGACAACGGTTACAAGATCACGTTCATTCCCGAAGACAACTTCGCCCACATGGGCGCCAGCACGCGTGATCTGCAGCGGGTCGGCATCGAGACCATCTACCATCCGAGCTATTCCTCGATCGATGGCTTCCTGTCGCAGTGCGCGGATGAGTTCGACGTCATCCTGCTGGTGCGGTTCCGTGTCGGCGAAGCGCACATCGAGCGCTTGCGCCAGCGCTATCCCTCGGCGCGGATCATTTTCAGTAATTGTGATCTGCACTACCTGCGCGAGATGCGTGAAGCGGAGCTTTCTGGAAGCCAGGCGGCGCTCGACGCAGCGCTGGACACCAAGCGCCGCGAGACCGACGTGATCCGTCGCGCCGACGTCAACATGGTGCACTCGGAAGCGGAGCTGGAACTGCTGCGCCGGGATGTACCGGGTGCGCCGTGCGTGCTGTTCCCGCTCGTGCACGATCCGATCGAACACTGCCCGCCCGTGGCCGGCCGCGATGGCATCTGCTTCGTTGGCGGCTATCGCCACGCACCCAACGCCGACGGCATCACCTGGTTCGTGGAGGAGATCTGGCCGCTGGTGATGGCACGTGATCCGCGCCACACGTTGTATATCGCCGGCAGCAGCATGACGGACCAGGTCAAGGCGCTGTCGTCGCATCCGAACGTGGAGGTCGTGGGTTTCATCGATGACCTGGATGGGTTCCTCGCAAGGCGCCGCGCAACGATCGCGCCGCTCCGGTTCGGCGCTGGCGCGAAGGGCAAGGTCGCCGTCAGTCTCGCCAATGGCGTGCCGGTGGTCACTACCGCCGTTGGTGCGGAGGGCATGCAGCTTGAACACGACATCCAGGTGCTGGTGGCGGACTCGGCTGAGGACTTTGCCGCGCATGTCCTCGACATCCTGTCCCAGGACGAACTGTGGCTGAGAATGTCGGCGGCGGGATTGAAGTACGCGGCCGAGATCACGTCGAAGGCGAGCGCCCGCCGGCGAGCGCGCGAGATCATCGAGATGCTTCGCCTGGCCTGAACGCAGCCACCGAGCGGGTTGAACACACGCTCGGGGTGGATCGGCAGTCCAGTCATCCGCCATCACGAGTGCGCTGAATCGCGACGGGGAACAATCTGGCCTGCAAGGTAGCGAGTTTGCGTTGATCGCTGGTGTCCCTCCGCATTCCTGGTGTTAGCGAACTATGAGTGGTTCCCCGCTTGACTGGATTTTCCGGCTGATGGCGTTGGCCAGCGTGTTGGGCATTGGCGTCCTGCTTCATCGGTCGAACAGCGCGGGCGCCGATCGCGAAGCCATGCGCAGACTCGCCGAACGGGTCGAAGCTCTCGAGACCAGGATGGCGTCGGGTCGCGCAGAGCTACTTGCGCCTGCCATGCCGGGCATGGCACAGGTCAATACGCCGCCATCGCGCCCGTCGCCTGAACAGGATGCCAGCTCGGCATTCAACGGATCCGCGCAGTCCGAAGCACTTGGCCAGGCGCGTCAGCGCGAACTGCAACGATCGTTTGCCGCACAGGCGCCAGCACCGGCTAGCGACAGCACGCCGCAGCAAGTCATCGCCGCGTTCGGCAGCGATGAGGTGCTGCAGGCGCTCGACGTCCCCAAGTCGCAGAACGTCAGTTGCCGGGCGAACATGTGCCTCATTCGTGCGACGTTTCCACTTGGCGCGGACAGTTCGGACTGGTCCACGCGTGTGATGCTCGAACTGGGCGCAGCGCTGCCTTCGTACAGCACGGGCTACGTGCGACAGCCCGATGGCGGCTATGAGCTACAACTCTACGCGGCGCGGCCCAGGAGATAGCCGTGATGGCGGGGTCTGCCCGCCTTGTTGTCCGGTGGGCCAGACGTTCCCCGTTAAATCCCGTGAACTGCTTCCGCTCGAACAACTGCGGGAGGAGGGGAAGCCCGGCATCGGGCGTCGTCATCAATCTGAAGGATCAAAGCGATGAAATTACTGAACGGGTCCAGTGTTCTTGCTATCGCCCTTGCCGCGGCCGCGTTGGGGGGCAGCGGTGAAGCGCAGGCGGCATCGGTCAGCATGCCAACCAACGGAACCGCCGCGTGCCGCGCGACCAACTCGACGGGTGCGGCGAGCTTCTACTACAACCACACCTACCTCTGGAACAACGGTTCGACAAACCAGTACCTGACCTGCGTGCTGCCGGAATGGAACCGGCTGGACGGCAACGTCAACACCGTGCTGCAGATGGCCTGGGCTGCAGGCGCCACGGGCGGTACCGTCACCTGTACCGCGCAGGTGGGCTCCTTTCACCATGGCGTCAACAACATCGACCAGGGTGCCACTGTCAGCCTGACGCTTGCGGCGGGCGCGAGCGGCTACGTGTTCTTCCCGACCATGACGTCCACGGTCAACTGGAGCACGATCAACATCATCTGCAACGTGCCGGCGAGCTTCAAGCTCGGACTGATCGAACGGCAACGGACCGTACCCGATACCTGGTAACGCCGTGAAAACGCGATGCCACGACGCCGGCAGCGATGCCGGCGTTTTTATTGCGTAGTAACATTGGCGCTCGGGGATGGCCCGTGGCGAGGCAGGCGGCATCGTGTCGCATTCCAGGCTCAAGGATCGTAGATGAAGACAGCGGTAGTGACGGGGATTTCTGGGCAGGACGGTGCATACCTGGCTCAATTGCTGCTTGAAAAGGGTTACCGCGTGTTCGGTACCTATCGGCGCACCAGTTCGGTCAACTTCTGGCGCATCGAGGAACTCGGAATCCGCAACCATCCGAATCTCGAGCTGGTCGAGCACGATCTGACCGACCTCGGTGCCAGCATCCGCCTGCTCGCGAACGCCGGTGCCAGCGAGGTGTACAACCTCGCTGCCCAGAGCTTTGTCGGCGTCTCGTTCGACCAGCCGGTGACGACGGCACAGATCACGGGCGTCGGTGCGCTGACGCTGCTCGAGGCGATCCGCATCGTCGACCCCAAGATCCGCTTCTACCAGGCATCGACGTCGGAGATGTTCGGCAAGGTGCAAGCCGTGCCGCAGATCGAAACGACGCCATTCCATCCACGCAGCCCTTACGGAGTCGCGAAGCTGTTCGCGCACTGGATCACGGTCAACTACCGCGAGTCCTACGATATCTTCGGCAGCAGCGGCATCCTGTTCAACCACGAGTCGCCGCTGCGAGGCCGCGAATTCGTAACCCGCAAGATCACCGACGCCGTCGCGTGCATCAAGCTGGGCAAGCAGGACGTGATCGAGCTCGGCAACCTGGACGCCAAGCGCGATTGGGGTTACGCCAAGGAGTACGTCGAAGGGATGTGGCGGATGCTCCAGGCGGACGAGCCGGATACTTACGTGCTCGCCACCAATCGCACTGAGACCGTACGCGATTTCGTCGACATGACGTTCAAGGCGATCGACACGCAGCTGGAATGGCGTGGTACGGGCGTCGACGAAGTCGGTGTCTGCGATCGCACCGGACGCGTGCTGGTCCGCATCAATCCGAAGTTCTATCGCCCCGCTGAGGTGGAATTGCTGATTGGCGATCCGGCCAAGGCGAAGGAGAAGCTGGGCTGGGAAGCCACCACGACGCTTGAGCAGCTGTGCAGGATGATGATCGAGGCCGACCTCCGCCGGAACGAGAATGGCTTCTCCTTCTGAGCAGTCACGCCCCAGGGTCCTGATCACGGGGCACGACGGTTTCACCGGGCGTTATGTCGCCCGGGAGATGGAGGCCGCTGGATATCGCGTCATTGGGCTGTCCCATTCCGCGGCGGCAACGAACGACGTCATCTGCGCCGACCTGCTGGACCGGGATGCACTTCGAGCCGCGGTGGCGCAGGCCCGGGCTGATGTCGTCATCCACCTCGCGGCGATCGCCTTCGTCGCTCATGGTGATGTCGAAGCGCTGTACCGCGTGAACGTGATGGGAACGCGAAATCTCCTCGAAGCCCTCGTGCAGGCGGAGCATCGCCCACGCGCGGTGGTACTGGCCAGCAGCGCCAACATTTACGGCAACGCCACGGTTGAACCCATCACCGAGGACACACTGGCGGCGCCCGCCAACGACTACGCCGTCAGTAAGCTGGCGATGGAGCACATGGCGCGGCTATGGATGGACCGGTTGCCCATCATCCTGACCCGGCCGTTCAACTACACCGGTGTCGGGCAGGCGGCGCAGTTCCTGATTCCGAAGATCGTGCAGCACTTCCGTCGTGGCGAACGCGAAATCGAGCTCGGCAACATTCGTGTCTGGCGCGATTTCAGCGACGTTCGCGACGTCGCGCGGGCTTACGCCGCGCTTGCGACCACTGCGCCAGCCGGCCAGGTCTTCAACATCTGTTCTGGCAATCCGCATTCGCTGGAGGAGGTGCTGGAGGCCATGGCCCAGATTGCCGGTTACCGGATCGAGGTGCGGGTCAATCCCGCGCTGGTACGCGCCAACGAGGTCATCCGCCTCGCCGGCAGCAGCGAACGCCTGTCGGCAGCGACCGGACAGGCGCCGTCGATTCCCCTGCGCACAACGCTGGAGTGGATGTATTCAGCGCACGAAGGTGCGGCGGTTTCGGCTTGATTTCCGACGTTGCCTGAGTACGAACCGGTGGCTGCCACGCTAGGGCTGGCAGGCATGTTGACGACTTTGCGGCTCACGCCACCAGCGTCGCCAGCAGCAAGTCGTCCAGCTCATCGCGCAGGCGGAATTCCATCCCCGGCACCACCCATGCGCCGGTCCTGCGATTGCCGACGGGACCTCCGGCGAATACCAGCTTCTCGCCTTGGTCCTTGCGCGGGTTTCGCACCGTCAACTTGACCCGGCCAATGCCGAAATCGCCGACGTCCCAGGCAATGTCCACGGCCCTGGGGGCGCTGGTGGCTTCGCTGGCTTCCTCCGGAAACCACAGGGCGCGATGGTCCTCGGGGATCGGCTGGCGTGCCGCGGCCATTTCCTTCTGCTGGTCGATGCGAAGCGCGCTGATCTCGCGCTCGTACGCGTCCAGCAGTTCAGGCGTGTTGCCGAACGCCTTTACCCGGCCGTCCTCCAGCCACAGGCAACGATCGGTGATCCGGCGCAGCAGCGAATTGCTGTGCGAGGCGATCACGCAGATGTGCGATCGCTCGATGAGGCTGTTCATGCGGCCAACCACCTTCTCCTGGAAGTAGGCATCGCCCGCGCCGATCCACTCGTCCATGATCAGGATGTCGTGGATGAACGTCGTGGTGATCGCGAACGCCAGCCGCAGTGCCATTCCCTGCGAGTAGGTGCTCAGCGGCATGGACAGGTAGGAGCCCAGCTCGGTGAACTCCTCGATCAGCGGAATGGCAGCCTTGATCTCGCTGTGTGTGCGACCCGCCATCAGGCCCTTGAGCACGATGTTGCGGTAGCCGCTGGCTTCCTGGCGGAAGCCAATCGACATGTTGAAGATGCCCGAAGCCGGTCGGTCCCGCTCGACACTGCCGGACTGCGGGTGGTAGATGCCGGCGAGCGTGCGCAGCAGTGTCGACTTGCCCGAGCCGTTGTGGCCGATCACGGCGAGCCGGTCGCCCTGCTTCAGCTCGAAACTGACTTCGTCCAAGGCGCGTACGCACAGGCGGCCCTTGTACACCTGCTGTACTCCGCCCAGGTGGCTGCCGCGCGGGCCTTGCGCGGGCGCAGAGACGCTGTCGCCACCACCGTGGATCGGGAAGTACAGGCTGACCTGGTTCGCGCGCAGGAACATCGACTAGACCCAGAACACGATGTTCGATCGGGTACGGGCATAGACCAGCAGGCCCGCAGGTAGTCCCGCCAGGTTGATCAGCGCCACCATGCGCCAGCTCTCCAGTGGCACCTGTCCGTACAGCAGCGGCGCGCGCATGATCTCGATGAAGTGGGTCACCGGATTGAGCGCGGCGATCATCTCCAGCTGAGGGCTGGCAGCGGGCATCCACAGGATCGGGGTCACGAAGAACATCAGGCGCATGCCGGTCTGGATTGCGTGGTGCGCGTCGCGGAAGCGCGCGCACAGCGGCGCGAGGATGGCCGACAGCCACAGCGTGGTCACGACATAGACCAGCAACGCCGGGATCACCGAAAGCGCCGCGAGCGTCCACGGATTCCCCTTCCACACGACGGCGGCCAGCACTACCGCCAGCATTGCCGCGAAGATAAGGAGGTTCCGGAACAGCGCCTGCAGGATGAAGACCGGGTACGGCGTCGATGCCCCGAGGATCCAATGGCGCGAATGGATGAAGGCGGCGCAGCCATCCAGCAGCGCTGCGCTGATGAACGACCACACGCCGAAGCCGATGGTGACGAACAGCCCGAACTCTGCCGGCGGTACGTTGGCCATCTGCCCGAAGACCGAAATCTTCACCACGACGAACAAGGTGAATGAAAGGACGATCCACGCCGCGCCCAGCAACGAGCGGCGATAGCGATCGACGATGTCCTCGTGACCCAGCGCAATCCACAGGCGCCACATCGAGAGGGCGCTTTTCCAGTCTGCAACCGCGGAGGACAGCATGGCGTGCTGGATTCGAATGGGGGAAGTCATCTCCGGGACGCGTCGCGCGCCCCGGGAAAAGTGTCACCTGCCTCGCGGGTTCGCGTGGCAGGTGAGGCGCATCAGCAGGACTTCTCGCCGATGACCAAGGTGCCAAGGTCAGCCTTGGTGTCATAGTTGCGGATCCGGAACGTCAGGCCGGGACGCAGCCACGGGCCGGTTTCCCGTTCGCCGACGCTCTGGCCGCGCGCGAAATTACGCTCGCTGCCGTTGGGGTCGACGACGTACAGGATCACGCGCTCGGCGCCGGTGGCCTTGACGTTCCACATCAGCGTGGTGCGAAGGCCCTGCTTCACTTCCTTCTTGCACACTTCGGTCATGGTGGCCCAGATGCCGGTCTGGCCCATGGCCTCGATTTCAGCCATGCGTTCTGGCGTAGTCGGCTTCGGCGGCTGCGGTGCTGCAGGTGCGGCGGGTTCCGGCACGGGTGCGGGAGCCGGGGCTGCCTGGGTTGCTTCCTGCTGAGGCGTCGCCTGCGGTGCGGGCGCTTCCTGCGAGCAGCCGGCAAAGGCCAGGGTGGAGGCGAGGACTAGGAGAGCGGCGTTCTTCACGAAATCAATCTTCCAGTATTAAATTAGTAGCAGGACCACGCGGGGCCGGCATCGTAACATCTGTTCAAACGGTCAGGTAGGCAGGGCCCGGATGCTCGCGTAGTTCGCCGGTGGCCTGCCGGGTACCCGCCTGTTCCCGGTCCAGTGCGTGTTCCAACGCACGCCTTCCCCCGTCCCCTCCGACATGTCCGGTCGCGATCCCGCGGCCAGCGCCACCGGGCGGGACGAACCACCTTCCAAGCACACACGGTCGACAGGAATGCCTTCACCTACAGGATTGCCCCGGTCTTTGTTCGCCGCACTCTGCGTGCTGGCTGCCCTCAACGCCCTGATGTTCACGGCGCACACCGCGATCCCGCTGCCGTCCGACGATGCGTGGTACTTCATCGATACGTTCGTTCGCAAGGCGGTGGGCGGCCAGCTGCACCTGGCGGACTTCTTCGCCCAGCGCGGGCCCAGCGACCATTCCCAACCGCTGCACCGGCTTGTGCTGCTGGCCCATATGGGCATGGCCGACCTCGACTTCCGCGTGGAGGCGCTGATCGGCGTCGTACTGGGCGTGATCACCTGCACGATCCTGGCCTTCAGCCTGGTCGCCGGGAGCGGGGACGGGTCGCAGCGGCAGCGCGCGTGGCTCGGCGCGGCGGTGATCTTCGCGGTCGGGCTATCCCTCAACGCGACCAACATCTACACCTGGTCCCTGGTCAGCCTGATCTGGATTTCGTTGCTGGCGGTCGTGGGCTACTGGATCCTCGCGGCGCAGCAGTTCGGTGAGCGTCGATTCCTGGTGCTGATGACGCTCGCGACGTTTGCCATGGCCTCGGTGCTGGACGAGCTGGCGTTCCCGACGCTGGCCGCCGCGATCGTGGCGTTGCTGGTGCGCGACGGGGTCCGGCGGCCACGCAGCGCCCTGATGCTGGTGCTGGCGGGCGGCGTGGGATTGTTCGCGGGCCGCTGGTTCATCCACAGGATGGCGAACGCGGCCGCCGATGCGACCGGCGCCAGTGTTTCCCAGTTGCTCGATGTGCTGCGTAGCCCGGGTGCCTGGAAGTTGCTGGTGGCGCCGCTTTCGGATTCGTTGGTGCATCGCGAGCACCTTGAAGCCTGGTTCCCGACGTCGATGGTTGCGGTGCAGGTGCTGATCGCGCTGGTCCTGGTCGCACTCCATGCGTGTTTCTGGTGGCGCGCGCTGTTCGGCGCCGACCGGCCGCGCGACAAGGTGCTCGTGCTGGCCGTCGCCAGCATGCTGTTCTTCTACGCGTGCATTGCCGGCATCGTCCTGTCGCGCGTGACCGAGCACGGGATCGATTACATCCACCAACCGCGTTACACCGCGGTATATCAGCTGAACGTGATCGCCCTGGTGCTGATGTTCCTGGCGCCGTCGGCGCGCCTGGATGCGGAACCGAAGGCATGGCCGCGAATGTTGTCGGTGGTGCTGGCGACGGCCGTGCTGGTGCTGCAGCTGCCGTTGACGGCCGATGGCTGGCACAGGGCGAAATTCGTGCGCGACTACACCCGGAACGCCGCGAAGGTGATGGCCGAGGTCGGTGGACACCCGGGAATCGACCCGACTCCGTCGTGCCCCAACATCCTGCTTGCGATCTGCACGGCGCCCGCGGATGCCCGCGAGCGTACGTTCGCCCTGCTGCGCACGCACGGCCTGAACATCTATTCGGCGCGCTTCCGCCGGGCCAATGATCTGGTCGCCTTGTCGTTGCCGCAGGCAAGCGCGGCGGCGGTGCCGAAGCCGGCGGCACCCCGGGGAAGCTGCGACGTCGCCATCCTCCGGCGCGATCCGGTGCGGATCCTGCCCGGACGTCCGTTCTACCCCCAGCCCGACGGGCATTCGGCGTTCTGGCTGATGGTGGCGCCGGAAACGCCGCGATTTGACATCGAGTTCGAGGGCCAGCGGCTGGACATCAAGCGACGTGGGGGGCGCATCACCTACCTGCACGACGATCGCCAGGTCGCGGCGGCGGCAGCTGGTCGGCCTCTGCAGTTCGACGTGATCTGTGCGGGCAAGCGCGTCACGTCCTTCGACGTCCAGGTCCGATAACCCGGCGCGGCGTCGGCGCGCGAAGTCGCGCATGTCGATGTCGCATCGTTACTGCGCACCCGGACCGGGTGCGCAGCACATGCCGCCCGCCGTTCAGGCTGTCGTTGCGGCCAACGCCTGGTCGGCGGCTTCGAGCACCGTGTCCATCTGCTCCTCCAGCCCCAGCCACAGCGGCATGCGGACCAGGCGGTCGCTGATGTCCGAGGTCACGGGCAAGGATCCGTGCGCACGGCTGCAACGCAGGCCCGCGGGCGAGGAATGCAGCGGAATGTAGTGGAACACGGTCTGGACGCCGCGCGATTTGAGTTCGCCGATGAACGTCGTCCGCGCGTCCAGGCTCGGCAGCAGCAGGTAATACATGTGTGCGTTGTGGCGGCAGTGCGCAGGCACGACCGGGCGGCGCAGGACGCCGCTTCTTTCGTGGGATGCGGCCCAGTCGTGGTAACGGTCCCAGATCGCCAGGCGGCGCTGCGTGATCTCCGTGGCGGCATCCATCTGCGCGGCGAGGAAGGCCGCGGTGATTTCGCCGGGAAGGAACGAGGAACCCGCATCCACCCACGTGTACTTGTCGACTTGTCCGCGGAAGAACTTGCTCCGATTGGTGCCCTTCTCGCGGATGATCTCGGCGCGCTCGGCGAAGGTTTCTTCGCGGCACAGCAGCGCGCCGCCTTCGCCCGAGATGATGTTCTTGGTTTCGTGGAAGCTCAGCGCACCCAGGTCGCCGATCGTGCCCAGCGGGCGATCGCGGTAGGTGGACATGATGGCCTGGGCGGCATCCTCGACGACCTTCAGGCCATGCCGGCGCGCGATATCCATGATCGCGTCCATCTCGCAGCCAACACCGGCGTAGTGGACGACGCAGATCGCCTTCGTCTTCGGCGTGATCGCGGCTTCGATGAGGCGCTCGTCGATATTGAGCGTGTCCTCGCGGACATCGACGAACACCGGCACCGCGCCGCGCAGCACGAAGGCATTGGCGGTGGAGACGAATGTGTACGAGGGCATGATGACCTCGTCGCCGGGTTCCAGGTCCAGCAGCAGCGCGCTCATTTCCAGCGCCGCGGTGCAGCTATGGGTCAGCAGGGCCTTGCTGGCCCCGGTGTTCGACTCCAGCCAGGCGTGGCAACGCCGGGTGAAGACGCCGTCACCGGACAGATGGCCGTTTGCGTGGGCCTGTGCGATCAGCCACAGCTCCCGACCCGTCATGTACGGACGGTTGAAAGGAATCATCGTGTGCACTCCAGGATTGCATGCGAATGGGGGACGTCCATCGATCCTCGCGACGGTCGGTATGGGGCAAGGTCGTCGGCGCAATGGCCACGGGACTGCCGTGGCGCCTGCGCGGCGCTTCCGCTCAGGTAAGGAAGGCCATGACGGCGATGCCCGAGACGATCAGGAGCGTCCCCACCACCTTGCCCGTCGTGATCGCTTCGCCCAGGAACATCCCCGCAAACACCAGGACCAGCAGGAAACTGGTGGCGGTGAAGGGGTAGGCGGTGCTGAGCGGAAGCTTCTTCAGCGCGAGCATCCAGAACAGCGACGCGGCGAACGCAGCCCCCAGCCCGCTGATGATCCACGGATTGAGCAATGCGTGCCACAGGAAGACCAGCTTGCCCGGCGTGGTTTCCGGCAGGGGGCCGCCGAGCGACACCTGCCACTTGAGCACCAGCTGGCCGTAGACCGTCAGCAGCACGGTCATGGCGATGAAGAGATAGCCAAGCATCGGGGGGTGGTTGTCCTTTGGGCTCTGGTCGGTCACGGCGCGGCCGGTTCGGGAGTGAACTTCGCGCGGGCGGGCAGCAGGTACTTCATGAACGCGATCTCCTCGTCGGAGCCGCGCTTGGTGTAGGTGCGAGAGGAAACGATGAAATAGCTGCGACCGTCATCGCGTGCTTCGGAACGATCGGCGACGATCCGGATGGAGCCCGGATTGCCCACGGCGTGCAGGTACTCGTGCATCTTCCCGATTTTTTCTGCCACCGTCGGAGCGGTGAACTGCGGGCCGATCTTCGAGGAAATCTCCGCCGCCGGGCTGCCGGCGTAGATCGTGTTGTACTTCATGTCCTTGGTGACGACGCTGCCCACCATGGCCATGGAGCGGTCCTCGGCGACGATGGGCGACACGATGCAATGGCCGACGAACCAGACGTCCTTGCCGATCTGCATGGGTTTCTCGGAGAGGAACCGGCAGCCCTCCAGCGTGTCGCCGAACTTGATGTGGCTCCATATCTGCGAGTGCGCGCCGATGCCGCAGTTGTCGCCGATGGTGGTTCCGCCAATCGAATCGATGATGCAGAACTGGCCGATCCAGGCGTTGTGCCCGATGTGGCAGGGCAGGTAGCCGTGCACGCTCGTCTGGTGGTGGATCTTGCCGAAGTCGCCGAGCGCGAAGTCCGGGCAGCGGACCTGCACACCTTCGCCGATGTAGCTGTGGTCGCCGATGACGATGCGCCTGGCCGGCCCGCCATCCGGCCCCGAGATGCGCGCCTGCGGATGGATGATCGCGCCTTTGCCGACGTGGACGTGCTCGGCAAGGATGTTGGGGTATTGGCTCAATGCGTGTCCCCCGCGGACGTCGACGGCGTTGCCGCCGTTCCCGCGCGCTGGTTGATGAGGTAATAGGGGCGGGCCTTCGCGTCCACGTACAGGCGGCCCAGGTACAGGCCGAGCACGCCGATGCAGAAGATGCCCATCCCGCCCACGAGCCAGATCGACGCGACGATGCTGGTGAAGCCAGCGACCGCGATGTCGCCGCGAAGGTAACGGAACACGCTGAGCGCGGCCATCGCGAAGGCGACGATGGCGAAGACCAGGCCGACCCGGACGACGAGCCGCAGGGGCTTGTCCGAATACGACAGGATGATCCCGGTGGCGAGTCGGCGCAGGCGCTTGAAGCTATAGGTGCTCTTGCCTTCGACGCGGTTGGCGTGGTCGACCGGCACGGTGCGGAATGGAAAGCCCGTCCACTTGACCATCAACGGGAAGCAGCGCTCGCGCTCGGGCATGGCGTTGACCGCGTCGATCACCTTGCGTGAATACACGCCGAAATTCGCCGTGGTGTGGTCCTGCGGCACGCCCGTCATCCACGACAGCAACTTGAAGAACGCCCACGAACCCAGGCGCTTGAGCAGCCCGTCCTGGCGATCGACCCGCTGCGCGAACACCACTTCGGTGTCGCCCTGCCGCGCGGCGAGCAGCTTGGGGATTTCCTCGGGAACATCCTGCAGGTCGCAATCCATGACGACCACCCAATCACCGCGGGCGTTCTCGATGCCCGCCGCAATCGCGTAGTGCTGGCCGAAATTGCGCGACAGCCTCAGGCCGCGGACGGCCGGATGCTGCGTGGACAGCTCGCGGATGCGCTCCCAGGCGCCATCGGGGCTGGCGTCGTCCACCAGGATGATCTCGAAGGCGTCGGTGATCGGGCGGAGCGCGGCCTGGACCCGGTCGACCAGCTCTTCCAGGCAGCCCCGACATCCGTACACGGGGGAGACGACGGAGATGGCTGGAGGAGAAAGTTCGCGGGCCATGTAGTCGAGGTCGGGCGGGGGGCGTCATGGTAGCAAGAGCCGCCGCTGCCGCGTGCCGGGGCGGGGGTGCCACAAGCGCCGCTGGCGCGATGTGAATGCATCGTCGGGGGATGGCAATGCGCTGGCTTGCCGCGCATTCCGACAGACGCGCCGGTGCAGGCGAAGAACTGCCCGGTCGGGCCGGGATACGTCTCGGAGGATATGGTATTGATGGCTGGCGATGAGGGGTCGTCGCCCGCCGGGAAAACACCCGGTAGTGAATCGGGAATACAACATGCGAATCCAATATCTGGCGCTCGTCGCAGCCGGCCTCCTCGCCGGATGCTCGGAACGGGCATCCCATCAGCCAGCCGCCGCGGCAGCGCAGGCAACCGGCGCCTCGACCACGACGGATGCGACCCGGGTCAGCACGCGGGCGCAGCGCGGATTTGCCGCGCTTCCCGACCGGGGTGACCTGCTGGCCTATGACAGCCATCGAAAGACGCTCCACGCCGGTGCCTACACCTTGCATCCGGTGGATTTGAGCGAACAGCATGCGCTGAACGCGATGGCGGCTGGCCGGGAGCTGGTGGTCACCGGTCCGGACGGCCAACCCATCCGGCTGCGCTATGCGCGGCATGTCGAACACCCGGATGGCAACTGGACCTGGATCGGACGCCCGTCGGGCGCGCGCGCAGGCATCGAAGCCATCATCACCTTCGGCGAAAAAGCCGTTTTCGGCACCATTCCGTGGGAAGGCCACGCGCCGCTGCGCCTGAACATCGCGTCGGGCCGGGCCTGGCTGATCGAGACGGACAATGCAGTGCTCGCCACGCTCGACAATACGGGAACGCGACCGCGCGGCACCGACTACCGGGTGCTGCCCAAGGGCTTGCGGGCAACGCGAGGCGACGACGTCGCTGCCGCAGGTCCGGTCACCGCGTCGGCAACGACCCAGGGCGCCACGGCCGTCACCACCACCATCGACGCGCTGATCGGCTACACCAGCACCTTCGCCACGCGCCTGGGTGGGCAGTCGCAGGCGAATACCCGCCTGACCTTCATGGTCGACGTCGCCAACCAGGCATACGCCAACAGCCTGATTCCCACGCGCGTGCGCCTGGTGCGCACGATGCAGGTCAACTACCCGGACACAACCCTCAACGACGACGCCCTCTATGACCTGAGCGGCGTCCAATGCACGGAGACCGGCGGCGGGCTGAGCTGCACGCCGGTCGGCCAGCCGGCCTCCCTGCAACCGCTGATCGCGGCACGCGACCAGTACGGTGCCGACCTGGTGTCGCTGGTGCGCGTGTACAACAACCCGGAAAACGGTGGGTGCGGCATCGCGTGGCTCCTGGGTGCGGGTCGCCAGCCGATCACCGTCGACGACGCGGACGGCGCGATGTCGGTGGTCAGCGACTCCAGCGGCACCCTCTACAACGACGGGGGGTACTACTGCCGCGACGAAACCCTGGCGCACGAATTCGGCCACAACCTGGGTTCGGCGCACGACATCGAGACGGCCAAGGGTACCGACGGCGTCCTCGACGCCTCCGACTACGGCCGTTACACGTACTCGTTCGGACAGAAGACCACGGTCGGGGCCGGCAACTTCTACACCGTCATGTCCTACGGCGACAGCGGCCAGACGCTGTACCGCGTGTTCTCCAATCCGCGGATCACCAGTTGCGGCGGTTATGCCTGCGGCATCACCGACCAGGTGGACAACGCGCGCAGCATCACCGACACGTCGCCGATCATTGCCACGTTCCGTGCCGCGGTGGACACACAAACGACACGCAAGCTGCTCAAGCAGATCGATGTCAACGGCAACGGCTACTCCGACCTGTTCTTCTTCAGCCACAGCCTCGGGCGCGTCGCGACGTGGTTCATGAACGGCGCGAGCCAGGTGGCGACGTCGTCCAGCGTGGTCAGCGGTGGCTACAGCGTCGCCGACACCGCGGACTTCAATGCGGACAAGAAGGGCGACCTGCTGCTGGCCGACACCCTCGGCAACCTGTTCATCGGGACGAGCAACGGCACCCAGTTCACCGTGGCGCAGCTGGCCAATGGCGTGCCGGCGGGGTACGAACTGCTCGGCGCCGGCGACATCAACGGCAACGGTACCGGGGACATCCTGCTGCGGGAAAAAGCGACGGGTCGGGTGATCGTCTGGTACATGTCCGGCACCACGCGTGTGGCTTACAACACGCACACCATCGACGCGTCGTTGAATTTCGTCGGTGTCGGCGATTTCAACGGCGACAAGCGCCAGGACATCCTCTGGTCGAATGCGCAGAACCAGGTGTACATGAGCCTCAGCGCGGGGACCAGCTTCACCACGTCCTACATCGGCCTGGCCTACCAGGCGGGCTACGTGCTCCCGGGCGCGCAGGACGTCAACGGCGATGGCAAATCGGACGTGCTCCTGTTCAACGCCAGCCTCAACCGGCTGGTCGTCTGGTACATGAACGGCACGACGCGTATCAGCTTCAACACGACGGCTTCCACCGCCGGCAGCGTGCTCGTCGGCAAGGGCGATTTCGACCACAACGGCAAGGGCGACCTAGCGTGGCGGATGCCCGGGTCCACCGCGATCCGGCTGTTCCTCAGCGCGGGCACCACCTTCACTGTCGCCGACGTGGCGCAGATCCCGCAGGCGGGCTGGCAGGTCATGGACATGCCGTAGGCAGGCCCCGTCCTGCAGGGTACTGACGGCGCGGTTGATCCCGCGCCGTCTTTGCTTTCAGGCCAATGCAATTTACAGCGCCGCCTGCAGCTCCGGCAGCAGCGAGAACAGATCGCCGACCAGCCCGATATCGGCGATCTCGAAGATCGGCGCATCGCCGTCCTTGTTGATCGCGACGATCGTGCCGGCGTCCTTGATGCCGGTGAGGTGCTGGATCGCGCCGCTGATGCCGACCGCGATGTACAGCTCCGGCGCGATGATCTTGCCGGTCTGTCCGACCTGCATCTCGTTGGGGACGTAGCCCGCATCGACCGCTGCGCGCGAGGCGCCCACGCCGGCACCGAGCTTGTCGGCGAGGGCGAAGATGATCTTGAAGTTCTCGGCCGAGCCTACGCCGCGGCCGCCGGAGACGACGCGCTTCGCGCTTTGCAGGTCAGGGCGATCGGACTTGCCGGCAGCCAGCGCGACGAAACGCGTGTGCGAGGGCAGGGCGGCTTCGACACTGACCGCCTCGATCGCGGCATTGCCACCGCCCGCGGCTTCCGGCCACGACGCGGTGCGCACGGTGGCGACGACGGCGTGATCGGTCGGCGCTTCCACCGTGATGATGGCGTTGCCGGCGTAGATCGGACGCTTGAACGTGTGGCTGGCTTCCACCGCCATCACGTCGGACACCTGCGCGACGCCCAGCAGCGCGGCGACGCACGGCATCAGGTCCTTGCCGAAGGTCGTGGACGGTCCGAACACGTGCGTGTAGCCCTTCGCGACCTGTGCGACCTGCGGTGCCAGCACCTGCGCGATCGCGTTGGCGTTGGCGGCGTTGGCGACGGTCAGCACCTTCGACACGCCGGCGATCCGTGCGGCCTGCGCGGCCACGTCGGCCGGATCGGTGGCGAGCACGACAACGTCGATGGAATCGGGCTTCAGCGCCTGCGCGGCGGATACGCACTTGGCGGTAGCCGCATTGAGCTTGCCGTCCAGGTGTTCGGCGACGATAAGAACCTTGCTCATTACAGCAACCCCTTGGCCTTGAGTGCGGCAACCAGTTCGGCCGCGTCCTTCACCATCACGCCCTTGCTGCGCTTGGCCGGCGCGGCGTAGTGCGTGGTCTTGAGCGTGTCGCCGGCATCGACGCCGAGATCGGCGAAGTTGATCGTCTCCATCGGCTTGCTCTTGGCCTTCATGATGTCCGGCAGCTTGATGAAGCGCGGCTCGTTCAGGCGCAGGTCGGTGGTGACGACGGCAGGCAGGTCCACTTCCAGCGTTTCCAGGCCGGCGTCGACTTCGCGGATGACCGTGGCCTTGCCGTCCGCGACGTCAAGCTTGGAAGCGAAGGTCGCCTGCGGACGGCCCCACAGCGTGGCCAGCATCTGGCCGGTCTGGTTGGCGTCGTCGTCGATCGCCTGCTTGCCCAGGATGACCAGGTCCGGCTGTTCCTTCTCGATCAGCTTGAGCAGGGTACGGGCCGCGGTCAGCGGCTGGATGGGCTGGTCGCTGACCACGTGGATCGCGCGGTTGGCGCCCATGGCCAGGCCGTTGCGCAGGTGCGCCTGGGCGTCGGCGGGGGCGATCGTGGCGACCACGACTTCCGTCGCGATGCCCTTGTCGCGCAGGCGCAGGGCCTCTTCCAGCGCGATTTCGTCGAAGGGATTGGCCGACAGCTTGACGCCATCGGTGACCACGCCGGAACCATCCGGCTTGACCTGGATGCGGACATTGAAGTCCACCACGCGCTTGTAGCCGACGAGGATCTTCATCGTGCGGGAGTTCCTGTGGGGGTGACACGTTGGGGAAACGCGGCCGACGCGGGCCGTGAACCCGCAATTCTAGCCGAGCAGGGCGCCCCGCGTTGCCGTGTCCAGGGCGGTCAGGACCTGGCTTCCTTCCCAGCTGGCGCCGGCGGGCAGCTGCAAGGGGTGGGCGACGCAGGCGGCCTCGACGCACACGAAATTGGCGTGTTCGCCAGCTCCCAGGTCGGCGAGCCGGGCGGCGAGGTCCGCGCCCGGATTCCACACCACGACGTCGCGGAAACCCCGTTGTTCGATGCGCAGGGGCAGGTTTGCGTCGTCTTCGAGCAGGAGCGGGTGTACATCCGGGGAGAACACGTCCGGATAGATCCGGTCGATTTCGCGCGTGAACCGCAATGGCGCCTCGTCCTGGCGGGCTGTCGCGCCACCCGCGGTCGAATCGGCGTATGTCCTGCCTTCCAGGCCGCGCAGGCTCGGATTCGCCGCCGTCCGCAGGTATGTATGCAGGGCGGCCGTGAATGTGAATCCAGTGTTGCCGGTGTTGGTGATCCGCAACGCCATGCGCAGGCGGCGATCTTGCAGCGTCACGGTCAGCGCGGCCTCGAATGGATGGGGCCAGGCGCGCAGGCTGTCGGGGTCTTCGCGCAGCAGGAAGCGGACGTGGCCTGTGTCGTGGCCGGGTTGCCGCTCCCATTCGCGCAGCCGGGCGAATCCATGGCGCAGGCCAGGACCATGGGCGGCAAACTGCGGGAAGATCACCGGTACGCCGCCGCGAATGGCCTGGCCCGCGGCGAAAGTGGCCCGCGGGCTCAGATAGAGGCGATCCCGCCCGGCGCACCGCCAGGACAGCACTTGCGCGCCGTGCGGGCAGACAGTGGCGGCATCATCGCCAAGCTGCAGATGCGCCATGTCGTTCGCGTGCTCGGATGCGTGTTCGGAAGGGGTTTGCATGCTCATGCGGACGTGGCGAATCCTGTGGCCTGGCGCGTCGGGCAGGCGGGCAACGGCCCGATCCGGTACCCTTTTCTCCGCAATCCTAGCGCGGAGTCGAAATGCTTCATCCGATCATTCTCAGTGGCGGCAGCGGCACGCGGCTGTGGCCGCTTTCCCGGCAGAACCAGCCCAAGCAGTTCCTGTCACTGATCGGCGATCGTTCCCTGTTCCAGGAAACCGTGCTCCGCGCGAGCCGCCTGCCCGACGCGCAGTTGCCGGTGACCGTGTGCAGCGACGACCACCGTTTCATGGTCGGTGAACAGCTGCAGGAGATCAGTGTCGGCAACGGCGGCATCCTGCTGGAACCGATGGCGCGCAACACCGCGCCCGCGATCGCGCTGGCGGCGCTGCATGTCACCGCGTCCGACCCGGACGCGACGATGCTGGTGATGCCGGCCGACCACCTGATCGAGAACGAAGCCGCCTTCCGCGACGCCGTGATCCACGCTTTCCAGCTGGCCCAGCGCGAATGGCTGGTTACGTTCGGCATCACCCCCGACTACGCCGAGACCGGCTACGGCTACATCCTGCGCGGCGAGGCGCTGGACGCGGCCGGGTTCCGCGTCGAGCGTTTCGTCGAAAAGCCCGACCTCGAAGTCGCGCAGCGTTATGTGGACGAGGGCACCTACGCCTGGAACTCGGGCATGTTCCTGTTCCAGGCCGGACGCTACCTGCAGGAACTCGAGCGCCACGCGCCAGGCATCGCCAGTGCCGCACGCAGCGCCTACGCGCACGCGAAGGCGGACCTGGATTTCATCCGCGTCGATGCCGAAGCCTTCGCGGCCAGCCCCAGCGATTCCATCGACTACGCCGTGATGGAAAAGACTGATCGCGCCGCCATGGTGCCGGTCAGTTGCGGATGGAGCGACATCGGCTCGTGGTCGTCGTTGTGGTCGGTGGCCGACCGCGATGACGACGGCAACCGCCACGAAGGCGACGTGATCTCGGTGGACACCAAGGGCAGCCTGGTGCGTGCGTCCGACCGACGCATGATCGCCACGATCGGCGTCGAGGACCTGGTCATCATCGACACGCCCGATGCCACGCTCGTCGCACGGAAGGACCGCGTGCAGGACGTGAAGCTGGTGGTTGACCGCCTGAAGGCCGATGGACGCCAGGAGCACCTGTTCCATCGCAAGGTCTACCGCCCCTGGGGCAACTACGACTCGGTCGACATGGGCGAGCGCTTCCAGGTCAAGCGCATCGTGGTGAAGCCGGGCGCGGCACTGAGCCTGCAGAAGCACCACCGGCGCGCGGAACACTGGATCGTCGTGTCGGGCGTCGCGGAGGTCACCTGCGATGACAAGGTGTTCGAACTGCGCGAGAACGAAAGCACCTACATCCCGCTGGGTAGCGTGCATCGCCTGCGCAATCGCAGCGACGCGCCGGTGGAGTTGATCGAAGTGCAGTCGGGCGGCTACCTGGGTGAGGACGACATCGTCAGGCTGGAGGACGTGTATGGCCGTTCCTGAGCTGTCCGCGCATCAACGGGTGACTGTCGCGGCGGTTCGAGTGGCGACCATGCCCGGAAGTACGGTGTGTCGCCAAGGTCGGTCGCGGTAAACTTCGCCGTCCCGAACCCGGAGTTCCCCCATGGCCGAGGCCACTGCTGGCGCCGCCACTGCTTCCAACAAGGCGGCGTCCAACAAAGTATTCCCAAGCGCCAACGAGGCGCTCAAGGGCCTCGTGGCCGATGGGCAGACACTGGCCGTGGGTGGCTTCGGCCTGTGCGGCATTCCCGAGGCGCTGATCGAAGCGCTCCGCGATTCGGGCGTGAAGGGCCTGACCGCGATTTCCAACAATGCCGGTGTCGATGGCTTCGGCCTCGGCCTGCTGCTGTCGACGCGGCAGATCCGGAAGATGATTTCGTCGTACGTCGGCGAGAACAAGGAATTCGAACGCCAGTACCTGTCCGGCGAACTCGAACTTGAATTCAATCCGCAGGGCACGCTCGCCGAGCGCCTGCGCGCCGGCGGTGCGGGCATCCCGGCGTTCTACACGCGCACCGGCTACGGCACCATCGTCGCGGACGGCAAGGAAACGCGCCAGTTCGACGACGGCCACTGGTACGTGATGGAAACCGCGCTCAAGGCCGACGTGGCGTTGGTGAAGGCGTGGAAGGCCGACAAGGCGGGTAACCTCGTGTTCCGCAAGACCGCGCGCAATTTCAATCCGGCCTGTGCGATGGCCGGCAAAGTGTGCGTGGCGGAGGTTGAAGAGGTCGTCGAAGTCGGCGCCATCGATCCCGATCACGTGCACCTGCCTGGCATCTACGTGGACCGCATCGTCCACAACCCGGCGCCGGAAAAGCGCATCGAACAGCGCACCGTGCGCGCCGCGTAATTCTCAAGGAAAAAGCTCATGGCCTGGACCCGCGACCAGATGGCGCAACGCGCCGCGCAGGAACTCACCGACGGCGCCTACGTCAACCTCGGCATCGGTCTGCCGACGCTTGTCGCCAACTTCATTCCGGACGGAATGGACGTGTGGCTGCAGAGCGAAAACGGCCTGCTCGGCATCGGTCCGTTCCCGACCGAAGCCGAGGTCGACGCCGACCTCATCAATGCCGGCAAGCAGACCGTTACCGCGCGTGACGGCGCGAGTTATTTCGGCAGCCACGATTCCTTCGCGATGATCCGTGGCGGCCACATCGACCTGGCGATCCTCGGTGCGATGCAGGTGACCGACAAGGGCGACCTCGCCAACTGGATGGTGCCGGGCAAGATGGTCAAGGGCATGGGTGGGGCGATGGATCTGGTCGCCGGCGTGAAGCGCGTGGTGGTGCTGATGGAGCATTCGGCGAAGAACGGCGAGCACAAGATCCTCGCCGAGTGCACGTTGCCGCTGACCGGCGTCGGCGTAGTCAACCGCATCATCACCGAACTGGCAGTGATGGACGTGACGCCGCAGGGGCTGAAACTGGTGGAAATGGCCCCGGACGTGACCGAGACCGAGCTGCGCGAGCGGACAGGCGTGGCGTTCGCCGCCTGACCGGGGCCTGCGGCGACCGGATATGCGCGCCGCAAGACCCCACGGATGACTGGCGATATCCTCATGCGCGGGGGTCATGTCGATTCCGGCCGGCGCCATGGCTGCCGGCAGGCCTTGCCCTATAATCACCGGCCGCAAGAAGACATCCCCCGGTAATGATCGACAGCACGCGGCTTTCGCACCTCGACCGCCTCGAAGCGGAGAGCATCCACATCCTGCGTGAGGTCGCGGCCGAGTTCCGCAACCCGGTGATGATGTATTCGGTCGGTAAGGACAGCTCGGTGCTGTTGCACCTGCTGGGCAAGGCGTTCGCGCCGGGCCGGCCGCCGATTCCGTTGCTGCATGTGGATACCGGCTGGAAGTTCCGCGAGATGATCGCCTTCCGCGATCTGCGTGCGGCCCAGACCGGCGTCGACCTGCGCGTGCACATCAATCCTGAAGGCCTGGCGCAGGGCATTGGCCCGATCAGCCACGGCGCGACTGTGCACACCGACGTCATGAAGACCCAAGGGCTGAAGCAGGCCCTGGACCAGTACGGATTCGACGCTGCCATCGGCGGCGCGCGACGCGACGAGGAAAAGTCGCGCGCCAAGGAGCGCATCTTTTCCTTCCGCAGCGAACAGCACCGCTGGGATCCGAAGAACCAGCGCCCGGAGTTGTGGAACCTCTACAACACCCGCATCCGCAAGGGCGAGTCGGTGCGCGTGTTCCCGATCTCCAACTGGACCGAGCTCGACGTCTGGTTGTACATCTACCGCGAGAAGATACCGGTGCCGTCGCTGTACTTCGCGGCCGAGCGCCAGGTCGTCGAGCGCGACGGCGCACTGATCATGGTGGATGACGATCGCCTGCCGTTGCGCGAAGGCGAAATGCCGATGACGAAGCAGGTGCGCTTCCGCACGCTTGGCTGCTATCCGCTGACCGGCGCGATCGAGTCGGATGCCGACACGCTGGAGAAGATCATCGCGGAGATGCTTGTCGCCACTTCGTCGGAACGCCAGGGCCGGGTGATCGATCACGACCCTTCGGCGTCGATGGAGAAGAAGAAGCAGGAGGGCTATTTCTGATGGATGCCGCAAACCAGCACGCCGACAAGAGCGATGCCGCCGCCGCCGTTGCCGCCTACCTGCACCAGCACGAGACCAAGGGCCTGCTGCGCTTCATCACCTGCGGCAGCGTCGATGACGGCAAGAGCACGCTGATCGGCCGGCTGCTGTACGAAAGCAAGGGCCTGTTCGAGGACCAGCTGGCTGCGCTGGACAAGGACAGCCGCCGCCACGGCACGCAAGGCGACAACATCGACTACGCATTGCTCCTCGATGGCCTCTCGGCCGAGCGCGAGCAGGGCATCACCATCGACGTCGCCTACCGCTTCTTCAGCACCGACAAGCGCAAGTTCATCGTTGCCGATTGCCCCGGCCACGAGCAATACACGCGCAACATGGCCACCGGTGCGTCCACCGCGGACGTTGCGGTGGTGCTGGTGGACGCGCGCAAGGGCCTGCTGACGCAGACGCGCCGCCACAGCTACATCATTTCGTTGCTGGGCATCCGCCACGTGTTGTTGGCGGTGAACAAACTCGACCTGGTGGACTACGACCAGTCCGTGTTCGACGCCATCGTTGCCGCCTATCGCGACCTGGCCGCGCAGCTTGGCATCGCCAACGTCACCGCGATTCCGTTGTCCGCGTTGAATGGCGACAACCTGCTCGAGCGATCCACGCGCACGCCGTGGTACAGCGGCCCGACCGTGCTGGAACATCTGGAAACGGTCGACATCGGCCAGCACGGCCGCGACCTCGGGTTGCGCCTGCCGGTGCAGTGGGTCAACCGCCCCAATGCGGATTTCCGTGGTTTTTCGGGCACGCTCGCTGCGGGCAACGTGAAGCCGGGCGACGAGATCGTCGCGCTGCCGTCGGGACGACGTTCGACGATCGCGCGCGTGATCGGCGCGAGCGGCGATGTCGCAGTCGCGGTGGCCGGGCAAGCGGTCACCGTCACGCTCGCGGATGAGCTCGACATCAGTCGCGGCGACGTGATCGCTTCGGCGCAGCAGCCGCCGCAGGTGGCCGACCAGTTCGCCGCGCACGTGCTGTGGATGGGCGAACAGCCGCTGCTGCCGGGCCGGCCGTACTGGCTGAAGATCGGCGCGCACACAGTCAGCGCCAACGTGACCGAGATCAAGCACAAGGTCGACGTCAACAACCAGGACCAGTTGGCCGCCAAGCACCTGGAGCTCAACGAGGTCGGCTACTGCAACCTCTACCTCGACCATGCGATCCCGTTCGAGGCCTACGCGGACAACCGCGAACTGGGCGGGTTCATCCTCATCGACCGGCAGAGCAACGCCACCGTGGGGGCGGGCACGATCGACTTCGCGTTGCGTCGTGCGGGCAACATCCACTGGCAGCACGTCGACGTCGACAAGGCCGCCCGCGCGCGCAGCAAGGCGCAGGTGCCGCGCTGCGCTTGGTTCACCGGCCTGTCCGGGTCGGGCAAGTCGACGGTGGCGAACATGGTGGAGAAGCGCCTGCACGCGATGGGGCACCACTGCTACATCCTCGACGGCGACAACGTGCGCCACGGCCTGAACAAGGACCTGGGCTTCACCGACGAGGATCGCGTGGAGAACATCCGTCGCGTCGCCGAGGTCGCCAGGCTGATGGTCGATGCTGGTCTGATCGTGCTGGTGAGCTTCATCTCGCCGTTCCGTGCCGAACGGCGGATGGCGCGCGAATTGTTTGAGCCGGGCGAGTTCGTGGAGGTGTTTGTCGATACGCCGCTCGAAGTGGCGGAGCGCCGCGACGTGAAGGGCCTCTATGCGAAGGCGCGCGCGGGCCAGATTCCCAACTTCACCGGCATCGATTCGGCGTACGAAGCGCCCGAGCAGGCGGAAATCGTGCTCGACACGGTCGCCGAAACGGCGGACGCATTGGCGGAGCGTGTCGTGAAGAAACTGCTGGCGTGAGTCGGCCGGGTCGCCTGTAGATCGAAGCAGAAAGAACCCGGGCCTTGGCCCGGGTTCTTTCGTTTCAGTTACCGCCAACGCCAACGCACAGTGGATTCTTGCCTGCGCATTAGTGCCCCGGGGTCCGACAGCAGGTAGCGTTGACCTGGTAGCTGATGACGCTCAGCAGGGATCCCACCAGGTCACACGTCCAGCCCGTTGGCTTGCCACCGACAACCAGGGGCTGGGAGTTCGATACACCGATCCCGAGCGGCCCACCGCAGCCACCGCCGGTGGCGGTGTAGCCAGCGGGGCAACTCACCGAACGCGTCTGCAATCCGGCGAGCAGGTCCAGGTTTCCGGTCTGCGTGGCGACGGTGCAGTCGAGCGGGGTGGCGGCCGGTTCGCGGAAATACCCATCGACGTCGACGACCACATCGGACATCTGCGTGGTGTAGAGCGTGAACTGCTTCGCGCAACCCGGACGGCACAGGCGGAGGACCGCCTCATTCGATGTGTGGGCGTCGCCGAAGTAGTTCAGTGAAGACGCGAGCGGCCTGCCCTCGTTGGAGGGATACGCGGTCAAGTAACCATAGGTAGGCGGAAGCGCAGTAGTGATCTTGACTGTCACGGCCGCTACGTCGGCTGGCAGTCCGCAGTTACTGGCCGCACCGCCCTGGGACTGGAAGTCAGTGGGCGTAAACGCGACGAATGAGCGGATGCCACCCTTTGCGATCGGGCCTCCAACGATGCGCGTATCGACGAGCCTGCATGTCGTGACCGGCGTGAACACCAGGTCCGCGTCGACGTCCCCCAGGAGCTTGTTGGGCATTGCGTTGTTGCCCAGCAGGGCAGCATTCATGCTCCCGAAGGTGACCGCGCTGGCTGCTCTCTCCAGGTTGGCGATGCTCGCTCGTTGCAGGAGGGGCGTCATGAGCGTGGCCCATGCCCTGGGAGAAACGTCCTTGCGCTTGGCACCTTCCAGGGCCCATCGCTTGACGATGTCGTAGACGAGTTCCGAGCGCATCGCCTCCGGCGCCAGGCCGGTTGTGGTGTGTCCGGGAGGAGCGGCCTTCGCGACAAGCGAAAGGCCCACGACGAGGATCGAAATCAGTGCCAGTCTTGCAATCCAGCTAGTCATGTCAATTCCCCAATATTGAGAAACATGATGCGGGTTGCGTGGCAGTCACGGCACAACAGGAGGTATCAATAACAGGAATGCCTCCGTGCAGAGACCACTCGCTTCCTGCGAAAGAGACAGCAGTATTTCGGTTTGCCCCAAACGGGTATGCCCGCCTCCGATCGGGGCAGGTCCATCCTAGGCTTCGTGGGTCCCTGGTCAATGGGGGTTTCCCCCGGCACCAGCGAAGGTGCCGGCAGGTCGATGTGGCCCCGGAAGACAACCAGTCAGGCCAGCGCGCTGATCCAGGCCCTGCTAGCGAAGTTGCGAGCCCTTGATTAGTGCCGGGGTCGCGTGTTCGCGTCCGGGATTCGCGGAGGGTGCCCTTGGCGCCTATACCTTCACCTGGTCGATGGCTTCTTCATCGCACACCACTTCGGCATCGGGCGCAGGCGCGACCACGGCAGTGGCTTTTGGAGCCAGGGCAGGCTTCTGCCCCTGGTTGGTGTAGTGCTCGAGGAAGCAGCGCATCGCATGGTCTACGCCAATCGAGTTGATGCCGCGATAGTCGGCTTCGTAGTAGGCGGAGTTGTTGTAGTTGCCCGTGATGATCTCGTAGGAAGGGAAGTACTCCACCCACGCCGGGTTGTTCCGGTACAGCGTTTCCGCGACAACGCGCAACACCGATTTGCTGTAGGTGGTGGCTACCAGTACGTGCCTGTCCTCGTAGGTGGCGATCAGGGGAACCGGCGAGACCGTCAGGATCATCCGCGAACGCGGATTGATCTTCTTGAACCCCGCCATGAACTGCCGCATGTCCTGAAGCACGTCATTGACGTCGAGGTTGATGAATTCGTGTCGTTCCGGGTCGAAACTTCCACCGGCCACCCCGGGGGCGAGCGGATACACGGTTCCGTCGATCCGGCTTCGCCAGGCTTCGGTCAGGCCCAGCGTGAAGACGAAGATGTCGCAGGTCGCGAACATTTCCCTCACCGCTGCCAGGTGTTCGGCGCGCGCGGCCTTCACCTCCTCCTCGGAGGCATACCCGGCGGGAGTGATCTGGGGGCGTAGTGCATCCACGTAGCGGCCGTCGTCCCGCAGCCAGGCGCCTTCGGCGGGTGCGCGCTCGCCCTGGCATTCCTGTAGCAGCTGCAGTAACTGGCGCGACGTATAGATGTTGCCGTAGCGGGCGGAGAAAACCCCGTAGTTCAATTCCTTGCGAGAACTCGCGTCGAGGTGGTCGCCACGCTCGGTGACCAGGTAGTTGAAGCCGATGCGCGACAGCCGGTTGGAGATGTGTTGCGCGAAGCAGCTGCCCGCCGTGGCGACCGACTGGGAAGCACCGATCCGGAAACGCGTCTGGACCACCGGGTCGAAGCGGAACCGTTCCACCCCCGCGACGGCCCGGCGCCAGAACTGGTGGTCGTTCAAGTGCTTGTAGGGATTGTTCATGGGGAATTTCCTATGTGGTCCATCGCCCGTTCGAACCGCGAAAACGGCACTGGCACCAGGTCGGGGTTGCGGGAGTAGAGGTCGAAACACTTCGCAAGGAATTCGCCAAGCTGGATGAACCGGTACTGGCCGCCAAGCTTGAAGTGGTAGCTCCCGGTGACTCCAAGGCGCTGGCCGATTTCAGGATAGATCGGATACACCGGGCCGTTCAGCAGGTTGTCGTGCGGCAGGACATCGGAATAGATCGCACGCTTGCCCGCCACGCGAAGGATCTCCTTGGCCACGTCGTGCAGGCAGCGCACATCGACGTGGTTCATGGAATACATGAAGGCGCCGTCGCGGCTCCAGTTCACGAACTGGGACTGGAGATCCAGGCCTGCCTGCTTGAATTTCTTCAGCAGGCGCATGCGTTCGTAATCCCAGTACTGGAAGTAGCCCAACTGTTCGTAGGTATTTTCGTTGAACAGGGCTGCGGTATCGCTTATGGACAGGCCGCGGCGGAAGGAAGCGTATGCGATGGCCGAATGGTAGTCGCCCATCGGCCCCTTGAACGTGCTGCTTCCCTGCCTCAGGTAGAGGATGTCGGGGTGGTACGCGTTGAAGTCGATCACCGGGATCGTCCAGATCTTGTCCCTGTCCGGAAGTTCGTCGGGCAAGAGCGACGCCAGTTGGGGTGCAACCAGGACCCGGTCAAAGCTGCTCCAACGGGAGAGGATCTCGCCGGACGTCTCCCTGAAGCTGCTCGGGTCGTAGTATTCGACGAGAATTTCGTCGCTCAGCAGGTTCAGCGAATTCGCCAAGCCGAAAACCTGGCAATTGAAGACGAGGAGCCACGACTCGACGCGTGTCGCTTGTTGCGTGTGTTGTTGGTGATGCACGGAAGTCCTTGCGGTGGTCGACTGTGGCGTGGTGCATGGGTCCTGCAAGTGGCGGTGCCATGGCCACCATCGAGGTCAACCTATCAGAGGTTCTGGTAATTCGGCCCGGCGCCGCCTTCCGGCGTGACCCAGTTGATGATCTGGTACGGATCCTTGATGTCGCAGGTCTTGCAGTGCACGCAGTTGGCGGCATTGATCTGCAGGCGCTTGTCGATGCCGCCATCCGTGCGTGCTTCCTCGACGATCTCGTACACGCCGGCCGGGCAGAACCGCGTGCACGGATTGTCGTACTCCTGCGCGCAACGGGTGATGCAGATCGAAGTGTCGGCGACCTTCAGGTGCACCGGCTGGTCTTCGTCGTGCTCGGTTGCGGCGTAGTACACGCCGGCGAGGCGATCGCGCGGGGCGAGGGTGCGGTCGAGGTAATTGTGTTCAACAGCCGCGCGCTTGGGCTGTTCGTGGGTGCCGACCTTGTCCAGCGACGACCAGTCCGCCTTGTTCTTCAGCGTCCACGGCGAGCGGCCGCCGGTAATGGTCTCCCACGCCGCATTCAGCATGCCGAACCACAAGCCACGCTTGAAGCCGGGCTTGATGTTGCGGACTTTCTTCAGTTCCGTCATCGCGTCGGATGCGCGCAGCTTGGCGTCGAAACCCTCCGGCGCCAGCTGTGAGGCGACCAGATGTTCGGCCGCGAGCATGCCCGAGCGGATCGCCTGGTGCGTGCCCTTGATCTTGGGCACGTTGAGCAGGCCGGCGGTGTCGCCGATCAGCAGGGCGCCGGGCATTTCCACCTTCGGCAGCGATTGCCAGCCGCCGGTGACGATCGCGCGCGCGCCGGCGGACACGATGTTGCCGCCGTCGAGCAGCGGCTTCACCATCGGGTGGTTCTTCCACTGTTGGAAGGCCTCCCACGGCTTGTATTCGGGATCGTGGTAATCGAGGCCACTGACGTAGCCCAGCGCGATGCGGCCCTTGTCCAGGTGGTACAGGAAGCTGCCGCCGTACGTTTTGCTGTCTGCCGGCCAGCCGAAGCTGTGCACGATCTTGCCAGGCTGCACGCGGTCCTCCGGCACCTGCCACAGTTCCTTGATGCCGATCGAATAGCCCTGCGGATCGCTGTCGGCGTCGAGCTTGAACTGCTGGATCAGGCGCTTGGTCAGGTGGCCGCGCGCGCCTTCGGCCAGCACGGTGACCTTGGCGCGAATATCGATGCCGGCCGTGAAGCCCGGCTTGTGCGAACCGTCCTTCGCGATGCCCATGTCGCCGATGCGCACACCGGTGACCTTGCCGTCCGCGTCATGCAGGGTCTCGGCGGCGGCGAAGCCGGGGTAGATCTCCACGCCCAGTGCTTCGGCCTGCGGCGCCAGCCATGCGCACATCGCGCCGAGACTGACGATCACGTTGCCGTGGTTGTGCATGCCCGGCGGTACCGGCAGCTTGCGGCCGCCGGTCTTCGACAGCAGCCAGAATTCGTCCTCGGTCGCCGGCACGCAGATCGGCGGCGGGTTGTCGCGCCAGTTGGGCAGCAGCGCGTCCAGCGGACCGGTCTCGATCACCGCGCCGGACAGGATGTGTGCGCCGATCGTGGACGCCTTCTCGATCACGCAGACCGAGATCTCCGGGTTGAGCTGCTTGAGCCGGATCGCGAAGGCGAGTCCCGAGGGACCGGCGCCGACGGTGACGACGTCGTACTCCATGACATCGCGCTCGATCGGCTCATGGGTCTGGGGTGCGTCGGTCATCGGGGGCTCCGCGGTGCTGCGTGGCGTGGACGGGTGGGGCAATCCCGCGATTTTCGCGGCTTGGGGCGGGCGGAGCAAATGGCCGTGCGCCATGGGCGGGTGCTAGCGTCGCCGCATGACATTGCGCGCGCTGCCGCTGGAAGGGGCCGACCTGGCATTCGACCCGCATTGGCTGGACGGCGCGCAGGCGCAGGCGCTGTTCGCGGCGCTCCGGGCGGGCATCGCGTGGGAGATCCACCGCATCCGGATGTTCGGCCGGGAGGTGGATTCGCCGCGCCTGAGCTGCTGGATCGGCGATGCCGACGCCCGCTACCGGTACTCGGGCACGCTGTTCGAGCCCCACCCGTGGCCGGACGCGCTGGCGGTTCTGCGCGAAAGATTGCGCGGGGAGCTGGGGATCGACTTCAACAGCGTGCTGGCCAATCGCTATCGCGACGGCCGGGACAGCATGGGCTGGCACAGCGACAACGAGCCCGAACTGGGGCCGGCGCCGGTGATCGCCTCGATCAGCCTGGGGGCTACGCGGCGCTTCCTGCTGCGCCATCGCACGGAGCTGGCGCGGCGACTCGAGATCGAACTGCCGCCGGGTAGCCTGCTGCTGATGCGCGGTGCGACGCAGGCCAACTACCGGCATGCGTTACCGCGAACGGCCCGCCCGGTGGGCGAGCGGATCAACCTGACGTTCCGGCGGATCCGGGGGCAGTGAGCGACATCGTCATCCCGGGCGCAGCGAGGGGCCAGCTGTTGCGCATCTGAAAAAGCAGGCCCCTTGCGGCCTTCGGGACGACGGCAAGTGGCAAGCAACAACCCCTGGCCGGGTACGCCGCGTTCCGATCAGGAAGACAGGCGGGACGCGATGGCGATCAGCATCCCGTCAACGACACGCCCATCAACGCCGCGCGTGTTCGTACTGCTCACCGGTTGCCAGCGTCCACCCTGCCAGGTCGCCCGTCATGTCGGTCAGCACCAGGTTGAAGGCTTCGACCACATCAGGCACCGCAGTCGACGCCGCGCCGCGCGTGCGCAGGAACGTGCGCGAACCCGCCAGCTGCTGGCTCTTCACGTGCAGCAGCTTGACCGACACCTCGATCGTGGCTGCAGGCACGGCGCCGCCGGCGTAGTCGGATTCGAAGCGGCGCACGTCCATCAGCAACCGGTAGTCCGAGCCGATGCCGCTGCCCTGGCGCGCGACTGCGGTGATGTGGCCCGAATCCTCCAGCGTGCGCAGCAGCGTGTCCTCGAGCATCTCGCCTGGCGGCTTGGACCACTGTGCGCCCTTGTAGACCTGCAGCTCGTTCGGCGTCGGGCGCACGTTGATGCGCAGGCTGTCGACAGTGCGCGCGCCTTGCGCACGACCAAGCGCCAGTTGCCAGCGCACGGTCGGCCATTCGGACGCAACCGGCGCCCGGGCGACGGGCGCATAGACGGTCACCGGCGAATCGTTGCCACCACCGAGCAGCGAAGCGCACCCGCCCAGCATCGCCAGGCACAACACGGCACCGAGCGGTGCGATCCGGCGAATGCGCGAAAAACCCACGGCGATGGTCGATTCCACTGCGGCAACTCCCTTCGTACGCATGTGCATCGTGTCGATGTCCTGGCGGCTCATTTCGGCTCGAACTCCTTGGGCGCGTCGCGACCCAGCAGGTATTGCGCGGGCCCACCTTCGAGGCGGTCGCTGATGTGGCGCAGGTCGCGCACCAATGCGCGCAGTTCGCCCAGCGTCGGTCCAAGCTGGCCCAGTCCGTCATTGGCGAAGTTGTTGATCGCCGCGCGGTTGTCGCTGACCAGGCCGTTGACGCCGCCTGCGGCCGAGTCGAGCTGCGCGAGCGTGCCGTCGAGCTTGTTCACCAGCGCGGGTAGCTTCTGCACGAGTTCGCGATCCAGCCCCTGTACCGCCTTGTCGGTGGTCACCAGCGTCTTCTCCAGCTGCTCGCTGGATTTGCGGGCGTTGACGATCATCAGGCGCAGGTCGTCGCGTTGGCCGCCGATCGCGCTGGTAGCGGCGTCGATGTTGGCCAGCGAATCGGAGATGCGCTTGACGTTTTCATCGCTCAGCAGCACGTCCAGTCGGCTCACCAGCTTGTTCGCGGTGTCGGCGATGTTCTGCAACGCGGAGGCCTCGGTCTTGATCACCGGCACTTCGCGCTTGTCCACGTCCGACAGGCTCGGTGCACCCGGGCTGCCGCCGGTGAGCTGGATGATCGGCGGCGCGGTCAGGCTGGGGGTGGAGATCTTGGCGCGCGTATCGCTCTTGACCGGCGTGCGCGCCTGGATGCGGATGTTGGCGAGCACGCGGCGCGGGTCGTCGGGAGCGAGGCGAAGCGACTCGATCGTGCCGACCGAGATGCCGTTGTAGAGCACCGGGCTGCCCTCGGTGAGGCCGGTGACCGGCTCATCGAAGATCACCGCGTAGTGGCTCCAGTCTTTCTCGGACGAATACTTCGCCGCCCACAGTGCGAACAGCAACAGGAACAGCGTCACCACCAGGGTGAAGGCGCCGATCAGGACGTAATTGGCCTTGGTTTCCATGTCAGTTCCCTTCGCGGGTTTTCTGCGCCGCGCGCGCACGGGGGCCGTGGAAATATTCCTGGACCCATGGATGGTCAAACGTCTCGATCTGCTCGATCGGCGCGCAGGCCACGACCTTGCGGTCGGCCAGCACGGCAATGCGGTCGCAGATCGCGTAAAGCGTGTCGAGGTCGTGCGTGATCAGGAATACGGTGAGGCCCAACGCCTGCTGCAGCGTGCGGATCAGGCGATCGAACGCGGCGGCGCCGATCGGATCGAGCCCGGCGGTGGGTTCGTCGAGGAACAGCAGCGGCGGATCCAGCGCAAGCGCGCGCGCGAGTCCCGCGCGCTTGCGCATGCCGCCGGATAGTTGCGACGGCAGCTTGTTGATCGCATCGGCGGGCAGGCCGGCCAGCTTCACCTTCAGCAGCGCCAATTCGTACAGCAGCGAATCGGGCAGGTCGCGGTGGTACTCCTTCAGTGGCACCTGCACGTTCTCGCCGACGGTGAGCGAGGAAAACAACGCGCCGTCCTGGAACAGCACGCCGGTGTTGCGTTCGATGGCGCGGCGATCGGCGGGGTCCTCACTGCGCGCGTCAACGCCGAGGACTTCGATCGCACCCGCATCGGGCCGGCGCAGCCCGAGGATCGATCGCATCAGTACCGATTTGCCGGTACCCGAACCGCCGACCACGCCGATGATCTCGCCACGCCGCACGTCCAGGTCCAGGCCGTCGTGCACGACCTGTTCGTCGAAGCGGTTGGACACGCCGCGGATGCGGATGATGGGTTCGTCGTGGGGGAGCGGCTGCACGGCGGCCATGTCAGTAGCCCATCTTCATGAACCAGATCGCCGCCATCGCGTCCAGGATGATCACCAGCGAGATCGTCTGCACGACGCTGGACGTAGTGCGTTCGCCGACGGACTCCGCGGTGCCTTCGACCTGCAGTCCTTCCAGGCACCCGATCAGCGAAATGATCAGCGCGAAGAACGGCGCCTTCACCATGCCGACGACGAAATGCTTGAGCTGCATCGTCTCGTGCATGCGCGAGAGGTACTGCATCGGCGGGATGTCCAGGCCGTAGGCGCCGACGGTGAGGCCGCCGAGCAGGCCGAAGATCATCGCGACGAAGGTCAGCAGCGGCAGCATTACCAGCAGCGCCAGCACGCGCGGGATCACCAGCAGGTCGATCGGATCCATGCCAAGCGTGCGGATCGCGTCAACTTCCTCGCGGGCCTTCATCGCGCCGATCTGCGCGGTGAACGCGCTGGCGGTGCGGCCGGCGAGGATGATCGCCGTCAGCAGCACGCCGAACTCGCGCAGGAACGCGATGCTCACCAGTTCCACCACGTAGATGACCGCACCGAAGTCGCGCAGGATGTTGGCGCCCAGGAACGCCACCACTGCGCCCACCAGGAAGCACAGCAGCGCCACCAGCGGCACCGCGTCCAGGCCGACCTGTTCCATGTGGTGCACGGTGGCGGTCGGGCGGAACCGGCTGGGCTCCTTCACCGTGCGCACCAGCTTGATCAGCGTCTCGCCGAAGAAGCTGACGAGCGCGCGGATCTCGCTGAAGTTGTCGTGCACCGCGAAGCCGAGGCGGGCCAGTGCCGCGGCGATGCCGTATTCCTTTTTCTTTTTCGGCCGGTCGTCGGCGACGTCCTCGATCGCGCTCACCAGGTTGCGGTGGTCGTCGTGGAAATCGATCAGGTCGAAGTCGAAATCGCGCCGCCGCGCGAAGCGCAGCAGCTGCAGCACGCCGAGCGAATCCAGCCGCTGCACGCCGGTTGCGTCGATGCCGTCGAACTCGCGTGGCGCGCGACCCAGGGCCTCGCTGATGCCGCCGGCGTGTTCCAGCGTCCATTGCCCGCTCAGGCGCAGGCGCGTCGGACTGCCTTCGGCGGTGAGGTCGGGTCGGGAAGCGGGGGCCATTGCGGTGGAGGATACAGGCGCGGGTGGGCGGTTGGTCCAGCGGGTCCGCACGTGCTGATGGCGGCCACGCGCCGGGCAATTGGGGATACGCGAAACACGCCGGGGACCTGACGGCCGGCGGAGCGGGCTTCATGCTGGCTAGTCCACATTGGGCGATGCCACGCTGGCGACACCACGCGGAGCGTCCGGCCATGCGATCCTTGCGGCATGCAAGCACCTGTCGAGCCACGTCCTGTTGAATCGCGCAATGCTGAAGCGCGCCCCGCAGAAACCCCTGTCGGATCGCGCGACGCCAGCTTCGTTGACCGCGTCGATTTCCTGGTCGAGCTGGCCAGTCGCCTCCACAGCTACGGCACCACCGCGCAGCGCTTGGAGGGCGCGATCACCGCGGTGTCGCGGCGCCTGCACGTGGCCTGTGAGCCGATGTCCAACCCGACCGGGATGGTCCTGACCTTCAGCGATCCGCAGCGGCCGGAGGGCAGCGATATCACCCGGGTCGTGCGTCTGCCGCCCGGTGAGAATGATCTGCATCGCCTGGCCGAGACCGACCGCATCGCCGAGGACGTGATGGCGGGCCGGCTGGATCTGGAGCAGGCCCATGACGCCATGGGCGCACTCGATCGTCCGCACAGTTCGCGCTCGCGGCGGATGCAGGTGCTGGCATTCGGGCTCGCCGCGCTGGCCATCGCCGGCCTGCTGCGACTGCCGTGGCTCGACATCGCCGTGGCCGGTGTCAACGGCCTGCTGATCGGCGCGCTGGTGGAACTGAGCGCGATGCGTCCGCGGTTGAAGGAGGCGCTGGAAGCCGTCGCCGCGACCTTCGCCGCGACCACCACCGTGCTGGTCGCCATCGCCACGCCGCTCAACCAGAACACCGTGATCATCGCCTCGCTGATCGTGCTGCTGCCGGGCCTTGCGTTGACCAACGCGGTGAACGAGCTCACCAGCCAGCATCTGGTTTCCGGCACGGCGCGGTTCGCCGGTGCATTGACGACGGTGCTCAAGCTCACCGTGGGTACGGCGATTGCGCTGTACGTTGCCGACCTGATCGGTCTGCAACCGCAGGTGCGCGCGCTGCGGCCGCAACCGGGCTGGGTGGAAGGCATCGCGCTGGTCGCCGCGGCTTTCGCCTTCGCCGTGCTGTTCCGCGCCAGCCGCCGCGACTACCTGCGGGTGATGGTGGCCGCGGCATCGGGTTACCTGATCTCACGCTTTGCCGGCGAAGCCTTCGGCAGCCTGGCCGGCATCTTCCTGGCCGCGCTGGTGATGACCGCGGCGGGCAATGCCTATGCACGGTGGTGGAATCGCCCGGGCGCCATCGTCCGCGTGCCCGGCATCATCATGCTGGTGCCCGGCAGCACCACGCTGCGCGGACTGATGAACATGATCCAGCAGCAGGACATGATCGCCGGGCAGGACGCACTGCTTGCGGTGGTGAACATCCTGCTGGCGCTGCTGGCAGGGTTGCTGTTTGGCAACCTGTTGTTGCCGGCGGGGCGGAACCTCTGACCCGGGCTGGCCGACAGGGTCGCGGGCACGGGGTTTGCAGGCCTGGCGGTTGGACGAGATCAGGGCCTGTCCGCAAATGAAAACGCCGGCGCGAAGGCCGGCGTTTTGTGTTGCGTGCGACGGTTATCCGATCAGGAAATCATCCAGCTTGCGTCCCTGGTCCAGGTAGACCGAGAGCCAGCGTGGCGGCTTGCCGCGCCCGGCCCAGGTTTCGGCCGTATTCGCCGGGTTGCGATACTTCGGCGCCACCTTGCCCAGCTTGTAACCCTTGGTCGTCTTGCGCGCTTTCGACGCAGCAGCGGTCGGTTTCGACGCTGCAGGCCTGGTTGCGGTTGCGCCACCGAACAGCTCGGCGATCGTGTAGCCCTCGGCCTTCGCCAGTGCGGTCAGCTTGCTGCGGACGGCGGCGATCGGCTTGCGCTTGATCAGCGTCGTCTTGCGCTTCTTCGCCTGGTTGATCAGCGCGTCCAGTTCCTTCGCGGACAGGCCGTTGATGTCGATCGACATGAAACCTCCGGGTTACGGTGGAATGCGGATTGTGTCTGGCCCGATTATGCCGCGCCCAGCCGCGCCAGCAACGCCGCGTGGTCCAGGTTCTCGGCTTCGCTCGCGCGGCGGTGGCGGTATTCGAACGAACCGGCGGCGATGCCGCGTTCGGATACCACCACGCGATGCGGGATGCCGATCAGCTCGATGTCGGCGAACATCGCGCCCGGACGCAGGCCGCGGTCGTCGAGCACGGTGTCGATGCCGGCGGCGTTGAGTTCGCGGTACAGCGCTTCCGCGGCCTCGGTGACGGTCGCGTCATTCTTCGGATTGATCATGCACACGGCGACCTGCCACGGCGCCATCGCGTCCGGCCAGACGATGCCGTTGGCGTCGAAGTTCTGTTCGATCGCGGCGGCGACAATGCGCGACACGCCGATGCCGTAGCAGCCCATCAGCGGGATTGCGGCCTTGCCGGTTTCGTCCAGTACGGTGCACTCCATCGCTTCGGCGTACTTGCGGCCGAGCTGGAACACGTGGCCGACCTCGATGCCGCGCGCGATGCCCAGCGTGCCGTGGCCGTCGGGCGAGGCGTCGCCTTCGACCACGTTGCGGATGTCGGCGACTTCATGCGCTTCGGGCAGGTCGCGACCCCAGTTCACGCCGGCGAGGTGGTAACCCTTCTCGTTGGCACCGACGACGAAGTCGGCCATCGCGGCGACGCTGCGGTCGGCGATGACGCGGATCGGCTGCTTCGATGCCCCGGCGGCGCTCGTGGCGCCGCCGCTGAGCACCGGTCCCAGGAAACCCGGTTCGCTGCCCAGGTGCGCGTCGATCTCGCCTTCGGTTGCCAGGCGGTAGTCGCCCATGCCGGCAAGCTTGGCCAGCTTGATCTCGTTGACGACGTGATCGCCGCGGACCAGCGCGAGCACGAACTGCGGTGCGTTTTCGCCGTCGACGCCCATCAGCGCCACCGACTTCACCGTGCGCTGCAACGCGATGCCCATCAGCGCGGCGACGTCCTCGCAGGTCTTCTGCATGGGCGTGTCGATCCTGCGCATCGCCTCGGTTGCGGCGGGGCGTGCGCCCGGCGATACGGCTTCGGCCAGTTCGACGTTCGCGGCGTAGTCCGAACCGCTCGAGAAGGCGATAGCGTCCTCACCCGAATCGGCCAGCACGTGGAATTCGTGCGAGGCACTGCCGCCGATCGCGCCGGTATCGGCGAACACCGCGCGGAACTTCAGCCCCAGGCGCTGGAAGATGCGGCTGTAGGCGTCGTACATGTTCCGGTACTCACGGGCGAGGTCGTCCTGCGTGAGGTGGAACGAGTACGCATCCTTCATCAGGAATTCGCGCGCGCGCATCACGCCGAAGCGCGGGCGGATCTCGTCGCGGAACTTGGTCTGGATGTTGTAGAAGTTGACCGGCAGCTGCTTGTAGCTGGACAGCTCGCTGCGGGCGAAGTCGGTGATGACTTCCTCGGCGGTGGGGCCGTAGCAGTAACCGGCTTCCTTGCGGTCCTTGATCTTGAGCAGCTGGCCGCCGAACTTCTCCCAGCGACCGGTTTCCTCCCACAGTTCCTGCGGCTGGATCGTCGGCATCAGCAGTTCGATCGCGCCGGCGGCGTCCATCTCCTCGCGCACCGCCTTCTCAACCTTGCGCAGCACACGCAGGCCCAGCGGACTCCACGTGTACAGGCCAGCGGCGAGCTTGCGGATCATGCCGGCCTTGAGCATCAGCTTGTGGCTGATGATTTCGGCTTCGGCGGGGGTTTCCTTGCTGGTGTGGAGGTGGAACCGCGACAGGCGCATCAGTGGGGGCTTCACGCGTAGAGAGGCCGGCATTTTGCCATGCGCTGCGCGGGTTGGCCGGCTGCGTAGTTGCGGGCATTCCGGCCTTGGCGCCTCGTCCTTCGACTTCGGGCCTGCGGACCTGCGCTCAGGATGAGTGGGGACATCATGAGCGGGGGTTCTCAATCCGACAGGCGCTGACCGCCGACTGGCAACGCGGAACTACTGCGGTGGATTGTCCGGAAGCTCGGTCGAACGCTCGCCGTGGACCTCGATGCCGTCCTTCGGCGCCATGTCGATGGTTTCGTACTTGTGGCCCTTGGGCGGCTCCGTACTCACCTGCAGGCGGCCCTGGGCATCGCGCCAGCGATAGAGCTTGGGTCGGGCGGCCTCGGCCTGCGCGGCGGCCGCTTTCTCGGCACGTTCGCGCTTGGCGGCGGCCTGCTCGGGCGTGTCGCGCGAGGTCCACCACGCGACAAGGCCGGCGATTAGTCCGCCGGCGACGATGGCCCAGAACAGGCGCATGCGCTCAGGGCTTGGCGGCAGCCGGGGTGCAGGAGGTCTTGATCATGGCGTCGGCCCAGGCGACCTGCTGGGCGCGTTCGTCCTTGGTGAGTTCGCGGTCGGCCTTGCCATCGTTGTTGGCATCGATGCCGACAGCCACGCCGCTGTCGAGGTTCGCCTTGTTGCCGCGGGCCTTGGTGCAGGCGGCGTTCTCGGCGGGTTTGGCATCGGCAACCGGGGCTGCCGGTCCGTCTTTCATCTGCCGGTTCTTGTAGCCCTGCTCAGGCGGCGCGGAGTCGGAATAGTGGGAGACGCCGTTGGCGTCCTTCCACTGGTAGACCTTGCCGGCGAAGGCGGGGCACGCGAAGGCGAGGGTGCACAGGCCCAGGAGCAGGGTCGGGCCGATCCGGCTGCTGTGGGCAGCTCGAGCGGTTCGTGCGGGTGTAGCGGGGATGCGGCTGGTCACGTCGGAACTCCGGTCATGCAGCGGGCAGACCCCGATTGCAGCACCCGTGCCCGCCGCAGGCAAGCGCTAAACTGCCCACATGGACCCATTGCCTACCCCGCGGCCGCGCAATCGCGGCATTTACCTGCTGCCAAACCTGTTCACGACCGGCGGCCTGTTCGCCGGTTACTACGCGATCATCGCGGCGACCCAGGGGCATTTCGAGAACGCCTGCATCGCGATTTTCGTTGCCGCGATCCTCGATGGCGTCGATGGCCGGGTCGCGCGGCTGACCAATACCCAGAGCGAGTTCGGCATGCAGTACGACTCGCTGGCCGACCTGATCAGCTTCGGCCTGGCGCCGTCGCTGGTGATGTACCACTGGGCGCTGTCGTCCACGCGGCTGGACGGCGTGGTGCCGGGCAAGCTCGGCTGGATCGTGGCGTTCCTGTATGCCGCGTGCGCGGCGCTGCGGTTGGCACGGTTCAACTCGCAGGTGGGCGTGGTCGACAAGCGCTGGTTCATCGGGCTGGCCAGCCCGGCGGCGGCGGGGCTGGTGTCGGCCTTCGTGTGGACCTGCAACGACAACGGTTTCGACGGCGAGGACCTGCGCTATGTCGCGCTCGCCGTGACCGTCGTCGCGGCCTTGCTGATGGTGAGCAGGATGCGCTACTTCAGCTTCAAGGGCGGTGGTCCGCATACCGACCGCGTGCCGTTCCTGGCGATCGTGGTGGTGCTTGCGGTGCTGGTAGCCATCGCCGTTGATCCGCCGACGGTGCTGCTCGCGATCACCACCTTGTACGCGCTCTCCGGTCCGGGCTACTGGCTCTGGCGCAAGTTGCGGCGGCTACCCGCGGAGTCGGCCGCGTGAGCGGTGTTTCGCCGTGGAGCGGGCAGCAGCAGGCGTGGCTGCGCGAGCTCGGGCACGACGTGATGGTGCTGGGGTCGGCCGCGGATGTGGTGGCTGCGCCTTCGCGGGACGGGACGCCAGCCGAGCAGGCCGGGCTTGATGTGCGCACACGGGCTCCTACGGCGCGGCCTTCGACGCCGCAGCGTCAGGCGACTCCAATTGCACTGGAAAACGCACTCCTGCGCGCGCTCGCACATGCCGCGAAGCGGGAGCCGGAAGACGAGGGATTGCGTGCCGCCTTGCCCGACCTGGCGACGTTGCGCGGCAACCCGCGCGCGCGCCGGGCGCTCTGGCCCGTATTGCGCGCCCTGCGCAAGGTGGCGCGCTCGTGAACGCGCGCACGATCGAAGCCACATCACCGGCGTCGCTCCGGGCCATGCGCGAGGACGACCTGGTCGCCGTGCACCTGATCGAGGTGCGTGCGTATGAATTCCCGTGGACGGTGGGCATCTTCCGCGACTGCCTGCGCGCGGACTACCCGGCGTGGGTGCTGCACGACGAGGGCCGCATCATCGGTTACTTCCTCATGTCGATCGCGGCAGGCGAGGCGCACGTGCTCAACGTGTGCGTCGCCCCGGAGATGCAGGGACATGGTTACGGACGCCGCCTGCTGCATGCGCTGATGCAGATCGCGCGCGGTCGCGGCGCGGCGCGGGTGTTCCTGGAGGTGCGGCCGTCCAACGTGCACGCCATCGCCCTGTACCACGACGAGGGCTTCAACGAGATCGGACGTCGCCCGCGCTATTACCCTGCGAAGGACGGGCGCGAGGACGCGCTGGTGATGGCGATGGAGTTGTTGCCCGCCCTCGACTGACTCCAGGCCGCGGAATCGTGGAAGCCGCGCGGGCGGCTGATAGCCTCGTAGGGCGGGTCTTGACCCGCCTTCGTAGCGTCCCAGTTTGCAATGACGGGTCGAAACCGCCTTCGCGATGTCTCGGCTCGCTGGCGGCGGGTCGAGACCCGCCCTACCAACTTCCGGCGGCTCAGCCCAGCTTAGCCCGCTGGGCGGTCAGGCCTTCAAGCTGCGTGGTCCAGTCGACCAGACGCTGACGTTCCTGTTCCACCACCGCCGCCGGCACCTTGTCGGTGAACTTGGCGAGCTTGGTCTCGCTCTTTTCCTTCTCGCCGGCGACGCGGCCGATTTCCTTGTCCAGGCGCGTGCGCTCGGCCGACAGGTCGACGAGGCCTTCCAGCGGCACCAGCAGGTGCAGTTCACCCACCACGGCCGGTGCCGATGCAGGCGCATCCTTGGCGTCGGCGATGAAGTCGATGCGCTCCAGTCGCGTGAGGAAGCGCAGCTGCGAATCGAAGCGCTGGGCGCGAATGCGATCGGCATCGGTGCCTTCGGCCAGCAGCAGCGGCACCAGCCTGGACGGTGCGACGTTGAGCTCGCTGCGCACGCGACGCAGTGCGGAAACCATCGCCTTCAGCCATTCCACGTCGGCCTCGGCGGTCGTGTAGTCAGCGCCTGCGAAATCGCCCGCCTGCGGATACGGACGCAGCATGATCGTCTGCTCCGCAATGCCCAGCTTCGGCGCGACCGCCTGCCACAGCTCCTCGGTCACGAACGGAATCAGCGGGTGCAGCAGCGACAACAGGCGTTCCAGCACGTACAGCAGGGTGTGGCGCGTGCTGTTGGCCGCATCTGCGTCGTCACCGTTGAGCGCCGGCTTGGCGAATTCCACGAACCAGTCGCAGAAGTTGTTCCAGGCGAATTCGTACAGCGCCTGCGCCAGCAGGTCGAAGCGATAGGACGCGAAATGCTGCTCGGCTTCGGCGGCGGTTTTCGCCAGCTGCGACAGGATCCAGCGTTCGGCATCGGTCTTTGGCTGCGGCGCGCCGGTGAAGCTGGCGCCGTCGGTGTTCATCAGCACGAAGCGCGTCGCGTTCCACAGCTTGTTGCAGAAGTTTTTGTAGCCTTCGGCGCGACCGAGGTCGAACTTGATGTCGCGGCCGTGGCCGGCCAGCGCGCTGATGGTGAAGCGCAGCGCGTCGGCGCCGAATGCCGGGATGCCTTCCGGGAATTCCTTGCGCGTCGCCTTCTCGATCTTCTCGGCCATCTTCGGCTGCATCAAGCCGCCGGTGCGCTTGGCGACGAGGTCGTCGAGCGAAATGCCATCGATGATGTCGATCGGGTCGAGGACATTGCCCTTCGACTTGGACATCTTCTGTCCATGCGCGTCGCGCACCAGGCCGGTGATGTACACGTCCTTGAATGGCACGCGACCGGTGAAGTGGTCGGTCATGAAGATCATGCGCGCGACCCAGAAGAAGATGATGTCGAAGCCGGTGACAAGCACCGACGACGGCACATAGCGATCGTAGCCACGCTCGGACATCAGCGCTTCGTTCGGCCAGCCCATCGTGCTGAACGGCCACAGAGCGGAGGAGAACCAGGTCTCCAGCACGTCGTTGTCCTGGCGCAGGGCGACATCGGCGTCGAGCGAATGCTTCGCGCGGACTTCGGCTTCGCTGCGGCCGACGTAGAAGTTGCCCGCTTCGTCGTACCACGCCGGAATGCGATGCCCCCACCACAGCTGGCGGCTGATGCACCAGTCCTGGATGTTTTCCATCCAGTGTCGGTAGGTGCTGATCCAGTTCGGCGGCACGAACTGGATGTCGCCGGGCTTTCCATCGGCGCCTTCCACCAGTTCGAGGCCGCGCTTGGCGAAGCCATCCATCTGCACGAACCACTGGTCGGTCAGGTACGGCTCGATCACCTGGTTGGTGCGATCGCCGCGCGGCACCTGAAGCTTGTGCGGCTTGGTCTCGACCAGCAGTTCCGCGGCTTCCAGATCGGCGAGCACGGCCTTGCGCGCGACGTAACGATCCAGGCCGCGATACTTCTCCGGCACGTTGTCGTTGGTCATCGCCTCGGGCGTGAAGATGTTGATCATCGGCAGCTTGTGGCGCTGGCCGACGGCGTAGTCGTTGAAGTCGTGCGCGGGCGTCACCTTGACCACGCCGGTGCCGAATTCGCGATCCACGTAGGCATCGGCGATGACCGGAATCTCGCGGCCGGTCAGCGGCAGCGTGACGGTTTTGCCGATCAGGTGCGCATAACGCTCGTCGTCGGGATGCACCATCACCGCGGTGTCGCCGAGCATGGTTTCCGGGCGCGTGGTGGCGACGGTGAGCGTGCCGCTGCCGTCGGTCAGCGGATAGCTGATCGACCACAGGTGGCCGTCTTCTTCCTCGTTGACGACTTCCAGGTCCGAGATCGCGGTCTTCAGCACCGGATCCCAGTTGACCAGGCGTTGGCCGCGATAGATCAGACCTTGTTCGTGCAGCTTCACGAACGCCTCGATGACAGCGTCCGCGGCCATCGGGTCCATGGTGAAGGTGCTGCGGGTCCAGTCGCCGGAGGTGCCGAGGCGGCGCATCTGCCGTTCGATGGTGTCGCCGGACTGCTGCTTCCATTCCCACACTTTCGCGATGAAGCCGTCGCGGCCGAGCGAATCGCGCGTCTCGCCCTTGCCTTCGATCGCGAGGTTGCGCGACACCACCATCTCCGTGGCGATGCCCGCATGGTCGGTGCCCATCTGCCACAACACGTCAAAACCGCTCATGCGCTTGTAGCGGATCAGCGAGTCCATCAGCGTGTGCTGGAACGCGTGGCCCATGTGCAGCGTGCCGGTGACGTTTGGCGGCGGCAGCAGGATGGTGTAGGGCTCGCCCTGTCCGGTCGGCGCGAACGCGCCACTACTTTCCCACTGCTGGTACAGGCGGGTTTCGAACTGGGTGGGGTCGTAGCTGGAGGAGAGGGTGGTCATGGGAGGAGGGAATGCCTGTGTAGGGCGGGTTTCAACCCGCCGAGTGTTTCGTCTGATGCCTGGAGCGGCGGGCCAAGGCCCGCCCTACGGCGCGGGCTTCAACCCGCCATACAGCGTCCAGGCACCAATCAGGAGGAAGCCGACGCCCGCCACGATCTTCAACGTCGTCGGGCTGATGAACTTCGCCAGCGCCTGTCCGGCGACCACGCCGATCGCACAGGCCAGTACCAGTGCCGCGGCCGACGCCAGGAACACCTGCATCGGCGAGACGCGGCCCTCGGCGGAGAACAGCATCGTTGCCAACTGGGTCTTGTCGCCGATCTCGGCGAGGAACACGGTGACGAAGATCATGATCAGCGCTTTCATCGGCAACTCACATGTCGTGCTTGGTGACGTCCAGGCCGCGTGCCTGGTACTGCTTCCAGCGCGCGCGCAGCGGTTCGCGCGCCGATGGATCGGCAGGAACCACTTCCAGCACGCGGTCGAACGCGCCTTCCACCGCGGCGTCGCGCAGGTTGATCACCAGCGGTCGCATCGGCGCGTCGGCGTCGGGCGCGGCGATCAGCACGGCGGCTTCTTCCTCGTCCATGTCCGCGCCGGCGATCTGGTGCGGGATGTAGACGTCATCGCCCATGTCCCACAGCAGATCGTCCAGCCGCTCCGCCTGCGCGGCGTCGCGCGCGAGCACAAGCGTCCATAGGCCGGCGTCATGCGCCTTGCGGGCGAGCTCGCACACCAGGCGCAATGGTTCCGTCTTGAACCGGTCCTTGGCGATCAGGTAGAAGTCGGCGCGGGGCATCGCGGTCAACGCAAGTGCGTTTCGATTTCACGAACCGCCGTGCGGATCGCGACGCGCAAGTCGAAAGACGTCACGCCACGCGATCCAGCAACCACTGGCTCAGCATGCCCACCGGACGACCGGTTGCCATGCCGCGCTTGCCTTCGTCGTTGGACACGCCGGCGATGTCGAGGTGCGCCCAGCGCTGGCCTTCAGTGAAGCGCGCCAGGAAGCAGCCCGCGGTGATCGCACCGGCCCAGCGGCCGCCGATGTTGTAGACGTCGGCGAAGGTGGATTCCAGCAGCGACTGGTATTCGTCCCACAGCGGCAGGCGCCAGGCGCGGTCGAAGACATTTTCGCCGGCCTCGGCCAGTTCGCTGGCCAGGTCGTCGTGCTTGCTCATCAGGCCGGTCGCGTACTTGCCCAGCGCGACCACGCAGGCGCCTGTCAGGGTGGCGACGTCGAGCAGCGCCTGCGGCTCGAAGCGCTGTGCGTAGGTGAGTGCGTCGCACAGGATCAGGCGGCCTTCGGCGTCGGTGTTGCCGACTTCAATGGTTTTGCCCGACATCGAGGTGATCACGTCGGACGGACGGTAGGCATCGGCGTCGGGCATGTTTTCCACCGCCGGCACGATGACGACGAGGTTGATCGGCAACTGCATGCCGACCGTCGACACGAACGCGCCCATCACGCTGGCAGCGCCGCACATGTCGTACTTCATTTCCTCGATGCCGCCCTGGGTCTTCAGGTTGATGCCGCCGGTATCGAAGGTGATGCCCTTGCCGACCATCACGTAGGGCTTGGCATCGCCGCCATTGCTCCACTTCATCACGATGAGCTTGGGCGGGTTGGCCGAGCCGCGCGCGACGGCGAGCAGCGAGCCCATCCCCAGTTCCTGCATCTGCGCACGGTCGAGCACTTCGCAGGACGCCTTGTCGAACTTCGCGGCGAATTCCTGCGCCTGCTGCGCGAGGTAGGCCGGGTTGCAGATGTTCGGCGGCAGGTTGCCCAGTTCGCGGGTGAAAGCGACACCGGCGGCAATCGCCTTGCCGTGGCCGAGCGCAACGGTGTCCTGGCCGTGGATCGACAAGTGCTTCAGGCCGGTTTCCTCGCGCGCCTTGTTCTTGGCACCGAGGGTGGCGGTGTAGCGGTAGCAGGCGTGATCAGCGTTGATCACGGCCTGGCGGATGTTCCACGCCTGGTCGCGGCCCTTGGTGTCGACTTCGCTCAGCGTCAGCAGTGCGTTGGTGACCGGACCGGTCTTCAGCGCGCGGGCGGCATCGCCGATCGCCTTGATGTACTGCGGCACGGCGAACTTGGCCGCTTCGCCCAGACCCACCACCAGTACGCGCGGCGCTGTGACGCCCGGCAGGTCGTGGAGCAGCGCGGTCTTGCCGGTCTTGCCGCTGATGTCGCCGCGCTCGAGCAGGGTGCGCAGGCGGCCGCCGCTGGCATCGTCCAGGGCCTGGCCGGAGGCGGTCAGGGTCTTGTCGGCATAGGCGCCAACGACCACGCAATCGGTGGCGACGGTCGCCGGGGCAGCGTGGTTCAGGTCGAATTCGAGGGACATCGAACAGATTCTCAGGAGCAGTGGGGGATGAAGTCCGGTCGGAAGTCACGCGTAGCGGGATTTACGTACCAGGGTTCCGCCGCTGGGAACATTCCCCGCTGGAACCCGCACGACGGAACCCCTTACGGCGGAACACGTACAATCCCGCCGGCTGTGCCGCGCCCGTGATGGGCGCACGACCGGTCGGACCAAACCCCAAGTCTAGCAAAGCCCCCTGATGCCCAAGCTCGATCGCTACCTGTTCGGCGAATTTGCCCAGTCCACCTTCGCCGCCAGCGTCGTGCTGATGATCGTGGCGTTCGGCGGGGTGTTCACCGACGTCCTCCGCGACATGGCCAATGGCCGGGTACCGGTCGGGATGCTGCTCCCGCAGCTGGGCCTGGTGACGCTCAACTGGCTGCCGCTGATCCTGCCGCTGGCGCTGATGCTGGGCCTGATGCTGGGCGCCGGCCGGATGTACCGGGACTCGGAGATGCCGGTGATCGCCTCGATCGGCGTCGGTCCGCGGCGGATGCTGCGGCCGCTGCTGATGCTGGTGGTGCCGATGGTGGCGGTGGTCGCCGCGTGCTCGCTCTGGCTGGGGCCGTGGGCGGAGCGGCTGTCCAAGGAAATGATCAACAAGTCCAGCCGCAACCTGATCGTGGCGGGACTGGAGCCGGGCGCGTTCACCGAACTTCCCGGCGGTGGCGTGGTGTTTGTCGGCAGCATGTCGCCCGATGGCAGCAAGTTCAATCGCGTGTTCGTGTATCGACAGAAGGACGACCGCGTCGACGTGACCACGTCCAATAACGGCGAGGTCACCGTCGATGAGAAGGGCGATCGCTACCTGACCCTCAACGACGGTTTCGAGGTCGAAGGCCCGCGCGACGCCGGCCTGAACTACCGCCTGCTCAGTTACAAGCGCAACGACGTCGCCATGCCGGTCGGCGAGGCCAAGTACGACCCCAACCAGCCGGAAATGCTGTCCACCGCCCGCCTGTTGGCCGATCCGCGCATCGAAGCCAACGCGCAGCTGCACCGTCGCCTGGCACCGCCGCTGCTGACGCTCGCCTTCGCGCTGATGGCGATCCCGCTGGCGCGCAGCATGCCGCGACAGGGCCGGCTGGGGCAGGCGGTGATCGGTTTCCTCGGCTACATGATCGGCATGGACCTGATGCTGATGGGTACCAAGTGGCTGCAGGACGGCAAGATCGCCGCGGCGCTGGGCCTGTGGTGGCTGCTGTTGCCGCTGCTGGCGATCGGTCTATGGCTGTATTTCACCGATGGCCGCATGCGCCGGGCCCGACTGGCGCGCGCGTGAGGCCGGAGTAGCGATGAGACCCTTTCCCAAGATCCATGACCTGTATGTCGGCCGCGTCGTCTTCGGCACGGTATTGCTGACCTGGTGCGTGCTGCTGGGCCTGGACCTGACGCTGAGCTTCGTCGGCGAGTTCGGCGACGTCGGCAAGGGCAATTACGGGGTCGCGCAGGCACTGTTCTACCTGGTGCTGACCATTCCGCGCCGCGCGTACCAGTTGTTCCCGTATGCGGCGGTGGTGGGCTCGCTGATGTCGCTGGGCCAGCTGGCGGCTTCGTCCGAATTGACCGCGCTGCGGGCGGTGGGCCTGTCGCGCCGGCGCCTGAGCATCGCCGTGGCGGGGTCGCTGGCGGTGCTGACCCTGCTGATGGTGGTGAGCGGCGAAACCGCCGGTCCCACGGGCGAGCGCCGCGCCAATGCGCTGAAGGCGTCGTCCAAGTCCAAGGACATGATCGTCGCCCAGTACTCGGGCCTGTGGGCGCGCGAAGGCGACGTCATCATCAATGCCAACGGCGGCCAGGAGCGCGACAACGGCACCGACCGCTGGCTCGAGCTGCGCGACGTGCGCATGTATGAATTCGCCGAGGACGGGCGGCTGAAGTCGCTGGCATTGGTGAAGATCGCCGAGCACCGCCCGGGTGGCTGGCTGCTGCGCGATGTGACCCGCACCAGTTTCCAGGCCAAGTCGGCGACGCAGGTGAAGGTGCCCGAAGAGCGGTGGGCCTCCAAGCTGGATGCGGTGGCCCTGAATGCCGGCAGCGACAGCCCGCGCTACCTCGCCAGCAGCGATCTTCGCAGTGCGATCGATTACCGCAAGCGCAACGACCTGGATGCTTCGGAGTTCGAGGTGTTCTATTGGGAGCGCTGGTTCTATCCGCTCAACGTGCTGGCGCTGTGCCTGGCGGCGATCCCGTTCGCGTTCGGCAGCCTGCGCAGTGGCGGGCTGGGCAAGCGCATCTTCATCGGCATCGTTTTCTCGCTCGGCTTCTGGCTGCTGCAGCAGCAGAGCGTGCGGTTGGCGCAGGTGTATCACTTCGACTACCGGTTGGCGTATTTCCTGCCGACGGTGGTGATGCTGGCGGTGTCGTATTTCCTGTTCAAGCGCAGGTCGGGGTAGGGCGGTCGGTCGTCGCGAAGGCGTGAGCTGTGGGTGCCATTCACGACTGTGGTCATGCGCTTCTGAAGCGGAGCCACAGCAACAGCTTCCGCCCTTGGCGGGTCACTTTCTCTTGTTTGCTCAAGAGTCCGACTGGATTCCCTTCGGTCAAAGTAACTAAAGAGAAGGGCACCCCGAGCTGCGCGCCCGGAGCTTGCTCCGGGTCCGCGATCGCCCCGGGATTTTTCGACAACGCTACGAGGCCCCTCAAGCGAAAAGCACGGTGGTGTCCCGAGGCTCGAGCATGGCTTCGCTGACCCGGAGCGTGGGTCGCGGGCCTCGTCGGCTAGCGCAGCTGGATGCGACGCGATGCAGCGCGCCCGGATGCTTTACCGCTGCTGCTTGGGCAGACGAATCAAATGCGTGCCGCTGGCCCGGTCATGCCACGCCAGGCGTTCACGGTCGATCCACGCCCACCAGAACCCCATGCCCGCGACCAGCAGCGACAGCGATCCCATCGCGTAGCGTTTCCACAACTGCGACCACGAAGGTGCGCCGCCTTCGCGCGTCATCACGCGCAGCCGCCACGGGCGCATGCCCAGCGTCTGGCCGCCGCGGCGCCAGCTGACCGTCGCGTAGAGGCCAGCGACTACCCAGCAGCACAACCACAACAGCCATGCCAGCGGTGAGAACGGGGGGATGTTCTGGTGCGGGTCGTGGTGACCCAGGAAGGTGTAGCCCAGGGTGAATGCGGCCGACACCACCATCCACAACGCGACTACCGGCCACAGGTCGTAGAACAGCGCGAGCAGGCGCCAGCCGGTCAGTGCGGCGGGTTTCGTGGGTGTCGCTGCACTCGAAGTTGCAGCGGTCGAAGGCGTCTGGGATGAAGTCATCCTGCCAGCATATAAGCTTGGGCCATGAGCCCGCACTCACCCGCGCAACGGCGCATGCAGGCGATGGCGTTGCCGCCGTTGCCCGATGCCGATGCGACTGCAATCAACACCTTCCTCGACGCGATCTGGGCGGAAAGCGGATTGGCGCGGCAGACCCTCGACAGCTACCGCCGCGACCTCGAAGTCTGCGCGCGCTGGGGCGAAGGCCGGGCCGGCGGACTGGCCCACGCGGAACGGGCCACGCTGTTCGATTACCTCGCCTGGCGCAGCCGCAATGGCTACTCGCCGCGCAGCAATGCGCGCCTGCTGTCGGCGTTGCGGGCGTTCTTCGCCCATCAGGTACGTTCGGGCGCGCGCGTGGACGATCCGACGGCGCTGCTGGATCCGCCCAAGCTGCCGCAATCCTTGCCCAAGGCGCTCGGCGAAAGCCAGATCGAGGCGTTGCTGGCGGCGCCCGATACTTCGACGGCGCACGGCTTGCGGGATCGCGCGATGCTGGAGCTGATGTACGCATGCGGACTGCGCGTCAGCGAGCTGGTCAACCTGCCGGCCACCGCCGTCAACCTGCGCCAGGGCGTGCTGCGCGTTACCGGCAAGGGCAGCAAGGAGCGCCTGGTGCCGCTTGGCCAGGAGGCCCAGCACTGGCTGGAAAGCTACCTGGCCACCGCCCGGCCGCAGTTGGCGGGCAAGCGCGCGTTGCCGACGCTTTTCCTGGAGGCCAGCGGCGAGCCGCCCTCGCGCCAGCAGTTCTGGCAGCTGGTGAAGCGCTACGCCGCGATCGCCGGCATCGACCCGGTGAAGATCAGTCCGCACGGCCTGCGCCACAGTTTTGCTACCCACCTGTTGAACCACGGCGCGGACCTGCGCGCCCTGCAGATGCTGCTCGGCCACAGCTCGTTGTCGACGACGCAGATCTACACGCTGGTCGCGCGCGAACAGCTCAAGCAACTGCACGCACGTCATCATCCGCGCGGATGAACGACGACCCGCGCCTCGTCGAGGCCGGGTCGCGTGTCCCCCCGGCGCCCATACAAGCGTGCCGAGTGCGACCTGCGTCACCGCGTGGGGGCCTGTGCGGTCGCGCCTTCCGTACCAATGGCACGTCCGTCCGTCGTGCCCATGCGACAATCTCAAGAACCTTTCCGCATCCCGGCGCTCCAACACCGGTCACCCTCGCTAGGACTCTCATGAAGCGCACTTTCTTCGCCCTGCTGGGCGCGATCAGCCTCTCCGCCTGCGCCCAGGCACCGGGCGGCACCGCCCCGGGTGCCCAGGCGGCAACCGCCAAGGGCGCACCTGTCGTCAACACCGCGGCTCCGAAGGCCGCTGCCAACACTCCTGACGGCCGCGCGATCGAGGCCGTGCGCTCGCTGAACCCGCGCGTCGTCGTCGAGCACGTCGGCGCCGCGCCGCTCACGGGCTTCCGCGAAGCCATCGTCCAGGGCCAGGTCATCTATGTCAGCGACGACGGGCGCTACCTGTTCGTCCCCGGTAGCGGCGGCGCGCTCTTCGACACGAAGGAAAAGAAGAACCTGAGCGAAGCGTCGATGGACACGATCCGCAAGGAGCTGCTCAAGACCATCCCGGTGAGCGAACGCATCGTCTTCGCGCCGGCAAACCCGAAGTACACCGTCGCGGTCTTCACCGACGTGGAATGCGGCTATTGCCGCAAGCTGCACAGCGACATTGCCGAGTACAACAAGCAGGGCATCGAAGTGCAGTACCTCGCCTTCCCGCGCATGGGCCTGGGCAGCGAGGATCACAAGAAGATGATCTCAGTGTGGTGCGCGCCAGACCGCAAGAAGGCCCTGACCGACGCCAAGAACGACAAGGGCATCCAGCCGCGCGACTGCAAGAACACGGTGTCGATGCAGTACGACGTCGGCCAGCGCGCCGGCCTGACCGGCACGCCGATGATCATTGCCGAGGACGGCAGCACCCTGGGCGGCTACCTCGAACCCAAGCGCCTGCGCGAGGCGCTCGACCGCCTGGCCGGCGGCGGCAAGGCCGAGCCGGCCGGCGCCACCGATCCGGTCGCGTCCACCGGCGGCTGATGCAGGTTGTGGTGCAGTGATGGAACGGGGGCTTCGGCCCCCGTTCTGCGTTTTGGACCCGCGTTGCGTGGGCGGGTCTCGCCCGTCACTCCCGGGGCCGGCGACCACCGGGCACCAGCATTGCTGCATCGGGTCAGGAGCCCGGCTGCTTGCCTGGCGCTCAAGCATGGGGGCGGTGGACTTCGGCCGTTCGCGGCGGGTCGAGCCCCGCCCTACGCCGCCCCACGACGCTTCGCCCCGGAATCGCCGCTCCCGCTACAATAGCCGGCCCGTACACCACGGTTCCCCGGACATGATCGTCCTCGAGGGCGCTTCCGCCCTGTCTTCGTTCCGCCGCGAACGCCTGCAAGCCCGTCTCCAAGCCGTCCATCCCGACATCCGCCTGCTCGGCGTGTGGTGGACCTATTGGGTCGTCCCCCAGACCAGTGCCGCACCCGACGCTGCCATCCTCGGCCGCATCCTCCAGGGTGCCGCCGCGCAGGCGCCACAGGCCGCGGGCGCGGTTTCGCGCTTCGTCACCCCGCGACTGGGCACGCTGTCGCCGTGGGCCAGCAAGGCCACCGAACTGCTGCAGGGCGCGGGGCAACCCATCAAGCGCGTCGAACGCGGTCTGCGCTACGACCTGGCCGGCTGGCCGGCCGACGCCCCGACGCAAGGTGCGCTGGCCAAGCTGCTGCACGATCCGATGACGCAGTCGCTGCTCGCCGCGCGCGACGATGCCGCCGCGCTGTTCACCACGCCGGCGCGTGGCGAACTCGAACGCATCGCGCTGGCCGACCTGGACCAGGCCAACAAGCGCCTCGGCCTGGCATTGGCCGACGACGAGATCGCCTACCTGCGCGAGCGCTACACCGAGCTGGGCCGCAAGCCGTCCGACGTCGAACTGATGATGTTCGCGCAGGCCAACTCGGAGCACTGCCGCCACAAGATCTTCAACGCGTCGTGGACGATCGAAGGACGCGAACAGCCGCTGTCGCTGTTCAAGATGATCAAGAACACCCACGCGACCACGCCTCAGTACACGTTGTCGGCCTACAGCGACAACGCCGCAGTGGTCGAAGGCTACCCGGCGCGACGTTTCCGTCCGCAGCCCACGACGCAGCAGTACGCGAGCGAAGCCGAGCTGCCGTCCGCGTTCTGCATCAAGGTCGAGACGCACAACCATCCCACCGCCATCGCACCGTTCCCCGGTGCCAGCACCGGCAATGGCGGCGAGATCCGCGACGAAGGCGCCACCGGTCGCGGCGGTCGCCCGAAGGCCGGCCTGTCCGGTTTCTCCGTGTCGCACCTGCGCATCCCGACGCTGCCGCAGCCATGGGAAACCGATCGCGCGCTGAATCCGCGCATGGCGCCGGCGCTGGAAATCATGCTCGACGGTCCGCTCGGCGGCGCCGCGTTCAACAACGAATTCGGGCGTCCCAATCTCACCGGCTACTTCCGCAGCTTCGAGCTTTCGGAAGGCAACGGTTCCAATGGCGCGCTCACCCGCGCCTACGACAAGCCGATCATGCTCGCCGGCGGCCTCGGCGCGATGGATCGCAGCCAGGTGCAGAAGCACTCGCTGCGCCCGGGCGATGCGGTGGTCGTGCTCGGCGGACCGGCGATGCTGATCGGCCTGGGCGGTGGCGCAGCGAGCTCGGTGGCTTCGGGCGAAAGTGCTGAAGACCTCGACTTCGCCAGCGTGCAGCGCGACAACCCGGAAATGGAGCGTCGCGCGCAGGAAGTGCTGGATCGCTGCGTCGCGATGGGCGACGACAACCCGATCGTCAGCGCACACGACGTCGGCGCCGGGGGCCTGTCCAACGCGATCCCCGAATTGCTGCACGACTCCAGCGTCGGCGGCGTGATCGACCTGGACAAGGTGCCCAAGGACGATCCGTCGCTGTCGCCGATGCAACTGTGGTGCAACGAATCGCAGGAACGCTACGTGCTGGGCCTGCCCGCGGGCCGCATCGCGGAATTCGCCGCACTGTGCGAGCGCGAGCGCTGTCCGTTTGCCGTGGTCGGCTATGCCACCGCGGACGAGCATCTCGTCGTTGGCTATGGCGCCACGGTCGAGAACGCGCGCGAAGCCGGCCGCGACTGGCCGATCGATTTCCCGATGGACGTGCTCTTCGGCAAGCCGCCGAAGATGCACCGCGACACGAAGCAGCCGCCTGCCGCACCGTGGCCGGCGCTCGACTGGAACGGACTGGACCTGCGCGACGCCGCGCTGCGCGTGCTCGCGCATCCGACCGTGGCGTCCAAGCAGTTCCTGGTCACGATTGGTGATCGCACCGTCGGTGGCCTGACCGCGCGCGACCAGCTGGTCGGCCCGTGGCAGATGCCGGTGGCCGACTGCGCGATCACGCTCGCGGGCTTCGATGGTTTTGTCGGCGAGGCGATGGCGATTGGTGAGCGCACTCCGCTCGCGCTGCTCGATGCCGCCGCCGCCGCGCGCATGGCCGTGGGCGAAGCGATCACGAACCTCGTCGCTGCACCGGTGGAGTCGCTCGACCGCATCAAGTTGTCCGCCAACTGGATGGCCGCCGCTGGCCACCCCGGCGAGGACGCGTTGCTGTTCGACGCGGTCAAGGCCGTCGGCATGGAATTGTGCCCGGAGCTCGACCTCAGCATCCCCGTCGGCAAGGACTCGCTGTCGATGCAGGCCCAGTGGCACAACGATGGGCAAGGGCATAAATCCGTCTCGCCGGTCTCGCTGATCGTCAGTGCGTTCGCCCCGGTGACCGACGTGCGCGAGCAACTCACGCCGCTGCTGTCGCGCGATGAGGATTCCGAGCTGTGGCTGATCGGCCTGGGTGCCGGCAAGCAACGCATGGGAGGCTCGATCCTGGCGCAGTGCTTCCCCGATGCGGCCGAAAAGCGCGCCGCCGGCGACCTGCCCGCGTTCGCTGGCCGCTCGCAGGATCGCGACGATCCGGCGGTGCCGGATCTCGACGATCCGCAGCGCCTGCGCGCCTTCTTCGAACTCATCCGCGATGCACGCACGCATGGCCTGCTACGCGCCTATCACGACCGCAGCGACGGCGGCGCGTTCGCCACGCTGGCGGAAATGGCGTTCGCCTCGCACGTGGGACTCGACATCGACCTCGACGGTTGGGGCGACGACCGCGGCAGCGATCCGCTGCGCACGCTGTTCAACGAGGAACTGGGTGCCGTCGTGCAGATCGCGACGGAAGACCGTGCCGAGTTCGCCGACCTCGTCGCCCGCCACGGCCTGATCGACTGCGCCCAGCGCATCGCCAGGCCGACTACTGCCGCGACGATCCGCGTGCGCCAGGACGGCGAAACGCTGGCGCAGTGGCGCTGGGAAGAACTGTTCGACGCCTGGTGGTCGGTCACGCACGCCATGCAGAAGCTGCGCGACAACCCCGAGTCGGCCGACCAGGAGCGTGATGCCGCGCGCGACTTCAGCGCGCCAGGCCTCAAGCCGAAGCTCACGTTCGACGCCAACGAAGACGTCGCCGCGCCATTCATCAAATCGCCGGCGCCAAGTGCGCCGGCGGTCAACCTCGCCTCGCGTCCGAAGGTCGCGATCCTGCGCGAGCAGGGCGTCAACAGCCAGATCGAGACCGCCTACGCGTTCGATCGCGCCGGTTTCGCGGCGTATGACGTGCACATGAGCGACCTGATCAACGGCCGCTTCAAGCTGGACGACTTCGCCGGCTTCGTTGCCTGTGGTGGCTTCAGCTACGGCGACGTGCTCGGTGCCGGTCGCGGCTGGGCGACGTCGGTGCTGGAGCGTTCCGCGCTGCGCGAGGCGTTCACCGCGTTCTTCAATCGCAATGACACTTTCGCGCTGGGCGTGTGCAACGGCTGCCAGATGCTGTCGCAGCTCAAGGACCTGATCCCGGGTGCGGAACACTTCCCGCAGTTCCTGCGCAACGCCAGCGAGCAGTACGAAGGTCGCGTCGCGTTGCTGGAAGTGGCGCAGTCGCCGTCGCTGTTCCTGCAGGGCATGGCGGGATCGCGCATTCCGGTTGCGGTGGCGCATGGCGAAGGCCGCGCGTCGTTCGACGCCACCGGCGATGCCTCGCGCGTCGCGGTCGCGCTGCGCTACGTCAATGGCGACGGCAGCCACGCCACCGGCTACCCGGCCAACCCGAACGGTTCGGCACATTCGATCGCCGGGCTGAGCAGCGACGACGGTCGCGTGACGATCCTGATGCCGCATCCGGAGCGCACGCTGCGCAACGCCAACTTCAGCTGGGCGCCACGTGAGTGGGATGCCGGCGCGCAGGCGACCGGCGATTCGCCGTGGCAGCGGATGTTCCGCAACGCGCGGGCGTGGGTCGGCTGATCGGGGCACGCCATCGCAAAACGAAGAAGCCTGGCCTTGCGGCCAGGCTTCTTTTTTGGACGACTTCCGAGCCGCTTATTTGAACTTGAACAGAGCCGTCCTGGTGGTGCCATCCTTCAGTTTGACCTGCAGGATCCGGCATTGGCCCACCCACGACTTCTCGGTCTTCCACACGTAGATGTACTGGTTGCTGCCCGGGTCGAATTGCAGGCTGCTGTTGCCGGCGGTGTAGGTCTCCTCGATCGCATCGCCTTCCGTCGTGCCACAGGCGATGACGCCCGACGCCGGATTGGACAGGAAGATGCCCATGCCCTGGTTGCCGCCCAGGCTGAACTTCACCGGTATCGCACTGCCAGCCTTGACGGAATTGAGCGTCGGCGAATTGTCCACGGGCTGGAAGAAGCCGGTGAACGCATAGCCCACCACGACCGAGAACGTGCGCGACGCCTGGTTGCCGTGGCTGTCCTGCGCAGTGCAGGTCACCGTCGTGCTACCGACATTGAACGTGCCCGGCGGCGGCGTGCAGTTCACAGGCACCGTGCCGTCGACCAGATCGCTGGCGGTAGGCAGGTCGTAGTTGACCGAGGCAGTGGAGTTGCCTGTCGCCGTTGCACTGACATTGCCGTGGGCAGAAATCACCGGCGCGGTGGTGTCCTGCACCTTGATCGTGAAGCTGCCGCTGGCGATGTTGCCAGCGTCATCCGTGCCGGTGCAGTTCACCGTCGTGGTGCCCAGCGCGAAGGTGCTGCCGGAATTCGGCGAGCAGTTCAGGGTCACGCTCGTGTCGACGATGTCGGACGCCCAGGCGCTGAATGTCACTGCGGCGCCGCCAGGTCCGGTCGCTTCGGCGGTGATGTTCGAAGGCAGATGCAGGGTCGGTGCGGTCGTNATTGGGCAAGCAACTCACGGTCACGTCCGTATCAACGAGATCGGTAGCCGTGACGGTGAAGCTCGCTGTCGCGCCGGCCGGTCCCGTGGCCTCCTTCGTGATGTCGGGCGGCAGTTGCAGCGTAGGCGCGGTGGTGTCCTGCACCGTGACCGTGAAGCTGCCGCTGGCGCTGTTGCCGGCGTCATCCGTGCCGGTGCAGTTCACCGTCGTGGTGCCCAGGGCGAAGGTGCTGCCGGAATTGGGCAAGCAACTCACGGCCACGTCCGTATCAACGAGATCGGTAGCCGTGACGGTGAAGCTTGCTGTCGCGCCGGCCGGTCCCGTGGCCTCCTTCGTGATATCGGGTGGCAGTTGCAGCGTGGGCGCGGTGGTGTCCTCCACCGTGACCGTGAAACTGCCATTGGCGATGTTGCCGGCGTCGTCCGTGCCGGTGCAGTTCACCGTCGTGGTGCCCAGGGCGAAGGTGCTGCCGGAATTGGGCAAGCAACTCACGGCCACGTCCGTATCAACGAGATCGGTAGCCGTGACGGTGAAGCTCGCTGTCGCGCCGGCCGGTCCCGTGGCCTCCTTCGTGATGTCGGGCGGCAGTTGCAGCGTAGGCGCGGTGGTGTCCTCCACCGTGACCGTGAAACTGCCATTGGCGATGTTGCCGGCGTCGTCCGTGCCGGTGCAGTTCACCGTCGTGGTGCCCAGGGCGAAGGTGCTGCCGGAATTGGGCAAGCAACTCACGGCCACGTCCGTATCAACGAGATCGGTAGCCGTGACGGTGAAGCTCGCTGTCGCGCCGGCCGGTCCCGTGGCCTCCTTCGTGATGTCGGGCGGCAGTTGCAGCGTAGGCGCGGTGGTGTCCTGCACCGTGACCGTGAAGCTGCCAGTGGCAGTGTTACCCGCGGCGTCGGTGCCGGAGCAGTTCACCGTCGTCTGGCCCAGCACGAAGGTATCGCCAGAGTCCGCCGAGCAGCTGAAATCCACGTCCGCATCGACGAGGTCGGTGGCCGACGCGTCGAACGTGACTGCCGCGCCGTTGGCACTGGTTGCTTCGGCGACGATGTCGGCGGGCAGATGCAGCGTCGGTGGCGTGCGATCGAGCACGTTGACGTTGAAAGCCCCTGTGCTGCCGTTGCCGCGCGTGTCGACCGCATCGCAACTGACGCTGGTTTTCCCCAGCGGGAACACGTGCGGCGACGCCGGCGTACAGGTGACGACGACGTTGCCGAGGTCGACGAGATCGCTGGCCGAAGGCAGCGCGAAGTTGACCGTGGCGCCGGCAGGCGAGGTGGCCTCCTCGGTCACGTCCGCGAGCGTTGCCGGGTCGAAGACCGGCGGCGTGGTGTCATGCACCGCAACCTCGAAGGTTTTGGCATCGGCCACGTTGGCGTGCGCGTCGGTCGCGTTGCAGGTGACGGTGGTGACCGGGCCGGGCGCGTTGATGGGGAACACGGAGCCGGAGGTGGGAGCACACACCGCGTCGTGTTCGCCATCGACCGCATCCGTCGATTTCGCCACGTAGTCGGCGGTGGCGCCATCGGGCCCCGTGGCTTCCACGGCGAACGACAAGGGGACGTTGATGGTGGGCGCGGTGGTATCGACCACATTGACCGAGAAGCCCGCGGTCGCTTCGTTGCCGGCCGAGTCGAGTGCGCTGCACAGCACCGGTGTCGCGGCGTCGAGTGCGAACAACGCACCCAGCGGCGGTTCGCAGATGAAGTAGCTGGTGAGGTTGACCACCGGCAGATTGCCGTCGACGGCGTCGAAGGCGGACACCACATATCCCTGGGCTGCACCGACGTTGGCGCCGCTGGCCGAAGTCGCTTCCGCGACGATGTCGGTCGGAACGGTGATAACCGGGTGGGTGATGTCGTGGATGAAGATCGAGCAGTCCGCCGAGCTCTTGGCGCCGCTGTTATCGGTCACCGTCAGCTTGAACGGCACGATCCCGGACTGCTGGAAGCCCAATTGCGGTGCATGGAAGGTCTTCGTCGCCGTGTTCCAGCTTTCGATCCCGGTGACTGCAGGCAAACCGACCAGCTGTTTCCACTGGTAGGAAGCGATGCCGTCGTCGTTGTCGCTGGAGGCACTGCCATCCAGGGTCAGTTCCTGGCCTTCGTCCACTTCGAGCGGACAGCTCAGTGCCGCGACGGGAGGGTCATTCGTCCAGACCACGCTGACGAAGGTGGTGTTCGAATTCGAGAGCGCGCCATCCGACACTGTCAGCCGGAAGGTGAGTGTTGTCGTCGCTGTGACGTTGGGTGCGGTGAATGTGGTGGTCGCCTGGTTCGGCGTCGCCAGCGTCACCGTCGGCCCACCGATCTGGAGCCAGCTGTAGCTGAGAGGATCGCCATTCGGATCGGACGAGGCGCTGCCGTTGAGGGTCACCGTCGCGCCTTCGTTGGGCGCGGCGGGAGTCGCACTCGCAACAGCATGCGGTGCTGCGTTCACCACGATGTCATGCGCATCGGTGACGTTGACGGTGTAGGTGTCGCTCGCGCTGCCACCGCAACCGGTGACGGTCAGTCGCAGCATCACGGTGGCGCCAGCGGCACCCACGTCTGGCGCCGTGAACTGCACCTGCGGCGTGGCGGCATTGGTGAGCGTGCCTGCAGGCCCGCTGATCTGCGTCCACTGATAAACACCGCCCTGGTTCGTCTTCGGCGACGAGGGTTGGCCGTTGATGGTGGCCGTCGTCGGCGTCCAACCGCCGCTGACGGCGGTGAAGTCGGGAATGGTCAGGGACGCGGGGCCGCCGAACTTCACTTCCGGGCAAGTGGCGGCCAGTGCCGGAGTAGCGAGCAGAGCCAGTACGACGGCGACGGAAATGCGCAGGCTCACGCCGGGCCTGGGCGTCCAAAGGCGTTTCATGTGTTCCCCCTGTGAGGGGGCGCTTAGGTGCCCCCTGTCGCGGACGCTAGGCGGGGGCTGCGTGGCCGTCATCACCCATTTGGGGTATGTGGCGGCGAACGGTCGTGGTCAAGGGGTCAGCCGGTTGGCGATCAGGGCGACCAGGCCCGCCTGGGTATGCGTGCTTGTCTTCTGCATGGCTGCCTTGAGCTGGGTGCGAATGGTGTGGACGGACTTGCCGGTGCATCGCGCCAGCGCTTCGATCGAGCCCATCGAGTACAGGCCGAGCGCGACTTCGGCTTCCTTTCGGGTCAGCTGGAATTCGTCGCACAGGCATTGGACGCCGCGCTGCGGTGATGCCGATTCGCGTAGTTCCAACATCACCATCATGGATACCGGCAGGTCGGCGCTGGCGCCAAACTCCAGGAGCTGCACGGTTGCGGCCGCCGGCCCGGAGCGCGAAGGCAGGACCAGTTGCTGGGGATGACCGGGGCCGAGTCGCGCTGCATGGTGGATCGCCTGTGCCAGCGCGTGCGCGCATGCGGGCGTTGCGATCAGCACGCCGTCCCGCATCTGCAACTCGGGATCGCTGCTGAAGCGGTTACGAGCGGCCGTGTTGGCATGCCATACCCGGATCGGTTCGCCTGGTAGCAGCAAGACGACCGGTTGCCGCAACAGATCCAGCGCAGCGGCGAGGCTGCGTGCCTGCGCAATCCAGCGCAGCTGGTCCGGATGCCGTTCGCGGCGCACGCGGCGCTCGACACGGCGAAGTACGGTCCCCTCGTCCATCGCTCTCCCCCAAAGCGACCCTGACCGGACCATACCGCGTCCCACGGCACAATGACGACCGCGCGTGGGCCGTAACCCGTCGCAACCTCGTCAACTGTTAAAGTCGGCGTTCTCAGAGGGGCCGGAGAGGCCTGGACGAACGTGAACGCAGTCGCCAACGACACGAACATCGACCCGGGCACCGACGAGCGCATCGTCGCCGCGCTGCTGGAAAAAGGCCGCCTGAAGGAGGCCGACCTCGGTCGCGCCCGGCGCCTGCAGGAAGAAGCCGGCGGCAACCTGCTGTCGCTGCTGACACGGCTGGGCCTGGTGTCCGAACGCGACCATGCCGAGACCGTCGCGTCGGTACTCGAGCTGCCGCTGGTGAGCGTCAAGGACGCCCCTGAACTCCCGCCGGAAGGCGTCAGCCTCACCGTCCGGTTCATGAAGCAGTTCCACGCCTGCCCGCTGGCCGAGACCGAGCGCAGCGTCGACGTGCTGATGGCCGATCCGCACGATGCCTACACCCTCGATGCCCTGCGCCTGGCCACCCAGCGCGAGGTCCGCCCGCTGGTGGCGCTGCGTTCGGAGATCGATGACCTGATCGAGCGCTGGCACGGCCAGGGCCGCAGTGCGATGGGCGCGATCGTCGAGACGGCGGAAGGCGAGGGCAGTGGCGAGTTCGAGGATGTCGAGCACCTGCGCGACCTGGCGTCCGAAGCGCCGGTCATCCGGCTGGTCAACCTGATCATCCAGCGCGCGGTCGAAATGCGCGCGTCCGACATCCACATCGAACCGTTCGAAAGCCGCCTGAAGGTGCGCTACCGCATCGACGGCGTGCTGATCGATGGCGAAAGCCCGCCGGCCAACCTGACCGCCGCGGTGATCTCGCGCGTCAAGATCATGGCCAAGCTCAACATTGCCGAGCGCCGGCTGCCGCAGGACGGTCGCATCATGCTGCGCGTGCAGGGCAAGGAGCTCGACCTGCGTGTATCGACGATGCCGACGTCGCACGGCGAATCGGTGGTGATGCGACTGCTCGATCGCGAGACCGTCGTCTTCGATTTCAAGAAACTCGGCTTCACCGACAACTTCCTGCCGCAGTTCCAGCACGTGCTGGAACAACCGCACGGCATCCTGCTGGTCACCGGCCCGACCGGTTCGGGCAAGACGACGACGCTGTACACCGCGCTGAGCAAGCTCAACACGCCCGACGTCAAGATCATCACCGTCGAAGACCCGGTCGAGTACCAGATCGAAGGCATCAACCAGATCCAGGCCAAGCCGCAGATCGGCCTCGACTTCGCCCATGCGCTCAGGTCCATCGTCCGCCAGGACCCGGACATCATCATGATCGGCGAAATGCGCGACCTGGAAACCGCGCGCATCGCGATCCAGTCCGCGCTTACCGGCCACCTGGTGCTGTCGACGCTGCATACCAACAACGCGGCCGGCGGCATCACCCGACTGCTGGACATGGGCGTGGAGGACTACCTGCTCACGTCCACGATCAACGGCATCCTCGCGCAGCGTCTGGTGCGCCGCCTCGAATTGACGCATGCCGAGCGTTATCCGGCTTCGCCCGAGGAAATCGAAAAGTTCGGCCTGCGCAAGTACCAGCCGCAGGGCGAGATTTTCCTCTATCGCCCACGAGGCTCCGCGCTCGCGCCGACCGGTTATCTCGGTCGCACCACGATCATGGAATTCCTGGTCATGAACGACGAGCTGCGCCGCGCCGTGATGCGCCATGCCGGCATGGGCGAGATCGAACAGATCGCGCGTCAGGCCGGCATGCGCACCATGTACGAGGACGGCATTGCCAAGGCGCTGGCGGGTGAGACCACGATCGAGGAAGTGCTGCGCGTGACCGAGGACGCCTGATTACATGGCGCTGTTCCACTACCAGGCCCTGAATGCGCGCGGCGAACTGCTCGACGGCCAGATGGAAGCCGCCAGCAACGCCGAGGTGATCGCGCGCCTGCAGGAACAGGGTCACCTGCCGGTCGAGGCGAAACTGGCGAGCGAGGCGCGCGGCGCGTCGCTATGGAAGAACCTGTTCAAGCCAAGGCCCTTCGCCGGCGAGCGGCTGGTGCAGTTCACCCAGCAACTGGCGACGCTGCTCGGTGCCGGCCAGCCGCTGGATCGCGCGCTCGGGATCCTGCTGGAGTTGCCGGAAGACGAGTCCGCCAGGCGCACCATTTCCGACATCCGTGATGCGGTGCGTGGCGGCAGTGCGTTGTCGACCGCGCTGGAGCGGCAGCACGGTATGTTCTCGCGCCTCTACGTGAACATGGTGCGCGCGGGCGAGGCCGGCGGCAGCATGCACGAGACGCTGTCGCGGCTGGCCGACTACCTGGAGCGCTCGCGCGCGCTGCAGGGACGCGTCGTCAACGCGCTCATCTACCCCGCGATCCTGCTGCTGATGGTGGGCGCCAGCCTGCTGTTCCTGCTCGGCTACGTGGTCCCGCAGTTCGCGCAGATGTACGAGAGCCTGGACGCGGAGCTGCCGTTGCTCACCCGCGTGATCCTGGGCGTCGGCACGCTGGTGCGCGACTGGTGGATCGTGCTGCTCGCCGTACCCGCGCTGCTACTGTGGTGGTTCGACCGCAAGCGCCGCGACCCCGTGTTCAGGGAGAAGCTCGACGCGTGGTTGCTGGAGCGCCGGTTCGCCGGCAGCCTGATCGCCCGGATCGAGACTGCCCGCCTGACCCGCACCCTGGGCACCCTGGTACGCAACGGCGTGCCGCTGCTGACCGCACTCGGCATCGGCCGCAACGTCCTGGGGAACCGGGTGCTGGCCGCCGATGTCGAAACTGCTGCGGCTGAAGTGAAGAACGGCGTGGCGCTGTCCACCGCACTGGCGCGGGGCAAGCGGTTCCCGCGGCTGGCGCTGCAGATGATTTCGGTGGGCGAGGAGTCCGGTGCCCTCGACACCATGCTGCTGAAGACCGCCGATACGTTCGACACCGAGACCGCGCAGGCCATGGATCGCATGCTCGCCGCGCTGGTGCCGGTGATAACGCTGCTGCTGGCCGGCATCGTTGGCATGGTGATCATTGCCGTGCTGTCCCCGATTTACGACCTCACCAATGCCATAGGTTGACCATGAAAGCGCAGCGTTCCTTCCAGCCCGTGCCGAAGCGTTCGGCGCAATCCGGTTTCAGCCTGATCGAGATCATCATCGTGGTGGTACTGATCGGCGGCATCGTCGCGTTCGCGGCGAGCCGCATCCTCGGTGGCAGCGACAAGGCCAAGCACCACCTCGCCGAAAGCACCGTGCAGACGCTTGCCGAGAAGGTCCAGCAGTTCCAGACCGATACCGGACGCCTGCCGGCATCGCTGGAGGAACTCGTTACCCAGCCCGGCGACGCCAATGGCTGGCTTGGCCCGTATGCCCGCCCGGTTGACCTGAAGGACCCGTGGGGCCATGCGTACGAGTACCGCACGCCTGGCGAGAATGCCGACTTCGACCTGGTCAGCTATGGCGCGGACGGCAAGTCCGGCGGTAGCAGCGTCGATTCGGACATCCGGTACGAATAGTCCGTAGCCACCGCTCGTCGCCAGGTCCGTGCGAAGTCGCGTTGACGCGCGGCGCACGGACCGGTGCCCACGGTGGAGCCAATGGCCATGAAGCGCAGGCACGCAGGATTTTCGTTGCTCGAGATGCTGGTCGTGATTGCGTTGATCGCAGTCGCGTCGGCGCTCGCAGCCAGCGTCGTGACCGGCGGTTTTGCCGGCATGAAGCTGCGCGGCGAATCCAAGCGACTGGTTGCACAGCTGCGTTACACCCGGACGCAGGCGATCGCGACCGGGCAACCGCAGCGCTTCACCATCGATCCGCGGGCGCACACCTGGACCGCGCCGAACAGCCGCCACGGCGAGATACCGCAGCAACTGCACATTGTCTTCATCGGCGCGCGCGAAGTGCAGCCGCGCCGTGGCGAGGGCGCGATCATGTTCTTCCCCGATGGCGCTTCCACCGGTGGTCGCGTGCAGCTGAGCGCGAAGCAGTCGGCCGTGAACGTGGATGTCGCCTGGCTCACCGGCGAGGTGAAGCTGCGCCGCGGCGAGGTGCAGCGATGATGTCCCGCACGGGCCGTGCGCGCAGGCGTGGGCGCACGCAACTCCCGACGCCGCGCGCGTGCACCGGCGCGGCGAACGATCCGCGACTGTCGTCGCGCACCCGACGCGCCCAGGGTGGTTACACATTGCTGGAGGTCATCGTCGCCTTCGCGCTGCTCGCCGCGGCCCTCACGCTGCTGCTGGGCACGCTATCGGGTGCCGCCAGGCAGGTGCGCAACTCCGCGGATGCGGGCCGCGCTGCATTGCACGCGCAATCGCTTTTGGCTGGCGTGGGCGTTGGGCAGGCGCTCAAGGCAGGTTCGGATTCTGGCGATTTCGAAGGCGGAACGTACCGTTGGCAATTGGTCGTCCGGCCGTGGACCGATCCCACGCAACCCCGCAACGGCCTGGCCGACCTGGCCGCACCGCAGCTGATGGAAGTCGCGGTGAACATCGAGTGGGGCGACGGCGGGCCGCGCCGGCGCTTGCAGCTGCGTACGCTGCGGCTGGTGCCGGCCGATGCCGGGATCGGGCCATGAGCAACTGCGCCGCCAATGCATCGAGCCTGCGGGGCCGCGCCATGAAGGGACGCGACGTGCACTCGCCTGCTGCCGTCGGTGCCGGACGCCCTGCCGGAGGTCGCGGCGCCGTGCGTGGCTTCACCCTGATCGAGGTGCTGATCGCCACCGTGCTGCTCGCGGCTGGACTGGCGCTTGCCTTCGCCACCATCGGCGCGGCAACGAAAGTTACCCGCCGTGGCGAGGCAATGGCCGCGCACAGCGACCGCCTTCGCGTGGTCGAAGGCTTCCTGCGTCGACGCCTCTCCGCATCGCGTCCGATTCCCTACAAGTACGACACCACCAGCGGCATTGCCCAGCGGTTCGAAGGTGAGCCCGATCGCGTGAAGTTCGTCGCGGACCTGCCCGACTATCTCGGCCGCGGCGGCCCTTACCTGCACGAACTGGCCGTCGAAGACGACGGCGACGGCGTGCGCATCACCCTCGCGCTGAACATGGTGCTTGCCGGCCAGACCATCGAGGAACCACAGCCGCGGCCGCCGGAAGTGCTCGTCGACGGCCTCAAGTCCGTGCATTTCCGCTATCGCACCATTTCCCCCGATGGCGGCCTGGACGACTGGATGGATCGCTGGGAGAACGCTGACGGACTGCCCATGCTGGTCGAGGTCAGCCTGACCGATGCCAACGGCTTCGAGTGGCCGCCGATGGTGGTCGCACTGCCGATGGCACAGCCGACCGTCGCTCTTCCGGTGGCGCGATGAGTCCGCACAGTGCCCACCAACGCTCGCGCGGCGCCGCATTGTTGCTGGTGATGTGGTTGATCGCGCTGCTGGCCGCGCTGGTGGGTGCCTTCGCGCTGATCGCACACACCGAGTACCTGCAGGGCCGTGTGCTGGTGCGTGGACTGGTCGCGGAAAACGCCGCGCGCGCCGGCATCGAATATGCGATGACCCGCGTCGCCGATCAGGACACCCGCCGCGTCTGGCTGCCGGATGGGCGCACGCACCGCTGGCGCTACGCTGACGCCCGGGTGACGGTGAAGATCGTCGACGAGAACGGCAAGGTCGACCTCAACCAGGCCGACATGAACCTGTTGACGCAGCTGTTGAAGCGTTTCGAGGTCGAAGACCAGCAGGCGCAGCAGCTGGCTGCCGCGATCATGGACTGGCGCGACCCGGACGACCTGAGCCAGCCGGTCGGTGGCGCAGAGGACGCCGACTATGCGAGCGCCGGGCTGCCCTACGGGGCCAAGGACGCGGAGTTCGAGAGCGTCGCCGAACTCGAGCAGGTGCTGGGCTTCACGCCCGCGCTGTACGCCAAGCTGGAGCCGCACCTGACCGTGTTCAGTGGTCGCGCCCGGCCGGACCCCGCGTTCGCTTCCGCTCAGGTCCTCGATGCGATGGGCATGAACGGCCAGGACGTGGTCCGCCAGCGCCAGCAGTGGAATCCGGCATCGGGAACCCCCGCGCCCTCGTTGCCGGACCTGGGCTCGCTCGTGGGCGGCAATAGCGGCACGTATAGTATTGAGAGCCGAGCGCGGCTCGCCGATCGCCGTGAGGCGGTCCTGCGGGTGGTAGTGCGCGCGGGAGCGTCGGGGCCGGGATCGGCCTACACACCGTTGCGCTGGGAGGCGGGTTACTAACCCGCCTGCCGTCTGTTCTTTTGGGAGGAAGGAGCATCGCCACGACAAGTTCACCTGCTGGCGGACGGTTGCAGGACCGTCTGGGTCGCTTCAGTGCACGGTTGAGCGGATCCACGCTCCGGACCGGAACGGGCGGCTTTCTTTCCTGGTGGGGGCGTTCGCTCGCGGCCTGGATGCCGCCGCGCGTTCGCCAGTTGCTCGGAATGGATCGTGGGCGCCTGCTCATCCAGGTCGAAGGCGAATCCCTGCGCCTGCGCCTGCAGCGCGGCGAGGAGCTCCAGGACTTGGGCAACATCCCGGTACTCACGGACCTGGAGCCGGACAGCGATCCGCTGTCGCCCCTCCTGGGCACCCGCGGTTCCGACCTTCCGCGCTGGCTGCTGCTGCCCGCGGGCAGCGCGCTGCGCCGTCGCCTGCAGTTGCCGGCCGCCGCCGCCGATCGCCTGCGCGACGTAGTGGGTTTCGAGATCGAACGCCAGACGCCCTTCACCGCCGACGCCGTCGCCTACGATGCACGCGTGGTCGGTCGGCGCGAGGGCGATGGTCCGATCGACGCCGAGCTGGTCGCCGTGCCGCGCGCTGCGCTGGACCCGCAGACGGCCGCGCTGGGCCCGCTGGCGCCCCTGCTTGCCGGCATCGATGTCGCCGCCGCCGATGGCGTGCCGCTGCAGATCAACCTGCTGCCGCCCGCGCAACGCCGACAGTCGCGCGATCCGTGGCTGCTGTGGAACCTCGGCCTGGGCACGGTCTTCGTCATCGGTTCCGCACTGCTGCTGTACCAGCTGTTGCTCAACCGCGAATACGCTGCGGAGGTGTTCGAGGCACAGATCAAGAAGCAGTCCGAACCCGCCCGACGCGCCGCCGTGCAGCAACAGGAACTTGTCGCGCTGATCAACGGACAGAAATTCCTGCAGAAGCGTCGCGCCGACTACCCGACCGCGGTGGAAATCATGGACGAACTCAGCCGGCGGCTTCCCGACGGCACTTTCCTGGAAAAGCTGGCGATCGAGGAAAACCGCCTGACCCTGATCGGCCTGAGCAACGAAGCACCGGCCCTGATCGGCCGCCTGGACGGGTCCAAGATGTGGCGTTCCCCCGCGTTGGCCGGCGCGTTGCAGACCGATCCGACCACGCACAAGGACCGCTTCACCCTGACCGCCGATGTCGGCCCGGTCGCACCCGACAAGGAGACGCCGCGTGCAGCAGCCGGTGAGTAAACGCGATCGCTGGCTGGCGCTGGGCCTGCTGGTGGCGGCGCTGGCGCTGGCCTATGCCGTCCTGGTCCACCCGTGGTGGACGGTGCCGATGCAGGAAACCAACGAGCGCATCCAGACCCTGCGCGAGCGCGAACTGCGCCTGCGCATGCAGCTCAAGCAGTCGCCGCAGGTGCAACGGCAGCTGGAACATGCCCGCCAGGAGCTCGCGCGCGTGCCGGGTTTCCTGCCCGAACGCAGCGCCGAGCTCGCCACCGCTTCGCTGGTGCAGCGCCTGGAAACCGTCGTCGCGCAGGCCAGCCCCGGCAAGCGCAGTTGCGAGATCAGCAACCGTTCGCCGCTGCAGGAAAACACCCGCGACGCTTATGCGAAGGTGACCGTGCAGGTTCGCCTGCGCTGCGGCACCCCGGAACTGGCCAGCGTGCTGCACGCGTTGGAAGGCGGTACGCCGCGGCTGTTCGTGGGCAACCTCAACGTGCTCGGCCAGCGCGTGTTCTTCAATCCGGGCGATTCCGGCGCGCAGGGCGGGCTGGACATCAGCTTCGACCTCTACGGCTACCTGCAGCCGTCGGCGACCTCGGCCAGCGCGTCGCGCGCTGCGCCACGCCGGGTGGAGGACTTCGATGCGCTTTGACAGTGCCAGTCCACGCACCTGGTTGCTCGGCGGCGTCGCGGCGTGGTCCGTCCTGGCGCTGCTGATGGCGTTGGTCGGGATGGGACGCAGCATCGACAAGCTGCCCGACGACACCGGCCTGCTCAAGACCATCCCCAGCCTGCCCAAGCCCGCGCCCGAACGACTGCAGGTCATGGGCCAGTACGCTGAAATCGCCTCGCGCCCGCTATTTGCCGACGACCGCCGCCCGCATCCGTTCTCGTTGCAGCCCGAAGGCAGTGAGCAGCAGGCGAAGACCTTCGACTACATCCTGACCAGCGTGATGATCACGCCGGCCTTCAAGATGGCGATTATCCAGGCGCCCGACAACAGCACCGCGCCGTTGCGGATGAAGTTGGGCGAAGCCAACGACGCACTGCCGGGCTGGCAGCTGCAGAGCGTGGATCCGCGCTCTGCCGTGTTCATTGGGCCCGAAGGCGAACGCCGGCTGGAGCTGCGGGTGTTCAACGGCGTCGGCGGCGAAGCACCGACGGTCGCCGCGATGCCAGCGCCGACGGCCAATGCGCCGATGGAAGCGACCATGCCGCAGGCGCCCGCTGTCGCGGATGCAAACCAGGTGCCGCCGCAGCCGGGCGTTCCGCCGCCGGCGCAGCCGCCGCAGGCGCAGAAGTCGTCACCGCCCGTAAATGAACAAGCGCAGATGGATGCCATCCGCAAGCGCATCGAGGCCCGCCGCGCGCAATTGCGGCAGGAAGCCCTGCTGGAACAGCAGCAACAGAAAAAACCGGTCAAGTAGGTTCAACGCATGAATTTCGAGCACAACCCTTCGTACTTGCCCGGCCAACGGCCCCTCGTCCAGCGCGTCATCGCGGTGGGCGTGACCATCGCGCTCGCCGCATGTGCCACCGCGCCGGTACCGCAGGTACGCCGTGACGCCAATCCCGCCGCGCTGCAGACGCAGGCGGGGACGTCTTCTGTATCGGAAACAGTCATCGACAGCGGCAGCGGCGGCGTCAACAAGGAAGCGCTACCGCCGGAAGAAACCGGCCCACGCCCACAGATCCGTCGCGGCACCGGTCGCGTGATCAACCGCGAAGCCGCCTCGGCCGCACCGCCGGCGTTGCCAGCCACCGGCGGCGGCGCGACCTTCAACTTCGAAGGCGAATCGCTGCACGCCGTGGTCAAGGCGATCCTGGGCGACATGCTCGGCCAGAACTACGTGATCGCGCCGGGCGTGCAGGGCACGGTGACGCTGGGCACGCCCAAGCCGGTGAGTCCGGCCGAAGCGCTCAACCTGCTGGAGATGGTGCTGGGCTGGAACAACGCCCGACTTCTCTACACCGGCGGCCGCTACAACATCGTGCCCGCCGACCAGGCACTGGCCAGTGGTGCGGTCGCACCGCGCACCGGCGCGCCGTCGCTGGCGCGCGGCTACGAAGCCCGCACCGTGCCGCTGCGCTACATCTCGGCGACCGAGATGGAGAAGATCCTCAAGCCGTACGCACGGCCCAATGCCGTGGTGAGCGTCGACAACGCCCGCAACGTGATCAACATCGCCGGCACCCGCGCGGAGCTGGAGAACTACCTGCGCACGATCGAGATCTTCGACGTCGACTGGCTGTCGGGCATGTCGGTGGGCGTGTTCCCGCTCACCTCGGGCAAGGCGAACAAGGTCGTCGCGGATCTTGAGAAGGTCTTCGGCGAAGCGAGCAAGTCGCCGGTCGCGGGCATGTTCCGTTTCATGCCGCTGGAAGGCGCCAACGCCGTGCTGGTGATCACCCCGCAGGAAGCCTACCTGGACGACATCCAGGAATGGCTCGAGCGTATCGACAGCGCCGGCGGTGACGTCCAGCTGTATTCGTATGAACTCAAGTACATCAAGGCGAAGGACCTGGCCGATCGCCTGTCGGAAGTGTTTGGCGGCAGTCGTGGCGGTTCCAGCGGCAGCAGCGGCGCGCCGTCGCTGATGCCGGGGCTGGATTCAGTGGAGATCAAGGAGAGCGGCGACGGTTCTGGCAGCACTGCCGACATGAAGGGCGGTAGCGGTGACACCGGAGCGGGCTCATCCGGAAGCACGGGCGGCGAAATGGCCTTGGGCAACCGCAGCGGTGGCAATGGTGCGGTGACGCTGGAAGTCAACGGCGACAAGGTCGGGGTATCGGCGGTCGAGGAAACCAATTCGCTGCTGGTGCGCAGTGCGCCTTCCGCATGGAAGTCGATCCGCGACGTGATCGACAAGCTCGACGTGATGCCGCTGCAGGTGCATATCGAGGCGCAGATCGCCGAGGTGCAGCTCAATGGCGAACTCAAGTACGGCGTCAACTGGTACTTCGAGCAGGCAGTGAACCGGACCGTGGCGCAGCCGACTGCAGGCGTGGATGGCTGGGTTGGTGCCGGCTTGCCAAGCGCGCAGGGCCGTTCCATCTGGGGCGACATCGCGGGCAGCGTGAACGGCGGCGGGCTGTCCTGGACCTTCCTCGGCAGGAACGCGGCGGCGGTGATTACCGCGCTGGATACGATCACCGACCTCAAGCTGCTGCAGACGCCATCGGTGATGGTGCGCAACAACGCCGAAGCCACCTTGAACGTGGGTACGCGCATCCCGATCGAATCGGTGACGGTCACGCCGGGCGCCGGCAACGGCAGCTCGTACGGTCAGGTCCAGTACCTGGATACCGGCGTGATCCTCAAGGTGCGTCCTCGCGTGGGCAAGGACGGCATGGTGTTCCTGGACATCGTGCAGGAAGTGAGTTCGCCCGGCGCGCTGCCGGCGCGCTGCACGAATGCCAACGCCACCAACACCTCGCCATGCAATCCCCCGGTCAACACGCGCAAGCTCAAGACCGAGGCCGCCGTGCAGAGCGGCGACACGGTCATGCTCGCGGGCCTGATCAGCGATGGGACCTCGAAGGGAACCTCCGGCCTGCCTGGCCTTAGCCGACTTCCGATCATCGGGGGCCTGTTCGGCACCAAGAGCACCAAGAACGACCGCAGCGAAGTAGTGATCCTGCTCACGCCGACCGTCATCCGCGACGCGCAGGATGCGCGCGACCTCACCGACGAGTACGGTCGCCGCTTCCGCGCGATGGATCCACTGCAGCAAAAGCCGCGCGACACCCGCAAATAACGGGCATGCCTGACCTGCCCATCGTGGTGATCCCGGTAGGCGTCGACGACGAAGCGCTCGACGCCTGCCTCGCCGCACTGGATGCCGGCACGCCCGCGGGCACCCGCGTCTGGTTGGCCGACGACGCCCAGGTGGGTCCACGCGGCCACGCCATCATCGAACGCTGGCTCGCGCAGACACCGCTGCAGGCGCACTACACGCGCCGCCAGCGCAGCGTGGGCGAAGTCGCCCATCTCGATGAAGTCCTCACGGCCTGCGGCAGCGCCGACGTCGCCGTGCTTGCCTGCGATGCCGCACCGTTGCCCGGCTGGATCAACCGGTTGCGAGCCTGCTTCGCTGCCGATGGTGCGATCGCCTCGGCGACGCCGTGGTGCAACGTGGGGGAAATCGCCTCCTGGCCGCGCGTGGGTGACATCAATCCCGAGCCTGACGACGCCGCGCGGCTGTCGCGCGCCGCGGCGGCGATGCCCGGCACTCCGCCGGAGCTCCCTTCCGCGGTGACCCATGCCGTGTTGTTGCGTGGTGTCGCCCGGCAACGCGCGGGTGGCCTGGACACGGCGAGCTATGGATCCTGGTACGCCGCGTTGATCGACCTGTCGCTGCGCTTCTCAGGCCTGGGCTGGCGCAACGTGCTCTGCGATACCGCGTTCGTCGCGCGCCGCAGCGAAGGTGTGCCCTTCGATGGCGACCTCGACGCCATCGCCGCGCGCTGGCCGGGCTGGCATGCGCGCGTCGCCAACTTCCTGATGGAGGATCCGCTGCGCGCCCAGCGCGAGCAGTTGGCCCACCTGCTGCAGACCATCGGACCGCCGGAGGCGCAGGGTGACCTGTTTGCCTGATCGGAAGATGGAGCCAAGGCTTCACGCGGCGCGCGCCTTCCGCGCCCGTATCGTGCCCATGTGCATGGCGCACGCGGGGAGCTTGGTGCGATGAGACCCGACATCGCCGCCATCGTCGTCACCCACCGCAGCGCCGAGACCATCGACGACTGCCTGGCGCGCCTGCGCGCGGCCGACGGCATCGCCGCGATCCGCGTGGTCGACAACGATTCCGACGACGGCACGCTGGAGATCATCCAGCGCCATGCGCTGGCCGAACCGCGCCTGCGCTTCATTGCCAATCCAGACAATCCGGGGTTTTCCGTTGCCTGCAACCAGGGCGAAGCCGCACTGCCCGACGACGCAGGCCTGCGCTGGCTTGCGTTCGTCAATCCCGACTGCCTGGTCGAAGTCGACACGCTCGCGCGTCTGCGCGAGCACGCGCTCGCGGCCGGCGGCGCCATCCTGCTGGGCGCGGACCTGGTCGATGACGATGGCCTCCGCGACTCCGCCGCGCGCCGGCGCGACCCGGATTTCGCGGCGATGCTGCAGGCATTCCTGCGTGGTTCGTCGGCGGCGGGGCAGTTGGGAGTCGATCCCGACGATGCGGTGGACGTGCAGCAGGTGGACGCGGTATCCGGTGCGTTGATGCTGCTACCGCGCGTGCTCTTCCGGGTGCTGGGCGGATTCGACGAGAAATACCGCCTGCACGCCGAAGACCTGGATCTGTGCCGGCGCGCGCGCGATGCCGGCGCGAGTGTCGCGGTTGCCAACGACGTGCGCGTATTGCATGTGCGCGGGGTTTCGTCGCGTTCGCGGCCGGTGTTTGTCGAATGGCACAAGCACCGCGGCCTCTGGCGCTATTTCCGCAAGTTCGAAGCGCCACAGCGAGGCGCTCTCACTTGCGCTGCCGTGTTCGCTCTGGTGTGGCTGCGCTTTCCGATCGCCACCATGCGCGCGCTGATGCGGTCCTGAAAGTTTGCCGGCGCCTGCAGAATTCGCAGCCGGCTGCGCCGGCTGCGAGAGAGCGGCTCTATTTCTGGATCACCAGCATGTAGCGGGTGCGCGTGACTGACGACCCATCCGAGTTGATGCTGCTCGAATAGACGGTGGGCTGGATGGAGCTGATGATCCAGCCCAGCTGCGAGAGTTCCTTGATCGTGTATGTCGTCGCCCAGCCACAGTTGAACTTGTGCGCATTGAGCAGTTGCGGGTAGGTGGTTGTACTGGGAATGGTGGAGCTGCCGGTCTCGCTGAAGATGGGGCTGTAACAGATGGCGCCGTCGGCCGCATATGCCGGGCTGCAGGACAGTGCAGCGATGGCCGTGGCCACCAGGGCCAAATACGTTCCTTGCTTCATTGACAGTTCCTTTGTGGTTCCTTGAGGGCCCCGCGAGGCGGGGTCCCGGGATGATCCGCGATGGCTTCGGGGCAGGCAAGGCCGCGGCGACCATGCGTGCTCGCGAGCCCGCACGTCGAACCCGCCGGTCAGCGGTAACGATTGATCTCGTCGCGCAGCGCCTTCGCGGCCTGCGCGGCGGCTTCGGCGAAATCCTCGCCCTGCGACGCATACAGGATCGCGCGCGACGAACTCACGATCAGTCCGGTGCCATCGGCCGTCTTCGCGTTGGTCACGACGGCCTCGACATCGCCGCCCTGCGCGCCGACGCCGGGCACGAGGAAGGGCACGTCACCGACGATCGCGCGGACCTCGCGCAGTTGCGCCGGCCACGTGGCGCCGACAACGAGCGCGCAATTGCCATTGCCGTTCCACTCACGCGCGATCTTCTCGGCGACGTGCTGGTACAGCGGTCGGCCCACGCCGCCGTCGGCATGGACGACGAGATCCTGCAGGTCGCCTGCACCGGGATTCGAAGTGCGGCACAGGATCACCACACCGCGATCGGCGCGATCGAGGAACGGCTGCACGGAGTCGCGGCCCAGGTAAGGATTGGCCGTCACCGCGTCGGCGGCGTAACGGTCGAAGGCTTCGGCGGCGTAATGCTGCGCCGTGCTGCCGATGTCGCCGCGCTTGCTGTCGAGGATCACCGGGATGCCTGGATGCGCGGCATGGATGTGCGCGATCAGTCGCGCCAGCGCGTCTTCCGCGCCCAGCGCCGCGAAATGCGCGATCTGCGGCTTGAAGCTGCAGGCGAAATCAGCCGTAGCATCGACGATCGCACGGCAGAAGTTGAACACCGCGTCCGGATTGTTCGCGAACCGCGCCGGGAACTTTGCAGGTTCCGGATCGAGCCCCACGCACACCAGCGAGTTGGCCTGTTCCCAGCGCGTGCGCAGTGACTGCATGAAGCTCATCGTCGATCCTCGTTCAGAACGCACGGATGCCGTCAGTACGGCTGCCCGTCCAGGTGGAAAAAGCGCCAGCGCCCATCGACGGTGCGCCCGGCCATGTCGTCATCCGGATACTGCACTTCTTCGCCAGCGTGACGGCTGCCGATTTCCAGATAGACGACATCGGTCGCGCCGCGATTGACCAGGTGGTGCGCATCGCCAGTGCCGGCGGCGAAGCCGGCACACATACCCGGCTGCAGCAGCGTTTCGCCGGCATCGGTCACCAGCGTCGGCGTGCCTTCGAGGATGTAGACGAACTCATCCTCGTGCGAGTGCGAGTGGCGCAGGGCGGAGCAGGTGCCCGGCGGCAGGCGGCTCAGGTTGACGCCGAACGCGGTCAGCCCGAACGCATCGCCGAGTACGCGCTTGGCACGCGCGCCGACCCGCGACGCGAACGGCTCGGGATAGCTCGAGCCGATACGCGGCGCCACCGATCCGGCGAACAGCGCGACGGGCTTGTCAGCGTCGCTCATGCCTTACTTCAGCGCCTTGAAACGCAGGCGATGCGGCTTCGCGCCTTCCTCGCCCATGCGGCGCTTCTTGTCTTCCTCGTACTCGCGGTAGTTGCCCTGGAAGAACTCCACGTGCGAGTCGCCTTCGAAGGCAAGGATGTGCGTGGCGATGCGGTCCAGGAACCAGCGATCATGCGAGATCACGAAGGTGTTGCCCGGGAACTCGAGCAGCGCGTCTTCGAGCGCGCGCAGCGTTTCGATGTCGAGGTCGTTGGACGGTTCGTCGAGCAGCAGCACGTTGCCGCCCTGCAGCAGGGTCTTGGCCATGTGCAGGCGGCCGCGCTCACCACCGGACAGCGTGCCGACCATCTTCTGCTGATCCTGGCCCTTGAAGTTGAAGCGGCCGATGTAGGCGCGCGACTGGATCTCGATGCCGTTGATGTTGAGGATGTCGAGGCCGCCGGAAACTTCCTGGAACACGTTGTGGTTGCCGGTCAGCGCGTCGCGGCTCTGGTCGACGTAGGCCAGCTTTACGGTCTGGCCGGTTTCGATGGTGCCGGAGTCCGGCTTTTCCTTGCCGATGATCATCTTGAACAGCGTCGACTTGCCGGCGCCGTTGGGGCCGATGATGCCGACGATCGCGCCAGCCGGCACGGAGAAGCTGAGGTCGTCGATCAGCAGGCGGTCACCGAACTTCTTGCTGACGTTCTTGAACTCGATGACCTTGTTGCCCAGGCGCTCGCCCGGCGGAATGAAGATCTCGTTGGTTTCCTGGCGCTTCTGGTAATCGACCGCCTGCAGTTCCTCGATGCGCGCCAGACGCGCCTTGCCCTTGCTGCGGCCGCCCTTGGCATTGCTGCGGGCCCATTCGAGTTCCTTCTGGATCGCCTTCTGGCGCGATTTTTCCTGGTTCTCTTCCTGCTTCAGGCGATCGCCCTTCTGCACCAGCCAATCGGTGTAATTGCCCTTCCACGGAATGCCGCGGCCGCGGTCGAGTTCCAGGATCCACTCGGCGGCGTTGTCGAGGAAGTAGCGGTCGTGGGTGACGGCCACCACGGTGCCGGTGTAGCGGGCGAGGAACTGTTCCAGCCACTCGACCGACTCGGCGTCCAGGTGGTTGGTCGGTTCGTCGAGCAGCAGCATGTCGGGCTTCTGCAGCAGCAGCTGGCACAGCGCGACGCGACGCTTCTCGCCGCCCGACAGGTTGCCGACGATGGCTTCCCACGGCGGCAGGCGCAGCGCGTCGGCGGCGACTTCCAGCTGGTTTTCCAGCGTGTGCGCGTCGCCGGCGGCGAGGATGGCTTCCAGGCGCTGCTGTTCGGCGGCGAGCTTGTCGAAGTCGGCGCCGTCCTCGGCGTACGCAGCGTAGACGGCATCGAGCGCGGCCTGCGCGTTGATGATCTCGCCCAGGCCCACTTCCACGGCCTGGCGCACGGTGTGGGTCGGGTCGAGCTGCGGTTCCTGCGCCAGGTAACCGACCTTGATGCCCTTCTGCGGACGGGCTTCGCCGACGAAGTCGGTGTCGACGCCGGCCATGATCTTCAGCACCGTCGACTTGCCGGCGCCGTTGAGGCCGAGCAGGCCGATCTTCGCGCCCGGGAAGAAGGACAGCGAGATGTCCTTGATGATCTGGCGCTTCGGCGGCACGACCTTGCTGACGCCGTTCATGGTGTAGATGTATTGCGAGGACATTGGGGCTTCCAGGTCGAACGCCGCGCCGCGCCTGGTCAAAGGCGGAGCGCCGCAGGGGCAGGCACCGGCGACCTGCGCGGGGCAGGGCCGAAGGGAATCGGGATAGCCGCGAATTATAGCGGTCCGGGCCACCTTCCGCCCCCGGAACCTCTCGATCACGGCGTGGCGGGCCTTGGCCCGCCATCGAGACGCGCAGCCAACGTTCCGGTGGGACCAAGGCGCCAACCTGGGCCTTATGGCGATCCGTCCTGGCAGGCCAAGGCCCGCCCTGCGCAAGCTAAACTTGCCGTTCCTCCCCGTCCCCCCACCTCCCGGAGCCCCGATGTTTCCGCGTGACGCCCGTATCGAAGGATTTGACCCCGAACTCGCCCAGGCCATCGCCAACGAGAACCGCCGCCAGGAAGACCACGTCGAGCTGATCGCGTCGGAGAACTACGCCAGCCCGCGCGTGATGGAAGCGCAGGGCAGCAAGCTCACCAACAAATACGCCGAAGGCTATCCGGGCAAGCGCTACTACGGTGGCTGCGAATACGTCGACATCGCCGAGCAGCTGGCGATCGACCGCGTGAAGCAGCTCTTCGGCGCCGACTACGCCAACGTGCAGCCGCATTCGGGCTCGCAGGCCAACCAGGCGGTGTACTTCGCGCTGCTGAATCCGGGTGACACGATCCTGGGCATGTCGCTGGCCCACGGTGGCCACCTGACCCACGGCGCCAAGGTCAACATCTCCGGCAAGCTGCTCAACGCCATCCAGTACGGCGTCAACGACCAGGGCCTGATCGATTACGACGAAGTCGAGCGCCTGGCCGTCGAACACAAGCCGAAGATGGTCGTTGCCGGCTTCTCCGCGTATTCGCAGGTCATCGACTGGGCGCGCTTCCGCGCCATCGCCGACAAGGTTGGCGCCTACCTGTTCGTCGACATGGCCCACGTTGCTGGCCTGATCGCCGCCGGCGTGTACCCGAACCCGGTCCCGCACGCGCACGTCGTCACCTCGACCACGCACAAGACCCTGCGCGGCCCGCGCGGCGGCATCATCGTCGCCAAGGCCGATGCCGAGATCGAGAAGAAGCTGCAGTCGATCGTGTTCCCCGGCATCCAGGGCGGTCCGCTGATGCACGTGATCGCGGCCAAGGCCGTCGCCTTCAAGGAAGCGCTGGAGCCGGAATTCACCGCCTACCAGCAGCAGGTCGTGAAGAACGCGCAGGCGATGGCGAAGACGATCATTGCGCGCGGCTACAAGATCGTCTCCGGCGGCACCGAAAACCACCTGATGCTGGTCGACATGATCGGCAAGGGCATCACCGGCAAGGCCGCCGAGGAAGCCCTCGGCAAGGCCCACATCACGGTGAACAAGAACGCCGTGCCGAACGATCCGCAGAAGCCGTTTGTCACCTCCGGCCTGCGCATCGGCACCCCTGCCGTCACCACGCGCGGCTACAAGGAACCCGATTGCGTCGCGCTGGCCGAGTGGATCTGCGACGTCCTCGACAACCCGAACGATGACAACGTCATCGCCGGGGTGCGCGAGAACGTGACGAAGCAGTGCCGGCAGTTCCCGGTCTACGGTTGAACCACACGACTCCCCGCGAAAGCGGGGAGTCTGCTTTCAGGCCCCGGCTTTCGTGGGGCCGAGCACCACGCGCTGCGGGGCAGGGCTCTGTAGGAGGCAGTAGGGCGGGCCTCGACCCGCCGCTCAGACTCGCAAAGCCCTCATCACCTCGGACTTAGCGACGGCGGGTCGAGACCCGCCCTACAATCGTCCCCAGGATCCCAGACCGGCGCCGCGATGCATTGTCCCTTCTGCCAGCATGTCGACACCCGCGTCATCGATTCGCGCGTTTCCGATGACGGCGCCACCATCCGCCGTCGCCGCGTCTGCGAAGCCTGCGGCGAACGCTTCAGCACCCTCGAAACGATCGAGCTGAAGCTGCCGATGATCATCAAGAGCGACGGCCGCCGCGAGGCCTTCGACGCCCGCAAGCTGCGTTCCGGTTTCGACCGCGCGCTGCAGAAGCGCACCGTCTCGGAGGAGCAGATCGAAACCGCCGTGCGCGCCGTGGTCCACCACCTGCGCATGACTGCGGAGCGCGAACTGGATTCGCGCCGCGTCGGCGAGTTCGTGATGACGGAGCTGCGCAAGCTCGACCATGTCGCCTACGTGCGTTTCGCCTCGGTGTACCGCGCCTTCGAGGACGTCGCCGACTTCCGCGAAGTGCTCGACCGCCTCGAGCACGACAGTTCGTCCGAAGGCCAGCTGCCGCTGCTCGACGAGGACGTCGCCCAGGCCGAGAAGCGGCGCAAGCGATGAGCGGGTTCGCGCGCCGGCTGGTGGTCGGATCGGTGCTGGCGATGCTGGTGGCCGCGCCGCTGCAGGCGGGCAGCCACGCCAAGCCAGCCACGGCGCCAGCCACGACGCCACCTGCGGCCGAGACCGCGGCCGCACCGGCCGTCGATACTGCCCTGGTCGGCCACTACTACCTCGAAGGGATCATGGAAACCGGCTCCGAGCTTCTGCTGCGCGAAGACGGACGGTTCCAGTGGTATTTCAGCTATGGCGCGCTCGACCTGATCTCGGAAGGCAAATGGAGTCGCGAGAAGGACAACGTCGTGCTCGTGCCTGATGTCTTCCGCGCTCCACCGGATTACCAGCAGATGGAGTTCAAGCGCATGCAGTTGCGTGTCGATGGCCAGGAACTGATCCCGGCGTGGCCGTGGGAAAGCGGCGAGGAACGCGGGAGGTACGTGCGTGAGTGAGACTGCGTTCACCGCTACCGACCACCTGATGATGGCGCGCGCGCTGCGCCTGGCCGAACGCGGCGCGTACACCACGCGACCCAATCCGATGGTCGGCTGCGTGATCGCGCAGGGCGATGCCATCGTCGGCGAAGGCTTCCACGCGAAGGCCGGTGAACCGCATGCGGAAATCTTCGCGCTGCAAGCCGCGGGCGAACGCGCCAAGGGCGCCACGGCCTACGTCACCCTGGAGCCCTGCGCGCACACCGGCAAGACCGGTCCGTGCGCGGATGCGCTGATCGCCGCCGGCGTGGGGTCCGTGGTTGCGGCGATGCGCGATCCGTTCCCGCAGGTGGACGGCGCGGGTTTCGCGAAACTGCAGGCCGCCGGCATCCAGGTGCGCAGCGGCCTGATGGAAACGCAGGCGCGCGACCTCAACCACGGCTGGCTGTCGCGCATCGAGCGTGGCCGTCCGTGGGTACGAGTGAAGCTGGCGACCAGCCTGGACGGCCGCAGCGCGCTTGCGAGCGGCGAATCCAAGTGGATCAGCGGTGAAGCCTCCCGCAAGGACGTGCAGCGTTGGCGAGCCCGGGCCGGCGCGATCCTCACCGGCGCCGGCACCGTGCTGATCGACGACCCGCACCTGACCGTGCGCCTGGGCGACGACACGCCGTTCCAGCCGCCGCTGCGCGTGGTGCTGGATCCGGGGCTGGCGACAGTCGCGCGCGGCCACGTGCGCGATGGTGAAGCGCCCACGCTCTACATCCACGCTCCGGATGCCAAGCCGCCGCGCGGCGTCGACGCGCAGATGGCCGCCGCACCGGTGATCGAAGGGCGCTTCGACCTGGCTGCCGTGCTGAAACTGCTGGCGCAACATGAGATCAACGAAGTGCAGGTCGAAGCCGGTGCGACCCTGGCGGGTGCCTTGCTTGCCGCCGGTTTGGTCGACGAGATTTTGCTTTACGTCGCCCCGCTGCTGCTCGGCGAACGCGCGCGACCGTTGTTCGATGGCCTGCGCATCGATGAGATGACCCAGCGATTGAACCTCACCATCGTGGAGGCGCGGAGCATCGGGACGGATTCGCGATTGCTGCTACGGCCGCGCCACGAGTGAAGCCAGGCGCGACAGGAACGACCGCGCCGCAGCGCGCTGGAATGCCCACTCGCGGCGACTGGAAGGCAAGCCCCGACGGGAGCTGGCATATCGGTGTCGCTGGAAGGTGGCGGAGCGACATCGTCGCAGCACGCGACATTGTCCCGGCGTTGATTGGATAAGTTTCGACACAAGGCGCCTGTACCTAGGAAGGGAATGCCCTCGTCGCCACAGTGTCAGGCGCCACAACATCTGGCCAGGGAGTTGATATGAATCTCGCAGATGCAAAAATTGCCCAATTGCTCATCCCCATCAGGGACTTTGACGCAGGAGTCGCCTTTTACCGGGATACGCTGGGTATCCCCTTTCTCTTTGCGGCGCCTCCGCAAATGGCATTTTTCAACTGCGGTGGGGTCCGGCTTCTGGTTGGCGTCATGCCACCAGGACAAGAAGCGCAAAGAGGCTCTGCCATCTATTTTCAAATTCAAGATATCCATTCCGTCTTCGCTTCGCTCAAAGGACGTGGTGTCTCGTTCAAGTCCGAGCCGCATGTGGTGAATCGCACGCCCCGTTCGGAGCTCTGGCTGGCGTAGTTCGTCGATCGGGATGGCAACCAGTTGGCGCTCATGAGCGAGATCTTGCAAAGTGGCGCCTGAAAGAGTCATTGAAGCCGAGTTGCATCGAGACTTGGCTTCAGGCGTTAAACCTCAGGAATGGCTTTCTGCGCAACGTACTTTTCATCTGCAGTCAAAACAGGTTGCGCAGCCCAATCGCTGAGCAGGTCTTTGCCGATTGGCCCGGCATTGAGACTTCGTCGGCAGGGGTCAATCAAGGTGCGGACAATCCAGTCACTCCTGAACTGCTTGGGTGGGCGGACCTGATTTTCGTCATGGAGCGCACTCATCGCTCCAAACTTTCAGCCAAGTTCAAACAGCACCTGGGCAATAAGCGCGTCGTGTGCCTGGATATTCCAGACGATTACGAGTTCATGGATCCCGCACTCGTACGCCTTCTCAAGGCCAAGGTCCCCGGCTACTTGCCGTCTCTCTGATCGCTGCGTAAGCCTGATGCCTGACGATTCACCAGGCGAAGCGGCACGCCTTCACGCGATTTCCAAGTCACTCCGCCCGCCACCGTAGAATGGGTGCATGGCCTTCAAGGACCACTTCTCCGGCGTCGCCGACGCCTACGCCGCCGCGCGACCGGAATACCCCGACGAGCTTTTCGACCTGATCGCCGCCCGCGTTCCGCGCGATGCACGAGTCTGGGAGCCTGGCTGCGGCAGCGGACAGGCCACGCGCGGGCTCGCCGCGCGCTTCGCCCATGTGTACGCGACCGATCCGAGCGCACAGCAGGTCGCGCAGCATTGGGCATCCCCAGGTCGCGGCAACGTCACCGTCGCGGTCGAGCCCGGCGAACGCACGACGCTCGCCGACGGCAGCGTCCAGCTGGTCGCCGTGGCGCAGGCGTTGCACTGGTTCGACCGCGAACCCTTCTTTGCCGAATGCGATCGCGTGCTCGTGCCCGGTGGCGTGCTGGCGGCATGGGGTTACGCCGATTTCGTCGCGCCGGAGGGCATGGTCGAGGCCGTCGCGGACTTCCGCACCCGGATCGATCCGTACTGGCCGCCCGAGCGGGAACTGATCGACGCCCATTACGCGGGCTTCGACTGGCCGTTCCCCGCCTTGCCAACACCGTCGCTATGGCTGGAAGCCGAGTGGACCTTGCCGCACTTCCTGCGCTACCTGTCGAGCATGTCCGCGACTGCGCGTTGTCGTGCCGACATGGGCGAAGACCCGGTCGCGCGCCATGCCGACGCACTGGCAGCCGCCTGGGGCGAGGCCGGCGAACTGCGCACGATCCAGTGGCCGTTGTTCCTGCATCTGCGGCGGAAGGCGTCGGGCGGGTCTTGACCCGCCGCTCGAAGCGTCGCGATTTGGTGAAGGCGGGCCAAGGCCCGCCCTACGCCTTTTCGAGGCATGCCTCGGCCCCCTTTCCGGATGTACCGAAGGGGGCCAAGCCTCACCCAACCGGCCCCATGCCCTGAGCCCACCCCACAGCGTTCCGTCCCCGCCGCCTGGGCCTCCGGAACCCGGATGCTAGAATTCGTCCCGCCGGCTCGCCGGCACCACAACTCGTAACGTCTTCAGGGCGGGGTGGAATTCCCCACCGGCGGTAGGCGGGTCGCTGTCGATGACGGCCCCTGCGAGCCCGCGAGCGCCTCCAGCGGTTCATTTCGATGACCGGGGAGGGTCAGCAGATCCGGTCCAATGCCGGAGCCGACGGTCAGGCGATCCGGTTTTCCGGAACGCCCACAGTCCGGATGAAAGAAGACGGCTTCCGCATGGCCTTGCGGCCGTGCGCATGCCTCATGCCTTGGGGCGTTTTTCGCCAGCTTTTTTGCGGGAAACGTTCACATGTCCAAGCTCCAGCACCATGGCCGCGTCGCCTCCAACGGAGAGGTGCGCTGATGTTCACCGGGATCATCGAGGGCGTCGGCCGCATTGCCGCGCTCGAGCCGCGCGGCGGCGATGTCCGCCTGCGCGTCGACGTGGGCACGCTGCCGTTCGAAGGCGTGCAGCTGGGCGAAAGCATCGCCGTGAACGGCGTGTGCCTGACCGTCGTGGAGTTCGATGCGTCGTCCTTCGCCGCGGATGCGTCGAACGAGACGCTGTCGCTCACCACGCTGGGCCACCTGCGCGAAGGCGCCGCAGTGAACCTCGAGCGCGCGATGCGTCCGACCGACCGCCTCGGCGGCCACCTGGTCAGCGGCCACGTTGACGGTGTCGGTCGCGTGCTCTCCATCACCGACGACGCCCGTGCACAGCGCTGGCGTTTTGCCGCGCCAGCCGCGCTGCTGCGCTACATCGCGAAGAAGGGCTCGATCTGCGTCGACGGCGTCAGCCTCACCGTCAACGAAGTCGACGCTGCCGGCTCCGAAAGTACCGGCTTCGAAGCGACCGGCTTCGAAGTCGCGCTGATCCCGCACACCGTGTCCCATACCGCGTTCGCGCATACCGGCGTCGGCGATGCGGTCAACCTCGAGATCGACCTGGTCGCGCGCTACGTCGAACGTCTTCTTTCAGGCACCTCGCCGTCGGGCAATGCTGCCCCTGGAGCCAACGCATGAGCTTTGCCCCGATCCCCGAACTGCTGGAAGAAATCCGCGCCGGCCGCATGGTCGTGATCGTCGATGACGAGGACCGCGAGAACGAAGGCGACCTGATCATGGCCGCCGAACTGGTGCGTCCGCAGGACATCAACTTCATGGTCACCCACGCGCGCGGCCTGGTGTGCCTGTCGCTCACGCGCGAGCGTTGCCGCCAGCTCGGCCTGCCGCCGATGGTGCGCGACAACACTTCACCCCACCACACCAACTTCACCGTGTCGATCGAAGCGGCCGAAGGCGTCACCACCGGCATTTCCGCCTACGACCGCGCCCACACCGTGCGCACCGCGGTGCGGCCGGACGCCAGCGCTGCGGATCTCAGCCAGCCCGGTCACATCTTCCCGCTGATGGCGCAGCCCGGCGGCGTGCTCAACCGCGCCGGCCACACCGAAGCGGCGAGCGACCTCGCGTTGCTGGCGGGCATGGAACCGGCCGGCGTGCTGGTGGAGATCCTCAATCCCGACGGCTCGATGGCGCGTCGTCCGGAGCTGGAAGTGTTCGCGCGCGAGCACGGCCTGAAGATGGGCTCGATCGAGGAACTGATCCGCTACCGCCTCGCCACCGAACACACCATCGAACGTGTCGACGACCGCGAGGTCGAGACCGAACACGGTCCGTTCCGGCTGGTCAGCTATCGCGATCGCCTCAGCCACGGCCTGCATTTCGCGATGGTGCGCGGCGAGATCGACGCGGCGACGCCGACGCTGGTGCGGGTCCACGTCCAGAATCCGCTGGCCGACACCCTGCATTGGCGTCGCGCGGACTTCGGTCCGGCGGTCGGCGATGTGCTTGCGGCGATTGCCAGGGCCGGAAGCGGTGCGCTGGTGCTGCTGGGCGACCACGCCGACGCCGAGACACTGCTCGCGCGCGTGCGGGCACAGCCGCAGGCCGACACGCATGAGGCGCACGGGGATGCCGCATCCATGGGGCGCGGCCACGCACTGGCGCAATGGCGCCGCAACGGCGCGGGCGGACAGATCCTTGCCGACCTGGGCCTGGGCAAACTGCGCGTCATGGGTACGCCGCGCCGACAGATCGGCCTGGCGGGGTTCGGGCTCGAAGTCGTCGAGTACGTCGAATCCGCCTCCTGATCAGCACGCCTTGAGGAAGCCGGCCCTGACGAAGCCGGCCCTGACGAAGCCGGCCCTGACCAGGCATGCCCCGACGGCACGCATTGACCGGCGTCGCCATCGGGCGGGGTAAACTGTTCAACCAACACACAACGACGTCCCCATGCCCCATTTCGAAGGCGACATGCGAGCCCCGCAAGGTGCCCGCTTCGCGATCATCGCCAGTCGCTGGAACCCGCGGATCACCGATTCGCTCGTGGCCGGCGCCCGGCGCACCTTCGCCGAACACGGCGTGGGCGAGGATGCGGTCGACGTGATCCGCGTTCCCGGCGCGTGGGAGCTGCCGCTGGTGGCCGCGCGGCTGGCGCAGCGCGGCGGACACGCGGCCATCGTCGCGCTGGGCTGCGTGGTGCGCGGCGACACCCGCCACTACGAGCAGGTGGCCGACGGTTGTTCCGATGGCCTGATGCGCGTCGCGCTGGACAGCGGCATCCCGGTTGCCAACGGCGTGCTGGCGGTGGATCGTTTCGAGGACGCGCAGGCGCGCGCCGGCGGCACCCACGGCAACAAGGGTGAGGAAGCCGCGCTGGTCGTATTGGAGATGGCGCAATTGCTGGAGCAACTGTCATGAACCGACGCCGCAACGATGGAATCGATCCGGTCGCACGCTCGCGTGCGCGTCGCCGCGCCCTGCAGGCCGTGTATGCGTGGCAGCTCTCGGGGACCAACGCACGCGACGTGATTGCGCAGTTTGCCCACGAGCAGGCGCACGAAGTCGCCGACCTGGAGTATTTCGAAGACCTGGTCCGCGGCGTCGACAAGCATTGCGAGGAACTGGACGACGCGCTCGCACCGTTCCTGGATCGCGACATCGAACAGGTCGACCCGATCGAGCGCGCCGTGTTGCGCATCGCCGCGTATGAACTGCGGCAGCGCCGCGACGTGCCGTATCGCGTCGTGCTCAACGAGGCGATCGAGACCGTGAAGCGCTTCGGCGCCGAGCATGGCCACACCTACGTCAATGGCGTGCTCGACCACGCCGCGGCAGCGTGGCGCGCGGTGGAAGTGCAGTCGGCGCGTACGCGCTGAAATCATTCCTGTCGGAATGATCTGGATCAGCAGCCACGCGTGCCGGTTCCTGCCGCGCGCTGCGCTGCGTTGGAGTGCAGCGTGACCGACCCCTCCCGTGGCGCGCTCGAATTCGATCTGATCGAGCGCATCCGCGCGCGTGCCGCGACGCGCGACGACGTCGTGCTCGGTATCGGCGACGACGCGGCGATCCTGCAGGTGCCCTCCGGGCGACATCTGGTCGTCGCCACCGACACGCTCAATCGTGGCGTGCATTTTCCCGACAACACCGCGCCCGCCGACATCGGCTGGAAGGCGCTGGCAGTGAACCTGTCCGATCTGGCGTCGATGGCTGCGCAGCCGGCGTGGTGCACGTTGTCGCTGTCGTTGCCGCAGGGTGATGCGGACTGGGTCGATGCCTTCCTCGACGGATTCCTGGAACTCGCCGCGCAGCACGACGTTGCATTGGTCGGCGGCGATACCACGCGCGGCCCGCTGTCGGTGTGCGTGACCGTACACGGCTTCGTCCAGCCAGGAGCGGCGTTGCTTCGCAGCGGCGCGAAGGTGGGCGATGACATCTGGGTGACCGGCACGCTGGGCGATGCCGCCGGTGCGCTGGCGCAGTGGCGGGCCGGGGCCGTTGTCCAACCGGAGTTGCGGGCGCGTTTGGACAGGCCGGTTCCCCGTTTGGCACTGGGTTCCCGCCTCGTCGGAATCGCACATGCCTGCGTCGACATTTCCGACGGCCTGCTCGCGGACCTGCAGCATGTCTGCGTTGCGAGCGGCGTGGGCAGTGAAATCGAACTTGACTCGCTGCCGGCTTCAACGGAATTGAGCGTGGCATTCGAAGTCGCGCGACGCCAGGCCATCCAGGCGGCGGGTGGCGACGACTACGAGCTGTGCTTCACCGCGCCGAGGTCGGCGCGCTCAGTCATTGAAAGAGTCGCGGTTGAAACGGCCACGTCGGTCGCGCGCGTGGGCCGGATCGTCGCGGGCAACGGCACTCGCGCTTTGCAGACGGATGGCAGCGAGTGGAGCGCGCCCGGCACGGGTTTCGTCCACTTCGCATGAGTGGCCGCTAGAGCAGCGCTTACTTCGTATCCGTCACAACCTCGTCGCACTTCTTGCCGAACAGGCCGCCGAGAGGACCTGGCTTGCATGGCTCGGGCTGCTTCACCGGTGCGCGCGGCGTCGCCGCGGCGATGCGGTCGGCACGCAGCTTCGCCAGCTGCGCCTTGATCTGCGGCATCACTGCCAGTGCGGCGCGTTCGCCTTCGAGGATCGCGTTGTTGCGCTGTTCGAAATCGGCAGCGCCGATGTCGTTGACGCTCGGACGGATCACGACGTTCGCGCGTGCCAGCTCCTGCTGGCCGAGCTTCTGGCCCATGATCGTGATCGACTGGTTCACCGTGCCCAGCAGGCTGCCCGGGTTCTTGCCGCTGGCCCTGGACGAGATGTCCACCGCGATGACGTAATCGGCGCCAAGCTGGCGTGCGGCATCGACCGGCACCGGGCTGACCACGCCGCCATCTACGTAATGCTTCTGGCCGATCACCACCGGCTCGAATACGCCGGGAATGCTGCTCGAAGCCCGCACGGCTTGGCCGGTGTTGCCGCGGATGAAGACGGTGCGCTCGCCGGTCTCCAGTTGCGTGGCCACCACGGCGAACGGTTTTTTCATGCGCTCGATCGGACGGTTGGCGACGAGCTGGTTGACGTAATCCTGCAGCTTCTGGCCCTTCACCACGCCGCCGGAGAACAGGCTGACGTCGCGGATCTCAGATTCGTCGAGGCCGAACGCCGTCTTCTGCATCTGGAATGCATCCATGCCGCTGGCATACAGCGAGCCAACCACGCTGCCGGCGCTGGTGCCGGAAATCACGTCGATCCGGATGCCGTTGGCTTCGAGCATCTTGATCACGCCGATGTGAGCGAAGCCCTTGGCTGCGCCGCCGCCGAGCGCGATGCCGATGCGGATCGGCTTCACCTGGATCAGCTTGGGCGGGGTGGCAGGTTCCACTGCGGTGGGACGCGTGTTGCCGCCGCTGGCGCAGGCAGCGAGGAGCGTGAGCGAGAAGGCGGCGAGCAGTGCGAGCGGACGGGCGGACATCAGGCTTGGGCGGGATGGGTGGAAGCGAGGCGCGCAGGATAGCGTTGTGGTGGGGTGGTTTTGCGGGCGTGTGCCGCATTGCGGCTGTTCAGTTCAGGTGGTGCGTGGGTTGGGACGTGGACGGGCGGACAAACGGGCGTTTGCCGTGGCCAGCCGCTGCGGCGGCCTCGGTGGAGCCGTGGCCTAACCTTGATCGACGCGCGGCAGCAGCTTTCCCGGATTGAGGATGCCATCCGGATCGAACGTCGCCTTCACCTGGCGCATCAGCGCCAGCGTCGCGGCATCGATCGCCAGTGGCATGAAGTCGCGCTTGACCATGCCGATGCCGTGTTCGCCCGAGAGCGTGCCGCCCAGCGACAGCGTCAGCGCGAACACACGGGCCAGCGCCGCCTGCGCGCGATCGTTTTGCGCGGCATCGGCGGGATCGAACAGGATGTTGACGTGCAGGTTGCCGTTGCCGGCGTGGCCGAAGCTGACGATCGGCAAGGCGAACTCCCGTGCCAGCAAACGCACGCCATCGACGAGCGGTGCGATGCGCGACACCGGAACGACGACGTCCTCGTTGATCTTTCCCGGTGCAAGTGTGCGCAGTGCCGGTGACAGCGCCTTGCGCGCCGACCACAGTCGCTGCGCGGCGGCGTCGTCGGCGGCATCGTCCAGCGATATCAGGCCGTCGCCTTCGGCCGCGCGCATGAGCGCTTCGATTGCCAGCGGCAGCGTCTGCGCATCGCCGTCGCCTTCGATCATCAGCAGCGCGCCGGCATCCTCGGGAAGGTCGGCGCCGCCGACATCGCGCGCCAGGCGCACGCAGTCGCCGTCCATGAATTCGAGCATCGACGGGGTCACCGGCTGCGCCATCAATCGCGCTACTGCGCGTGCCGCAGACGACGCATCGCGGTACAGCGCACGCACCACCCGCCGCTGCGTCGGCAGCGGCGACAGTTTCAGCGTGGCTTCCACGATCAGCGCCAGCGTGCCTTCGCTGCCGACCAGCAGGCGCTGCAGGTCGTAGCCGGTCGAACCCTTCGTGGTCGCGCTGCCGCAATGGATCAGTTCGCCCGCGCCGGTGATCGCGGTGAGCGCGAGTACGTTGTCGCGACTCGCGCCGTACTTCAACGCGCGCGGACCGCCGGCGTTGCAGGCCAGGTTGCCGCCGATGGTGCTGAAACTGGCGCTGGTGGGATCCGGCGGCCAGAACAGTCCGTACGGTTTCAGCGCGGTCTGCAGGTCGCCGTTGAGCACGCCCGGTTCCACCACCGCGCAGCGATCGCCGGGTCGCACGTCGACGATGCGGTCCATGCGCTCGAACGACACCACCACGCCCCCAGCGACCGGCACCGATGCGCCGGTGGTGTTGGTGCCGCGCCCGCGCGCGACCACCGGTACGCGATGCGCGCGACACGTGCGCACCAGCGCGAGGACCTGGTCACGCGTGGTCGGCAGCGCGACTGCATCGGGGAGCGCTTCGCGGCGCGAGTTGTCGTAGGCGTAGGCGAGGCGTTCGCCGGGATCGGTCAGCCAGCCTTCGCGCAGCAATTGGGCGAGTTCGCGGTGCAGCGACGGGGGCAGGGCGCTCATGCGGGCATTATGGCGCGGGGTGGGGCTTGGTCGGTTGCGACTTGGCCATCACGCTTGTCACTGGCGACTTGGCACTCGCGATTGGGGCGCGAGTGACGCGGGCGCGATCGAAAGCGATTGAAGGCGATACGTTCGAGGCGGATGCAACCAAACAAGTGCCTGGAGTCGAACGACTGTCAGTCATCCGCGCGGAACGCATCGCGCAGCCAGTTCAGCCGCGGGCGCGCGGGATCGCCGTCGGCTTCGATCACGTCGAAACGGCACGCCGAATTGGCGTAGCGCGGGTGGCCGAGAAGGAAGGCTTGCGCCGCATGTACGATCCTGCGCCGCTTGCCCGCATCGATCGATGCGGCGCCGCCACCGAAGCGCGCATCGCTGCGGTAGCGCACTTCGACGAACACCAGCGTATCGCCGCGGCCATCGCGATCCAGCATCACCAGGTCGAGTTCGCCGAAGCGGTAGTTCGCGTTCGCCGCGACGTCGCGCAAGCCCGCATCGCGCAGGTGCGCGCGCGCGGCGATTTCGACGGCGGTTCCGCGGGCACGGCGATCCATCGCCTTTTGCATGTCAGCCGCCGGTCATCGTGCCGCTCAGCGGCGCGCGGCGTCCGCCAGCGGCACGGCCGCGCCGTTGCTGAAGGTCGACCAAGCGGGCGTGCGCTGCACGTTGCCGAAGCCGTCGATGTGGAGCACGCCAGTCGCGCCTTCGATGCCGGACGACGACGTCGCCAGGTGTTCCAGGTACGCCGTGATCAGCCACGCGTCGTAGCCGAAGGCGAACAGTCGCGCGGCGCCGCCCTTCGCATTGGGCAGCATCGTCGCGGCGGTGGCGGCCGAGGGTAGTCCGCGCACGCCGCCGGTGGTCCAGCTTTCGGTCGGGAAGGCGATGCCGTCGAGCACGCGGTCGTCCGCCGCCTTGCCGGTGCCCGAAAGCAGTTGCGAGGTCGCCACGCGCGGCTTGCCGGCCAGTCCCGCCAGCGCGAGCTTGGGCATCAGCGCGCGCGCGGTGCTGCCTTTCACCGCGAGGAACACGGCGTCGATGCCGCCTTCCTTCGACGCATACGGCGCAAGGTCGGCGATGCCGCCGCTCACGACGTCGGTGACAATGCCGCCGCGTTCGCCCAAGCGCTCGCGCAGGGCGTCCACGGCGCGACGCTGGGTGTCGTCGTCGCCACCGATCACCAGCACGCGACGTGCCGCGCGATTGAGGAGGAATTCCGCTGCGGCGATGCCTTCGTCTTCCGGCGACAGCGAGAAGCTGGCGTTGCCCGCCGGCGGCTGGGTGCCGCTGCGATTCAACGCGAGAACCGGTACGGGCAACGCGCGGTTGAACATCGCGCCGACTTCGTCGCGGCCGAGCGGACCGACGACGAAGTCGCTGCCTTCGCTCACCGCGCGGTCGTAGGCGGCGCTGGCACCGGCAGAGGTGTCGTAGAAGTTCACTTCCGGGCGACGGCGCGATTCGCCGTAGTAGCCGGCGAGAAAGCCGTCGCGCACCGGCGCGGCCGCGGTGGCCAGGCTGCCCGACAACGGCAGCAGCACGGCGAGCTTCACCGGCGGACGATAGCCATCGCTCTCGGCCGGTGGGCGGGTGGCCGCATCGAACTTCCACGCCGTGCGGTCGAACGGGCGCGGCAGCGGCAGGCCGCGGCGCAGCAGGGCGCGACCGGCGTAGTTGTAGAGCGGTTCGCCGATGGGTAGGGCGGCGGCTTCGCGCTGCAGGGTGGCGTCGTCGAGTTGTGCCAACAGGGTGTCGATCTGGCGGTCGATGTCGGCGCGCGCGGTGCCGCCCAGCGTGCTGCCTTGGCGGGCGAGGGCACCGGCCTGGGCCACGGATTCGTTGCGCGTGGCGTGCGCTGCCGACGGACCGGTGGTGGTCCCCATCGTGGTGCAGCTGGCCAGCGCCGTGGCCAGCAACAGGCCGGACATCATGCCTGCGAGCATCCGTGGGGCCTTGCTGGTTGAAGTCTGGCTGGTTGAGGCCTTACTGGTCCAGATCTGGCGGGTCGAGGACATCGGCAGGCTCATCGGCACGGTATTCCTTGGGGGTCGGGTAGGATTCTAGGGCGGTTGCCCGTGACGGAGTAGGTTGCGCGGCCCGGGCCGGCACAGCCCCGACCCCGTGGCGAACCCCGATTGCACCGCCGCCACCGCTTCCCACAGACACGGACACGATGCTCACACCCGGCACTCTTCACGTGGTCGCGACGCCTATCGGCAACCTCGGCGACCTTTCCACCCGTGCGCTGGACGTGCTGCGGAATGTCGATGCGATCTGCGCCGAGGACACCCGCCACACCCGGCAGTTGCTGTCGCATTTCGGCATGGAGCGGCCGCTGCTGGCCCTGCACCAGCACAACGAGGACGCCCAGGCGGCGCAGCTGGTAGCGCGCCTGCTGGCGGGCGAGTCGCTCGCGCTGGTGTCGGACGCGGGCACGCCGCTGGTGAGCGATCCGGGTTTCCGCCTTGTCCGCGCGGCGCGTGCCGCCGGCGTGCGCGTATCGCCCGTACCCGGTGCGTGTGCGGCGATCGCGGCGCTGAGCGTGGCCGGGCTTCCCAGCGACCGTTTCGTCTTCGAGGGTTTCCTGCCGGCCAAGGCGGGTGCGCGGCGCGAACGGCTGCTGCAGCTGGTCGCGGAGCCGCGGACGCTGATGTTCTACGAGTCGGCGCATCGGATCGACGAAGCGCTTGCTGACATGGCGGTGGTATTCGGCGATTCGCGCCGTGCAGCGATTGCGCGCGAGCTCACCAAGCTGTTCGAGACGGTGCTCGATGGAACGCTACAGGAGCTGCATGCGCGCGTGCTGGCCGATGCCGACCAGCGCAAGGGCGAGTTCGTGGTGATCGTCGAAGGCGCGGGTGACGATGCCGATGCACGTATCGCCGAAGGCCAGCGGCTGTACGCGAAACTCAGCGAATACCTCAAGCCGTCGCAGGCGGCGAAGCTCGCTGCGGAGATAAGCGGAGCGCCGAGGAAGGCGTTGTACGGCGGCGCGCCGGAAGCGGATTGACGCAGCGGACACCTTGCAGCCGCATGAAACAGGACGGGGTCGGTGGCGCGTGCGACAATGCACGCGGCGGAGTCGGCCGGGCAGTCGCGTCATTCAATTCCATTTCGATGGAGGCGGATGCCGAGGAAAGTCCGGGCTCCACAGGGCACGGTGCCAGGTAACGCCTGGGCGGCGCGAGTCGACGGAAAGTGCAACAGAAAGATACCGCCGAACGGTTCTTCGGAATGCGTGGCAAGGGTGAAATGGTGCGGTAAGAGCGCACCGCGAGCCTGGTAACAGGCCGGCACGGCAAACCCCACCGGGAGCAAGACCAAATAGGGAGGCAATGCCGCGGCCCGCGGTGTCTCCGGGTAGGTTGCTTGAGCGTATCGGTGACGATGCGCCTAGAGGAATGACTGTCCACGACAGAACCCGGCTTACAGGCCGGCTCCGCCTTTTTTCAACGCGCTTTTGCGCGTTGCAAAAAGGCGCCCACAAATTTTCATTTGCGTCGCAAATGAAAACCCGTGGGCCCCGCTATGTGCTTCCAAACCCCGCCCCTTCGGGGCGCCCCCTTACCAAGGGGGCTCTTCTCCTGTGACATGGCGGGGATAAGTCCCAGTCGAGCATGGCGCGGGACGTCTCATCGATGCCTTGGGTCTGGGCCAGGGTCGCCAGGATCCTTCCCGAACGCCTTCAGACACGATCTGAGTCGCCTTGCTGCATCGCAGCAGGGCTGTGGCGTGGCTGCCAAGGCCTGTTGCACCTCCCACTTCAGTGACCTCCAGTCTCAAAATTTGAGACGAAACAAGGGTTAGTGGATAAGTCTTGAATAAGAGTCTGAAGTTCGTCGCAAGCTATTGATGCGCAAAGTGAAATTGGCTCCGAAAACCTGTTGACAACCTGTTAGCCGGTGCTAAGGTGGGCAGAAGAGGGAAAACCGGGTTTTTTGTGGTTTTTCCATATTCATGAACCGCCCGGAGAGGCGGCAACGGCAGGCAAAAGGGCATGTTCCAGGGCGAAACCGCCATCACGATCGACGACAAGGGCCGGCTGGCGGTGCCCACCGCCTACCGCGAGCTTGTCGCGCGCGATTGCGGCAACCGGCTGGTCATCACCTACAACCCGTTCGAGTCGGGTTCGCTCTACCTCTATCCCTTCGCGGTCTGGGAGCGCGTGCGTGACCAGGTCAACGCGCTGCCCAAGGTGAAGAAGGTCAATCGCTCGATGCAGCTGAAGCTGGTCGGTGCCGCCGAGTTCGTCGAGCTCGATGGCAACGGTCGCGTCAGCATTCCCGCGAGCCACCGCGCCGCGGTCGGCATCGAGAAAAAGGCCGTGCTGCTGGGCATGGGCGAGAAATTCGAGTTGTGGAGCGAGCAGGCGCACCACGCGCAGATCCGTCAGACGGTGTCCGACGACGATCTGAGCGAGGAGCTGCTCGGGCTGCAGCTGTGACGGCGGGTGGCAGCGGACGCGAACATGCTGTTGAAAAGCAGGCGTCCGCCCACCTTCCCGTGATGTACCGGCAGTGCCTGGAGGCCCTGCAGGTCAAGGCGGAAGGAATCTATCTGGACGGCACGTTCGGGCGCGGCGGGCATGCGCGCGGCGTGCTGGAACAACTGGGCCCCGGAGGCCGTCTGCTGGTCATGGACAAGGATCCCGAAGCGATCGCCGTTGCCGAACGCGAGTTCGGCGCGGACGCGCGCGTCGCGATCTTCCGTGGCAGCTTCGCCCAGCTCGCGCAGTGGAATGCCACCGACGCGGGCCTGGATGGCGTGCTGTTCGACCTGGGCGTGTCGTCGCCACAGCTGGACGTCGCCGAACGCGGCTTCAGTTTCGGCAAGGATGGTCCGTTGGACATGCGCATGGACCCGGATTCGGGTGAAAGCGCCGCACAGTGGCTCGCGCATGCGTCGGACAAGGACATCGCCGACGTGCTGTGGACCTATGGTGAGGAGCGCCAGAGCCGCCGCATCGCCCGCGCCATCGTCGCGCGCCGCGTGGACCAGCCGCTCACCCGCACCGCGCAGCTGGCCGACCTGATCGCCTCGGTGGTTCCACGCGGCGAGCAGAAGATCCATCCGGCCACGCGCAGCTTCCAGGCCATCCGCATCTACATCAACCGCGAGCTGGCCGATCTCGAAGCCGGCCTCGACGCCGCGCTGGCACGCCTGAAGCCCGGTGGTCGCCTCGCGGTGATGAGCTTCCACTCGCTGGAAGACCGCATCGTCAAGCAGTTCATCGCCCGCCACGCCAAGGCGCCGCCGGCCAACCGCCGGATGCCGATCGAAATCGCCTTCACGCCGACGCTGAAGATGATCGGCGACGCCCGCAAGGCGGACGAGGTCGAAACCGCGACCAACCCGCGTGCCCGCAGCGCTGTCCTGCGCGTTGCCGAAAAGCTCCCGGAGGCCGCATGACCTGGCGCCTCCTGCTTACCGTCCTGGTCGTGGCGAATGTGGCGTCCGCGCTGGCGGTGGTCCACGCGCGCCACAAGCACCGCCAGCTGTTCGTGCAGGAAACGCGACTGGAAAAGGCGCGTGACGAGCTCAATATCGAATTCGGACGCCTGCAGCTGGAGCAGGCCACCTGGGCGGAAAGCAACCGCATCGACCAGGTCGCCCGCGACCGGCTGGGCATGAAGTTCCCGGAAGGCGCTGAAACCGTGGTGATCCGTCCATGAGTGCCCAGGCATGAGCGCGCGCAACAACGATCGCAACCGCCAGCAACTCGTCGGCCGCGTGGCCGACGCGCTGCGCGCGCGCATCGCCAGCAAGCCGACGAACGGCGGCGCGCGCGGTCGCCAACGCGCCGGGCTGGACCTGCGCAAGCGACTGTTGATCGTCGGTGTCGCGCTGGGACTGTGCTCGGTGGCGCTGGTCGGCCGCGCGTTCGACGTGCAGGTGATCCACAACGATTTCTACCTGCAGCAGGGGCAGGCGCGCTCCCTGCGCGAGATCCCGATCCCGACCTCGCGCGGCATGATCACCGACCGCAACGGAGAGCCGCTGGCGGTGTCCACGCCGGTCGAGTCGGTGTGGGGCAATCCGAAGGAACTGCTGGCCAACCCGGCGAGCATTCCACAGCTCGCGCGCGCGCTGGGTGTGCCCGCCGACGTGCTCACGCGCAAGCTGACGCAGCGTTCCAACAAGGAATTCCTGTACCTGCAGCGCCGCATCAGCCCGGAGCAGGCGCATCGCATCCTGGCGCTGGGCATCCCCGGCGTGTTCTCGCAGCGCGAATACCGTCGCTTCTACCCGCAGGGCGAGGCGATGGCGCACGTGCTCGGGTTCACCAACGTCGACGACCACGGCCAGGAAGGCCTGGAGCTGTCGTTCGACCACGTGCTCAGCGGCAAGCCCGGTTCCAAGCGCGTGATCCGCGACGGCCAGGGCCGCATCGTGGAAAGCGTGGACCTGGTCGAACCCGCGCAACCGGGTCAGGACCTGACGCTCACCATCGATCGCCGCATCCAGTACCTCGCCTTCCGCGAGCTGCGCAGCATGCTGCTCAAGAGCGGCGCCAGCAGCGGCTCCGCGGTGGTGCTGGACATCGCCACCGGCGAAGTCCTGGCGATGGCGAACCTGCCCAGCTTCAATCCGAACGCGATCGACATGGGCACCATCGACGCGCACCGCAATCGCGCGGTGACCGACGTGTTCGAGCCGGGCTCCACCATGAAGCCGATCACCGTCGCCGCTGCGCTCAACGCGCACCTGGTGACGCCGAACACGCGCATCGACGTGTCGCCGGGCTACATGCAGTTGGGTCGCTACACGATCCGCGACCACAGCAACTACGGGATCCAGACCGTCACCGGCCTGATCACCAAGAGCTCCAACATTGGCGCGGCCAAGTTGGCGGCGCGGATGCAGGACAAGTATTTCTACGACTTCGTGCGCAACTTCGGTTACGGACGCAAGCCCGGCAGCGGCTTCCCAGGCGAATCCGCCGGCGTACTCGCGCCGCCGGCGCGCTGGAGCGGAACCACCAAGGCGACGATGGCCTACGGCTACGGCATGTCCGCAACGCCGCTGCAGATCGCGATGGTGTATGCCTCGCTCGGCAACGGCGGCAAGCTGATCACGCCGACGTTCGTGAAGGGCGAGCGCAACGAGCCGCAGCAGGTGCTCGATCCGCGCATCGCGCACGAAGTGATGGGCATGATGCAGACCGTCACCGAGCCGGGTGGCACCGCCACGCAGGCGGCGATCCTGGGCTACCACGTCGCCGGCAAGACCGGCACCGCGCGCAAGTTCAGCGAGACCGGCGGTTACACCCGTCGCTACCTCGCGTACTTCGCCGGCGTGGTGCCGGTGCGCAATCCGCGCTTCTCGATGGTGGTGGTGATCAACGACCCGGATCCGGAGAAGGGCTACTTCGGCGGCCTGGTGTCGGCGCCGGTGTTCCGCAACGTCATGGACGGCGCGCTACGCCTGATGGACGTGCCGCCGGACGACATCGATACCTGGATGGCGGAGCAGGCCAAGCAGCAGCACGTGAAGGCAGTGCGCGGTGAAGACGTTCCGGTGTTGCCGGACGCATCCGCGGCGCCGCCACCCTTGGTGCCCGCACCTTCCCTGGCTGCCGCGCTGCCTACGCCGGTAGCAGGAGGCGGGCAATGAACCGCTCCATGCTGCTACGCGAACTGCTCCCCGACGTCGCCGCTCTGCCCCCGCTTGCGGGGGCAGATTGCAAGCAATTCCCCGGCGACCTGCGCATTTCCGGCCTGACGATGGACAGCCGAGACGTGCGGCCGGGCAGCGCGTTCGTCGCGATTGCCGGCTTCGGCGCGCATGGACTGAAGTTCGTCGAACAGGCGCGCGCGGCCGGTGCCGTGGCGATCCTGTTCGAACCGCCGGCGCCCGCCGACCTGCCCGCGCCGTCCGATGCAATCGCCGTGCCGAACCTGCGCGCACGCCTCGGCGAACTGGCGGATCGTTTCCACGGCCGCGTCACCAATGCGATGACGGTCGTCGGTGTCACCGGCACCAACGGCAAGACCTCGACCGTGCAGCTGATCGCGCAGGCGTGGACGCTGCGCGGCACGCGCTGCGGCACCATCGGCACGCTGGGCGCAGGTCTCTACGGCCAGGTGACGCCGACCGGATTCACCACGCCGCTGGTGCTGAAGCTGCACGAGTTGCTCGCGCAGCTGCACGACGCCGGCGCGCAGGCAGTGGCGATGGAAGTCAGTTCCCACGCGCTCGACCAGGGTCGCGTGGATGGGGTGCACTTCGACGTTGCGGTGTTCACCAACCTCACCCGCGACCACCTCGACTACCACGGCGACATGGAAACCTATGGCGCTGCGAAGGCGCGCCTGTTCGCCTGGCCGGGCCTGAAAGCAGCCGTGATCAACCTCGACGACGACTACGGCCGTCAGCTGCATGCGGACCTGCCGGCATCGCTACACGCGGTCGGCCTGAGTTCGCGTGGTGCGGATGCTGCCGCGGTGCGCGCGCAGGCGCTGCGCCTCGACAGCGCCGGCATCGCGTTCGACCTGGTCATCGACGGCGACGCGAAGCCCGTGCACTCCAAGCTGCTCGGCCGTTTCAACGTGGACAACCTGCTCGCGGTCGCCGGTGCATTGCACGCGCTTGGCGAACCCGCGGACGCGATCGCTGGCCTGCTTTCGCAACTGCAGCCGATTCACGGCCGCATGAACCGCCTCGGTGGCGACGGCGTGCTTCCGCTGGTGGTGATCGACTACGCGCACACGCCCGACGCGCTGGAACAGGCGCTGAAGTCGCTGCGCGCACACGCGCAGGCGCGACTGATCTGCGTGTTCGGTTGCGGTGGTGAGCGCGATCGCGGCAAGCGTCCGCAGATGGCGGCGATCGCCGAAGCGAATGCCGACGTGGCCATCGTCACCGACGACAACCCGCGCGGCGAAGATGGCGACCAGATCGTGGCCGACATTCTGGCGGGCTTCGCCCATCCGGAAAACGCCATCGTCCTGCGCGATCGCGCCGCGGCCATTGCCCGCGCGGTCAGCCAGGCCAATGCCAATGACATCGTGCTGATCGCCGGCAAGGGTCACGAGCCCTGCCAGGAAATCAACAACGTGCAGCATCCGTTCGACGACACCGAAGTCGCCAGGAAGTCGCTGGAGGTGCGCGCGCCGCACATGGATGTGCAAGGTTCGCGGGCGCAGGATGCGCAGGAGCGACCATGAAGCCGCTGCAGCTCTCCGACGTCGCGCGCATGGCCGGCGGTCGCCTGCACGGTGAGGACGTCGTCATCGACGCGGTGGTCACCGACACCCGTGCGTTGCCGCAGGGTTGTCGATCGCTGTTCATCGCGCTCAAGGGCGAACGCTTCGACGGCCACGACCACGTCGCGGTCGCGGCACAGGGTGGCGTGGCTGCAGCGCTGGTCGCGCGCGTCGTCGATGTGGCGCTTCCCCAGGTTGTCGTCGCCGACACCGAGCGCGGCCTCGCCGATTTCGCCGCCGCGATGCAACGCAACCGCGAGACGCAGATCGTTGGCATCACTGGCAGCAACGGCAAGACCAGCGTGAAGACGCTGGTGATGGCGATCCTGTCGCGCGCCGGTCACGCCTATGCCAATCCCGGCAATCGCAACAACGAGATCGGCCTGCCGCTGGCGGTGCTCGACGCACCGGAAGACGCGCAGTTCGGCGTCTATGAAATGGGTGCCGGCAAGCCGGGCGACATCGCCTATCTCACCGCCATCGCGCGACCCGACGTCGCGCTGGTCAACAACATCGCACCGGCACACCTGGAACGCATGGGCAGCCTGCTCGGCGTCGCCGATACCAAGGCGGCGGTCTACGACGCGCTGCCGCAGGACGGCGTCGCCGTGATCAATGCTGACGACGCCTTCGCGCCGTTCTTCGCCGAGCGCTCGCACGGCCGCCGACTGATCTGGTTCGGACTTGACGCGAGTGCGGACGTGACCGCGCGCGACATCCAGCCGACCGGCAATGGTTCCCGCTTCATGCTGGTCACGCCGCAGGGCGAAGCAGCAATCGACCTTGCCATGCCCGGGCGCCACAACGTACGCAACGCGCTTGCCGCGGCGTGCATCGGGCTGGGCCTGCGCGTGCCGCTCGCGATCATCGCACAGGGACTCAATGCCGCCGAACCCGTGGCAGGCCGCCTGATCGCCCACAACCTGCGCAGTGGCGCGGTGCTGGTGGACGACAGTTACAACGCCAATCCCGGTTCGCTCGCCGCCGCCATCGACACGTTGGCGGAGTCCAGTCGCGCCAGTCGCGGCGCGGGCTGGCTGGTGCTGGGCGACATGCGCGAACTGGGTGCCGATGAAGTCGCGATGCACGCCGAAATGGGACGTCGCGCCAAGGCGGCCGGCATTGCCCGGTTGTTCACGCTGGGCGAACTCAGTGCCGCCACCGCGCAGGCCTTCGGGGAAGGCGCGCAGTCGTTCGACGACCACGATGCGCTCGCTGCGGCGCTGATGGCGGATCTGCGCGAGGGAGTACGCGTGCTGGTGAAGGGCTCGCGCGGCAGCGCGATGGATCGAATCGTGAAGGCGGTGCTGCGCGCCGATCAAGGCCCGGAAGGGCAGGGGAACCCGCATGCTGCTTGAACTTTTCCGCTGGCTGGAACAACTGCAGAGCCTCTTCGGTCTGTTCGGCTATCTCACGTTCCGCGGCATCCTCGCCGCGTTGACGGCGCTGTTCCTGTCGCTGTGGTGGGGCCCGGCGGTCATCCGTCGCCTCGCACAGCTCAAGGGCGGCCAGCCGATCCGCAAGGACGGTCCGCAGTCGCATTTCTCCAAGGCCGGCACGCCAACCATGGGCGGTGCGCTGATCCTGCTCACCATCCTCGCGTCGGTGCTGCTGTGGGGCGACCTGCGCAACCGCTACGTGTGGCTGGTGCTGGCGGTGATGGTGACCTGTGGCGCCATCGGCTGGTGGGACGACTGGATCAAGATCGTCAAGCGCGATCCCAACGGCATGCGTTCGCGCACCAAGTATTTCCTGCAATCGGTGATCGGCCTCGGCGCCGGTCTGTTCCTGTACTACACCGCGGACGTGCAGTCGGCTACTACTCTTTACATTCCGTTTTTCAAGAACGTGGCGCTGCCGCTCGTGGGCATCGGCGGCACGATCTTCTTCATCGCCATCGTCTACCTCTGGATCGTCGGCTTCTCCAATGCGGTGAACCTCACCGACGGCCTCGACGGCCTGGCGATCATGCCGACGGTGCTGGTCGCCTGCGCGCTGGGCGTGTTTGCCTACGCCTCGGGTAACGCGGTGTTCTCCAACTACCTGCAGATCCCGCAGGTGCCCGGTGCCGGCGAGCTGGTGATCATCTGCGCGGCGATCGCCGGCGCGGGGCTCGGGTTCCTGTGGTTCAACACCTACCCGGCGATGGTGTTCATGGGTGACATCGGCGCGCTGGCGCTGGGCGCCGTACTGGGGTGCATCGCGGTGATCGTGCGCCAGGAACTGGTGCTGGTGATCATGGGCGGCATCTTCGTCATCGAGACGCTGTCGGTGATGATCCAGGTGGCTTCGTTCAAGCTCACCGGCAAGCGCGTGTTCCGCATGGCGCCGATCCACCACCACTTTGAATTGAAGGGCTGGCCGGAGCCGCGCGTGATCGTTCGTTTCTGGATCATCTCGGTGATCCTCGTCCTCGTCGGCCTGGCAACCTTGAAGGTGCGCTGATGAACGACCTCGCCCACGCCAGCAGCATGCGCCAGGCAACCCGGATCGAGGCCATCGGCGGCCGCTTCGACCCGTGGCTGCTGGGCATCGCCTGCACGCTGGCCTGCCTGGGCGTGGTGATGGTGGGCTCCAGTTCGATCGCGATCGCCGAAGGCCTGCATGTCGGGCCGTTCCACTTCCTCGTGCGCCACATCGTCTTTCTCGCGGGCGGCGTGGGCCTGGCTGCATGGATGATGCGCACCGAGCTCAAGACCATCGAGCAGCACAGCCACCTGTTGCTGCTGGCGTGCTTCGTGCTGCTTTTGCTGGTGTTCGTGCCGGGCATCGGCCGCAGCGTGAACGGCGCGCGCCGCTGGCTGAACCTGGGCCTCTCCAACTTCCAGGCCGTCGAGGCGGTGAAGCTGCTCTTCATCATCTGGCTGGCGAGCTACCTCAAGCGCTTCAGCGAAGACCTGACCGCGACGTGGTCGGCGATGCTCAAGCCGATCGGCGTGGCGGCCGTGCTGGTGGGACTGTTGCTGATCCAGCCCGATTTCGGTTCGTCCTCGCTGATCCTCGCGGTGACAGCGGGCATGCTCGTGCTGGGCGGCGTGAACATGCCACGCATGTTCGGGCCGGTGCTGGTGGGATTGCCGATCCTCGCCATCATCGCCATTGCCGAGCCCTACCGCGTCGCGCGCCTGACTACGTTCCTTAATCCCTGGGCGGATCCGTTCAACACCGGTTACCAGCTGACCAATGCCTTGATGGCGGTCGGACGCGGCGAATTGTTCGGCGTCGGGCTCGGCGCATCGGTGCAGAAGCTGTCGTACCTGCCCGAAGCGCACACCGACTTCATCATGGCGGTGATCGCGGAAGAACTGGGCTTCGTCGGCGTGTGCCTGGTGATCGCGCTGTACGCGGGCCTGGCTGGGCGTGCGCTGTGGGTCGGATTCAAGTGCGTGGAGATGCGCCGCCACTTCGCCGGCTACTGCGCCTTCGGCATCGCACTGTGGATGGCGCTGCAGAGCTTCGTCTCCATCGGTGTGAACCTGGGCCTGCTGCCTACCAAGGGCCTGACCCTGCCGCTGATTTCCTCCGGTGGTTCCAGCGTGCTGATGACCAGCATGGCGCTAGGCCTGCTGCTGCGCGTGTCCTATGAACTTGATCGCGCGCAGCGCCAGGTGGCACGTCTGCGTGGCGAAGCGGCGCAGCCGGCGGCCGGCGACATTCCGGCCACCTCGCAGCCGCTGCCTTCGGCGCGGACGACGACCGGCACCACCGAGGCTGCACGCGGCACCAGCCGCCTGCGCCAGCGCGTGGAACCGGTGTTCGGAAATGCACGCGGGAGGACGGCATGAAGCCCAGCTACACCGCCGCTACCGATTCCGATCTACACCCGGTGATGATCCTCGCCGGCGGCACGGGTGGGCACATCTTCCCCGGCCTGGCCGTGGCCAAGGCGTTGCGTGCGCGCGACGTGCCGGTGCTGTGGCTCGGTAGCGAGGGCGGCATGGAAACGCGCCTCGTCCCGCAGCACGACATCGCCATCGACACGATTTCGATTCGTGGCGTGCGCGGCAAGGGCATCGCAACGCTGCTCACCGCGCCGTTCAAGCTGATCGGTGCGGTGCGCGCCGCGCGCCAGGTGCTGCGCCAGCGCCAACCGCGTGCGGTGGTCAGTTTTGGCGGATTTGCCGCCGCCCCTGGCGGATTGGCGGCGAGGCTCGAAGGGATTCCGCTGATCGTGCACGAACAGAACCGCGCGCCCGGAATGACCAATCGCGCCTTGGCGAAATTCGCCCGCCGCGTGCTGACCGGTTTCCCGCAGACGTTCCCGAAGGAAGAGGTCGTCGGCAATCCGGTTCGCGTGGAAATTTCCGCGGTCGCGCCGCCGGCTGAGCGTTTCGCCGGCCGCACCGGTCCGCTGCGCATGTTGGTGCTGGGTGGCAGCCAGGGTGCGCGCGCGCTGAACGCTGCGGTGCCGAAGGCCGTCGCCGCAATGCCGCCGCAGGTCACGTTCGAAATCCGTCATCAATGTGGCGAGAAGATGCGCGAAGACGCCGAGCGTGCATACGCCGACGCAGGCGTTGCCGCATCGATCGAACCCTTCATCGCCGACATGGCAGCTGCCTACGCCTGGGCCGACATCGTTGTATGCCGCGCCGGCGCTCTAACTTTGGCCGAGCTATGTGCGGTTGGTGTGGGCAGCGTGCTCGTGCCGTTCCCGCAGGCGGTCGACGACCACCAGACCAAGAACGCGCAGTTCCTGGTCGATCGCAATGCGGCGCAGTTGCTGCCGCAGGGCAGCGACGCCAACGAGCTCGCACAGCGCCTGTCGGCGACGCTGGAAATCCTCGCCGACCGCGCGTTGCTGCTGCCGATGGCGCAGGCAGCACGCGCGTTGGCCAAGCCCGATGCGGCAGAGCGCGTCGCGACCATCGTGCTGGAACAATCGAACAAGGAACATTCATGAGTCCCGCCAATCGCCATCGCCTGCAGCATTCCGGCGACCTGGTTGCCAGCGGCGGCGCCGGAGCGCGCGTGCATTTCGTCGGCATCGGCGGCGTCGGCATGAGCGGTATTGCCGAAGTGTTGAGCACGCTGGACTACCAGGTGTCCGGCTCGGACATGGCCGACAACGCGGTGACGCGCCGGCTGGCTACGCTGGGCATCAACGTGATGCGCGGCCACGCCGCCGCCAACGTGCTGGGTGCGGACTGCATCGTGGTGTCCTCGGCGATCAAGCCCGACAACCCCGAGCTGATGGAAGCGCGCGCGCAGCGCATCCCGATCGTTCCGCGCGCGGAAATGCTGGCAGAGCTGATGCGCTTCAAGCGCGGCATCGCGGTTGCCGGCACGCATGGCAAGACCACCACGACCTCGCTGCTGGCCAGCGTTCTGGCCGAAGGCGGCATCGATCCGACCTTCGTCATCGGTGGCCAGTTGCTCGCCGCCGGTGCCAACGCGCGCCTGGGCAAGGGTGAATGGCTGGTGGCCGAGGCCGACGAAAGCGACGGCAGTTTCCTGCGCCTCAATCCGCAGATCGCCATCGTCACCAATATCGATGCCGACCACCTGGAAAACTACGGCGGCGATTTCGCCAAGGTGCAGGCCGCGTTCGACGAATTCCTGCATCACCTGCCGTTCTACGGCTTGGCCGTGCTGTGCATCGACGATGCCGAAGTGGCCAAGCTGGCCGCCAAGACCACGCGCCACGTCATGAGCTACGGCTTCAGCGACCACGCCGACGTGCGCGCCGAAGAAGTCGACCAGCACGGTCCGGCGATGCGCTACACGCTGTGCCTGCCGGATGGTTCGCGCACGCCCATCGAGCTCGCCCTGCCGGGTCGGCACAACGTGCTCAATTCGCTCGCCGCTGCTGCAGTGGCGTGGCAGCTCGGCGTGGATAGCGGCGCCATCGGCAGCGCGCTGCAGAAGTTCGCCGGCATCGGCCGCCGCTTCAACATGCTGGCGCAGGTCACCACCGCCAAGGGTGCGACCGTGCAGCTGGTGGACGATTACGGCCACCATCCCAAGGAACTGGAAGCGGTCTTCGCTGCCGCACGTGGCGGTTGGCCGGATCGACGCCTCGTCGTCGCCTTCCAGCCTCACCGCTATAGCCGCACGCGCGACCTGTTCGACGAATTCGCCGCGGTGCTGTCCACCGTGGACACGCTGGTGCTCACCGAGGTCTATCCGGCGGGCGAAGCGCCGATCGCGGGCGCCGACGCCAAGTCGCTCGCGCGCGCGATCCGCACCCGCGGCCGCGTCGATCCGATCGTGGTGAACAGCGCGGCTGAACTCGCCGCCGTGCTTCCCGATGTACTCAACGAGGGTGACCTGCTGCTGATGATGGGCGCAGGCGACATCGGTCATGCCGCGCAGCAGATCGCCAGCTCGGGCTTTGCAGCAGGAGAAGAGAAGTGAGCGCCGACACGGTGAACATCAGGTTCGCAGCGCCACGCGTGAACGACCCGGCCGTATTCGGCCGCGTCGCCGTGCTGATGGGCGGCACCAGTTCCGAACGCGAGGTGTCGCTGGATTCCGGCCGCAACGTGCTGGAGGCGCTGCGCTCGCGCGACGTCGACGCCTTCGCGGTGGACGGCATTCCCGCGCTGGTGGAAGCGATCCGCGCCGGCAAGGTCGATCGCGTCTTCAACATCCTCCACGGCAACAAGGGCGGTGGCGAAGACGGCGTGCTGCAGGGATCGCTGGAAGCGCTCGGCGTTCCGTACACGGGCTCCAACGTGTTGGGCTCCGCACTGACCATGGACAAGATCCGCACCAAGCAGGTGTGGCTGGCGGAGGGACTGCCGACGCCGCGTTACGTGCGCCTTGCCAAGGGTGCAGACGTGCATGCCGCCGCGCGTGAGATCGGATTGCCGGTGATCGTGAAGCCGTCCTGCGAAGGCTCCAGCGTCGGGGTGTCGCGGGTGATGAGCGATGCCGACCTGGATGCGGCGATCGAACTGGCAGCCCGCTATCCCGGCGAACTGTTGATGGAGCAGATGGTGGTTGGCGACGAACTCACCGTCGGCATCCTCGGCGATGGCGTGACGCACCAGGCGCTCCCGTCGATCCGCATCGTGCCCAAGGGCGAGTGGTACGACTACAACGCGAAGTACATCGCCGAAGACACGCAGTACCTGTGTCCCGGCCTGGAAGGCGAGGCCGAAGCCGAGATCCGCCGGATCGCGCTGGCCGCGTTCATCGCCGCCGGCAGCACCGGCTGGGGTCGCGTGGACGTGATGCGCGACCGCATCACCGGCAAGTTCTATCTGCTCGAAGTGAACACCGCGCCGGGCATGACCAGCCATTCGCTGGTGCCCAAGGCGGCGCGCCAGGTCGGCATCGGTTTCGAGGAACTGTGCTGGCGAATCCTTGAACAGTCGGTCCGGACGGAGGCGCCCTGAGTTGAACGCGCTGCTGCGCATCGCCGGTTGGGTTCTCGCGGTTGCACTGGTCGTGCTGCCGGTGGTCGCCGTGCTCAATGGCTGGGTCGGTGCGGGCCACTGGCCGTTGACCAAGCTGCGCGCGACGGGCGAGTTCCGCCGTGTCGACGGCGCACGACTGCGGGCGACGCTGCTGCCTTACGCACAGCGCGGTTTCTTCGCCGTCGACCTGGAATCCGCGCAGGACGCGGTGGCGAAGCTGCCCTGGGTGGAATCGGCCGAAGTGCGCAAGCGCTGGCCTGACGTTCTGGAAGTAAGCCTGGTCGAACATAAGCCGTTCGCCCGGTGGGGCAGTGATCGCCTGCTCTCCGAACACGGCCGGCTGTTCCCGTCGAAGGGAATCGTCGTGCCGAACGGACTGCCGCAATTCGACGGTCCAGAAACACGCACCGCTGAAGTGGTCGAGCTTTACAACCAGGCGCGCGAGCAGTTCGCCAAGGTCGGCATCAATGTGATCGAAGTCGTGCAGGACCCGCGTGGCAGCTGGTCGCTGGGCCTCGACAACGGCGCGCGCGTGGTTGTCGGTCGCAGCGAAGCACGCGCACGGATCGCGCGTTTCGTCCGGTTGCTCCCGCAGATGCTGACCCAGAACACCCAGCAGCTAGCGCGTGCCGACCTCCGTTACACCAATGGTTTTGCGCTGACGTGGAAGCCGGCTCCGGCCCAGGCTCCCGCGAACGCGCCGCAAGTGCAGGGAAATACATGAATCGCAAGGGTGACAAATCGCTGATCGTGGGCCTCGACATCGGCACCTCCAAGGTGGTGGCGCTGGTGGGCGAGTACTCACCGGGCGCACCGATCGAGGTGATCGGCATCGGCTCGCACGAGTCGCGCGGATTGAAGCGCGGCGTGGTGGTCGACATCGAATCCACCGTGCAGTCGATCCAGCGCGCGATCGAGGAGGCCGAATTGATGGCCGGCTGCGAGATCCGTTCGGTCTACGCATCGATCAGCGGCAGCCACATCCAGTGCCGCAACTCGCAGGGCATCGCCCCGATCCGCGATGGCGAAGTGACCTACGCCGATCTCGACCGGGTGCTGGAGGCGGCGAAGGCCGTGGCCATTCCCGCCGACCAGCGCATCCTGCATGCGATCCCGCGCGACTACGTGCTCGACGATTCGCAGGAAGGCATCCGAAACCCGGTCGGCATGACCGGCGTGCGCCTGGAAGTGCATGCGCACCTCGTCGTCTGCGCGCAGTCGGCTGCCGCCAACATCACCAAGTGCGTGCAGCGCTGCGGCCTGCAGGTCGACGATCTGGTGCTGGGCGTGCTCGGGTCCAGCACCGCGGTGCTGACCAGCGACGAACGCGAGCTGGGTGTCGTGCTGGTCGACATAGGTGCAGGTACCACCGACATCGCGGTGTTCGTCGGCGGCGCGATCGCGCACAGCGCAAGCCTGCCGATCGCCGGCGACAAGGTCACCGAGGACATCGCGCACATGCTGCGCACGCCCACGCCCGAGGCCGAGCAGATCAAGGTCCGCTACGCCTGCGCACTCGCGCAGATGGCGACGGCGGAAGAATCGATCCAGGTGCCCAGCGTCGGCGATCGTCCGCCGCGTCGCATGCCGCGTGCGTCGCTCGCGCAGGCGGTGCAGGCGCGCTACGAGGAGATCTTCGAGATGGTGCAGGCGGAGCTGCGTCGCAGTGGCTTCGAACAGCACGTGCGTGCCGGCATGGTGCTCACCGGCGGCGCCGCGAAGATGGAAGGCGTGGTCGAACTCGCCGAGGAAATGCTGCAGATGCCGGTGCGCGTGGGGATCCCGCAGCACGTCACCGGCTTGGGCGAGGTGGTCGGCAATCCGGTGCATGCCACCGGTGTCGGCCTGCTGCTGACCGGCAGCCAGATGGAAAACCCGCGTCGTCCGACGATTTCGGCCGGGCGTGCAGGCAGCTTCTTCAACAGGTTGAAGGGCTGGTATCGCGGTGAGTTCTAGCGGAAACGCGCCGTGGCGAAGGCGTCCGACGGTGGCAGCTGGAATGCGGAAAACGAAGGGCCGGTTGAAGTAGATGTCGATCCAGGCAAGGCGTTTTGAAGCAAGTCGATTTGAACAGGTCGATCAGAAGCAGGCGATCCAAGAAAATTTGAAGCAACCCGATTCAAGCAAAACCCGATTGAAGCAAGTTCGTTTGAAGCACCCCGATCAATCACTAGCAACACATAACTAGAGGACGAGGACATGGCACATTTTGAACTTCTCGAAAAGATGGCCCCCAACGCGGTGATCAAGGTCGTCGGCGTGGGCGGCGGTGGCGGCAATGCGGTCGCGCACATGGTCAGCGGCAGTGTCGATGGCGTCGAGTTCATCACCGCCAACACCGACGCGCAGGCGATCAAGAACTGCGGCGCGAAGCTGCAGCTGCAGCTCGGCAGCAACGTCACCAAGGGCCTGGGCGCAGGTGCGAATCCGGAGGTTGGCCGTCAGGCCGCGCTGGAAGACCGCGAGCGCATCACCGACGCGCTGCAGGGCGCGGACATGGTCTTCATCACCGCTGGCATGGGCGGCGGCACGGGCACCGGCGCCGCACCCGTCGTCGCGCAGCTGGCCAAGGAGATGGGCATCCTCACCGTTGCCGTCGTCACCAAGCCGTTCCCGTTCGAAGGCCGCCGTCGCATGCAGGTCGCGCTCAAGGGCATCGAGGAGCTGTCGCACCACTGCGACTCCCTGATCACGATCCCGAACGAGAAGCTCATCACCGTGCTCGGCCGCAACGCGACGATGATCCAGGCGTTCCGCGCCGCGAATGACGTGCTGCTCGGCGCCGTGCAGGGCATCGCCGACCTGATCGTGCGTCCGGGCCTGATCAACGTCGACTTCGCCGACGTGCGTACCGTGATGTCCGAAATGGGCCTGGCGATGATGGGCACGGGTTCTGCCCGCGGCGACGACCGCGCGCAGGCCGCTGCGGAATCGGCGATCCAGAACCCGCTGCTCGACGACGTCAACCTGTCCGGCGCCAACGGCATCCTGGTCAACATCACCGCCGGTCCGGACTTCACCATGGCCGAGTTCGACGAAGTGGGCCGCACCATCGAAGGTTTCGCCTCGGAAGACGCGACCGTCGTCATCGGCACCGTGCTCGATCCGGACATGCAGGACGAGGTCAAGGTGACGGTCGTGGCGACCGGCCTCAACCGCGCCGTCGTGCGCCAGCCGATCCGTACCGGCATGGAGCGCGGCACCGAGCGCGAATTCCAGCAGCGCGCCCCGATCCAGCTGGTCCGCAATGCGACCACCGGCCAGCCGGAGTTCTCGGCGCTGGACCGCGTCGACGCCCAGCCGGTGATGCCGAGCTTCGGCGGCAGCCTGCGCGGTGGTTCGCGCGTGAGCGAGCCGGCCGGCGGTCCGCCGGTGGCGGATTTCGGCGGCGACAGCTACCTCGACATCCCGGCGTTCCTGCGTCGCCAGGCGGACTGAATCGGTGGACTGAACCCGGGCGGGCCTCGGCCCGCCTTGCAACATCATTGAGTTGTGATCGCGTGGGGAGGCTTCAGCCACCCTGTGCACCCGCCCGGCCGGACTCGTCCCCGGCTGGTTGGACCCTAGGCTCCGGGCCGCCTGCGCCCGGAGGTCTTTTGCCGGTCGGCCCGAGTGCCGACCGGCCTTTTCCAGCGCCTTCCCGCGTATTGCATAAAAGTGACGAGTGGTGCCCAGAACGGTTTCCCGGGCATGTCATTTCCGTTAAGGTTCAGCAACCTGCGTGTTAACCTTGCCGCCTTGTCCGGCACGCCCAGACCGATCGATCAGCCTGATTGACCAGTCTCGACAGACCCGGACCATCCGCCAGGTTCGCGACGCGAGCCGATCAAAGGCCGTACCGCACCCGATGCTCCGACAGCGAACCCTGAAGAACACCATCCGCGCCACCGGCGTGGGCCTGCATAGCGGCGAGAAGGTTTTTCTCACCCTGCGCCCGGCCCCGGTGGATGCCGGCATCGTGTTCCGGCGCGTCGATCTGCAGCCGGTGGTGGAAATCCCGGCACAGGCTGACCTGGTCACCGAAACCGTGCTGTGCACCGGCCTGAGCCGCGACGCCGGCAAGGTCATGACGGTCGAGCACCTGCTTTCCGCCCTGGCTGGCCTGGGCATCGACAACTGCTACATCGACCTGTCCGCGCCGGAAGTCCCGATCATGGACGGCTCGGCGGGCCCGTTCGTATTCCTGCTGCAGTCCGCGGGTATCCGCGAGCAGGAAGCCGCCAAGCGCTTCATCCGCATCAAGCATCCGGTCGAAGTCCGCGATGGCGACAAGGTCGCCCGCTTCGAGCCGCACGACGGGTTCCGGATCGGCTTCACCGTGGTCTTCGACCACCCGGCCATCCCGGCGTCGCAGTCGCGCGCGGAGGTCGAGTTCTCCACGGCGTCGTATGTAAAGGAAGTCAGCCGCGCCCGGACCTTCGGCTTCATGCGCGACCTGGAATACATGCGCGAACGCAACCTGGGCCTGGGCGGCTCGATGGACAACGCGATCGTGCTGGACGAATTCCGCGTCCTCAACGACGACGGCCTGCGCTACGCCGACGAGTTCGTCCGCCACAAGATCCTCGATGCGGTGGGCGACCTGTATCTCGCCGGCCGGCCGATCATCGGCGCCTACGAGGGCTACAAGTCGGGCCATGCCCTGAACAACAAGCTGGTCCGCGCCCTGCTGGCGGAAAGCGCCGCCTGGGAAGAAGTGACCTTCACCGACGAGGCCCAGCCGGCGCCGGTGACCTACGGTTCGCCGCTGACGGTTTGATCCGCCAGGCGCGCGCCTGACCTGTCCGGGGGAGACGCAGCCCGGACCGCCTGCCGGTCGTCTCCGTGGAGTTTCCTCAATCTGACCTGCCGGGCGGCGATAGGCGCCCTGCAGCGCCAAGCGCCGCATCGACACTTATAAGGTGAAGCTGCGTTGAGCCGGGGCGTGTGTCCAGCACCCTCGCTGCGCCCGGGATGACAGCTCCGTTACGCGGAAAACCTCCCGCACCGCAGCACTGCCAACCAGGCCGTGCGCCCGGTCACGCTCGGAATCGCCCTGATTCCGCCTGAGGGAAAACCCCCAGCGCGACCCCTGTCACAGACGCTGAACGACAGGGCGGGAGTTAACTGAACTTTAACGCAATATTGCCAACTGGCTTCCTGATTCTTAACAAAATCAGGGCATTAGGCCGCTAGCATGCCCCCGGTTCGGTAATTGGCCGGTTCCTGCGATAACGCAGGAACGGGCAGGAACCGGTCAATCGGCGTCATCGGAGCCCGAAGGGTCGGGCTGTTGAAGGGATGCCAAGGCGGACTGCAATGCGTTTCGTGCAGCTGCCGACATCGGTTTGGATTTGCGGGTCGCCGGGATCGGCGAGGCAGATCCAGCCGACGGACTCACGGTCGATTTGACCACGAGTTCGCTCGCCTCAAGTCCGATGGATCGGGCCGATTCGAGGAGTTCCGGGGCAGCGAGCCGCAGCTTGGCCCGCCACACCGGAGCATCAACGACAAACACGAGCCTGCCGCGCTCGAAGTTGGCCAGACGCACATGCGGGGCGAACGACGGCGGCAGGAGGGGACGCAACTGACGGTCCAGTCCGTCGAGCCACAAGGCTCTACGGATCGGGTCACCCGAAGGTTCCGCCAGCAGCGCTTCAAGCGCGGCTCGCGGGGCGGAGGGGTGGCGCGGGGCTTTGGGCTCGGACACCGTCAAGACCAGATATCGGACTGATGACTCATCCACTCATCGTAAACAAGTTTCGCAAGAAGCCTTTCGCCCGCTTCGTCGATTCGATCAGCTCGCTCGGCAGCAGCCGGCCGATGCTGGCGATCGCCAGCCTGATCGGCGTCGGCTTCATTGTCGGCGGTGGCGCCGGCCTGCTCGGTACGGCCGGGCTGCGCGCCCAGCTTGGGAACCAGCAGGCGGCCCTGGCGGCTTCGCACCGCGAATCCCAGCGCGAGATCAACGCCCTGGCTGCCCGCCTGGGCGAGCTGCAGGCCGAAGCCAACCGCCTCAACGCCCTCGGCGAGCGCCTGACCCGCATCGGCCAGCTCCAGGACGGCGAGTTCAACTTCGACAAGCCGGTCGGCGTCGGTGGTACCGGCCCGGTCCGCGACATCAGCCGTCCGGAGCTGCATGAAGGCCTGGACACCCTGAGCCGCCAGTTCGTGCAGTCCGGTGAGCAGCTCTCCGTGCTGGAGTCGCTGCTGTTCAACCGCCAGCTGGACATGAATTCGGTGCCCTCGCGCGAACCGATCGCCAATAGCTACATCACTTCCGGCTTTGGCGGTCGCGTCGATCCGATCGTCGGCGGCAGCCAGTTCCACAAGGGCATCGATTTCGAAGCCGACGTCGGCGACCCGGTCATGTCCGTGGCCGACGGCGTAGTCAGCTTTTCCGGCGTGCGTTCGGGCTACGGCAACGTGATCGAGGTCGACCACGGCAACGGCTACGTCACCCGTTACGCCCACAACTCGCGCTTGGAGCGCCGCGTGGGTGAACTGGTCCGTGCGGGACAGGAAATCGCCAAGGCCGGTTCGACCGGTCGTTCCACCGGCGCCCACGTCCACCTGGAAGTCTGGAAGGACGGCGTCGTGGTCAATCCGCGCAACTTCCTGAGCCAGCAGTCGCCGCTGGCGAAGGCCGTGGCCGTCAAGGGCTGAGGCCGTTCCGGGCGGTCTTCGCAACGGAACCAACGCAGGACGGCGCGGTCGCAGGATCGCGCCGTTTTTGCATGGGCGGGCGAAAGGAGGATGCGTGCTCCGGCAGACCTTGATAGACGCCCGTCCAGCCCCAACAAGCTACAATCGCGTCGCCAGAAAGGGCGCCTAGCGCCCTTTTTTATTTTCCGGACGAACCGCGCGCGGCTCGTGCCCGGACCCGAAATCAACGAATCCCGGTCCAATCCATGCTCAACAGTCTGCTTACCCGCGTCTTCGGCAGTCGCAACGAACGCCTGCTGCGCCAGCTGCAACGCTCGGTCGTCAAGATCAACGCCCTGGAGGCCGAGTACGAGAAGCTGACCGACGCGCAGCTCCAGGCCAAGACGCCGGAGTTCCAGCAACGCATCCAGGGCGGTGAATCGCTCGACAAGATCCTGCCGGAAGCCTTCGCCGTCTGTCGTGAAGGCTCCAAGCGCGTGCTGGGCATGCGCCACTACGACGTCCAGCTGATCGGCGGCATGGTCCTGCACCTGGGCAAGATCTCGGAAATGCGCACCGGCGAAGGCAAGACCCTCGTTGCGACGCTGCCGACCTACCTCAATGCGCTGGAAGGCAAGGGCACGCACGTCATCACCGTCAACGACTACCTGGCGCGCCGCGACGCGGCGTGGATGGGCAAGCTGTACAACTGGCTGGGCCTGAGCGTCGGCGTCGTCTACCCGAGCATGCCCCACAGCGACAAGCACGCCGCGTACGCCGCCGACATCACCTACGGTACCAACAACGAATTCGGCTTCGACTACCTGCGCGACAACATGGCACTGTCGAAGGAAGACCGTTTCCAGCGCGGCCTGCACTACGCGATCGTCGACGAAGTCGACTCGATCCTGATCGATGAAGCGCGCACCCCGCTGATCATCTCCGGCCCGGCCGACGAATCGCCGGAGCTGTACATCAAGGTCAACCGCATCGTTCCGCTGCTGACCAAGCAGGCGACGGAAGAGGGCGAAGGCGACTACTGGGTCGACGAGAAAGGCAAGCAGGTCCACCTGTCCGAATCCGGCCAGGAACACGCCGAAGAGCTGCTGCGCAAGGCCGGCATCCTGCACGGCGAGGAAGACAGCCTGTACGGCGCCACCAACCTCAGCGTCGTCCATCACCTCAATGCCGCGATGCGCGCGCATGCGATCTACCAGCGCGACGTCGACTACATCGTGCGCGATGGCGAAGTGATCATCGTCGACGAATTCACCGGCCGCACGCTCGCCGGACGTCGTTGGTCCGATGGCCTGCACCAGGCGGTGGAAGCGAAGGAAGGCGTGCCGGTACAACGCGAGAACCAGACGCTCGCCAGCATCACCTTCCAGAACCTGTTCCGCATGTACAAGAAGCTGTCCGGCATGACCGGCACGGCGGACACGGAAGCGTACGAATTCCAGAGCATCTACGGCCTGGAAGTGATCGTGATCCCGACCCATCGTCCGATGGTGCGCAAGGACCACTCGGACGCGGTGTTCCTCAACCGCAACGGCAAGTACCGCGCGGTGCTCGGCGAGATCCGCGCCGCCAACGAGCGCAACCAGCCGGTGCTGGTCGGCACGACCTCGATCGAAGTGTCGGAAATGCTCAGCCAGCAGCTCACTACAGCCGGCGTGAAGCACGAAGTCCTCAACGCCAAGCAGCACGAACGCGAAGCGCACATCGTCGCGCAGGCCGGTCGTCCGGGCGCGGTGACCATCGCCACGAACATGGCCGGTCGCGGTACCGACATCGTGCTGGGCGGTTCGCTGGAATCGGAAATCGCCGTGCACGAGGCCGCCACCGGCGCGCCGATCGACGAGGTGACCAAGCAGCGCATGAAGTCCGAATGGCAGGCGCGCCACGAAGCGGTGAAGCAGGCCGGCGGCCTGCACATCGTCGGTACCGAGCGCCACGAATCGCGCCGCATCGACAACCAGCTGCGCGGTCGTTCCGGCCGCCAGGGCGACCCGGGCTCCTCGCGCTTCTACCTGTCGCTCGAAGACAACCTGATGCGCATCTTCGCTGCCGACTGGGTGCAACGCGCGATGGCGCGCATGGGCCTGCAGGAAGACGACGTCATCGAAAGCGGCCTCGTCACCAAGCAGATCGCCGGCGCGCAGCGCAAGGTCGAAGCCCACAACTTCGACATCCGCAAGAACCTGCTCGACTTCGACGACGTCAACAACGACCAGCGCAAGGTGATCTACGGCCAGCGCGACGAACTGCTGGACGCGGACAGCGTGCAGGAGAACATCGAAGGCATCCGCGAGGACGTCGTCACCGACATCGTCCAGCGCCATGTCCCGGCCGATTCGGTCGACGAGCAGTGGGACCTGCCGGGCCTGGAGTCGACGATCGAGCAGGAATTCGACGTGCGCATTCCGCTGGTGCAGATGGTGCACGACGCAAAGGAAATGGACGCGGAGACCATCGCCCGGTACGTCCAGGAAGCCGTCCTCAAGCACTTCACCGATCGTGAGGCGCAGCTGGGTGCCGACACCACGCGCATGCTGGAAAAGCACCTGATGCTCAACGTGCTCGACCAGAACTGGAAGGAGCACCTCGCGCGCATGGATTACCTGCGCCAGGGCATCCACCTGCGCGGTTATGCGCAGAAGCAACCGAAGCAGGAATACAAGAAGGAAGCGTTCGAGCTGTTCAGCGACATGCTGGAGAAGGTCAAGCGCGAAGTCGTCACGATGCTGGCACGCGTGCGCATCCGCAGCGAAGAAGAGATCGCCGCGATGGAAGCGCAGGAGCGTGCGGCACTGGAAGCGCAGGCGCGGCAGATGCAGTTCCAGCATCCGGACATGGGCGGTTTCGGCGCCGATGAGGAAGCCGCGCAGGCGCAGGCCGCCGCCGGCGATGCCGCGTTCGCCAACGTCGGTCGCAACGATGCCTGCCCCTGCGGCAGCGGCAAGAAGTACAAGCATTGCCACGGCCAGCTGGCCTGATCGTCGGAACCACGGAGTAGGGGAGGCGGCAGCCGCCGCCATCCCCGAAGTCTCGAGGACGGTACCGAGGCGCTCCACAGCTGCGAGGGATCGCGTGCCGCACCAGATGACAACGGCTGCAACGCGATCGTCCTGGAGTGTCCGTGATGGCGCAGGATGAAGGCTTGAATCACTCCGGGTCGCCCATCGCAAACGCGAATGCCATCGAAGTCGTCGCCGGCGTGATCCGCGACGCCCGCGGACGCATCCTGCTCGCGCGCCGCACGCACGGACGTGACCTTGCAGGACTCTGGGAGTTTCCGGGCGGCAAGCACGAAGCGGGAGAGTCAGCGCAGGAAGCCCTCAAGCGTGAGTTGCGTGAGGAGCTCGGTATAGAGATCGAGCCCGGCGCCCCGTTGATCTGCGTGCCGCAAGCCTATCCGCACAAACGCCTGCGCCTGGACGTGCACGAAGTGCGCGCCTGGCACGGCACGGTGCGTGGGCTGGAAGGCCAGGCCCTGGCCTGGGTGCCGCTGCACAAGCTCGCGGACTATGCGATGCCACCGGCCGATGTTCCGGTGGTCGCGGCGTTGACCCAGCCCGACAGGTATCTGGTCACCCCGGAACCGGGTGATGACGATGCACCGTGGCTGGCTTCGCTCGAGCGCGCATTCGCGGCCGGCTTGCGTCGTGCACACCTGCGTGCGCATTCCTGCGCACCCGCGCGCTGGCGTTCGCTGGTCGTGGAGGCGATTGCACGCGCTCGCACCGCGGGCGTGCAGGTGCTGATCAATTCGGATATCGAACTGGCGCGGGAGCTCGGCATCGGGGTACACCTGCGCGCGTCGCAACTGGGTGGCCTGGACGAGCGGCCCCTGCCGGCCGGGTTGCCCGTCGCGGCGTCCTGCCATGGCGCCGCGGAGCTGTTATCGGCGCAGGCACTGGGCTGCGATTTCGCCGTGGTCGGCGCCATCGCCGCGACACCGACGCATCCGGGAGCAACGCCGCTGGGCTGGGAAGGTTTCGCCGCGCTCCGCGAAGGAGTTTCGCTGCCGATCTACACCATCGGTGGATTGACGGTCGACGACATCCCGCAGGCGCGTCGGCATGGCGCGCAGGGCGTGGCCGCGATCCGCGGGTTGTGGCCCGTCTGAGTCGAGGTTGCCTGAATCGAATCAGGTAGCGCGCGCGAGCACCCGGAAACGCCGGTCCAGCGCGGCGACATGCTGCTCCAGTAATTCCAGGGGGCCGTCGTTGACGATGACGTCATCGGCGATCGCCAACCGCTGTGCACGCGACGCCTGCGCCGCGATCATCCGCTCGGCCAGTCCGATGTCGATGCCGTCGCGCCGCATCAGGCGGTCGCGCTGCGTTGCCGGCGGCACGTCCACAACCACGATGCGATGCAGCCAGGGATAGTTGGTGCGTCCGCCGCCTTCTGCCAGCAACGGGATCGCGGCGATCGCATACGGGCTGCGCGCGGCTTCGCACACGCTGTGCAGTCGCGCCCGCACGAGGGGATGGATGATGGCTTCCAGCTGGCGTCGTGCCACGTCGTCGCCAAATACGCGTTCGCGCATCGCCGCGCGATCCAGGCTGCCGTCGGCTGCCAGCACGCCGTTGCCGAAGGCGGCGACCACTTCAAGCAGTCCCGTCGAGCCGGGCGCGACGGCTTCGCGCGCCGCAATATCCGCGTCCGCCACTTCGATGCCAAGGCCTTCGAACCGTCGCGTCACCTCGCTCTTGCCCGAGGCCACTCCGCCGGTCACGCCGATGATGAATTGGCTCATGACTTCGTTCCGACGATGGGGGCTGGAAGCGGTGAACGGATACCGGGGCAGCCGTTTGCGGCGCGGGTCGCGCGAACAGTGCGGCCCCAGCGTGTTACTTCAACCCGGAGATCCGCATGTAGCCATCGATCAGCGGCTGGCCCCAGAAGAATACGATCCAGCCCGCGATCGCGAGATAGGGTCCGAACGGGATCTGCGTGTTGCGATCCTTGCCCTTCATGGCAATGAAGATCGAACCGATGATCGCGCCGACCAGCGAGGACACCAGGATGGTCGGCAGTATTCCCTTCAAGCCCGTCCAGGCGCCGATCGCCGCCAGCAGCTTGAAATCGCCCTGGCCCATGCCGTCCTTGCCGGTGAGCTGCTTGAACACCCAGCACACCGACCACAGGCTCGTGTAGCCCACCGCGGCGCCGATCACCGCCGGTTTCACCGGGAAATACAGGTTGTCGCTGGCCGCTACAAGTCCGAGCCACATCAGCGGCAAGGTGAGTGAGTCAGGCAGCAACTGCGTACGCAGGTCGATGCCCGACATGGAGATCAGGAAGCCCGAGAACACCATTGCGCCGAAGCCCTGCCACCCGAAGCCGAACTGCCAGACGCAGGTGACGAAGGCCAGCATCGTCAGCAATTCCACCAGCGGGTACTGAGCGGAGATGGGGGCCTTGCAATTGCGGCACTTGCCGCGCAGCGCCAGCCAGCTGAATACCGGGATGTTCTCGTACCAGCTCAGCGCGTGCTTGCAGTGCGGGCAGTGCGAGCGCTCTACGACAATGCCCGGCGGCGGAGGGTCGTAGACCTCCGGTAGCTCGAGGACTTCGCGCGCGTCCTTTTTCCACTGCCACATCAGCCGCGGTGGTGTGCGCAGGATCACGACGTTGAGGAAGCTGCCGACCAGCAGCCCCAAGCCCGCCACCAGCGGATAGCCGATGGCGGGGTTCTGGTCCAGGAAAGCCATCTATCAGCGTGCCTGCGGGCGCATCAGACAACCGCGCCGAGCTTGAAGATCGGCAGGTACATCGCGACAACCATGCCGCCGACTACCACGCCGAGGAAGACCATGATCATCGGTTCCATCAGGCTGGCAAGCGCGTCGACCGTGTTGTTCACTTCCTGCTCGTAGAACTCGGCAACCTTGAAAAGCATGGTGTCCAGTGCACCGGCCTCTTCGCCAATGGCAGTCATCTGGACCACCATGTTCGGGAACAGGTTGACCTGTTTCATTGCCATGTTGAGCTGATAGCCGACCGACACGTCGTCGCGGATACGGAGGATCGCCTTTTCATAGATGGTGCTGCCGGTTGCGCCGGCAACCGATTCCAGCGCCTCCACCAGCGGTACGCCGGCTTTGAAGGTGACCGCCAGCGTGCGCGAGAATCGCGCGATGGCTGATTGGTGCAGCAACTGGCCGATGACCGGGAGCTTGAGCATCAACCGTTCGAGGAACAGCGAGAACGTGGCGGAGCGCTTCTTCAGCATCACGAACCCGACGCCGATGCCAATCAGGATGATCAATATCAGCCACCACCAGCCCACCATGAACCGGCTCATGGCCATGACCGACAGCGTAAGTGCGGGGAGGTCGGCGCCAAAATCCTTGAACACCTTCTCGAACGTGGGAACCACGAAGATCAGCAGGATGGCGCTGACGATGAGGGCCACGGCCACCACCATCGCGGGGTAGAACAGGGCCTTCTTGATCTTGCCCTTGATCGCCTCGATGTTTTCCTTGTAGGTGGCGATCGTGTCGAGCACGGTTTCCAGCACGCCGGCTGCTTCGCCGGCCTTGACCAGGTTGCGGAACAGCTGGTCGAACTGGATGGGGTGCTTGCCAAGCGCATCGTAGAGGGAAGTGCCGCCCTCGATTTCGTGGCGCACGGAGTCGATCAGCGTTTTCATCTTGGGGTTCTTCTGCCCCCCAGCGATGATTTCCAGCGCCTGCACGATCGGCACGCCGGACTTGATCATCGTCGCGATCTGGCGACTGAAGACTGCAATGTCCCCTGGCGAGATGGTCTTGCCGGCGCCGCCGAACAGCGGCTTGCCCTTGACCTTCACGACTTTCGGGGTAATCCCCTGGCGACGCAGTTCGGCACGGACGATATTGGCGGTCTTGGCGGGCTGCTCGCCCTTCATCGTGATGCCGCGCTTGTCGGTTCCTTCCCATACGAAAGTCTGCATGGTGTCCAGGCGGCTTTTGACGGTGGCAGTGCGGGATGCGGACATGGCTTAGTCCTTGGTGACTCGGTTGATTTCGGCGAGGCTGGTGACGCCGTGCTTGACCTTGAGGAGTGCCGATTGGCGCAGGTCGTTGACGCCTGCCTTCTGCGCGGCCTCGGCGATCTTCATCGCGTTGCCGCCCTCCAGAACGATGGCCTGGATCTCCTCCGTCATCGGCATCACCTGGTAGATGCCAGTGCGTCCCTTGTAACCCTCGGTGCAGTCAGGGCAGCCAACGGCCTCGTAGATCTTCATGCCGCCGGTGATTTCCTCGTGGGTGAAGCCTTCGGCTAGCAACGCATGTTCCGGAACTACAACTTCGCGCTTGCAGTCATGCAGGCGGCGGGCCAGGCGTTGGGCGATGACCAGCGTCACTGAGGAGGTAATGTTGAACGGCGCGACGCCCATGTTCATCAGGCGCGAAATGGTCTGCGGCGCGTCGTTGGTGTGCAGCGTCGACAGTACCATGTGGCCGGTTTGGGCGGCCTTGACGCCGATCTCGGCGGTTTCCAGGTCGCGGATTTCGCCGACCATGATCACGTCCGGGTCCTGGCGCAGGAAGCTGCGCAGTGCCGCGGCGAACGTCATGCCGCGCTTCAGGTTCATCTGCACCTGGTTGATGCCGGGAACGCGGATTTCGACCGGGTCCTCGACGGTGGAGATGTTGCGCTGCTCGTCGTTGAGGATGTTCAGGGCGGTGTAGAGCGATACGGTCTTGCCGGAGCCCGTGGGGCCGGTGACCAGCACCATGCCGTAGGGCTTCTGGATGGCGGCGAGAAACAGCGCCTTCTGAGCGTCTTCGTAGCCAAGCTTGTCGATGCCCAGCTTGGCCGCGCTGGCATCGAGGATACGCAGCACGATCTTCTCGCCGAACAGCGTGGGCAGCGTGCTCACGCGGAAGTCGATCTGCTTGGTCTTGCTCAGGTTGAGCTTGATGCGCCCGTCCTGCGGAACGCGCTTTTCGGCGATGTCGAGTTGCGCCATCACCTTCAGGCGCGCCGCGATGCGCGGACTCAATTTCACCGGCACCTTGGCAACCTGCTTGAGGATGCCGTCGATGCGCAGGCGGACGCGGTATTCGGTTTCGTAGGGCTCGAAATGGATATCGGACGCGCCGCGCCGAATCGCATCGATCAGGACCTTGTTGATGAACTTGACGACCGGCGTGTCGTCGGTCTTGGTCGCGTCGACGCCGGTGTCGTTCAGCTCGTCGTCGCCGCCGCTGACATCGAGTTTATCGAGGTCCTCGGAATCACCCATGGTCTCGGACAGTGCGTCCGCCGTGGCCAGCCACTGCTCGATGGTGTGGTGGATCTTGTCGGCGTCGACCAGGATGGCCTCCACCCCCATGTTGCTCTGGAACTTGATCTCGTCCAGCGCCTGGATGTTGGTCGGGTCAGCGATGCCGACGAACAACCGGTTGCCGCGCTTGAACAGCGGCAGCACGTTGTGCCGACGGATCAGCTCCTCGGGGACCAGCTTGATGGCCGACTGGTTCGGGTCCAGTGCGGCGACGTCAAACAGCGGAACGCCGAACTCGTGCGAATTGGCGGCCGCCAGCTGGGCCATGGTGACCAGCCGCTTCTCGGTCAGGTAGGCGGCCAGGGGCTTGCGCTCGGCGGTGGCCGCGGCCATGGCGTCGCGAGCGGGCTGCTCCTCCAGCGCACCGTCCATGACCAGGCGTCGGGCGATGCCGGTGATGCCCACCAGATTGGCGGTAACCGCGCTCATTTCGTTCTCTCCCTTTCCCCGAGAAGGACTCTACCGCAATTTTTCCGGCCGGAAAGCAAGTGTTCGCAGGGCGCGTGCCAAATTCCGCGCCTCGTCACAGAGGCGGCACCTTGCCGCAGTCAGTTTGGTGCAAACGGCTACGGCCGTGGTGAAGGCCAAAAAAAAGCCCCGGCTTGGCCGGGGCTTTTTTCACTGCAATGAAGCGATTACTGGCAGCTGCCCGGACGGAACTGCGGCGGGATGGAGCCAGCGCAGGTCCAAGCGTCAACGATGCCGTCCGAGGCGGCCTTGGCGGCCGACGGGGTCAGGGTGATGGTCGCGCCGTCGACGCCAGCGCCGATGTTCTGGGCGGTGGCGGTCACAACGGTGCCGTCCCACGTGATGCTGGCGACGTACTGGGTCGCCACGCTATTCGGGGCGTACTGGGCAGCGGTCGGCAGAGCGTTGTGGTTGGCGACGTACTCGGAGATCGCGGTGCGCGAAGCCGAGGCGGCGGTGATCACTTCGGAGACCTTGGCCTTCTTGGTGTAGTCGCTGTACGCCGGCAGCGCGATGGCGGCCAGGATGGCGATGATGGCGACAACGATCATCAGTTCGATGAGGGTAAAGCCGGACTGCTTCTTCATGGTGTTTCCCCTAGGAGTGGTTTGGAACTTCACGTGCCGGCGGACTTTTCCGATCCTTCGGCCTTATTTGCCGTGCTCGCTGCACGTGCATGGGAATATAAGCAGGTGCCGTGCCAACGAAGCAAGGGCAGGGTGGGTGCCGTTAGTGATGCCCCGGTCACAGACCTTCACGCCGCCCCAACAAACTGACCTGTCGTGTTTGGGCAGACGGTCGACAAGGTGACGCTCCGAGTCACTTTTTCGGGGCTTGCCCCTCGGACAGCGGCTTGGACTGGGTCTGGGCACGACGCTCGAGCGCATCCGTCGGATCGGCTGCCACCGGGCGGATGACCCCACCGTCGCGCGCGTCGACCAGCATCGTCGCGAAGCCGCGGCTCGAAATGATCGGAACGGCACGGATCCTGCCGGCGGGCTGACCCGTCGCTGCCACGGCCCGGGTCACCCCGCGTGCACTTTCCTTGGGCAGCGATTGAAGCAGGTCGGTCACCGCCAGGGAGTTGCGGAGCAGATCGGGCGCGACATTCGCGTAAGGCGCGTAGTACTTCGGCATCACGTCGATGTCCTTGCCGGCCAATGCCGAAAAGAGCATGTGGGCGCGCTCCTTTGCGTTTGCGGGGGGCATTGCGGCCACGGTCTTCACCGTCAGCCAGGGGAGCCGTCGATATTCCGGGGCAGCGTCACGTAGGTCGATCGGGTCGATCTGGTTGGCGAATATCAGCTCAAAACGGTTCTTCATGCTCACCAGGTAAACGGGACGCGAGTGCCACAGGGTCTGCAGCCCGTAAACCAGGGCCGCCACCTGCACGAAGGCGATAAGCGCGAGGTCCAGCTTGAGATGCCGTTTCCCCTGCTTGAAGACGATCAGCGTAAGCAGTGGGCCGATCACGACGTCCACCGAGCCCATGATGATCAACAGGCGATCCGCCTTTGCCATGTGGAACAGGCCGGGCGGGTACCAGCGCCATACAAGGATGGCGGCGATGGTCGATATGACGAGGACGCTCAGGGCGAGGTGGATGAAGGATGCTTTCCAGCGGCTCATGAGGTCCGATGCGGGTCAGGTGAAGGCGCGCCTATTCTGCGTCCTGTGGCCGTCGTGCAGCGACCAGGTTTCCTATCCGGTTTTCCGGACGATCCGAAGGGGTCAGTAAACCGGCGCAGCCGTTGCTGGGGCTTCGGCAAGCACCGGCTAACGCCCCGCTTGCTACTGGCGCATCTGGGGCAGCCGCATCCGAAGTCAGGACCCATCCGGTGTTCGGGCGGAGTGCCGGTCCGCCCTTCCGGGATCAGTCGATCCCCAGCTTCTTCAACTTGTACCGCAGCGCGCGGAAGGTAATGCCCAGCGCCGCCGCGGTGCGGGTCTTGTTGAAGCGGTTTTCCTGCAACGCCTGTTCGATCGCGTTGCGCTCCATCTGCTCGATGTACTCGGGCAGGCGGCTGCTGGCGGTGTCGCGGGGATTGAGGGTGCGCGGATCGGCCGGCAATGCGGGCGCGGGCGCATTGGCTGCCGCCGCGTAACTCGAGGCGGGAGGCGGCGTCGGGATGGCGGGCACCATCGTCGGGACCGGCGTGGTGGCCGGCAAGCGCAGGTCCTCGGCTTCGATGCGGTCGCCTTCGGCCAGGGCCAGGGCGCGTTCGAGGATGTTTTCCAGCTCGCGCACGTTGCCGGGGAATGGGTGGGCGCGCAGAGCGTCGAGCGCTTCGGGCGACAGCGCCGGGACGGAGCGCCCCTGCTGGGCGGCCAGGCGGGTGAGTACGCGGTCGGCGAGGCCGGACAGGTCTTCCAGGCGCTCACGCAGCGGCGGGACGCGCAGCTCGATGACGTTGATGCGGTAGTAGAGGTCGTGGCGGAAGCGACCGTCCTCGACCAGCGCGGCCAGCTTCTTGTGCGTGGCCGAGAGGATGCGCACGTCGACGTTCACCTCGGTGTTCGCGCCGACGGGGCGTATCGATTTTTCCTGGATCGCGCGCAGCAGCTTGACCTGCATCGGCAGCGGCAGCTCGGCGACTTCGTCGAGGAACAGCGTGCCGCCGTCGGCCGCCTGGAACAGGCCCGGTTTGTCGGCGTGCGCGCCGGTGAAACTGCCCTTCTTATGGCCAAAGAATTCGCTTTCCATCAGCTCGGCCGGGATCGCGCCGCAATTCACCGGCACGAACGGGCCGCTGGCGCGCGGACCCTGGTCGTGGATGGTGCGGGCGGTGAGTTCCTTGCCGACGCCGGATTCGCCGGCGATGTAGACCGGGGCCTGGCTGCGCGCGACCTTTGCGATGGTCTGTCGCAGGGTGGCGATGGCGGGCGAGTCGCCGAAGAAACGCGCCGCGACCGGGTCGGCGGCGGTGATGGTGCGGCGCTTCTCGCGCAGGTCCAGCGCGTGGCGGACCAGGTCGCGCAGCACCGCCAGGTCGACCGGCTTGGCAACGAAGTCGAAGGCGCCGGCCTTGAGCGCTTCCACCGCGGCTTCGACGTTGCCGAACGCGGTGATCATCGCCACGGGGGTATTGGGGTGCTTCTGGCTGATCTCGGTGATCAGCTCCATGCCGGAGCCATCGGGCAGGCGCATGTCGGTCAGGCACAGGTCATAGGTGTTCGCCGCGAGCTGCGCGCGTGCGTCAGCCACGGTCGCGGCGGTATCGCATCGAAGGCCCATCCGGCCCAGGGTCATGACAAGGAGTTCGCGGATGTCGCGCTCGTCGTCGATCACCAATGCACTGCGTGTTTCAGTCATTCGATCCTCCAACCCTGCACACAACGATAGCGGAACCGCAGGGGCAGGGCCAAGCACGCTCCCTCCATGACATCGGGAGATGTGACGGCGTCGCGCTGTACACGGGAGGTGAAGGAGGGCGAGTCCGGACGCGGTGCAGGGATCGGGGGTAGAGCGTTGAGGCCAGATGCGGGGCTCCGGACCGGGCTCTGAACGAGGGTCGCCAAGCTTTTTGCTCCGGCTGTCGAGCATCTTGCTCGGGCCGTCGAGCTCTTTGGCTCGGGCTGTCGAGCACTTTGCTCGGGCTGTCGAGCATTTTGCTCGGGCCGCCGAGCTGTTTGCTCGGACTGCCGAGCTTTTTGCCCGATGGAGGCCGCCAACCGGCCGCACCGGATCGCCGGCCGTCAGCTGCCGCCCATCAATGGACTCGGTGCCGGCAGCTGGATGCGGAAACAGGCGCCGCCCCCGGGGACGCCAACGTATTCCAGCGTGGCCTGGTTGGCCCGGCACAGCTCGCGGGCGATGTACAGGCCGAGTCCGGTGCCGTGGCCCGAGGTCGTGAAGAACGGCCGGAACAGCTGCGCGGCCACGGATTCGGGCACGCCCGGTCCCCGATCCAGCACGTCGATCACCGGCGCGCCGCTGCTGTCGGTTTCGATGTGCACGGTGACCCGCGCCGGCTTGCCGGGCAGGCGGCCATACGTCAGCGCGTTGTAGGTCAGCGCGGTGAGTACCTGGTGCAGGTGGCGCGGATCGACGAGGACGTTGATCGCCGGGTGCGGCCCGGTGGCGCGCAGGCTGTCGTGTTCGAGCGGATGGCTGGTGGCGTAGTCCTCGACGAAGCGGCGGGCGAACGTCATCAGTTCGACGTGCTCGGGCTTGGAGGGTTCGCGGCGGGCGAGTCCCAGCACGTTCTCGACGATGCCGTTCATGCGCTGGCCCTGCTGGCGGATGATCTCCAACAGGCGCAGGTCGGCGGTAGGCAGGTCCTTGGACTCCTCCAGCAACTGCACGGCGTAGTTGATCGCCGCCAGCGGGTTGCGGATCTCATGGGCGAGGCTGGCGGAGAAGCGGCCCAGCGTCGCCAGTGTCAGCGACTCGGCCTGGCGCGACACCATGCTGGTGTCGTCGAGGAAGATCAGCACCTGTTCGCTGCCGGCGCGCAGGCGGGTGAAGCGCGGCACCACGTGCGGCAGGTCCGGCGCCAGCTGCAGCGGGGTTTCGTCGCTGCGGCCGTCCTTGCGCCAGGCCTCCAGGCGCTGCGCCAGCACCGGCGCACTGATGAGCAGGTCGCGGCCTTCACCGGGGTGGTCGCCGGCATCGTTGAGCAGGAGCATCGCGGCCTCGTTGGCCAGGCGCAGCTGGCTGGTGCCGTCCACCAGCAGCACGCCGGTACGCAGGCGTCGGATGATCAGTTCGTTGACCTCGGCCAGCGATGCCGCGTCGGCACCGTGTCGCACCGCCAGGTCCACGCTGGCGCGCAACTGCCGGCCCAGCACGTTGCTCAGCGTCGCCATGGCCAGGTAGCCGACGGTGAACATCATCGGTTCGCCCGGACCGCGGGTGCCGTCGTGTTCGAGGAACACGGTCCACACGTATTCGCCGCACAGTGCCAGCGCGGCCGCCAGGGCCACGGTCAGGCCCAGCCGGATCGGCATCAGCAGGGCCGCGGCGGCGACATTGAACAGCAGCATCACCGAGATGCCGGTGCCTTGGCCAGGCATGGCATGGATGGCCAGCGTGGCCAGCACCAGGTCGAAGCCGAGGCCGATCAGCGCCTGCATGCGCAGGTCGCCATGGTTGCGGAACACGAACAGCACCGCGCCGACCACCAGGTAGATGATCGCGACGGCGCCAGCGAGGAACTCGTGCCGCGGTTCGCTGATATAGGCGCGCACCGGTGAGAACAGCAGGAAACACAGCACTGCCGCTTCCAGCAGCCGGTACAGGGCGAAGAAATGCAGCTCGCGGCGCAGCGCGCTGTCGGCTTCGTTGACGGCAACGGCTACGGGGGGGGGGGTGGGCAAGGGACAGTCCGGCGTGTGGTGGGGCGAGTATAGGCGCGGGTTTGCGACGTCGAATTCCGTACACCACACCGAGGCCTTGTCCAAAGCCTGTGATGGGTAGGAGCACCGGCGCCGGATCGGCGTGGTGCAACTTCTCCATCTGGGCAGGAGGGGCAGCTTCCTGAAACATCACACTTAGGGAAGGTCCTGAATCGTCATCCCCGCGAAGGCGGGGATCGAGCGACTTCAAGCCATTGAAAGCAAAGACGCTGGGTTCCCGCCTTCGCGGGAATGACGACCAGAAGCTCAGTTGATAAGACCGCCCTTGCCGATTCCCAGCACATGTTCCATTCAAATGCGGGCGTCGTCGGGTTCGTTCCGCGCTGCACCCGGTCCATCACACGGCTTGCTGCCGCGCCCGCGGCCCGGCGTCGACCGCCCGGCGGCATCACGCCATGGCCGGTTTTGCCCCACCCGCCCCGATCGGCGACAATGCCGCCCCCCGCGCAGCGTGCCAAACCGGCCGTCCTTCCGCGGGCTCTCCAATTCCCCTCGGTGACGCATGAATTTCCACGAATACCAGGCAAAGCAGCTCTTTGCCGATTACGGCATTGCGGTCCCGGCCGGGCGCGTCGCGCGCACGCCGGAAGAGGCCGTTGACGCGGCGAAGGCCATTGGCGGCGACTTCTGGGTGGTCAAGGCCCAGATCCACGCAGGCGGCCGCGGCAAGGCCGGCGGCGTCAAGCTCGCCAAGACCTTTGACGAAGTCCGCGACTACGCCAAGGGCATGCTCGGCACGAAGATGGCCACCTACCAGACCGCCGGCGTCGAGCTGCCGGTCGACAGCGTGCTGGTCACCCAGGCCACCGACATCGCCAAGGAGCTGTACCTGTCGGTGCTCGTCGATCGCGGCAGCAAGTCGATCACCTTCATCGCCTCCGCAGAAGGCGGCATGGACATCGAACAGGTCGCGCACGAGAAGCCCGAGGCGATCAAGACGCTGCACGTGAACTACGTGCAGGGCCTGCAGCCCTACCAGTGTCGTGACCTCGGCTTCGCGATGGGCCTCAACGCCAAGCAGGTCGGCCAGCTGAGCAAGATCATGCTGGGCCTGTACAAGCTGTTCAACGAGAAGGACCTGGCGCTGGTCGAACTCAACCCGCTCGCCATCCTCACCGACGGCAACCTCGCGGTGCTCGACGGCAAGATCAACTCCGACGACAACGCGACCTTCCGCCATCCGGAACTGGCCGCGATGCGCGACATCCGCCAGGAAGACGAGACCGAGGTCAAGGCCAGCCAGCACGACCTCAACTACGTCACCATGGACGGCAACATCGGCTGCATGGTCAACGGCGCCGGCCTGGCGATGGCCACGATGGACGTGATCTCGCTCAACGGCGGCTCGCCGGCCAACTTCCTCGACGTCGGCGGCGGCGCCACCAAGGAACGCGTGACCGAAGCCTTCAAGCTGATCCTGTCGAGCGACAAGGTGAAGGCGATCTTCGTCAACATCTTCGGCGGCATCGTCCGCTGCGACATGATCGCCGAGGGCATCATCGGCGCTGTCAAGGAAGTGGACGTCAAGGTTCCCGTCATCGTCCGCCTCGAAGGCACGAACGTGGAAGCCGGCAAGGAACTGCTGAAGAACTCGGGCCTGGCCATCACGGCGGCCGACGACATCAACGACGGCGCGAAGAAGGCCGTTGCGGCCGTCGCCGGCAAGTAAGGAACAACGATCCCATGAGCGTTTTGATCAACAAGAACACCAAGGTGATCGTCCAGGGCTTCACCGGCTCGCAGGGCACCTTCCACGCCGAGCAGATGCTCGATTACGGCACCCAGGTTGTTGGTGGCGTGACTCCGGGCAAGGGCGGCACGCAGCACCTTGGCCTGCCGGTATTCAACACCGTCGCCGAAGCCGTCAACGAAACCGGCGCCGATGCCTCCGTCATCTACGTGCCGCCGCCGTTCGCGGCCGACGCGATCCTCGAAGCGGCCGATGCCGGCATCAAGGTCATCGTGTGCATCACCGAGGGCATTCCGGTCCTCGACATGCTGCGCGTGAAGAACACCCTCAACGGCTACGACGACGTCGTGCTGGTCGGTCCGAACTGCCCCGGCGTGATCACGCCCGGCGAGTGCAAGATCGGCATCATGCCGGGCCACATCCACATGCCGGGCAAGATCGGCATCGTGTCGCGCTCGGGCACGCTGACCTATGAAGCCGTGAAGCAGACCACCGACGTCGGCCTCGGCCAGTCGACCTGTATTGGTATTGGCGGCGACCCGATCAACGGCACCAACTTCATCGACGCGCTGAAGTGGTTCCAGGACGACCCGCAGACCGAAGGCATCATCATGGTCGGCGAGATCGGTGGTTCGGCCGAGGAAGAAGCGGCCGAATTCATCAACAAGTACGTGACCAAGCCCGTCGTCGGCTTCATCGCCGGCGCCTCGGCGCCGAAGGGCAAGCGCATGGGCCACGCCGGTGCGATCGCCTCGGGCGGTTCGGGCACGGCCGAAGGCAAGTTCGCGGCGATGGAAGCGGCTGGCGTCACCACGGTGAAGTCGCCTGGCGACCTGGGCGCGGCGATCGCCAAGCGTCTGGCGAAGTAATCGCGCAGTCCGAGCAAATCGCACAGTTGCATTGAAAGGCCGCCTCCGGGCGGCCTTTCGTTTTTCTCGCTATTTTGTGTTGACCGATCCGTCGACCCCCACTATCTTGTGGTTGTCGATGGTGCCGACCCCGCCAGGGGAAGGCTTAAAGGGAATCCGGTGAGGTCCGCTCCAACAGGAGACTGGCCGATTCCGGAGCTGCCCCGCAGCGGTAACTGGTAACGACCCGCGTCAATGGCACTGGCCCTGTCCCGCAACGGGATGCAGCTGGGAAGCGACGCGCAGTAGGCAAGGCGATGGCTGGCAACAGCGGCACCGCCCCGACCGGAAGCCCGAAAACCTGCCGCGACCGGAAGGCTATCCCGCTCGTCCTGAGCGTAGGCGCGCAAGCGCCGAAGTCGAAGGACGCATCGAGACCCTTCCGTTTGGCCAGGCGTCTCCGCGGGGAGCGACGGTCGACCATGCCGGGAGTGAGTCCCGTGCCGTCGCCCGTTGATGACTTCCGCGTTGATGCCGGCTCGCCCGAGGGGGCGGGGGCCGTCTGTGCGTGTTGGGTTCCGGGCCAGCCCTGATCGCAATGCGTGCGACCGCTTTCGCTTCTTCTCCACATCCACCGGAGAGGACAGCCATGAACACCGAAGCCCCAGCCGTAGCGGACACGCTGGAAACCGCGATCGAGACACCCGCGCGCGAAACAACCGTGCGCGAAGCAGCGTCGACGACTGCCGCGCAAACCAGCTTCGCCCTGACCCCGCCGCACGCGCCGGCGACCATGGCGATCACCAAGCGCGACGGCCGCAAGGAGCCGGTCGACGTCGCCAAGATCGTGCGCGCCGTCACCCGCTGTTGCGAAGGACTCAACGAGATCGACCCGATGCGGGTCGCGCTCAAGACCATCGCCGGTATCTACGACGGCGCGACCACGCGCGAGCTCGATGAGTTGTCGATCCGCACCGCCGCCGCGTTCACCGCCGAGGAGCCGCAGTACGCGCGTCTGGCTGCGCGACTGCTTGCCGGCTACATCGACAAGGAAGTCGCCGGCCTCGGCGTGCATTCGTTCTCGCAGTCGATCGTGATCGGTCATGAGCTGGGCCTGATCAACGACCGCGTGCGCGAAGTCGTCGAGACCAACGCACGCAAGTTCAACGATGCGATCGACGCCACGCAGACGCAGCGCTTCGAGTACTTCGGCCTGCGCACGCTGTACGACCGTTACCTGCTCAAGCACCCGCAGCGACGCAGCGTGATCGAGACGCCGCAGCAGTTCTTCATGCGCATCGCGGTATCGCTGACCGACACGCCGTCGGCGGCGCTCGAGTTGTACAAGCTGATGTCGTCGTTGGATTACATCCCTAGCTCGCCGACGCTGTTCAATTCCGGCACGCGTCACGAACAACTGTCGTCGTGCTTCCTGCTGGATTCGCCGCAAGATTCGCTGACCGACATCTATGCGCGTTACGGCGACGTCGCGCAGCTGTCCAAGTTCAGCGGCGGCATCGGTCAAGCCTATTCGCGCATCCGTTCGCGCGGCTCGCTGATCCGCTCCACCAACGGCCGCAGCAACGGCATCGTGCCGTGGCTGAAGACGCTGGACGCCTCGGTCGCCGCGGTGAACCAGGGCGGCAAGCGCAAGGGCGCCGCCTGCATCTACCTGGAAACCTGGCACGCCGACATCGAGGAATTCCTTGAGCTGCGCGAGAACACCGGCGACGAGGCCCGCCGCACCCACAACCTCAACCTGGCCAACTGGGTGCCGGATCTGTTCATGCAGCGCGTGGAAGCCGACGGCGACTGGTCGCTGTTCGATCCCTACGCCGTGCCGGAATTCGTCGACCTGTGGGGCGAAGCGTTCGAGCGCGCCTACGTCCAGGCCGAGCAGCAGGGCCTCGCCGCGAAGACGATCAAGGCGCGCGAACTCTACGCACGGATGATGAAGGTGCTGGGCGAAACCGGTAACGGCTGGATGACCTTCAAGGACGCCTCCAACCGCACCTGCAACCAGGTCGGGCCAGGCCGCACGGTGCACCTGTCGAACCTGTGCACCGAAATACTGGAAGTCACCTCCGCGGAGGAAACCGCGGTGTGCAACCTGGGCTCGATCAATCTCGCCCAGCATGTCGCGCAGTTCGATGACGGCAAGCCGGCCTTCGATTTCGACAAGCTCGCCGAGACCGTGCGCGTCGCGGTGCGCCAGCTCGATCGCGTCATCGACCTCAACTTCTATCCGATCGAAACCGCACGCCGCTCCAACCTGCGCTGGCGCCCGGTCGGGCTCGGGGTGATGGGCCTGCAGGACGTGTTCTTCAAGCTGCGCCTGCCGTTCGACGCCAGCGAGGCGTTGCAGCTGTCGACGAAGATCGCCGAGCACATCTACCTGCACGCGTTGACGGCCTCGTGCGAGCTGGCCGAGAAACACGGCGCGCATCCGAGTTACGCGGAGACCCGTGCGGCGACCGGCGCACTGCAGTTCGACCTGTGGGGCATCACGCCGAGCGAAACCGCCGCGTGGGACGCGCTGAAACAGCGCATCGCCCAGCACGGCCTGCGCAACTCGCTGCTGATCGCGATCGCGCCGACCGCGACCATCGCGTCGATTGCCGGCTGCTACGAATGCATCGAACCGCAGGTGTCCAACCTGTTCAAGCGCGAGACGCTGTCGGGCGACTTCCTGCAGATCAACCGCTACCTGGTCGACGAGCTGAAGAAGCTCGGCCTGTGGACCGAAGCGACGCGCGATGCGATCAAGCTCGCCGAAGGTTCGATCCAAGGTGTGGCCGGCATTCCCGATGCGTTGAAAGCCGTGTATCGCACCGCGTGGGAACTGCCGCAGAAAGCGCTGATCGACCTCGCGGCCGCGCGCGGTCCGTACCTCGACCAGTCACAGTCGCTCAACCTGTTCATGGAGAGTCCGAACATCGGTCGCCTCTCGTCGATGTACATGTATGCGTGGAAGTCGGGATTGAAGACGACCTACTACCTGCGTTCCCGTCCGGCTACGCGCATCGCCAAGGCCACGGTGACTGCGGCGCCTGCGCCTGCGTACACCGAGCAGCAGGCGTTGGCGTGTTCGCTGGAAAACCCGGAAGCCTGCGAGGCCTGCCAGTGACCGCTGGTTGATCACGTTGCGCGGGTGCGACGGCGCCGTGGTCGCGGCAGGGATGTCGCGCTGCACGGATGCTGTGGCGGTGGCGTCGCACCTGTTTTCACTCTTGCTCGATCGTCTTGCCCATCCTCTGTGAGCGGGGGATGGGCCACTTCCATCTCGCGCCACACTCCAATCGGAAGCGACCATGTCCGCCACGCTGACCCAGCACCTCCTCGATCCTGGCTTTGCCCTGACCCTGCGTCCGATGCGCTACCCGCAGTTCTACGAGATGTACCGCGATGCCATCCGCAACACTTGGACGGTCGAGGAAATTGACTTCGGCATCGACCTCAACGACCTGCGCCACAAGCTCAGTGCCGCCGACCGCCACCTGATCGAGCGCCTGGTCGCGTTCTTCGCCACCGGCGATTCGATCGTCGCCAACAACCTGGTGCTGAACCTGTACCAGCACATCAATGCGCCGGAAGCGCGCATGTACCTGTCGCGGCAGCTGTACGAAGAAGCGCTGCACGTGCAGTTCTACCTCACGCTGCTGGACGCCTACATTCCCGATCCCGCACGCCGTGCCGAAGCCTTCGCCGCGATCGAGAACATTCCCTCGATCAAGGCCAAGGCGGCGTTCTGCTTCAAGTGGATGGACTCGGTGCGGGACATGCAGCGGCTGGAGACGCGCGAGCAGCGCCGTGCCTTCCTGCTGAACCTGATCTGCTTCGCCTGCTGCATCGAGGGCCTGTTCTTCTTCGCCGCCTTCGCCTACGTCTGGTTCCTGCGTTCGCGCGGGCTGCTGCCGGGGCTGGCGGCGGGCACCAACTGGGTGTTCCGCGACGAATCCGGACACATGGCCTTCGCGCTGGAGGTGATCCACGCCGTCCGCAGCGAGGAGCCAGGCCTTTTCGATGCCGGCATGGAACGCGACGTGCGCGCCATGCTGCGCGAAGCGATCGAGGTTGAAGCCGGCTTCGCCGATGACGTGCTCTCGGGTGGAGTGAACGGACTGTCGCCGCGCGAGATGCGCCAGTACCTGGAATACGTCGCCGACCTGCGCCTCTCCGCGCTGGGCCTGGCGCCGGAGTTCGGGGTGAAGAATCCATTTCCGTTCATGGACCTGCAGGATGTGCAGGAGCTGACCAACTTCTTCGAGCGCCGCGTGTCGGCGTACCAGGTCGGGATCAGCGGTGCGGTTGGCTTCGACGATGCGTTCTGAGCCGTCGCCCGTCGAGGTTGCGGCATCGCCCCGGGAGGCTCGGCTGTGGGAGCTCGTCTTCCCGGATCACGCCAACCACCTGGGTACGCTGTTCGGCGGACAGGCTCTGGCGTGGATGGACAAGGCGGCGTTTGTCGCCGCGACACGCTTTGCACGTCGCACGGTGGTCACCGCGCGTTCGGAGCAGGTGGATTTCCACGTGCCGGTGCGACAGGGGCAACTGGTCGAGCTGGTCGCCCGCGTCATCGACGTCGGTCGCAGTTCGATGCAGGTCGAAGTGGAGCTGCATGCCGAGGACCCGCACGCCGGCACGCGTCACCTGTGCACGCGGGGCCGTTTCACGATGATCGCGCTGGATGCGGACGGGAAGCCGGTATTGGTCCACCAGGAACCGTAGGGCGGGTCTTGACCCGCCGCCTTCTTGCTCCGCCGATTTTCTGACAACTGCCTAGCCTGCAGGCGGGTCAAGACCCGCCCTACGCATTGCAATGGAATCGCGTCGCGTCGCGGCGCAGTAGAATGCGCCCACACGCAGGCTGGAGCAGGGCATGACGTTGCGAATCGCGATGGCGCAGTTCGACTTTCCGGTTGGTGCAGTGGCGAAGAATGCCGACCGCATCATCGAGATGATCGCGACGGCGCGCGACGAGCACGGCGCGGATGTCGTGTTGTTCCCCGAACTGGCGCTCAGCGGCTACCCGCCGGAAGACCTGCTGCTGCGCCCGTCGTTCCTGGCCGATTGCGAAGCAGCCATGGATCGCATCGCGCGCGCGGCGACAGGCATCGTCGCCATCGTCGGTTGGCCGCAGGCCGCGGGCGCGGTCGTCTACAACGCCGCCAGCGTGCTACGCGACGGCGGTATCGCCCACACCTACCGCAAGCGTGAGCTGCCCAACTACGCGGTGTTCGACGAGCGGCGCTATTTCGACGTTGATCCCGATCGCGACAACTGCGTGTTCGATGTCGTCGGCAGCGATCCCGATGAAAGCGTGCGGGTCGGCCTCATCATCTGCGAGGACCTGTGGTTCGCCGAACCCCTCGCGCAGACGGTCGCGGAAGGTGCGCAACTCGTGCTGGTGCCCAATGCTTCGCCGTTCGAACGCGACAAGCACATGCAGCGCGACGAACTGATGGCGCAGCGCGTGCAGGAGACTGGCGTGGCCATCGCCTACCTCAACACGGTAGGCGGGCAGGATGCGGTGGTCTTCGACGGTGCATCGGTGGTGGCCGATGGCGACGGCACCGTGCAACCCGCGGCAGCCGCATTCACCGACCAGTGGCTGGTGGTCGATTTCGACCCGGTGACGCGCAAGTTCTCACCGCTGGAGTGGATGGACGACGGCGACGAAAGCCGCGACGCGCTGGCGTGGCGCGCGGTGGTACGCGGAACCCGCGACTACTGCGCGAAGAACGGCTTCACGAAAGTGTGGCTGGGCCTTTCCGGTGGCATCGATTCCTCGCTGGTGCTGGCCATCGCGGTCGATGCGCTGGGTGCCGACAACGTCACCGCCGTGCGGATGCCGTCGCGCTACACGGCGGACCTCTCCAACGATCTCGCCGCCGAGCAATGCGAGCGGCAGGGCGTGCGGATGATCACGGTGCCGATCGAGAAGCCGTTCCAGGGATTCCTGGACGCGCTGTCGGGGCAGTTCGACGACAAGCCGGTCGACGTGACCGAGGAGAACCTGCAGTCGCGCACGCGCGGCGCGATCATGATGGCGTTGAGCAACAAGTTCGGCGGCCTGCTGCTGACGACCGGCAACAAGAGCGAGTACGCGGTCGGTTACGCCACCATCTACGGCGACATGTGCGGTGGCTACGCGCCGCTGAAGGACCTGTACAAGACCGAGGTGTTCGCGCTGGCGCGTTGGCGCAACACCGTCGGCGACCTGGTGATCCCGCAGGCGGTGATCGACCGACCACCGTCGGCGGAGTTGCGGGAAAACCAGAAGGACCAGGACTCGCTGCCGCCGTACGACGTGCTGGACGCGATCCTGTATCGCCATGTCGACCAGGAACAGTCGCGCGCGGAGATCGTCGCGGCGGGCTTCGATGCGGCGACAGTGGACCGCGTGCTGAAGCTTGTGCGGATCAGCGAGTGGAAGCGGCACCAGGCGGCGCCGGGGCCTAAAGTGTCGCGGCGTGCATTCGGGCGTGAACGGCGCTATCCGATCACCAACGGTTACTCGGGCGACTGACAAGGCGAAGAACGCTGCGCACGTGTGTTCGCCGGCGCGCTGCGGCGCGCTTGAGTCCGTCGTGGCCAGATTCCTCGCGGCGCGGTCACGTTTCATCGCGGCGCGGGCGCGGCAGCGCCACGGCCTGGCCGGTGACGCGAATGCCGCCCTTCGGGCCGATATCGACTGTCAGCAGGCTCGGCCGGCCCATGTCCACGCCTTGGTGGATGGTCACGGTGCAAGGCGCATCGATAAGTCCCAGCTCGCGCAGGTAGGCGCCGAATGCCGCCGCGGCCGCGCCCGTCGCGGGATCCTCGACCACGCCACCGAACGGGAATGGGCTGCGCGCGTGGAACACGGTGGCGGACTCACGCCAGACCAGTTCGGCGCCGGGCGCATCGATGCTGGCCAGCAGCTGCTGCAATGCGGGGAAATCGTAGTCGAGCGCGCGCAGGCGTTCGCGCGTTCGCACGGCGATGATCAGTTCGCGGTTGCCGGCAAAGGCGATGCGCGCAGGCAGTTGCGGATCGAGGTCGTCGGCGGACCAGCGCAGGGCCTGCAGCGCTGCCGCGACCACGTCGTCAGACACGGCTTCTACGTAAGGCGCGACGCTGGTCAATGTCGCCAGTACACGATCGACTTCCACGCGGGTCTCCACCGGCACTTCGCCGACAGGAGCGTGGAACACCAGTGCGCCCGCGCCCTTGCGTTCGGCAAGCGCCACGGCTGTTGCGATGGTGGCGTGGCCGCAGAACGGGATCTCGGCGAGGGGGCTGAAGAAGCGGATGTCGTAGCTGTTGCCACCGCGCGGCAGCAGGAACGCGGATTCGGAATAACCCAGTTCCGCCGCGATGGCCTGCATGGCCAGATCGTCCAGTCCGCGTGCATCGAGCACGACTCCGGCCGGGTTGCCGCCGTCCTGGCGATCGGTGAAAGCGGCGTAGTGCAGGATTTCGGGCTGGGTCATGGCTGCGGTCCTTCTTGGGGAAGGGCAGTCTGCAGGGCGCGGCAACCGGCGACCAGCCGAAAGCAGGCACGCAGCGTTCCGTTCGCCGCCCGCACAAACAAAACGCCGCCCGGAGGCGGCGTTCTTACCAGCGTTAGTGCCAGCGTTCGTGTCTTAGCGCTTGTCGTTGTCCAGCGCCGACTTCTCGCCCGCGAACGGATTGAGCTTGCGCAGGTTGCTCGGGTAGTCAGGCCAGTCGCCGGTGAAGTACGGGTGCTTCGGGTCGTTCTGCTGCAGCACGCGCTTGGCGTCCGCGGCGAGGGTTTCGTTGCCAAGGCCGGTGTAGGCCAGGATCAGCGTGGCGACCGCGTCGTTCTGGTATTTGCTCTGCGGATAGGTTTCCAGCACGTGCTTGGCGCGGTCGGCGGCGGCCACGTACGCGGTGCGGCGCAGGTAGTACAGCGCGACGTCCAGTTCATGGCGGGCGAACAGCTCGCGCAGGTCGTTCATGCGCACGCGCGCGTCGGCGGCATAGCGGCTGTTGGGATAGCGCTCGGCGACGATGGAGAAGTCGTCGTAGGCCTGCTTCGGCGTCGCCAGGTCGCGGCGCGCGGCATCCAGGCGCCAGACCTTCTGGAAGAACACCGTCTGGCGGCTGGAGTCGACCAGGCCACGCAGGTAGTAAAGGTACGCGCTGTTGCGGTGGGTCGGGTAGGTGCGCAGGAAGCGGTCGATGGTGCTGATCGCGTCGTCGTGCTTGCCCGACTTGTACTGCGCGTACGCCGATTCCATCAGCGCCTGCTCGGTGTACGGGCCGTAGGGATACTGGGCCAGCAGGCGCTTGAAGGTGACTTCGGCGCCGGCCCAGTTGCCGTGCGTCATCGCCTTGTGGGCCTTCTGGTACAGCTGCTCGACCGGCTGGCCTTCGTCGGCGTCCTTGTGCTTCAGGCCGCCCTTGAGGCGCGAACAGCCGGTGGAGGCGAGGAGGGCGACCAGGGCCAGGGAGACCAGGATGCGGGACGCGTGGCGGTTGAAGCGCAGGGTCATGGGGCTTGGTGGGGACGCCGGAGGCACGAAACCCGGATAATAGCAGCCCGGCGACACGCCCCCTGAACCTTTCGACATGCCCGGCCCAGCCTCGATCCTGACCGCGACCGTACCCGACAGCAGCGCTGGCCGCCGTTTCGACGCCGTCCTGGCAGACCTGTTTCCCGATTATTCCCGTTCGCGGCTGTCGGCCTGGATCAAATCCGGCGATGCCCTTCTGAATGGACAGCCCGCCCGTCCGCGCGATCCGGTCCGCGGCGGTGAGCAGGTCACCGTGACCGCGGTGCTGGAGGTGCAGACCCACTCGCTGCCCGAGGACATCGCCCTGGACATCCTGTACGAGGACGAACACGTCTTCGTGCTCGACAAGCCGGCCGGGCTGGTGGTGCATCCCGGTGCCGGCAATCCGGCCGGGACGCTGGTGAATGCGCTGCTGCACCGCGATCCCGAACTCAATGCGCTGCCGCGTGCGGGCATCGTCCATCGCCTGGACAAGGACACCTCCGGCGTCATGGTCGTCGCGCGCACCTTGCCGGCGCACACGGCGCTGATCGAGCAGTTGTCGTCCCGCCAGGTGCATCGCCAGTACCTGGCGATCGTGGTGGGCGCGCTGGTGTCTGGCGGCACCGCCAACGCACCGATCGACCGCCACCCTCGTGATCGCATCCGCATGGCGGTGCGCGATGACGGCAAGGACGCGGTCACCCATTTCCGCCTGCGCGAGCGCTTCCGCGCCCACACCCTGCTGGAATGCCGGCTGGAAACCGGGCGCACGCACCAGATCCGCGTGCACATGGCGCACCTCAAGCACCCCATCGTCGGCGATCCGCTCTATGGCGGTCCGCTCAAGTTGCCGCGCGGCGCGACCCCGGAGCTGATCGAAGGCCTGCGTGGTTTTCGTCGCCAGGCGCTGCACGCCGAGACACTGGAATTCACGCATCCCGTCAGTGGCGAACCCGTGCGCTGCACGGCGCCCGTGCCGCAGGACCTGAGCAACCTGGCGAAGCTGCTGCACGACGACACCGTCGCCGCGCGCGACGCCGGGCGCTGAGCGTGCACGCCGCTTTGCTGCCCGCCGACTGGCCCGCGCCGAAGAACATCCGCGCGTTCACCACGTTGCGGCAGGGACTGGGCGTGTCGAAGGCGCCGTTCGACGCCTTCAATCTCGGCCTTCGCGCCGGTGATGACCTCGATGCGGTGCGGCGCAACCGCGAACTGCTGGTCGAACACGCCGCGCTACCCGCTTCACCCGAATGGCTGCGCCAGGTGCACGGCAGCGCGGTGTGGCGTTTCGATGGCGGTTCAGATGGTGGTTTCAGTGGCCAGGTCGCCGGCGAAAGCGTCGCACGCATCGCCACCGAAGGACGCGACGACGACACCATCGACGACGTTCCGCAAGGCGACGCCGCGGTCACGTCGACCACTGGCACGGTGCTCGCCATCCTCACCGCCGACTGCCTGCCGGTGCTGTTCTGTGCCGACGACGGCAGCGAAGTCGCCGCTGCGCACGCCGGCTGGCGCGGCCTCGCCGACGGCGTGCTGGAAGCCACCGTCGCGGCGATGACCACGCCGCCCCAGCGCGTGCTCGCCTGGCTGGGACCGGCGGCCGGACCCTTGCGCTACGAAGTCGGCATCGACGTCTACGACGCCTTCGTCGCGAAAGACTGGGCCAGCGGCGGCGCGTTCACCAGCACGCGCCCGGACCACTGGCACGTGGACCTGTACACCCTGGCGCGTCGTCGCCTCACGCAGGCTGGTCTCGCCGCCACCAACATCCACGGCGGCGACCTGTGCACCATCAGCGATCCGCAGCGCTTCTACTCGCATCGCCGCGACCGGCGCAGCGGGCGCATGGCATCGCTGGTATGGATGGAACCGGCACCCTGATGCCGGTGCCGTCGGCGACGGCATTCCTGTTCCCGCGCCTGCTGGGTTCGGATTTCGAGGCCTTGCCGCCGCTCGTTCGCGCATTGCACTCGCGCGAAGGCGCGCAGCGCTATCGCGGACGCGTAGCGGTCGAACGCGGCCGCAACGTGCTCTCGCGCCTGTGTGCATGGGCGACGCGCCTGCCGCCTGCGGGTGAAGGCGGCATCGACGTGGAAATCGTTGCCCACGACGGTGTCGAACAGTGGACGCGCACGGTCGCCGGGCACGACATGCGTTCCCGCCTGTGGGCCAGCGACGGCTTGCTGTGCGAACGCCTGGGGCTGGTGACCTTCGGATTCCGCCTTGGCGTGGAAGGCGAGGCCATCACCTGGCGCGTCGTCCGCTTCCGCGCGCTGGGCCTGCCACTTCCGGCGGCGTGGTTCCGTGGCGTTCGCGCCCGCGAAACGCAGCGCGACGGCCGCTACCTCTTCGACGTGGAAGCCGCGCTGCCCCTGGCGGGCCTGCTGGTCCACTATCGCGGCCACCTGGACCTCGACTGACCCCGGGCTTTCAGGCCCGCGCTTTCAGGACCGCCTTTCCCGGGCCTCCAGCGCCGAAATCCGGACGCCGTCCGAACACGCGCCAACGCTCCAGCTTGAAACCCCGTCATGCGTCCGCATTTTCCGGACATCGCGGCGTTGGCCGCCCTGACTTCCCCTGAGGTTCCCATGCGAATGGACAAGCTCACGTCGCGCTTCCAGCAGGCCCTGAGCGACGCGCAGTCGCTGGCCGTCGGCCGCGACCACAGCGTCATCGAACCCGCGCACCTGCTCACCGCGCTGCTGGAGCAGAGCGGCGGCAGCACGCGGCCGTTGCTGGCGCAGGCCGGCGTCAACGTGCCACTGCTGCGCGAGCGCCTGGGCGAAGCGCTGGAGAAGCTGCCCAAGGTCAGCGGGCAGGCCGGCAATGTCAGCGTCGGCAACGACCTCGCGCGCCTGCTCAACGTCACCGACAAGCATGCGCAGCAGCGCGGTGACGCGTTCATCGCAACGGAGCTGTTCGTGCTCGCCGCGCTCGACGACAGCGGCGAAGTCGGACGCGCGCTCAAGGCCGCCGGCGCCAACAAACAGAAGCTGGAAGCCGCCATCGACAAGATCCGCGGCGGCGAGACCGTGCAATCGGAGAGCGCCGAAGACCAGCGCCAGGCGCTCGACAAATACACCATCGATCTGACCGCGCGCGCCGAAAGTGGCAAGCTCGATCCGGTGATCGGTCGCGATGAAGAGATCCGTCGTACCGTGCAGGTGCTGCAGCGTCGCACCAAGAACAACCCCGTGCTGATCGGCGAACCCGGCGTGGGCAAGACCGCCATCGTCGAAGGTCTTGCACAACGCATCATCAATGGCGAAGTGCCCGAAGGACTGCGCGGCAAGCGCGTGCTGTCGCTCGACATGGGCGCGCTGATCGCCGGCGCGAAGTTCCGCGGGGAATTCGAGGAGCGCCTGAAGGCCGTGCTCAACGACCTGGCCAAGAACGAAGGCCAGGTAATCCTGTTCATCGACGAGCTGCACACCATGGTCGGTGCCGGAAAGGCCGAAGGTGCGATGGACGCGGGCAACATGCTCAAACCCGCATTGGCCCGCGGTGAGCTGCACTGCATCGGCGCGACCACGCTCGACGAATACCGCAAGTACGTCGAGAAGGACGCCGCGCTGGAGCGCCGCTTCCAGAAGGTCTTCGTCGGTGAACCTTCGGTCGAGGACACCATCGCGATCCTGCGTGGCCTCAAGGAGCGGTATGCGGTCCACCATGGCGTGGAAATCACCGATCCCGCCATCGTCGCTGCGGCCACGCTGTCGCACCGTTACATCGCCGACCGACAACTGCCCGACAAGGCCATCGACCTGATGGACGAAGCGGCTTCGCGCATCCGCATGGAGATCGACTCCAAGCCGGAAGAGCTCGATCGCAAGGAGCGTCGCCTTATCCAGCTCAAGATCCAGCGCGAGGCGCTGAAGAAGGAGAAGGACGACGCTTCGAAGCAGCGGCTGGCCGACCTTGAGGACGAAATCGCCAGGCTCGAGCGCGAGTTCAACGACCTGGAGGAAGTGTGGAAGGCCGAAAAGGCCACGCTGCAGGGCGCGACGAAGATCAAGGAGCAGATCGAAGCCGCCAAGCTCGAACTCGAGGCCGCGCAACGCAAGCAGGATTTCGCCGCGATGAGCGAGATCCAGTACGGCCGTCTGCCGGAACTGGAAAAGCAGCTCCATGCCGCGCAGGAAGCCGAAACCAAGGGCTTCACGTTGCTGCAGGACAAGGTCACCGCGGAGGAAATCGCCGAGGTCGTCTCGCGCTGGACCGGCATCCCTGTCAACCGGATGCTGGAAGGTGAGCGCGAGAAACTGCTGAAGATGGAGGGCCAGCTGCACGCGCGCGTAGTCGGCCAGGACGAGGCGATCAAAGTCGTCTCCGATGCCGTGCGCCGCTCGCGCGCCGGGCTATCCGATCCCGATCGTCCGTCGGGTTCGTTCCTCTTCCTCGGACCAACCGGCGTGGGCAAGACCGAGTTGTCGAAGGCGCTCGCGGAGTTCCTGTTCGACTCGCCCGACGCGATGGTGCGCATCGACATGAGCGAGTTCATGGAGAAGCACGCCGTGAGCCGCCTGGTCGGTGCACCTCCGGGTTACGTCGGGTACGAAGAGGGCGGTTACCTCACCGAAGCCGTGCGTCGCCGTCCCTACAGCGTGATCCTGCTCGATGAAGTCGAGAAAGCGCATCCGGACGTGTTCAACATCCTGCTGCAGGTGCTCGATGACGGCCGGCTCACCGACGGCCAGGGACGCACGGTGGATTTCCGCAACACCGTGATCATCATGACGTCGAACCTTGGCTCGCAGATGATCCAGGACATGTTTGATGGGAGCAGTGGCGGCGACGATTCACCGGAAACCTACACGCAGATGAAGGCCGCGGTGATGGGCGTGGTGCAGGCGCATTTCCGTCCGGAGTTCATCAATCGGCTCGACGACATCGTCGTGTTCCATCCGCTCGACAAGGCGCAGATCCGCGAGATCGCCAGGATCCAGCTGCGTGGCCTGGACAAGCGGCTGGCAGAGCGTGGCTTGAAGCTGGTGCTGACGGACAACGCGCTCGCGCTGCTCGGCAACGTTGGTTTTGATCCGGTTTACGGCGCGCGTCCGCTCAAGCGCGCGGTGCAGCAGCAACTGGAGAACCCGTTGGCGCACCGCATCCTGTCGGGTGAGTTCAGCAGCGGCGATACCGTGCAGGTCGACGCCGAGGGCGGGCAACTGGTGTTTCGCAAGGCGTGAGTCGCGCTCGTCCGGTCGGCGGGATGCACCATGGCGGGGCTCCGCGCCCGGTGAAGGTGCGCGGCGTCATTCATGCGATGTCGCATGCGCTGGCGATTCAATCGCTATCGCCGGGGCAGGGATGGTCGGAGTCGCCGTAGCACTTCGCCTCGGGCGGCGGGTCGCCGTCGACCGGGGTGGACTTTGTGCCGCCGCCGTGGCCACCGCCGTCGCAACCATCGAACAAGCGGCATAAAGCGTAGAACAGCACCACGGTTGCGCCGCCCTTGGCTATCTTCTTTCCCGTGTCGCTCCTCTCGACATAGCGCTTTGCCCAATGGATCGAGCCCTTCGCCTGCTTCGGCGTCAGGTCGTAGCGCTGGAAGGTTCCGTCCGGCCAGACGATCAGTCGCTGGTTGTCGTGCAAGTGCATGGGCTCGGGACGTTCCACTTCGGCCATGCCTTCCAGGACCGTCACCTCGACCGCGCCATTGTCGTGTCTTACGTTGATCAGGCTATGGCTGTAGAAGCCCAGGGGAGCGTCGTCGGTCATGAAGCAGACGTTGCTGCCGTTGATCAACGCCTTCCCGCTCTTGAGTCGCACCAGGTAGCAGCGCGCACCCTTGAAGTATGAGTAGGTAATCAGCTTCTCGCTGTGCTCGCTCAGCAGGACCTCGCTGGTGGGCATGGTGACCAGTGCGCCAGTGTCCTCGCCCGTGCGGACCACACTGCCGTCGCTCATCTGCACGTTCTTCTGGTATTTCTTGACGCGGACTTCGTCCAGCCACGCCTCATCTCCGTTCTCGCCGCGAATGTCCATGCGGGCGAAGGTGTCGTCCTGCGCCCATGCCATGGGCACGGCGCTCCCTCCCAGCACCAGCGTCGCAAGAAACAGCCAGCCGATCCGACATCCGTTCATGGTGATTCTCCCGATGCGTCCGGTCCGGCATGCGGTCCGGGGTCGAACAGGTCCTGGACGCCATCGGCATCCATCCGCTTCACGTCTGACAAGGGGACCCAGTGGACCTCGCGCGTGGCCGGATCCCACAAGGTCAGGCCCTTGTCATTGCGGTCGATGAGGAAGTGGTTGCCTGTTGCCGTAGTTGCGTCTGCCAGTGCGACGCGGACAAGCGGATAGCGCGTGGGCTTCATGAGCGCGCCGAAATCCATCGGCAGCATCAGCAGCGTCAGTCCGGCGAAGATCGCGAACGGGGTCACGAGCGCAGCACGGTATCGCCAGCGCCCCACGAAGCGCCAAGCCACGCATGCGATCACGATCAACTTGATGGTGGCCCACAGCTGCTTGCCGAACTCCTCTTCCCTGAAGGCGTCGTTGCCCCTGCAGACCAGCGCGGCGGGCAACCCGGGCGGTTTCAGGTTGCAGGCGTCGCCTTGCAGTTGGAGATAGAGCAGGTCGCTGGTCCGCAGGTGCCTCAGGATTGCCTGCAGGCATTCGAACGCGATCACCGCGCTGGTGATCAGCAGTACGCCGTAGAAAGTGACCTTGAGCGCGACGGCCCAATCGCCATTGGCGCGCGCCGCATACCAGGCGCTTGCTGGTCGCCACAATGCCAGGAAGTGCCCGCGCAGGAAGATCAATCCGGCAATGATCGGCAGTAGCGCCATGGCGGCGAGGATGGCGACTGGATCCACGGCGCCCGGGCCGATGCTGGTAACGACGGCAAGCAGGAACTTCGCGCCTTCGAGCAGGAAGTAGTCCTTGTCGAAGTCGACCAGGTTGCTCAGGCCCAGCGCATAGATGTGTGCGGTGGTGATCAGGTAGCCGCAGCCGTAGAGGATCGCAGTGATGCCGGCCAGCGATCCACCGATCCATCCCACCAGTCCCTTCAGGCTGGAAACGATACCGATGGCCTGGAGTGCTTCGGTTTGCGCGTCGGCGTTGGTGGTCGTGGCGGGGTGAGCCTCGGCGGGTTGCGGTGAGCCAGCCGGACTCCCTGGGCCATGGGCCAATCCATTGCGACGACCGTGTCGAGCGATGCCCATTCCAGGCTCCATCCCCGAGGGCGATCCCGGGAATCACTTTTCCCACGATGCCAGTCCCGTAGCCGCGAACCGGCAAGGTTCCTGCCTTGGCCAACGCACTCCCCGCCGCACCGCGGCCACTCATGCCAATCGGGAAGGTCGTTCTCATCGCGCGTTGAGGGCGCCGCCCGCCCGCCACCTGCTAGACTTCGCGCCGCCTGAGGTGACCCCCGGTCAGGTCCGGGGGTTGAAACGGGAATCCGGTGCGCGCCGTGTCTGGTCGATACGGCTGCAATTCCGGAGCTGCCCCCGCAACGGTAAGTGTTGAGCCAGGACGGCTCGGGAACGGCGAATGCCACTGTGCGCACTGCACGGGAAGGCGCCGATCCCGGACGCGATACAGCGTCCGCGCACGAGCCCGGAGACCGGCCTGCTGGCTTTCCCGACATGCGGTGGGCGATGTCACGGGGTCATGCGTTTGCGCATGGCGTCTGCAGCTCCCTGCCGCTTGTCTTCCCCGTCTTTCCGCGCGGGTAGGCGCGGCCCAGGAGTATGTGCAATGCAATCCCGTAATTCTTTCTCGCCCCGCCGCTCGCTGCTGGCGGTTGGCCTCGCTTTCGCCATGGCTCCGGCTTTCGCGGCCGATGGCGCGCGGGCAACCGAACTCGACGACGTCATCGTTACCGCCACGCGTACGGCTCAGACGCAGGACGCGACGCTGGCGTCGGTCAGCGTGATCACCCGCGAAGAGATCGATCGCCTGCAGCCGGCCTCGCTGCCCGACCTGCTGCGCGGGGTGCCGGGCCTGTCGCTGTCCAACAACGGCGGCATGGGCAAGGAGAGCTCGGTGTTCCTGCGTGGCACCGAGTCCGATCACGTGCTGGTGCTGGTTGACGGCGTCAAGGTTGGTTCGGCCACGCTCGGCAAGGCCGCGCTGCAGGACATCCCGGTGGATCAGATCGAGCGAATCGAAGTGGTGCGCGGCCCGTTCTCGAGCCTGTACGGTTCGGAGGCCATCGGCGGGGTGATCCAGGTCTTCACCCGTCGCCCGCATGCGGCGTTTTCGCCGAGCTTCAGCTTCGCCGTCGGTAGCCACGACACCGCGCGTGCGGCAGCGGGTGTTGCTGGTCGCGGCGATCGCGGCTGGTATTCGGTCAACGCTGCACACGAGCGTACCGATGGCATCAACTCCTGCCGTGGCGCCGGCTTCCCGATCTTCGCCGGTTGCTACACGCAGGAGCCCGATCGCGATGCGTACCGCAACACGTCGCTGTCGGCGCAGGGCGGTTACACGTTCAACGAACAGTGGGACGGCGAAGCACGCCTGCTGCGCGCCGAGGGCCGCAATGAATACGACGGCGACTTCCAGAATCGCTCCAACGTGGTCGAGCAGGTCGCCAATGCGCGCCTGCGTTACCGGCCGACGCAGGCGGTGACGCTGACGCTCAACGCGGGCGAGAGCGCCGACCTCAGCGACAACTTCAAGGATGCCAATGCGGCCGGTTTCTTTGATACGCATCGCAGACAGGGTTCGCTGCAGGCCGACATCGCCGCGGGTGGCGGGCTTTTCTCCGTCGGCTTCGACTGGGTGCGCGATCGCGTCGACAGCGACACGTCCTATCCGGTGACGCGGCGTATCAACCATGCCGCGTTCGGCCAGTGGCAGCAGGCCTTCGGTGCGCATTCGCTGCAGCTCAGCCTGCGCCGCGATGAGGACAACCAGTTCGGCGGCAAGACCACCGGTGCCGCACTGTGGGGCTGGGATGTCACCGATGCGCTGCGCGTCACCGCCAGCTACGGTACCGCGTACAAGGCGCCGAGCTTCAACGAGCTCTACTTCCCGTTCTACGGCAATCCCGAGCTGGAACCGGAGACCTCGCGCAGTGTCGAGCTCGGCCTGCGTGGCAAGCACGGCTGGGGCGGCTGGTCGCTCAACGTGTTCGAAAACCGGGTCAAGGACATGATCGCGTATGACCCGACGCCGCGACCGGGACTTCCCTTCGGCGGGGCCAACAATATCGACAGTGCGCGCATCCGCGGGGTCGAGCTGACCGGCGAGACCTCGCTCGCGGGCTGGAACCTGCAGGGCAACGCCACCTGGCTGGATCCACGCGACGACGAAGGCGACAACCAGGACAACCTGCTGCCGCGCCGCCCGCGCCAGACCGCGCGCATCGACGCCGATCGCCGCTTCGGCGACTTCAATCTCGGCGCCAGCGTGTCGGCGGCGGGCTACCGCTATGACGATCCGGCCAACACCCGGCGCATGGGCGGCTACGCCACCACCGATCTGCGTATCGGCTATGCGCTGAGCCCCGCTTGGACGCTGCAGCTGAATGCCGACAACGTGTTTGACAAGCAGTACGAAACGGCCTCGTTCTACAACCAGCCGGGTCGTACCTATCTGTTGAGCGTTCGGTATCGGCCGGCGGAATGACGCTGGTTGTTGCTCGTCACTCCCATAGGCGGGAGTCCATGGACGTTGGATCACCCGGATTCGGCGACTGAAGGTGGCCTCCCTGGATCCCGCCTTCGCGGGGATGACGAGCAGCATCAATCCCGGCGACCGCAGGGGCGATTCCAGGGCCCACTACCCACTACCCACCGATTCCCACGAGAGGCAATCGCGATGAAGCAGTTGAGCAAGACCGCATCCAATGGCCTGTTCGTCGGCCTGGTGTCGCTGATGTTGGCTACCCGTTTCCACCACTTCGGCACGGCATTGCACCTGCCGGATGCGTCGATGGCGATCTTCTTCCTCGGCGGCCTGTACCTGCGCAAGCACTGGCAGTTCGCGGTGTTCGCGGTACTCGCCCTGGTGATCGACTGGGCAGCGATCTCGCTCGCCGGCACCAGCGATTTCTGCGTGACGCCCGCGTACTCGTTCCTGCTGCCGGCCTATGCCGTGCTCTGGTACGGCGCCCGCCTGTGTTCCGATCGCGTGCAGACGACCTGGTCTTCAGCGGCGGCTACGCTGGGCGTGGGGTTGGTCTGTGCGTCGCTGTCGTTCGCGATCTCCAATGGCGCGTTCTACTGGATCGGTGGGCGTAACCCTGACACCACGGTGGCCGGCTGGATCGCCAGCGCGCTGCAGTGGGGGCCGCTGTTCGTGCGCACCACCATGGTGTACCTGGTCGCGGCGGCCGTGCTGCACGCGGTGATCGTCCGCGTGCTGGGCGCGCGTGAAGCCGGCGCACGCGCGTGAGCGAACAGGACGAAGACGCGATGAATGTGGATGCTCGCCATCGCGAACGCATGCAGCGAAAGAAGGCGCTGGTCGATCGCAAGATCGCCCGCGCCACCATCGACCGTGGTGTGCTGGTGGTGAATACCGGCAACGGAAAGGGCAAGAGTTCGTCCGGCTTCGGCATGCTCGCGCGCTCGCTCGGGCATGGCTTCCGCTGCGGCGTGGTGCAGTTCATCAAGGGCAGCTTCTCCACTGGCGAAGAGGCGTTCTTCCGGATGTTCCCGGACGAGTGCGACTATCACGTCATGGGCGAAGGCTTCACCTGGGAAACGCAGGACAAGGCTCGCGACATCGCCGCCGCCAATGCGGCCTGGGCGCAGGCGAAGCGAATGCTTGCGGATCCGTCGTATGACTTCGTCCTGCTCGATGAACTCAACATCGCGCTCGCGCATCGATACGTTGCGCTCGATGACGTGCTGGCAGCGGTGAAGTCGCGGCCGGAGAAACAGCACGTGGTCATCACAGGTCGCGGTGCACCCGATGCCCTGATCGAAGCTGCCGATACGGTCACCGAGATGCGCGTGGTCAAACACGCCTTCCAGGCCGGAATCAAGGCGCAGCACGGGATCGAGCTGTAAGCATGGATGCCCCGCGCACGTGTCCCGCCTTGCTGGTGTCGGCACCTGCGTCGGGGCAGGGCAAGACCAGTGTCACCGCGGCGCTGGCGCGCTGGCATTCGCGCCAGGGTCGGCGCGTGCGCGTGTTCAAGACCGGGCCGGATTTCCTTGATCCGATGGTGCACGAGCGGGCGAGCGGAAGCCCGGCGTATCAGCTCGACCTGTGGATGAACGGCGAAGCCGACGTCCGCGCGCGTTTGTACGAAGCCGACGCCGACGCCGACCTGATCCTCGTCGAAGGCGTGATGGGACTGTTCGATGGTGCGCCGTCGAGCGCGGACCTGGCGATCGCGCTGGGACTGCCCGTGCTGGCGGTGATCGACGGCTCGGCGATGGCGCAGACCTTCGGCGCGGTCGCGACCGGACTGGCGCGCTATCGCGAAGGACTGCAGGTTTACGGCGTCGCGGCCAACCGGATCGGCAGCGCCTACCACGCGCAGTTGCTGGCGCAGAGCCTGCCGCCAGACCTGCGTTGGCTGGGCGCATTGCCACGCGATACTGCGCTGGCGTTGCCTGAACGCCATCTTGGTCTGGTGTCTGCGGGCGAGCTGGGTGACATCGACCCGCGCGTGGATGCACTCGCCGACGCATGGGGCACTCACGCCGATGCCACATTGCCGCCACCGGTGTCGTTCGCGTGTGCGCACTCTGTGCGCTTCGCCCAACACCTGCGCGGCGTGCGCATCGCCATCGCGCGCGATGCCGCGTTCTGTTTTTTGTATCCCGCGAACATCGACCTGCTGCGCGCCGCGGGTGCGCAGTTGCAGTTCTTCTCGCCGCTGGCGGGCGATGCGTTGCCGGAATGCGATGCGGTATGGCTTCCCGGCGGCTATCCCGAGCTGCACCTGCCGGCGTTGTCGCGGCATCACGATTTGCGGCTTGCCCTGCACGCGCATCGTGATGCTGGAAAGCCAATCCTCGCCGAGTGCGGCGGCATGCTCTATGCCCTGGATACGTTGGCCGATCGCGGCGGCGCGTCCTACCCGATGGCCGGATTGCTGCCCGGCCACGCCGCCATGCAGGAACGGTTGGCGGCGCTCGGCTTGCAGGCCGTTGCATTGCCCGAGGGCGAGCTGCGCGGCCACACCTTCCATTACGCACAGGCCGAGATCGCCGCCGAGCCGCTGACGACCGCCGTCAATCCCAACGGCGCGCCCAGCCGCGAAGCCGTGTACCGCGACCGTGGTCTGACCGCGAGCTTCGTGCACTTCTACTTCCCGTCGAATCCTGAAGCCGCGATGCGGTTGTTCCTGCCATGAGTGTGGCGTGGGTGATGGTGTTCGCGGTGTTGCTCGATGCCGTACTGGGAGAGCCACGCCGTGCGCACCCGTTGGTCGCCTTCGGTCGCTGGGTGCGTGTGGTTGAACGCTTGCTCCATGCAGATCGCCGCAGTGCCGGCGTCCTCGCCTGGGCACTCGCGGTCCTGCCGCTGGTGGCGTTGGCGTGGCTGGTGTCGTCGATGGCGGCTGCGACGTCGTGGTGGCTGGCGATGGCCGTCGACGCGATCGTTCTGTACTTCGCCATTGGCCTGCGCAGCCTCGGCGAACACGCGCTGCCTGTCGCCGATGCGCTCGAACGTGGCGAACTGGCGTCAGCGCGATCAGCGGTCGGTCGCATGGTCAGTCGCGACGTGGACGCACTCGATCCGGCGCAGGTCAGTGCGGCCGCCACGGAATCGGTGCTTGAGAACGGGAACGATGCGGTGTTCGGTGCGTTGTTCTGGTTCGCCTTGCTGGGCGCGCCGGGCGCGGTGCTGTATCGCCTGGCCAACACGCTCGACGCGACGTGGGGCTACCGCACGCCGCGCTACGAACATTTCGGTTGGGCCGCCGCGCGTAGCGATGACCTGCTGAACCTGGTGCCGGCGCGACTCACCGCCTGCACGTATGCCCTGCTCGGGGACGCTTCGCGCGCGATCCGTTGCTGGCGCGCGCAGGCTCCGCTCTGGGACAGCCCCAATGCGGGGCCGGTGATGGCCGCCGGTGCCGGTGCGCTCGGCGTTCGACTCGGAGGCGCCGCGCCCTATGACGGCACCTGGGAAGATCGTCCCCAGCTTGGTGAAGGCGTGGCGCCAGACGCTTCGAGCATTCGTCGTGCAGTCCGGCTGGTCCGGGTTGGCGTCCTGCTGTGGCTGGTCGTCGCCATCGCGATTGCGTGCATCGCAACGGGAGTGGCACATGCTTGAACATGGCGGACGCCTGCAACGTGCAGCGCGACACTACGGCATCGCGCTACAGGACTGGCTTGATCTGTCGACCGGCATCAGTCCGTTTGCCTGGCCGGTGCCGGCGATTCCTCCGCAGGCCTGGCATCGATTACCCGAAGACGACGACGGCCTGGTCGACGTCGCGCGCGACTACTACGGTGCGCCGGCGCTGCTGCCCGTCGCCGGATCGCAGGCCGCGATCCAGGCGCTGCCGCAGCTGCGCTCGCGGCCGTCGCGCGTGGGCGTCCTTGCGCCCAGCTATGCGGAGCATGCGCACGCGTGGCGCAGGGCAGGCCATGACGTCGAGACCCTCGCTGCGCGTGAATTGTTCGCGCAGGCGGAGCGCCTCGACGTCGTTGTGCTGATCCATCCCAACAATCCGGGCGGCGACACCTTCACGCGCGATGAGCTGCTGGCGTTGCATGCGGCGCTTGCGACGCGTGGCGGCTGGCTGATCGTCGACGAAGCCTTCATCGATGCCGCTCCAGAGCACAGCGTGGCCGGCGCCAGCGATCGCGAAGGCCTCATCGTTCTGCGTTCGGTCGGGAAGTTCTTTGGACTGGCCGGCGCGCGCGCGGGATTCGCCTGCGCCTCGCCGCCGCTGCTGGCGTCACTGCGCGAACACCTGGGGCCGTGGACGCTGGCCGGTCCAGCGCGTTACGCGCTGCGACAGGCGCTGGCCGACTTCGAGTGGCACGCTCAGGCACGACCACGCCTGCACGCGACGAGTGCGCGCCTGGAGGCGCTGCTCACGCATCACGGCCTGGTGCCGAGCGCGGGCAGTGCGTTCTTCCAATGGCGACGCGACGAGCGGGCGACGGCATTGCACGACGCGCTGGCGAAGCGCGGCATCCTCGTCCGCCTGTTCGAGCAGCCGGCCAGCCTGCGCTTTGGCCTCCCCGCGGATGACGCCGCGTTCGCCCGCCTCGATGCCGCATTGGGCGAGGTGATGGCATGAACGCGCCCGGCATGAAAGGGAATGTGCTGATGGTGCAGGGCTGCACGTCCGACGCGGGCAAGAGCACGCTGGTCGCGGCGCTGTGCCGTTGGCTGCATCGGCGTGGCGTCGCCGTCGCACCGTTCAAGCCGCAGAACATGGCGCTCAATTCCGCGGTCACCGTCGATGGCGGCGAGATCGGACGCGCGCAGGCGCTGCAGGCGCAGGCGTGCGGATTGCCCGCGCATACCGACTTCAACCCGGTGCTGCTCAAGCCCAACACCGACGTGGGCGCACAGGTGATCGTGCACGGACATCCGGTTGGCAACATGGATGCGGTCGGTTACCACGACTACAAACGCGTGGCGCTTGATGCCGTGTTGGCCTCGCATCGCCGGCTGGTCGCGCGTTATGACGCGGTGATCGTCGAAGGCGCCGGCAGTCCCGCGGAGATCAACCTGCGTGCCAACGACATTGCCAACATGGGCTATGCCGAAGCCGTCGACTGCCCGGTGATCCTGGTTGCCGATATCGACCGTGGCGGCGTCTTCGCGCACCTGGTCGGTACGCTGGCCTTGCTGTCGCCGAGCGAGCGCGAGCGCGTGGTGGGCTTCGTCATCAACCGCTTCCGCGGTGACATCGCCCTGCTGCAGTCCGGACTGGACTGGCTTCAGCGCGAAACCGGAAAGCCGGTGCTCGGCGTGTTGCCGTACCTGCACGGCCTGCACGTTGATGCCGAAGATGCGCTACCACGTGCGCGCGACGCCAAGGATACGGCGCAGCTGCGCGTGCAGGTGCCGGCGTTGCCGCGCATCAGCAACCACACCGATTTCGACGCACTGCGTGCGCATCCACAAGTCGACCTGCAATTCGTCGGACCCGGCGAAACGCCATCGCCATGCGATCTGATCGTCCTGCCCGGATCCAAGGCTACGCGCTCCGACCTGGCGTGGCTGCGCGCCAATGGCTGGGAAGATGCCATTGCCCGGCACCTGCGCTACGGCGGCAAGGTGATCGGGATCTGCGGTGGTTTCCAGATGCTGGGTGGCGCTGTCCACGATCCTCACGGGCTCGAAGGCGAAGCCGGCTCCAGCGAAGGGCTGGGGTATCTCGACATGGAAACCACGCTGGAGCCGCAGAAGCAGCTGCGCAATGTGCACGGTTGCCTGGCATTCGCCGCCGCCGAGGTGCGCGGTTACGAAATCCATTGCGGCGTCAGCACGGGTCGCGCGCTGGATGCACCTTCGACCCTGCTCGACGACGGCAGCAGCGACGGCGCCCTGTCGCACGATGGACAGATCCTCGGCAGCTACCTGCACGGACTGTTTGACACGCCAGCTGCGCTGGCAGGTTTGCTGCGCTGGGCGGGCCTGCGGGATGCGCAGACCGTCGACCTGGCGGCGCTGCGGGAAGCCAGCCTGGAACGTCTGGCCGATGCGGTCGAGCGCCACCTTGATACGCACGCGCTCATGAACATCCTTGGGGAGAACGCGCCGTGCACAGCCTGATTCTCGGTGGCGCCCGTTCGGGTAAGAGTGCGCTGGCTGAACGCCTCGCGGCTGCTTCCGGTCGCGATGTCGTCTACATCGCCACGGCGCAGGCGCGTGACGGCGAAATGGCACGACGCATCGCCCACCATCGCGCGCAGCGGCCCGCGCACTGGGCCTGCGTCGAGGAGCCGCTCGCGCTTGCAGACGTGCTGCGCCTGCAGGCAAGCGAGGGCCGATGCCTCCTCGTCGACTGCCTCACGCTGTGGCTGAGCAACCTGCTGGGTGACGCTGATCCGGATCGCCTGGCGCGCGAACGTGACGCATTGCTGGGAACCCTGCCTGCGCTGCCCGGGAAAATCGTGCTGGTGGGCAACGAAGTGGGCCTGGGAATCGTGCCGATGGGTGAAGTGACGCGCCGCTTCGTCGATGAAGCCGGTCGCCTGCACCAGGCGCTCGGCGCACAATGTACGAACGTGATCTTCACCGCGGCGGGATTGCCGCTGGTACTCAAGGGGAGCCTTGCATGACGATTGACTGGATCACCGCCGCTTGTCCCGCGCCCGATGCGGATTTCGAAGCGCAGGCGCGCGCGCACCAGGCCGTGTTGACCAAGCCCCCCGGATCGCTGGGCGCGCTGGAAGCCGCCGCGATCCGCCTGGCCGCACTGCAGCGGACGACGCAACCGCAGGCGGGCAACGTGTGGATCAGTGTGTTCGCGGCCGACCACGGCGTGGCGGAGGAGGGCGTTTCCGCCTTCCCGCAGGCGGTCACGGGCGAGATGGTGCGCAACTTTGCCAGCGGTGGCGCCGCGATCAGCGTGCTGGCGCGGGAGCTGGGCGCGCACCTGGAAGTCGTCAACCTGGGTACGGTGAATGACCCGGGCGACATTCCTGGCGTGCGTCGCGCGATCATCGCGCCGTCGACGGCGAACTTCTGCAACGGCCCGGCGATGACGCCAACGCAGCTGCAAACGGCCCTCGCACAGGGGCAGGCCAGCGCGAACGCGGCCCACGCCGGCGGCGCGCACCTCTTCGTCGGCGGGGAGATGGGCATCGCCAACACCACCGCCGCCACCGCGCTGGGTTGCGCGATGCTCAAGCGCGACGCTGGGCTGCTCGCGGGCGCCGGCACCGGCCTGGACGATGCGGGCATCGCGCGCAAGATCGTGGTAATCGAACGCGCGTTGGAGCTGCACCGCGAGCGCAAGGGCGCGCTGGCGCAGTTGCAGGCGCTGGGTGGATTCGAGATCGCGGCGCTGGTGGGTGCGTATGTCGCGGCAGCGCAGGCGGGACTGCCGGTGCTTGTCGACGGCTTCATCACCACGGCGGCGGCGATGGCGGCGGTGCGGATCAATCCGGGCGTACGTGACTGGCTGCTGTTCTCGCACTGCTCGCAGGAACACGGCCACGCCAGCCTGCTGCGTTCGCTGCATGCCGATCCGCTGCTGGACATCGGCATGCGCCTGGGCGAAGGCAGCGGCGCGGCGGTATGCCTGCCGCTGCTGCGCATGGCGTGCGCATTGCACAATTCGATGGCGACATTCGCGCAGGCGGGAGTTTCCACCGCGTGAGTGCGGCGGGAGATGCGCGAGTATGCGCACCAGTATTCGCGAGTGCTTGCGCCGCGATTGGTGGCCGGCCGGCGCTGCATGTCGACCTGATGCGGCATGGCGATACGGGCCGGCGCGGCTTCCGTGGTCGCATCGATGACGCGCTGGTTCCCGAGGGCTGGCAGCAGATGCGTGCCGCCGTGGCAGGCGTGGAATGGGATGCGATCTTCACTTCGCCGCTGCGACGTTGCAGCGAATTCGCGCGGGAACTCGCGGTGCAGCGCGCCATCACGCTGCACGAGGATGAGCGTCTCATCGAGTACGACTCCGGTGAATGGCAGTCGCTGTCCATGGAGGAGCTCGCCGATCTGCACGGCGACGCGCTGACGCGATTCTGGGCTGATCCGGTTGCGAACCCACCGCCCGGGGGCGAATCGATGTCCGGCTTCCAGGCGCGACTGACGGATGCGCTTGACGCAATTGCGCGCACGACCGTCGATGCGGCATCCGGTCGCGCGTCACCTCGCGTCCTGGTGGTCACGCACGGCGGCGCCATCCGCCTGCTGCGGTGCCTCGAAGCGGGCAGGGCATTGCAGGAAATGAGCGCCATCGACGTGCCGCACGCCAGCATTCACCGCATGGGCTGGCCTGCAATGGCCACGAACCACGGGACGCAAGCGTGATGCGCGCGCTGCTGCACGCCATCGGCTTCCTGACGCGCATCCCGGTTCCCATCGGGGTGTTCGATGACCCGCGGGCCAGGTCTGCATCGCTGGCGTGGTATCCGCTGGTCGGACTCCTGCTGGGTGCATTGCTCGCCGCGCTGGCGTGGCTGCTGCGCGACGTTCCGCCGCTGTTGTCGGCCGCGCTGGTGGTGCTCGCATGGGTCGCACTTACCGGAGCCCTGCACCTGGACGGCCTGGCTGACAGCGCGGACGCCTGGATCGGCGGGCTCGGCGACCGCGAGCGCACGTTGGCGATCATGAAAGACCCGCGATGCGGACCGGCGGGCGTGGTCGCGCTGGTGCTCGTGCTGTTGTTGAAGTTCGCCGCGCTCGCAAGTCTGTCCGCTAGCTCATCGTTTCTGATCGTGCTCGCGCCCCTGCTGGCGCGGACGGCGTTGACGCTCGCCTTCATCTCCACGCCCTACGTGCGCGCTGGCGGATTGGGCGGCGCGCTGGTGAATGCGCCGCGCGTGGCCTGTATCTGCGCCGTGCTCGCAGGCACGGGCGCGTCCGTGGCGACGGTTGTCGTGGGAAGTTGGGCGGGCGCGGTGTCTTGCGCGGTGGCGTTGCTGGTATTCGTGCTGTGGCGTCGCGCCTGCCTGCGTCGCATCGACGGCATCACCGGCGATACCGCCGGTGCGCTCGCGGAGCTGATCGAAGCCGCCGTTCTGGTGACCCTGGCGATCGTCCAGGCAATCGGTCAGGCCACGCAATCCGTGTAAGTAGGTGTCAGGGCGCTGGTGATCTGATCAAGCTTGGAGTCTCAGTGCCTGTCGGCCGGGACTGTTCTGCCTCATCAGTCAGACCTTTTGTCCCTCAAGCGAGACTTTTTGCGTCTCGGGCGGGGCTTACTACCCTCTCGCGAGAGACTTTTTGTTCCTCGACCGGGCTCACCTGTTCCTCGGACGAGACTTTCTCGGGCTCGGTTGGGACTCGCCGTCCCTCGGGCAAGACTTTTTGGCCTTCGGGCGGGACTTTTTGTCCCTCAGTCGGGGCTCGCGCACTCCTCGCCAGCGACTTTTTGTCGCCCCGTTGCGGGTGCTGAGCCTCTCATCCCGCGAGCGACTTCCCCGGGAACTCAGGAGTCGTCGCGTGGCGCCAGCGCGGCAAGACGCGCTTCCAGCTCGGCCACGCGCGACTCCAGCTCCGCCACGCGTTCGGCCAGCCCCGTAGACGCCGCCGACGAGACAACCGCTTCAGCGGCCATCGACTCCAGGTCCGGCGTGCCGCACAGCAGGTGTGCATAGCGATCCCCGCGTTGTCCCGACTGGCGCGGCAGGGCCATCGCCAGGCCGCGGGTACACAGGCGTTCCAGCGCGTGCTGGGCGTCGTCGGTGGATTCGAACTTCGCCATGCGATCGCTGCGGGCCAGCAACTCGTGCAGCGTCTGCGGTCCACGCAGCATCAGCAGCGCGAGCAATGCGCATTGGGGGCGGGTGATTTCCAGCACGCGCTCGACGCGGTGCGAATAGCGCTCCGAGCGTGCCGAATGCTGCGATTTCACCCAGCCCTTGGGTTCGAGGTGGCGCAAGGCGTGGGCGACTTCGCCCTGTTCCAGCTCCATGATCGGTTCGCGCGCCGTCTTCTGGTTGCAGCCGGTCACGATCGCGTTGAGCGTGAGCGGATAGGCGTCGGGCGTGGCGGCTTCCTTCTCGACCAGGCAGCCCAGGATGCGTGCGTCGATGGCGGTCAGGCGCGGTTCGTTGGTGGTGTCCTGCATGTGCGAGGTCTCAGATGGGGGCCGGCGGAAGATGCCGCGTGCCACGGTAGGGTGGGGTGGCCATCACCATCTCGGCGAAGCTGTGCGCCAGTTCGCGCTCAGCCATCACGGTGGCGTCGGCGCCATGTTCGAGCAGGTGCTTGACCTCGGTGTCGCTGTGGCCGCGCGCGACGATGCTCAGTTCGGGATTCAACCTGCGCAATGTTGCGATGATCTCGCCGGCTTCCAGCGCATTGGGGATCGCCAGCAATGCCATGTGCGCACGGTCGGATGCGGCTTCGCGGAGCACGGCTTCGTTGACGGCATTGCCACGGACTGCGGGGAAGCCGTCGGCGCGCGCGCGATCGATCAGGTGGTCCTCGCCATCGACCACCACCAGCGGAACGCCATGCTCGTGCAGCACGCGCGCGAGCTCGCGACCCACGCGTCCGTAGCCGACCAGCAGCACGTGGTCGCGGATGTCTGCGGGAATCGCCGCGACCTTGTCCGCTGCCTCGCGCGTGCGCCGGGCCTCGGCCGCGTTGCGCCGATCCAGCCACGCCATCAGCACCGGGTTGAAGGTGATCGAGAGCAGGGCGCCGGCGAGGATCAGGTCCTGTCCCGCCGTGGGCAGCACGCCCAGGTGCACGCCGAGTCCGGCGAGGATGAAAGAGAACTCGCCGATCTGCGACAGGCTGAAGGCCAGCAGCAGCGCGGTGGCGTTGGGCTTGCCGAGCGCCCGCGCGACTACCCATGCGGCAAGCCCGTTGCCGACGACCACTACCCCGAACGTCGCCAGCACCTGCACCGGGCGTTCGACCAGGATCGACGGATTGAACAGCATGCCGACGGAGACGAAGAACAACACCGCGAACGCGTCGCGCAGCGGCAGCGTCTCGGTGGCGGCCTGGTGGCTGAATTCGGATTCGTTCAACAACAATCCGGCGAAGAACGCACCCAACGCGAAGGACACGCCGAACAGCTCCGCCGATCCGAACGCCACGCCCAGCGCGATGGCGAGGATGCACAGCGTGAACAACTCGCGCGACCCAGTGCCGGCAACGCGTTCGAGGATCCACGGCACCACGCGACGGCCGACGATCAGCATCACCGCGATGAAGGCGCCAACCTTGAACAGCGTAATGAACAGCGCCGACAGCACTTCGACGCCGTCGCCACCTTCGCCCTTGAGCAAGCCCACCATGGCCGGCAGCAGCACCAGCACCAGCACCATCACCAGGTCTTCGACGATCAGCCAGCCCACCGCGATGCGACCGCGGCCGGTATCGAGCAGGCGACGTTCTTCCAGCGCGCGCAGCACCACCACGGTGCTGGCGACCGACAGCGCCAGTCCGAACACCAGGCCCGCGCCGTTGTTCCAGCCGAACCAGCGTGCCAGGCCCCAGCCCAGCAGCGACACGAACACGATCTGCGCGACGGCGCCCGGCACCGCGATCGCTTTCACGTCCAGCAGGTCGCGCAGCGAGAAATGCAGGCCGACACCGAACATCAGCAGGATCACGCCGATCTCGGCCAGCTGCGGCGCCAGCGTCGGATCGCCGACAAAGCCCGGGGTGAACGGCCCGGCGATGATCCCGGCGACGAGATAGCCCACCAGCGGCGACATGCGCAGTCGCTGCGCCAGCGCACCGAACACGAAGGCGAGGCCGAAGCCGGCGACGAGGATGGCGATGAGGGAGGTGTGGTGCATTGGACTCCTGGGTTCGGGGCGGGCCTGGGTAGGCGGCCGGTGAAACGGTTGGGTCCCTCCCCTGCGCTCAGCGCGGGGAGGGTTGGGGGTGGGGGCGAACGCCGCAGGCTCGAAGCTTTCGCGTCGTCCTGCCCCCATTCCGGCCTTCCCCCGCAAAGGGGGAGGGGAGAAAAGGCGCTGCCTGGGCCTTCCCCGGTAAACGAGGGAAGGGAAAAGGCGCTGCTCGCCCTACAATACCGCCCATGATCGCTTTTCGTGATTTCGCCCTGCGCCGGGGCGAACGCCTCCTTTTGTCCAACGTCGACCTGACCCTGCACGCCGGCTGGCGCGTGGGCGTGATCGGCCGCAACGGTACCGGCAAGTCCTCGCTGTTCGCGGCGATCCAGGGTGAAGTCGAAGCCGACCGCGGCGACATCGACGTCCCTGCGCGCGTGCGCATCGCCAGCGTCGCGCAGGAAACGCCGGCGCTGGACGATCCCGCGCTCGACTTCGTCCTGTCCGGCGATGCCGTCGTGCACGCCGTGCTGCGCGCCGAGCGCGAAGCGATGGAGCGCGAGGACTGGGAAGCCGTCGCCGAAGCGCACCACAAGCTGGAGGAAATCGGCGGCTACGACGCCACCGCGCGCGCCGGCAAGCTGCTGCACGGGCTGGGCTTCACCGCCGACACCCACGAACGCGCGGTGAAGGAATTCTCCGGCGGCTGGCGCGTGCGCCTGAACCTCGCGCGTGCACTGATGACGCCGAGCGACCTGCTGCTGCTCGACGAACCGACCAACCACCTCGACCTCGACGCGGTGCTGTGGCTGGAGCAGTGGCTGCTGAAGTATCCCGGCACGCTGCTGCTGATCTCGCACGACCGCGAATTCCTCGACGAGATCACCACCCACACGCTGCACCTGCACGACGGCAAGGGCAAGCTCTATACCGGCGATTACACCTCGTTCGAGCGCCAGCGCTCCGAACACCTGCGCCTGCAGCAGATCACGCACGAAAAGGTCCAGGCCGAGCGCGCGCACCTGCAGAGCTTCATCGACCGTTTCAGCGCCAGCGCGGCGAAGGCCAAGCAGGCGCAATCGCGCGTCAAGCGCCTGGCCAAGATGGCCGACACCGAGGCGGTGCGCATCGAGCGCGCGTTGCGCATCGAGTTCCCGGCGCCGGCGAAGCTGCCGCACGCGCTGCTGCGCGTGACCGAGGCCGATTGCGGGTACGGCGAGCCGGCTTCCAAAGCGCATGTCGTCCTGCACCAGATCGGTTTCATCCTCGAAGCCGGCGACCGCGTCGCACTGCTCGGTCCGAACGGCGCCGGCAAGTCGACGCTGGTGAAGTCGCTGGTCGGCGAGTTGCCGCTGCTGGGCGGTGAGCGCGGCGGCCATCCCGACCTGCGCATCGGCTATTTCGCCCAGCACACAGTGGAGTCGCTGCGCGAAGGCACCACCGCGATCGACCACCTGGCCGACATCGCGCCGGGTGTCGCCACGCAGCAGCTGCGCGACTTCCTTGGCAAGTGGAACTTCCCCGGAGACCGTGCCTTCGAAAAGGTCGACGTCTTCTCCGGTGGCGAACGCGCGCGCCTGGCGCTGGCCCTGATTGCCTGGCGCAGGCCGAACGTGCTGCTGCTCGACGAGCCGACGAACCACCTCGACCTCGACATGCGCGAAGCGTTGGCCGAGGCGCTGAGTACCTTCGACGGCGCGATCGTGCTCGTGTCGCACGACCGCCACCTGATCGGCCTGGTCTGCGACACCTTCTGGCGCGTGGCCGATGGCGTGGCGCAGCCGTTCGATGGCGATCTCGACGCCTACGCGGTGTGGCTGCGTACGCGCGACGCCTCGGACAACCGGCCGAAGGCGTTTGCGAAGGCCGCTCCTGCGCCCGCCGTGGCTGCTTCGAAGAAAAAGCCGCCGAACCCGCACAAACTCGCCCAGGCCGAGGCGCGCGTCGCCGAACTGGAGTCGAAGCTGCACGCCATCGACATGGACCTCGCCGATCCGGACGTCTATGCGGACGGCGGCACCAATGCGAACGAGCTCTCGCGCCAGCGCGAGGCGATGGCGGCCGATCTGGCGCGTGCGGAAGAGGAACTGCTGGCGCTGTACGACGGCGCCTGACCGGGTTCCGGCGCAGGCATCGGCAGCGGCGAGGTTGTGGGGAGTGGGCCCGGGCCCACCCTTCGCGCCGGGATCGAACTTCACGCCGCTGACCAGGAATTGGTTGGCGGCGACCGGAAAGTGGTTGCCGCATCCGGAAATTGGTTGTCGGCGCCCGGAACGTGGCTGCCGACAACCGGTAAATGGTCGCAGCGCAACTTTGAAAGCTTCCCGGACCCGCCGCGACCGCAGCCCATGCCCAGGGGCCGCGATCCAGCTTGAAACCGTGTTCCCGATCCCCATCCTTAGTGCCTCCTGTCGCGCTGCGTCCCTGCCCATGCCGATCTACGCCTTCGAGTGCGCCGCCTGCGGCCACAGCTTCGACCGCCTGCAGAAGATGTCCGACCCGGACCCAGCGGCGTGCCCGACATGCAGCCAGCCGGAAGTGCGTCGTCAGCTGACCGCCCCCCAGTTCCGCCTGTCCGGCGGTGGCTGGTACGAGACCGACTTCAAGAAGGAAGGCGACAAGAAGCGCAACCTGGCCGGCGAGGGCACTGCGTCCTCCGGTGGCGACGCCAAGCCGGCGGAAAAGAAGGCCGACTCGGCGCCCAAGGTCGAGCCGAAGCCGGCCTGACCCTCCGCCCGCGCGGATCCAGCGTCCGCCCGCCCCGACGGGTGCTGATCAGAAAAAACGGCGGCCCGCCTTCGCGAGCCGCCGTTTTCATTGCGCAAGTCATTGCGCCTGGAGTGCGGGGCTGGGCTCAGTTGCCGAAGATCGCCCGGCAGCCGTGGCTCACCCAGATCGTGTTGTTGTCGACCATGCCCCAGGTGCGGCCGCTCACGCAGGGCTCGTTCGAGAGCTGCCGTTGCAGGCGCGGCCGGCCCTGGCCAGGCGGCCACTGGCAGGTGTTGGAGCGGCCGTTGACGCTGGAGCAGCTCACCGTGCGGTTGCCGGTGCCCCAGCCGCCGCCGTTGTTGTAGCCGTCGGGTGCGAACTCACCCCGGCAGCCGCGGCTGACATGGACCGTGCCGGGACGGGCGCTCCAGGTCTGGCCTTCGACGCAGCGCGACTCCGACAGCTGGCGGACCAGGCGGGTACCGCCGGACCACGGCGTGTTGCAGGTACGCGGGCTGCTGCGGGTGCTCTCGCACCGGATGCTGCCGCCCTGGCCGTAGCCGGGATCGGCGTTGTAGTCGGCCGCGAAATCGGCACGGCAGCCGCCCCAGACAGAGACCTCGTTGTACTGCGAGGTCCAGTTCCGGCCTTCGACGCAGCGGGTATCGGACAGTTGGCGCGCCACGCGGGAACGGCCTTCCCACGGCGTGCGGCAACTGCGCTGGCGGTTGTCGGTGCTCTCGCAGCGGATCTGGCCGCCGGCGATCGGGCCGTCCTGGTTGTCTTCGGCGAATTCGGCGCGGCAGCCGGCCCAGACGGTCACCTCACCGTAGTTGGAGGACCAGTTACGGCCTTCGTCGCAGCGACTGTCGGACAGGCGGCGGACGATCCGCGACCGGCCCTGCCACGGCGTGCGGCAGTTGCGGGTCCGGTTGTCGGTGCTTTCGCAGCGGATGCTGCTGCCGTTGCCGGGGTAATAGCCGCCATTGCCGGGGTTGTACCCGCCACCGCTGTTGTCGGCCAGCGACTGGGCGATGTCCTGCTTGATCCGGCTGAAATTCCAGTCGGAACGGTTGACCTGGTCGAGGTAGAACCGCAGCTGGTCGTCGGGGATGCGACGGCCGCCGGACTGTTCCAGGAATTCCTGGCCGATCACCCGGACCTGGTCGTTGTAGGCCAGCTGGCGCAGGTTTTCGGGGGCATAGGCCTTGGCCGTCACCCGCTGGGCGGCGGCTGGCATCGCCATCGGCAGGGCCAGCAGGCAGAACGCCACCAGCAGCGGTTTCAGCAAAATTTTCATGTCGATCCCCTTATTCGATTGAATCGTGTTCGATTGAACCGCGTCCGATTGAACACCCTGAGGTGGCCGTCCCGGGAGGCTGCTCCCGCATGGCCCGGCGATACCTCAACCCGCCGTGCCACAGTAATCCGCCACTGCCGTTAAAATGCCGTGTTCCCTGCGCCCGGCCCACCGCCGAGCCCTTAGTTCGTGGACCACTTGTCCGGCCCCGCCGAATGTACCTTCCGGAGTTTCCATGCGTACCCACTTCTGCGGCCTCATCGATGAGGCCCTGGTCGGCCAGACCGTCACGCTTTGCGGCTGGGCCGACGTTGCCCGCAACCTCGGCGGCCTGTGCTTCATCGATCTTCGCGACCATGAAGGCATCGTGCAGATCGTCGCTGAACCGGATGCCAACATCGCGGGCAATGCCGAAGCGATCGCAGCTGCCGCTCAGGTTGGCTACGAGGACTGCCTGCGCATCACCGGCGTCGTGCGTGCGCGCCACGCGGTGAACGACAAGATCCGCACCGGCAAGGTCGAAGTCGTCGCGACAAAGATCGAGCTGCTCAACAAGGCCGAGCCGCTGCCGTTCCATTCCCACGAAAATGCGGGCGAGGACATCCGCCTGAAGTACCGCTACCTCGACCTGCGCACGCCCGACATGCAGCGCAGGATGCGCACGCGCACGAAGCTGGTCTCGGCGCTGCGTCGTTACCTCGACGAGCGAAATTTCCAGGACATCGAGACCCCGATCCTGACCAAGGCGACGCCGGAAGGCGCGCGCGACTTCCTCGTTCCCGCGCGCATGCATCCGGGCGAGTTCTACGCGCTGCCGCAGTCGCCGCAGCTGTTCAAGCAGATCCTGATGATGGCGGGCTTCGATCGCTACTACCAGATCGCGCGATGCTTCCGCGACGAAGCCCTGCGTGCCGATCGCCAGCTCGAGTTCACCCAGCTCGACATGGAGTTCGCGTGGGTCTCCGAGCGCGACGTGCAGGACCTCACCGAGGAGATGATCCGCGTCGTGTTCCGCGACGTGATGGGCGTCGAGCTGGCCGCGCCAAATGAGCAGTTCCCGCGCATGACCTACGCCGAAGCCATGCGTCGTTACGGTTCGGACAAACCCGACCTGCGCAACCCGATGGAATTCGTCGACGTTGCCGAGTTGGTGAAGTCGTGCGAGTTCAAGGTCTTCACCGACTGGGCGAACCACGATGACGGTCGCGTGGTCGCGCTGCGCGCACCGGGCGGCGCCGTGTTCTCGCGCAAGCAGATCGACGATTACGGCGCGTACGCCGCCAAGTTCGGCGCCAAGGGCCTGGCGTGGATGAAGGTCGAGGACGCATCGAAGGGCCGCGACGGCATCAATTCGCCAATCGCGAAGTTCCTCGACGACGCCACGCTCGCCGCCATCGTGCAGGCCGCCGGCGCGACCACCGGCGACGCGATCTTCTTTGGTGCCGCGACCTACAAGTCCGCGTCCGATTTCATGGGCGCGCTGCGCCTGAAGCTGGGCAAGGACCTGGGCCTCGTCGCTGCGGGCTGGGCGCCGCTGTGGGTGACCGACTTCCCGATGTTCGAGTGGGACGAGGAAGAGGGCCGCTACGTCGCGCTGCATCACCCCTTCACCGCCCCGGCCGTGGATTCGATTGCCGACCTGCGCACCAATGCGAAGACCGCCGTGTCGCGCGGTTACGACATGGTGCTGAACGGCAACGAGATCGGCGGTGGTTCGATCCGCATCCACAATTCGCAGATGCAGAGTGCGGTGTTCGAACTGCTCGGCATCGGTGCGGAAGAGGCGGAGGGCAAGTTCGGCTTCCTGCTCGATGCGCTGAAGTTCGGCGCGCCGCCGCACGGTGGCATCGCCTTCGGCATCGACCGCATCGCCGCGCTGATGGCCGGTACCGAATCGATCCGCGACGTCATCGCGTTCCCGAAGACCACCACCGCGCAATGCCTGATGACCGGCGCGCCGTCGCCGGTGCCGGACGCGCAGCTCGCCGAAGTGCACGTGGCCGTTCGTCCCAAGGCTTCATCGAAGGAATAAGCAGGAATGACTGAAACCGCATTTGCACTTGAGTGGGAAAAGCTGGCCAATGAAGGCGCCGAAGCCGGCCTGGTGACCGAACGCGCCCGCGTGTTCGGCGGTTGGCTGGTACGCGTCGGCAGCGCGCCCAACGCGATGGCCCTGACCTTCGTTCCGGACGGCCAGGGCCGTTGGGATGGCGAGGACTTCGGCGAGGACGACTACGAGTACGAAGAGGACGACGAGGAAGAGTCGGACGAGGAAGAATCCGACGAAGAAGAGGAAGAGGAAGGCGACGAGTCCGACGAAGGAGACGACTGAGCCATGCTCATCCGCCGCGCCGTGCCCACCGATGCCGCCGTACTGGCGGAGCTGGGCGCCCGCACCTTCATCGATGCCTTTGGCCACCTGTATTCCCAGGCGGACCTGCAGGCGTTCCTCGACGAATCGCATTCGGCCGAGGCCTACGCCGCGCTGCTCGCCAGCCCGCAGTACGCGCTCTGGCTGGCCGTGGAAGGCGATGAAGCGCTCGGCTATGCGCTGGCCGGGCCTTGTGGTCTGCCGCACGACGATGCGAAGTCCACCGATGGCGAACTCAAGCGTCTGTACATGAGCGCGTCGGCACAAGGCAGCGGTATCGGCGCCAAGCTGTTCGAGCAGACGCTGGAATGGCTGGAGCGCGACGGCCCACGCACGTTGTGGATCAGTGTGTGGTCGGAGAACCATGGCGCGCAGCGTTTCTACGCGCGCTACGGCTTCGAGAAGGCGGGCGAGTACGAATTCATCGTCGGCCAGCAGCGCGACCATGAATTCATTTTCCGGCGCAATCCGGGCGGCTGAATGGGCTGGACGCGGTGGGCTTGAACGCAGGCGAGCTTGAACGCAGGCGTCATCGCTTGCGGTCGCCAGCTTGAAAACCCTCGCCGCCAACCCGAGCGTAGCGGGTGACCTGTTCGCGCTTTTCCCAGTGACAGGCCACTGTCCACGCGAGGCCTGCCCGACATGACCCAACGCATCATCCTCATCCACGGCATCTGGATGCCCGGCGTCGTCATGGCGTGGCACGCCGCGCGCCTGCGCGAAGCCGGGTTCGCGTGCGAGACCTTCGCCTACCACGGGGTGACGCGTTCGCCCGACGAGGCCGAGACGCGATTGGCCGACCTCCTGGCGCGGTCGCCTTCGCACGTCCTGGCGCATAGCCTGGGCGGAATGATCACCTTGCAGGCGCTGCAACGGCGGCCGGACCTGCCGGTGGAGCGCGTGGTCTGCATGGGCTCGCCACTGCTTGGCAGCCACGCCGTCCACGGCATGCGCCGGCATCCGTGGGCCGCCGCAACCGTGGGGCATAGCGCACCCTTGCTGGAACAGGGGTTCGAGCGCTGGACCGGTGCGGCACAGGTCGGTGCCATCGCCGGGACCCTGCCGCGCGGACTGGGGCACTTGTTCAGCGATATCGAAGGCGAGCACGACGGTTCGGTGTCCGTCACGGAGACGCGGTTGCCGGGCCTGGCCGACCACGCCGTGATCGCGGCCAGTCACAGCGGCATGCTGTTTTCGCCCGAAGCCGCGCGCCTGGCGGTCAAGTTCTTCCGGGAGGGCCGGTTTTGACCGGGTCCGGGTTATCCGGCAACGGGGGGGCTTGAAAAGCCATGGTGACCATGGTCTGCGGCGCGCGGCGGCGCGATGAGTTGGGTCGAGCGCGAAATTGTCCCGCGGCGCGGTAAAATTGCCAGCTTCGTCACAGCACCGGCACGGAAACATCCATGGGTAGAGGCCCTTCCATCGAAGCCCGCAAGAACGCGGTGGACGCCCAGCGCGGCAAGATCTTCACCAAGATCATCCGCGAGATCTCCGTCGCGGCGCGCGCCGGCGGCGGTGACCTGTCCAGCAATCCGCGCTTGCGCACCGCCGTCGACAAGGCGCTCGGTGTCAATATGACCAAGGACGTGATCGAACGCGCGATCAAGAAGGCCACCGGCGAACTCGAAGGCGTGGTGTACGAGGAAATCCGCTACGAAGGCTACGCACCCGGCGGCGTCGCGGTGATCGTCGACTGCCTCACCGACAACAAGGTGCGCACCGTGGCCGACGTGCGCCATGCGTTCGGCAAGTTCGGTGGCAACCTTGGCACCGATGGCTCCGTGTCGTTCATGTTCAAGAAGCTGGGCGTGCTGTCGTACGCGGCGGGCGCCGATGAGGACAAGGTCACCGAAGCGGCAATCGAAGCCGGCGCGGACGACGTTGTCGTCTATCCGGAAGACGGCGCGATCGACGTGATCACCTCGCCCGACGCCTTCGCCGGGGTGAAAGCGGCAATGGAAACGGCCGCGCTCAAGCCCGACCTCGCCGAAGTCACCCTGCGCGCCGACAACGACATCGCGGTCAGCGGCGAGACCGCGCAGCAGGTCGCCAAGCTGCTGCGTTGGCTGGAAGACATGGACGACGTGCAGAACGTCTACTCCAACGCCGACCTGGGCGAGGATGCCTACGCCTGAGGCGTAGACTGTCGTCGTGACCTCAATCCCCGGAACCTCTAGTCCTCGCGCCGTCGGGAACGCCTGCCCGTGACCCGCATCCTGGGGATCGATCCCGGCTCGCAACGCACCGGTGTCGGCATCGTCGATGCCGATGCCACGGGCCGCGCCAAGCACGTCTTCCACGCACCGTTGCTGCTGCTGGGCGAAGGTGAATTCCCGCAACGCCTCAAGCGGTTGCTGGATGGCCTGGCGGACATCATCGAGACCTATCGTCCCGATGAAGTGGCGATCGAAAAAGTATTCATGGCGAAGAATCCCGACTCCGCGCTCAAACTCGGCCAGGCCCGCGGCGCGGCGTTGTGCGCGGCGGTGCTGCGCGACCTGCCGGTGCACGAATACGCCGCCAAGGAGATCAAGCTGGCGGTGGTCGGGCAGGGTGGTGCCGACAAGACGCAGGTCCAGCACATGGTCGGCATCATGCTCAACCTGCAGGGAAAGCTGCAGGCGGATGCGGCCGACGCGCTGGCCGTCGCGATCACGCATGCGCACGTTCGCTCGACCGCGCAGCGGCTCGGCGTCAGCACGAAACAGGCCTGGGGACGCAAATGATCGGTCGATTGAAGGGCCTCCTGGTCCACAAGCAGCCGCCGTGGCTGGTGGTCGACGTCAACGGCGTCGGTTACGAACTCGAAGCGCCGATGAGCACGTTCTACGACCTGCCTGAACTCGGCCGTGAAGTCTCGCTGTTCACCCATTACGCTACGAGGGAAGACAGCGTTTCGCTGTACGGCTTCCTGCGCGAAGGCGAACGCCGGCTGTTCCGCGACGTGCAGCGGGTCAGCGGCATCGGCGCCAAGATCGCGCTGGCCGTGCTGTCGGGCGTGAGCGTGGACGAGTTCGCGCGCATGGTGCAGGCAGGTGATATCACCGCGCTCACGCGCATTCCGGGTATCGGCAAGAAGACCGCCGAACGCATGGTCGTGGAACTGCGCGACCGTGCCGCCGACCTCGCCGGCATCGGCGCGACGCTCAATCCCTCCGGCGCCCCAGCCGATCCGCAATCCGAAGCCGCCATCGCCCTGCAACAGCTGGGCTACAAACCGGCCGAAGCCGTGCGTATGGCCGCTGCCGCCACGGCAGCCGGCGATGACGCCGCCACCATCATCCGCAAAGCGCTAAAGTCCGCGCTTCGCTGACGCCCCGGCGTCCGCGTACAACCATCAGGAAGGCCAATGGCCACCACCAGCAATTCCTCCGATCAAGCGCACGGCCACGGCAACGTCGGCCTCCTTGGCCTGATCGTCGGCGCGATCGGTGTCGTCTTCGGCGACATCGGTACCAGCCCGCTGTACACGATCAAGGAAGCCTTCATCCCGCACTACGGGCTCACGCCCGACCACGCCACGGTGCTGGGCGTGCTGTCGCTGGTGTTCTGGGCGCTGGTGATCGTGGTCACGGTGAAGTACGTGTCGATCATCATGCGCGCCGACAACGAAGGCGAAGGCGGCATCATGGCGTTGATGGCGCTGGCGCAACGCACGTTGCCCAAGGGCTCGCGATCCGCCTACGCGGTGGGCATACTCGGCATCTTCGGTGCGTCGTTGTTCTTCGGCGACGGCGTGATCACGCCCGCAGTGTCCGTGTTGTCCGCGCTGGAAGGCATCGAGGTCGCCGCGCCGAAACTGCACACCTGGATCGTTCCGCTTGCCGTGCTGATCCTGCTCGCGTTGTTCATGACCCAGCGCTACGGCACCGAAAAAGTCGGCAAGGTATTCGGCCCGATCACGATGCTGTGGTTCGCTGCGCTGTCGGCGCTCGGTCTCTACAACATCGGCCACAACCCGGACGTGCTGCACGCCTTCAATCCAATCTGGGCGGTGCGCTTCTTCGCCGAACATGGCTGGCACGGTATTTTCATCCTCGGCGCGGTGGTGCTGGCGGTGACCGGCGGCGAGGCGCTGTACGCCGACATGGGTCACTTCGGCGCGAAACCCATCCGCTATGCCTGGTACTTCTTCGTGCTGCCTGCGCTGATGCTCAACTACCTGGGGCAGGGCGCGCTGGTGCTGGAAAACCCGGAGGCGGTGAAGAACCCCTTCTACATCGGCGTGCCGCAGTGGGCGCTGTACCCGATGATCGCGCTGGCGACCGCGGCAGCGGTGATCGCGTCGCAGGCGGTGATCACCGGCGCGTATTCGGTGGCGCGCCAGGCGATGCAGCTGGGCTACATCCCCCGCATGCTGATCAAGCACACCTCCAAGGACACCATCGGCCAGATCTACATCCCCGGCATCAACTGGACGCTGGCGGTGATGGTGATCGCGCTGGTGCTGACGTTCCGTACGTCGACGGCGCTGGCTTCGGCCTATGGCGTGTCGGTGTCGGGCACGATGCTGATCGACACGTTGCTGCTGGCGCTGGTCGCGCGCGCGACGTGGCCGGATGCGCGGCGCTGGGTGCTGCCGCTGTGCCTGCTGTTCGCGATCATCGAAATCGCCTTCCTGATCGCCAACGGCGTGAAATTCCTCGACGGCGCGTGGGTGCCGGTGGTGCTGGGCATCCTGGTGTTCACCGTGCTGCGCACCTGGCGCCGCGGCCGTGAACTGCTCCATGCGGAAATCCGCAAGGAAGGCATCCAGATCGACACCTTCCTGCCCGGCCTGATGCTGGCGCCGCCGGTGCGCGTACCGGGCACCGCGGTGTTCATGACCGCGCAGACCGGCGTTGTGCCGCACGCACTGCTGCACAACCTCAAGCACAACAAGGTGCTGCACGAGCGCAATGTGTTCCTGACCGCGGAGACACTCAACGTGCCGTACGCGCCGAAGGAAAAGAGGCTGAAGATCGAGTCGATCGGTGGCGAGGACTTCTACCGCGTCATCATCAAGTTCGGTTTCATGGAGACGCCTGACGTGCCGCTGGCGCTGATGCGCAGCTGCGACAAGGGCGGCATCCATTTCGATCCGATGGATACGACGTACTTCGCCAGCCGCGAGACCGTCGTGGCCAGCCGCAACCGAGGCATGCCGGTGTGGCGCGACAAGCTGTTCGCGGTCATGCACCGTAACGCGGCGCCGGCAACGGGTTTCTTCCGGATCCCGGGTAACCGGCTGGTGGAGCTGGGCGCGCAGGTCGAGATCTGATCACTGGCGCTTAGGCGCCCGGAATGGCGCCGAAGTGGACTTTGGCGGCCAGCGGACACGCTGGCCCCGACATCCAGCCCTGTCATACTCGTGGCATGACCGAAGACCGCATCGTTTCCCCCGCCGCCACCCGCGAAGAAGACGCCATCGAGGCCTCCATCCGCCCCAAGCGGCTGGACGAGTACCTCGGCCAGGCGCCGGTGCGCGAACAGATGCAGATCTACATCGAGGCGGCGAAACAGCGCGGTGAAGCCCTCGACCATGTACTGATCTTTGGTCCACCCGGCCTGGGCAAGACCACGCTCAGCCACGTCATCGCCAACGAACTGGGCGTCAACCTGCGCCAGACTTCCGGCCCGGTGATCGAGAAGGCGGGTGACCTCGCCGCGCTGCTCACCAACCTGCAGCCGCACGACGTGCTGTTCGTCGACGAGATCCATCGCCTGTCGCCCGTCGTCGAGGAAGTGCTGTACCCGGCGATGGAGGACTACCAGATCGACATCATGATCGGCGAAGGCCCGGCGGCCCGTTCGATCAAGCTCGACCTGCCACCCTTCACCCTGATCGGCGCGACCACCCGTGCCGGCCTGCTGACCGCGCCGCTGCGCGACCGTTTCGGGATCGTCCAGCGCCTGGAGTTCTACAGCGCGGAAGAGCTGACGCGGATCGTGCGTCGCTCGGCACATATCCTCGGCATCAGCTGCGATCCCGAAGGTGCCGCGGAGATCGCCAAGCGCTCGCGCGGCACGCCGCGTATCGCCAACCGCCTGTTGCGCCGCGTGCGCGACTTCGCGCAGGTGAAGGCGACCGGTGCGATCACGAGTGGCGTCGCCGATGCGGCGATGAAGATGCTCAAGGTCGACCCGGAGGGCTTCGACGACCTCGACCGTCGCCTGCTGACGACGATCATCGATGCTTTCGACGGCGGTCCGGTCGGCGTCGAATCGCTGGCGGCGGCGCTCAGCGAGGAGCGGGGCACGCTCGAGGACGTGATCGAGCCCTACCTCATCCAGCAGGGTTACCTGGTGCGCACCGCACGCGGTCGCATGGCTACGCCGAAGGCCTATCGGCACATGGGCTTCAAGCCGAAGGCGGGTGCCCCCGGCCTGTTTGCCGAACGCATCGAAAGCGACGAGTGAATGCCTGCGACACTCCGTCATCGCGGTCCCGGCACCCTGATGCGTTGCGGACCGCGCGCATATCGAATGCAAGACCGTGTCGCATTTCCCGACTTGCAAATTCCCGTTGACGAGTTTTCTTAACGAATGTTCAGCCATCCGGTCCGCATTTACTGGGAAGATACCGACGCAGGCGGTGTCGTGTACCACGCGCAGTACGTGGCCTTCCTCGAACGCGCGCGCACCGAATGGATGCGTGCGCAGGGTTACGGGCAGTCCGTCCTGCAGCGCGAGCACGAAACGCTGTTCGCGGTTCGCGCGATGCAGCTGGACTTCCTGAAGCCCGCGAGGCTGGACGACGCGCTGCAGGTCACCGTGCGGTTGCGCGAGTGCCGGCGCGCGAGCGTGATCTTCGCCCAGGAGATCATGCGCGGCGACGAACGGCTGCTCAGCGCGACCGTCCGCGTGGCCGCGTTGGACCTGGGATTCCGCCCACGGGCCATCCCGCAATCGCTGTATGACGAATTGAACGCTCTGGTGGAGAACGACGCATGACCCCCACGATCCTCATGGCCATGCAGGCCGCCGTCGAGGCCCTTCCGGACGAAGCGCCCGCGCAGGCCACCGCGCTTGCGGAGTCTTCCGCCGCCGCTCCGGGTGCCGCCGCGGCCAGTGCCAACCTCGACCTGGTCCGCCTGGTGCTGGATGCCAGCCTTCCGGTGCAGCTGATCATGGCGCTGCTGATCGTCGCCTCGGTGGTGTCCTGGGTGATCATCTTCCGCAAGCGCAGCGTGATCGCGCGTGCGCGCAAGGAAGCCGAGACCTTCGAAGAGCGTTTCTGGTCCGGCGCCGAACTCACCAAGCTCTACGCCGGCGCGACCCAGCACCGCACGCCGATCTTCGGCATGGAAGCGATCTTCGAAGCCGGCTTCCGCGAGTTCGGTCGCCTGCGCCAGCGCAAGAGCGTCGACACCCGCGTGCAGCTGGAAGGCGCACAGCGTGCGATGCGCGCGACCGGTTCGCGCGAGATCGACGGGCTTGAACACAATCTCGAACTGCTCGCGAACATCGGTTCCACCGCGCCGTACATCGGCCTGGTCGGCACGGTCTTCGGCATCATGGTGACGATGCACGGACTGCTCGCCAGCGGCGCGCAGGTGGGCATCAAGGACGTGGCGCCGGGCATTTCCGAGGCGCTGCTGGCCACCGCGATGGGCCTGTTCGTCGCCATCCCCGCGGTGTGGGCCTACAACCGCTTTGCCAACGGCGTGGAGCGGCTCGCGGTGCGGTACGACGCCTTCGCCGAGGAGTTCTCCTCGATCCTGCAGCGCCAGGCGCACGCGGACGAATAGTCGCTAACCGGCCCGCGACCAGCTGCATACGCGGGAATACCCGGACCGCGCCGGCGGCCAGAAATGGTGAACCACCGACGGGTTGCCGATGAATGAAACAAGCGGGTTTCAGGCTGCACCCGGGATGACAACCAGGAAATTCGTATGACCGTCCTTTCCATGCGCTGCCATCGCAAGCGCAAACTCAAGGCCGAGATCAACGTCGTGCCGTACATCGACGTGATGCTGGTGCTGCTGGTGATCTTCATGGTCACCGCGCCGCTGCTCACGCTGGGCGTCGACGTCGACCTGCCAAAGACCAACGCGAAGTCGATCAACGCGAAGGAAGATCCCGTGGTCGTCAGCGTCTATCCCGATGGCACGCTGGCGCTTGCGGTGAAGGCCGGCAAGAACGAGTCGATGAGCGCGCAGTCGCTGGAGGCGCGTGTCCGCGCTATCGTCAGCCAGAACAAGGACGTTTCGATCTTCGTCGCCGCGCAGGGCGAGGGGAAATACCAGGACGTTATGGACGCAATGGAGTTGCTCCAGCGCGCCAACGTGAAAAAGATCGGGCTCATGAGCGGCCCGAAGCAGGGCAGCCGTAAATGAAGGAAACCCGCGCCGACACCGCGCAGGCTTTCGTTTTCGCCGTGCTGCTGCACCTGGCGTTGTTCGCCTTGCTGTTCGCCGGCCTGTGGTGGACGCGCAGCGCGGCGCCGGCGGCGTCGGGCGCGATCTCGGCCGAGCTGATGGATGCCAGCCAGTTGTCGTCGGCGATGCGCAATACGCTCAGCAAGCGTCCCGAGCCGGTCAAGGAAGAGGTCAAGGAGCCCGAGCCGCTGCCGGAACCCCTGCCCGAGCCCGTGCAGGAGCCGCAGCCCAAGCCGCAGGACTTCATCCCGCTTCCCGATGACGTCGACCAGGCCGAAGTCACCGACCAGCCCGCGCCCACGCCGGCGGTCGAGCAGCAGGTGCAGGAAGCGAAGACGAAACAGGCGCAGGTCGACCTGACCGAACAGGATCGCCAGCAGGAAGCCCAGCGGCGCCTGACGATCATGGAGCAGGAGCGGCTGAAGCAGCTGGAAGACATCCGCCGCCGCCGCGCCGCCGCTGCGCGCGAGGCCGACCTGGCCGAACAGCGCCTGCAGCAGCTGGCCAGCACCAGCTCCCGCAACGCCGCCGAGGCCGCGGCCCAGTCCGACGCCCAGGCCAGTGGTGCCGGCGGTACCGACGACGGCCTGAAGGCGAAATACGCCGAAGCCCTGCGTCGGGCCATCCTGGCCAAGTGGACGCGTCCGGACTCGGTTCCGCTGGGCGCGGCCTGCAAGCTGCGCATCCGCCAGCTGCCCGGTGGCACGGTGATGTCCGCGGAAGTGTCATCGCCCTGCGCCTACGATGAACAGGGTCGCCGCTCGATCGAGGCAGCGGTTCTGAAGGCGCAGCCGCTGCCGTACGCGGGCTTCGAGCTGGTCTTCGAGCGCGACCTGATACTGAACTTCCGCGCCGAGGGGCGCTGATCGTCCGGCGATCGTCAACAGCAGGTGAAGGTTATCCGTCCCGGCTTTGAACCGTCGTTCACCCTCAAGTTGTTAAGAATGACAAACCTGAACAAGTCGCATCGAGGTATGGAGTGCCGATGACACGTCCCCTGTCCTGGCTGGCTGCACTGCTGGCGCTGTTGTTCCCCGTGGTCACCGGGCTGGCTTCTGCCCACGCGCAGCAGGGCCTGGAGCTCGACATCGTCGGCGGCAATGCCTCGGCCCTGCCGATCGCCGTCATCCCCATGCGGTACCAGGGCGCGAGCGCCCCGCAGACCGATGTCGCCCAGGTGGTCGCCTCCGACCTCAACCGTTCCGGCTCCTTCCGCAGCCTGCCTGCGAAGGACATCGTCGAGCGCCCTTCGAGCGGCGGCGAGATCAACTACCCGACCTGGACCGCGCTCAACCAGGACTACATCCTCGTCGGTCGCGTGCTGGATGCCGGGGACGGCGGTTATCGCGTCGAGTACGAACTGTTCGATGTGGCCAAGAAGGAACGGCTGCTCGGCTACGCACTCACCGCGCGTGGCAGCGCGATGCGCGACGTCGCCCACCAGATCGCCGACGCCGTGTACGAGAAGATCACGGGTGTCCGAGGCGCGTTCTTCACCCGCATCGCCTACGTCACGGCATCCGGTGTCGGCAAGGGATCCCGTTACGCGCTGATGATCGCCGACAGCGACGGGTACAACCCGCAGACCGTGGTGCGTTCGTCCGAGCCGCTGCTGTCGCCATCGTGGAGCCCCGAAGGCAACCGCATCGCCTACGTGAGCTACGAGGGCGGCAATTCCTCGGTCTACCTCCAGACCATTTCCTCCGGTGCGCGCGAACAGATCGCCAAGTTCCGCGGCATCAACGGCGCGCCGTCGTTCTCGCCGGATGGCCGCAAGCTGGCGCTCACGCTGTCCAAGAGCGGCAATCCCGAAATCTATGTGATGGACCTCGGCAGCCGCGCGCTGACCCAGATCACCAACCACTTCGCCATCGACACGTCGGCGGTGTGGAGCGGTGACGGCGCCAGCCTGTATTTCGTGTCCGACCGTGGCGGCAAGCCGCAGATCTACCAGGTGCCTTCGAGTGGTGGCGGCGCAACGCGCGTCACCTTCCAGGGCAGCTACAACGCGGACCCGACCGTGTCGGCTGACGGCAAGAAGATCGCCGTGACCCAAGGGGGCGGCAGCTACCGCATCGCGATGATGGATCGCGGCGTCGGTGGCGGCTGGACGAACCTCTCGCCGGGCGCGCTGGACGAGTCGCCGAGCTTCGCGCCCAACGGGATGATGATCCTTTATGCTGCCCGCGAAGGCCGTCGCGACGTGCTCTACGCCGTGTCCTCCGACGCCCGCGTGCGCCAGCGCCTGGTGCTCGCCGACGGCGACGTCCGCGAACCGGCCTGGGGTCCGTTCCGCACTCCCAGGTAACGCATCTGGCTGGAAGATGGCCACCGTCTTCCAACCGCGGTACAGCTCCAGTCGCGTCACACCCGGTCAACAGTAGTGCGGCACGCTAGCCACGTTTTGCCAGACACTTTCGTCCGAAGTTTATCCAACGATTTTCATCCGACGATTCCATCCAGCAGTTCCCGTCCGACGTTTTGTCCGAAGTCCCCCCGGGTTTCCACGACGACACGGACACCCTGTTCCACGCCCACAGACGAGGAAGACCATGAACAACACCACCCGCATTCTTGTCGCCGCACTGCTGTGCGTCACGGCCGCCGCCTGTTCGAAGAAGGTGAAGGAAGTCCCGCCGGGCGACACCGGCACCGGCACCACGACGCCCGCTGGCGACAACGGCACGACGCGCCCGGGCGCCTATGGCCCGGAAGACCTGGATACCGACGCCTGCCTGCGCCAGCGCGTGGTGTATTTCGATTTCGACCAGGACGCGCTGCGTCCGGAGTTCCAGGCCATCGTTGCCTGCCATGCGAAGTACCTGCGTGACCGTCCGTCCTCGCGCATGAACCTGGAAGGCAACGCCGACGAACGCGGTTCGCGCGAATACAACCAGGGCCTGGGCGAGCGCCGCGGCAATGCCGTGTCCTCGGCGGTACAGGCGAATGGCGGTTCCGGCAGCCAGATCACCGTCGTCAGCTACGGCGAGGAACGCCCGACCTGCACCGATTCGACGGAAGACTGCTGGGCCAAGAACCGTCGCGTCGAGATCGTCTACACCGCGAAGTGATCGCATCGAAGTGATCGCATCAGCCTCCCTCGCGCGGCTCGGACCGCGCGGGGGAGGTGTTGCAAGCCGGTTCAGTGCGACGTTGCTGAAGTCGCCCCATTCCCCGATTGAACGATGAGCGGCATGCGCCAGAAACTCCTGCTTTCCCTGTCGATCGGTGCCGTCCTTGGCCTCGCAGCCACGCCGGCGTTCGCCCAGCGCGCCAGCCTGGCGGATCGGGTTGCGACGCTCGAGGCCCGCGCGGCCAACAACCAGGCCAACGTCGACCTGCTCAACCAGCTGACCCAACTGCGCAGCGAGGTCCAGGCCCTGCGCGCCCAGGTCGAGGAGCTGCAGCAGGAAAACAAGCAGCTGCAATCGACCTCGAAGGCGCAGTACCTGGATCTGGACGGACGCCTCACCCGGCTCGAAGGCGGTGGCGTGGCGCGCTCGGCGCCGCCGGTAACCCCGCCCGCGAGCACCTCGACTCCGGCTGGGCCGGTTGAACAGCCCCCCGCTGTCTACGGCGACCCCGGTGCCGTGGCCCAGGGGGCGGGGGAGCGCAGCGCCTACGATGCCGCGTTCAACGCATTGAAGGCGGGCCAATACGCCCAGTCCGCCGAGCTGTTCCAGAGCTTCCTGCAGGACTACCCGAACGGCAGTTACGCCCCCAACGCGCTGTATTGGCTGGGCGAAAGCTTCTACGTCACCCAGAACTACGCGCTGGCGCAGACCCAGTTCCAGTCCCTGCTGGACCGTTATCCCACCCACGACAAGGCGCCGGGCGCATTGCTCAAGGTGGGCCTGTCCCAGTACGGCGCGCGCCAGTACGACGGTGCGGAACGGACCCTGTCGGAAGTGGTGAACCGCTATCCCGGCACCGATGCCGCGAGGACCGCAGCCGACCGGCTCAGCGCGATCCAGTTGGGTCACCTCAACCAGCGTTGAGCCGGCACTCCGGCCGCCCCGATGGCCGGCGATTTGCGGGGCAGGGCACGGACCCTGTTCGGGTGATGGAAGCCTGATTGCACGCCGTTCGATGCAGTTTCGGCCCCAGCCATGGGCGTTCGGCTAAAATTGCGCCATGAACGCCGTTTCCACCGAGGCGGCCCCGTCGGCCGATCGCCTCAAGATCACCGAGATCTTCCTGTCGCTGCAGGGCGAGGCCCGTCAGGCCGGCTGGCCCACCGTCTTCGTCCGCCTGACCGGCTGCCCGTTGCGCTGCCAGTACTGCGACACCGCCTACGCATTCCACGGCGGGGAGTGGTGGACGCTCGACGACATCCTCGCCGAAGTGGCGAAGCAGGGCGTGCGCCATGTCTGCGTCACCGGCGGCGAACCGCTTTCGCAGAAGCGTTGCATCGCGCTGCTGCAGCGACTGTGCGAAGCCGGCTTCGAAGTGTCCCTGGAGACGTCGGGGGCGATCGACATCGCCGACGTCGATCCGCGCGTATCCCGCGTGCTGGACATCAAGACGCCCGGTTCGATGGAGGTGCATCGCAACCTGTGGTCGAACCTGCCGCTGCTGACGGCGCACGACCAGGTGAAGTTCGTGATCTGCTCGCGCGACGATTACGACTGGGCCAAGGGGATCGTTGCCGAACACGCACTGACGGACACCTGCGAAGTGCTGTTCTCCCCAAGCTACACCGACGTGTCGCCGCGCGAGCTGGCCGACTGGATCGTCGCGGATCGCCTGCCGGTGCGCTTCCAGATGCAGTTGCACAAACTCCTGTGGAATGACGAACGCGGGCGGTAAGCGCGCCGGGCCCGGTCTCCAGCAAGTGGCGATGTCATTTCAGGCGTAGCGAAAGGCCTGTTTTTGACTCGAAATTCGATAGCAGGCCGCCGCTTCACGCTGCCAGGCTCGTCGGACAATCCTTCTCCAATCTCCGCTACAGCCTTCCACCGCACATGAAAAACGCCGTCGTCCTGGTTTCTGGTGGCATGGATTCCGCCGTCGTCATCGCCCTGGCACGCGAGCAGGGCTTCGCCGTGCATGCGCTGAGCGTGCGCTACGGCCAGCGCCACACCTCGGAGCTGGACGCAGCCAGTCGCGTGTCGCGGACGCTGGGGGCGGTGGCGCACAAGACCGTCAATGTCGACCTGCGCAGCATCGGTGGCTCGGCATTGACCGACGACATCGCCGTGCCTACCGATGCCGACGGCCACGCCATCGGCCAGGCAGGCAGTGCGATTCCCGTCACCTACGTGCCGGCACGCAACACGATCATGCTGTCGGTGGCGCTGGGTTGGGCGGAAGTCCTCGGCGCGGCGGACATCTTTTGCGGTGTCAACGCAGTGGACTATTCCGGTTATCCGGACTGTCGGCCGGAATTCATCGCCGCGTTCCAGGACCTGGCCAACCTGGCCACCAAGGCCGGCGTCGAAGGTGCCGGGCTCCGCGTGCACGCGCCGCTGCAGTTCCTGAGCAAGGCCGACATCGTGCGCGAAGGGCTGCGGCTGGGCGTGGATTTCGCCGACACCGTGTCGTGCTACCAGGCCGACGAACACGGTCGCGCCTGTGGTCACTGCGATGCCTGCCGCTTGCGCGCGGAGGGCTTCGCCGTGGCCGGTGTTGCCGATCCCACCCGCTACTTCTGAGATGCGTGGGCGATCCGACCTGCAGGCGTGGCCCCGCTGCGCTAGAATGCGCGCCCCGGCGCAATACCGGGCCGGCGGGTCCCACCGTATCGCCCGTGTCAGCTGCAACATCCTGGGTCGTTAGCTCAGTCGGTAGAGCATCGGACTTTTAATCCGCTGGTCGACGGTTCGAATCCGTCACGACCCACCATCCATTGATCATCCAGCGCCAGTGCAGCATCTGGCGGGTGCCTTGCTCTGGGTGCCCGGCTGTGGGCCATGTCCTGATGTCGAGCGGGGAACGAGGATGCTGTTCCCAGCCTTCGCAGGCAGGCCAGCGCCAGCACGTCGTTGGCTCAGCGCGAGAGCACTTCGAGTATCTGCAACGCGATCCGCTTCCTGCCCTCAGGCAGGTTGCGCAGGAACGCGAGCGCCTTGCTTTCGTGCGCATCCATGGCGTAGTCGTCGACCATGACGGCCGCTTCCTGCGTTGCCTCGCTGCGGTTCGCTCCGCGCCCGGTGGCCAGCCACTCGAAGTTCACCCCAGTCTGCATGGCGACGTGGATCAGGTGTTCGACGCTGGGAGTGGTACCCGACGGGCTTTCCCACTGCGTGACCGCGCTTCGCTTCACGCCGACGCGCCGGGCCAGTTCGCCCTGGGATACCGAAGCCTGCGTCCGTGCCTTGCGGATCCGTAGGGACAGCGCGCTCATCGACTACTCCTTGTCCAGTGGGACTGACGCGACTTCCATACCGCGCTACTTACCAGATAGTAACTCTGCCCTCAAGTTGTACGGCAGCGCTTGCCCGAAGCGTCGAGATGCGGAGTGTCGCCCACGCGCAGAGGTGAGGTAAGCACGACTTGCCAGGCGGGAGGGCGCGCAGCCCCTAGCCGCAGATCGACTTGATCGGTATTGCTTGAACCGGGGTCTATTTGGGAAGGCACGAAGACATGCCGGCGGCGGTGGTCGCCGCGGCCGGCCAACTGTGGAGTGGACAACCAGGGGATTGCCATGGAAATGCTCAACGCGATGTTTGACGGCCTGTTCGCCTACGAACTGATGATGTTGATCTGCGGCGCGGTGTTGCTTGGGTTCGCCACGATCCTGATCTCTGCGATGGTCCTGCAGAAGCGCAGCTGTCTCCCCGCCACCGCACTGATGGCGATAGCGGTCTCGCTGATGCTGATTCCGGGCATCAACGCGCTGCGGTTCGGGCACGAGCTTTCGATCCTTGACGCGTTGCGATCGCAGCCGTTCGTGGCGCTGGACGCAATGCAGAAGCAGCAGTTCACGGCCGCAATCGCCGCAGTGGAAAAGCGGTCCGGTAACAACCTGCGCCTGCGTGCCCAGGTGGCCGACGGCTACCGCCTGGTGGGAAGCGTCGAGAAGGGCTACGTGATCGCGCAGTCCGTGCTCAGGGAAAGGCCGTCACGTGAAGTGCAGGCCATGCTGGTGCCGGTACTCACCGCGCAGCTGGAAAACGTCACGCCGCGCGATTCGCAGGCCACGCCTTCGAGCAACGTGCAGAAGCAGCAGCTGTCCACCGTCATCGATCAGCTGGCCACCAAAGTGGAAGCGGCCCAGCTACGCGCCACGGACCTGTTGGCAATGGCACGGGCCAACATGGTGCTCGGGCGGAAGGTCGAAGCCGAGGCCAATCTCGAAGCGGCGCGTCGACTCAACCCGGGTATCGCCATCAGCCCGATGCTGGAGAAAGCCCTGCGCTCGCCAACCGGAACGCGATCCGCTCAAGTACTTGGTGCGAGCGGCTGATCACGACGCTTCGTCCGCGCAACCCTTGCAGGAGGCGCGGACGGACAAGTGCTGCAGGTGCTGCCCCTAGGCGGCGTCGAACAACTGTTGCAATACGTCATCGCCATAGCGGTCGAGCTTGCTCGCGCCGATGCCAGGAATGCGCGCCAGTTCGTTCAGGTCTTCCGGCGCATGGGTCGCGATCGCACGCAGCGTGCTGTCATGGAAGATCACGTACGCCGGCACGTTCTGCACGCGGGCGGCGGTGGCGCGCCAGCTGCGCAGGGCGTTGAAGCGGATCAATGCGTCGGGCGGGAGGTCCAGCTCACGCTCGGCGGCCGATCCGGCGCGGGTGCCACCGCGTTTACTTCGCGCTGGTTTCGCCTGTTCGGTGCGAAGCAGCAGCGTCTGTTCGCCTCGCAGCACCGGTGCGGCGGTCGCCGTGAGGCGCAGCGAACCGTGCATGTCCGCCTCGAGCAGCCCCGTTGCCACCAGCTGGCGGAACACGCCACGCCATTGCCGCGCATCCAGGTCCGCGCCGATGCCCCAGGTGCTGAGTTGCTCGTGACCAAACTGCTGAACGCGCTCGGTCACGGTGCCGCGCAGGACATCGATCACGTGCGCCGCGCCGAAACGCTGCCCGCTGCGATACACGCACGACAACGCCTTGCGCGCCGCCTGGGTGCCATCCCAGCACTGCGGCGGTTCCAGGCAGTTGTCGCAGTTGCCGCAGTTGCCGCCATGCGTCTCACCGAACCAGCCCAGCAGCGACTGGCGCCGGCACGTGGTGGATTCGCAGTATCCCAATAGCGCATCGAGCTTGCGCAGTTCCAGTCGCTTGCGTTCCTCGCCTGCCTCGGATTGCAGGATGAGCTGGCGCAGGTTGACCGTGTCGCCCAGGCCGTAGCAGAGCCACGCTTGCGCCGCATCGCCATCGCGGCCCGCGCGTCCGGTCTCCTGGTAGTAGCCTTCGACCGACTTGGGCAGGTCCACATGCGCGACGAAGCGCACGTCCGGCTTGTCGATGCCCATGCCGAAGGCGATCGTCGCCACCATCACCACGCCGTCCTCCTGCAGGAAGCGGCGCTGGTTGGCGGCGCGCGCGTCGGTGCTCATGCCGGCGTGGTAGGCAAGGGCGTTGATGCCTTCCGCGCAGAGCTGCTCGGCGACCTTCTCCACCCGCTTGCGCGAGAAGGCATACACGATGCCGCTCTCGCCCTGGTGATCACCCAGGAAGTCCAGCAGCTGCCGCAGCGCGTTGTCCTTCTGCACGACGCGGTAGCGGATGTTGGGTCGGTCGAAGGAGCTGACGAAGCGACGCGCGTCATCCAGCGCCAGCCGCTCGGCGATTTCGTGACGCGTTGGTTCGTCTGCCGTGGCCGTGAGCGCGATGCGTGGTACCTGCGGCCAGCGCTCGTGCAGGACAGTGAGTTCGCGGTATTCGCGACGGAAGTCGTGACCCCACTGCGAGACGCAATGCGCCTCGTCGATGGCGAACAGCGCGATCGTCGCGCGGTCGAGCAGCGACATGAAGCGCGGCGTCAGCAGGCGCTCGGGCGCGACGTACAGCAGGTCCAGCTCACCGGCCAACAGGTCGCGTTCGACCTGAGCGGCACCGGCCGCATCCAGCGTGGAATTGAGGAAGGCCGCGCGCACGCCGACCTGGCGCAGCGCTTCGACCTGGTCCTGCATCAGCGCGATCAGCGGCGAGACCACGATGCCGCAGCCCTCGCGCAGTAGCGCCGGCAACTGGTAGCACAGCGATTTGCCGCCGCCGGTGGGCATCAGGACGAGTGCGTCGCCACCACCGGCGACATGTTCGACGATCTGCCGCTGCTCCCCCCGGAATTGGCGATGCCCGAAAATGCGGGTCAGGAGGTCGAGGGCGGTATCGGGCATGCGCTATTTTACCGGTCCCGCACCTCCGGGCCGGCGGCCAATACCGCGTAATCGCGTAGGAAAGTTCCCCATCGGCCTGCGGATTGGGCCGCAAGGCGCCGTCCGATGTGCCGGAAGCCGCGTAGGGCGGGTCTTGACCCGCCGTTCTGTTCGCGACCAATCGCTCAGGTTTCCATGGCTGGCCGCCGGCGCGGCATCACCCATTCCGATGGTCGGACTGAGTCGAGGGCAGCCCGCCCTCCGCGACGCGGGTTATTGCAGCAACGACCGCAACATCCACGCATTCTTCTCGTGCACCTGCAGGCGTTGGGTCATCAGGTCCACGGACGGGTCGTCGCCGCCCGCGTCCGCGGTCTTGAGCACCTTGCGCGCGGAGCGGGCGACGGCCTCGTTGCCGACCACCAGCTGGCGTACCATCTCGCGCCAGTCCGCGGTGTCGCCCAGGCCAGGTTCCTCCGGGATCGAACTCAGGCGGATGAATTCGCCATACGAGCCCGGCGCATTGAAGCCCAGCGCGCGGATGCGCTCGGCGGTTTCGTCCAGTGCCGTCCACTGCTCGTTGTACTGGGCCTCGAACATCACGTGCAGCGTGTTGAACATCGGCCCGGTGACGTTCCAGTGGAAGTTGTGGGTCTTCAGGTACAGGGTGAAGCTGTCCGCCAGGAAGCGCGACAGGCCCTCGGCGATCTTCTTGCGGTCACCCCCGGAAATCCCGATGTCGATGGCGGGTGCGCCGATCGCAGCAGTGCCGGCGGACTTCGTGGACGAAACCTTGCTGCTCTTGGCCATTCCGTTTCTCCCTTCGTGGGTGCTGCGGTGACAATAGGCGGGCGCACGGCGCCAGTGAAATCAATTGTTCCTTTCGGCCTTATCGATGAACCCTATCGACACCACTGCTAAATCCGCGTCACAGGAGGGCGGCAAGCCCCCGGCGAAAGCGCGCGCGGATGGGCAGGGCAACCCGGAGCTGCAGCAGGCGCGCCGTGCGATCGATGGCGCGCTCAGTCGCGATCGGGGCCGCCTGCATGGGCTGTGGTCGCGCTGGAGCGGCAAGCCGGACGACGCAGCGGCGAAGACGGCCTTCGCGCAGGCGCTGCAGGCGTCGGTAGTGCATCGCGAAGCACGGATCGCCAATCTGCCCAAGGCGCCGGTGGATCCCTCGCTGCCGATTGCCGGAGAAGCCGAGCGCATCGTCGAGCTCATCCGCAAGCACCAGGTGGTGGTGATCGCTGGCGAAACCGGTTCCGGCAAGACCACGCAGCTGCCCAAGCTGTGTCTGGCGGCCGGCCGGGGCGCGGCGGGGATGATCGGCTGTACGCAGCCGCGCCGCATCGCCGCCCGTGCGGTGGCGCGCCGCGTTGCGGAGGAACTCGGTACCACGCTGGGTGGCGCGGTCGGCTACCAGGTTCGCTTCACCGAGAACGTCGGCGAACAGACCGCGGTGAAGTTCATGACCGACGGCATCCTGCTGGCGGAAATCCAGTCAGATCGCTGGCTCTCGCAGTACGACACGATCCTGATCGACGAGGCGCACGAGCGCAGCCTCAACATCGATTTCCTGCTCGGTTACCTGAAACAACTGTTGCAGAAGCGTCGCGACCTGAAGGTGATCGTGACCTCGGCGACGATCGACACGGCGCGCTTCGCCGAGCACTTCGACAACGCACCCGTGGTGGATGTCGAAGGCCGCAGCTATCCGGTGAACGTGCGTTACCGTCCGCTGGAAGGCGAAGGCGACACGCAGCCCGATGGACGCGCTTCCGGCGGCGAGCGCCGAGGCGAGCGCACGATCAACGACGGCATCGCCGCCGCCTGCGACGAAATCACCCGCGAAGACCCGCGCGGCGACGTGCTGATCTTCCTGTCCGGCGAGCGCGAGATCCGCGACGCCCACCACGTGCTGGAGCAACGCAAGTACCGCGAGACCGAAGTCATCCCGCTGTACGCACGCCTGTCCGTGCGCGACCAGGACCGCGTGTTCAATCCGGGCACCAAGCGCCGCATCGTGCTGGCAACGAATGTCGCGGAAACCTCGCTGACGGTGCCGCGCATCCGCTACGTCGTCGATCCAGGCCTGGCGCGGGTGAAGCGCTACAGCCCGCGCGGCAAGCTGGATCGCCTGCACATCGAAGACATCTCGCAGGCCAGCGCCGACCAGCGCAAGGGCCGCTGCGGGCGCATTTCCGAAGGCACCTGCTATCGCCTGTATTCCGAAGCTGATTTCGAATCGCGTCCGCGCTACACCGATCCGGAAATCCGCCGCGCCGCGCTGGCGGGCGTGATCCTGCGGATGCTGTCGCTGGGCCTGGGCCGGATCGAGGGCCGTGCGTCCGGGCAGCCCCAGGATGGGGATGCCCGGATCATCGAGAATTTCCCGTTCCTGGAGCCGCCGGACCCACGAGCCGTCGCCGATGGCTGGCAGCAGCTCTCCGAATTGGGCGCGATCGACGAGCAGCGCCGCATGACCGCCATCGGCAAACTGATGGCGCGACTGCCGGTGGACGTGAAGCTGGCGCGCATGCTGGTGGCCGCGAACGCACACGGCTGCCTGCGCGAGATGGTGGCGATTGCAGCGTTCCTGGGCATCCAGGATCCGCGCGAACGGCCCGCCGACCAGCGCGCCGCCGCGGACAACGCGCATGCGTTGTTTGCCGATGCGAAGTCGGAATTCGTGGGTATCCTGCGCTTGTGGGATGCCTACCAGGCGCAGTCCGAGGAGCTCACGCAATCGAAGCTGCGTGCGTGGTGCGAGAAGCACTTCCTGGGCTTCCTGCGCATGCGCGAATGGCGCGAGCTGCATCGGCAATTGAAGCTGCTGTGCGATGAGCTGGGGTGGACGCAGCGTGGGGTGGAACCCGCCAAAGGCGGAGTCCGCCACTCTGCGTCCGCGGCATCCAAGGCATCCGGGGCGTCGACGGCGGAAGCGCCTGCGGCGATTCCGCCCTACGGGTCCGAAAAGCACGATTCCCACCACTACGCCACCTTGCATCGCGCCCTCCTCACCGGCCTGCCCACGCAGCTTGGCCTGCGCGGCGACAAGGGCTTCTACGACGGCCCGCGCGGGCGCAAGTTCCAGTTGTTCCCCGGCTCGCCGCTGGCGAAAAAACCGCCGCCGTGGGTGCTGTCCGCGACCTTGCTGGACACCGAGCGCGTGTGGTCGATGACGAACGCCGCCATCGAGCCCGATTGGGCGATCAGCGAGTTGCCGCATCTGCTGTCGCGTCGCCACCACGATCCGCACTGGGCGCGCTCGCAGGGACGCGTGGTTGGCAGCGAACAGATCAGCCTGTTCGGGCTGGTGCTCGCACCGAAGCGTCCGGTGCACTACGGCGCGCTGTTTCCCGAGGAAAGTCGCGCCATCTTCGCCCGCGACGCGCTGGTCACCGGCGAGATCAACACGCGCTGCGCGTTCCTGCCGCGCAACCTCGCCACCCTCGCCAAGGCGCGCGAAGAAGAAGCCAAGCAGCGTCGCGCGGGGCTCGTCGTCGACGAGGAATGGATGGCGCAGTGGTACCTGGACCGGCTGCCGCCGCATGTCCACAACGCGCAGGCGCTGGATGCCTGGTTCAACAAGTTGCCGCCGGCGGACAGAGCGAAGCTGGAATGGTCGCTGTCCGACCTGATGATCGGCGGCGAGACCGAAGCCGCGCGCTTCCCGCCGTACCTCGCGCTTGGCGACGTGCGCCTCGCCGTGACGTACCGCTTCGAACCGGGTTCCTCCGACGACGGCATGACACTCTCGGTGCCGCTCCACCTGCTCAATGCGTTGGACCCATCGCGACTGTCGTGGCTGGCGCCGGGCTTTGTCGCCGACAAGGCAGCGGCGCTGATCCGCTCCCTGCCCAAGATACTGCGGCGCAACTTCGTTCCCGCGCCGGACTTCGCCCGCGCGTTCCACGAGGCGTTCGCCTCCGGACTCGATGGCAGGTCGGATTCCATCGCCGGCGCACTCGCACGCTTCCTGCAGAAACTCTCCGGCGTCGCCGTGGCAACGACCGACTTCGACGAGGACGCGCTGGAACCGCACATGCGCATGAACCTGCGCCTGGTCGAAGCACCGGCAACGGGTGGCGGCGGGAAGGCCGTGCTCGCCGAATCGCGCGACCTGGACGACCTGCGTCTGCGCTTCGGCGCGAGAGCTGCCGCCGCATTTGCCGCCAAGGCCGCCGATGGTCTGGCGCAGCGGGGGCTGGTGCAATTCCCCGCAACACCGATCCCGGCCTCGGTGCCCGGCGCGGGCGGCGTGCCCGCGTATCCGGCGCTGCACGACGACATCGACAGCGTGTCGTTGCGTGTGCACGCGCAACGCGAAGTGGCGCGACGCGAGCACCCGCAGGGCGTACGCCGCCTGATCGCGCTGGCGCTGGCGGACAAACTCAAGCAGGCGCGCAAGCAGTTGCCGGTGTCGCCGAAGATCGGCTTGCTGTATGCCGCGATCGAGTCCGCATCGCCAAGACCATTGGCCGGTCATGCCGCGACGCAGGGCGCCAGCTTGGGGCAGGCCGGTCAGGGCCACGCGAGCAAAGGCATGGCGCTGAAGGAAGGCGATCACCTGCGCGCGGACCTGATGGACGGCGCCTTCGATGCCCTGACGCACGAAGGACTGGATGACATCCGAGATGCCACGGCCTTCGCGGCACTGCTCGAAGGCGTCGCGAAGCGATTGTTCCCCGAGGCCGTCGAGCGCCTGCGCCAGGCCGAAACGATCCTCGCGGCCGTTGCCGAAGTGCGCGCGAAGCTCGAGTCGCCGCTGATGGGCTGGGCCAGCGGCAACCTGGACGACATGCGCGCGCATCTTGCAGCGCTGACCCCGCCTGGCTTCCTGCGTGATGTTCCGGCACAGGCGCTGCGCGAGTATCCGCGTTACCTCAAGGCGCTCTCACTGCGTGGTGAGCGGGCGTTGCGCGATCCCACTCGCGACCAGGCGCGGATGCTGGAGCTCAAGCCGTTTGTCGATGCGCTCGCGGCCGCGGTGATCCAGGGCGAGGCGGGCTCGTCGGACTGGCAGGCGCTGCGCTGGGAGCTGGAAGAATTGAGGGTGTCGTTGTTCGCGCAGGAACTCGGCGCGCGCGGCGGCGTCTCGCCGAAGAAACTGGCGACGCGGCTGGCGCACCTGCGCAGTTGACGCAGGGGACTCCTAGCGGATGCGCTGGACGCGCGCCTTCTGCGTGTCTTCGTCCACCTGGAAGAACCAACGCCCCATCACGCCCGGCACGACCACAATGTCGGGCGACTGGAGCGTACGCGGCAGGCGGATCTCGCCCTTCAGCACGCGCCACTGCTGGCCGTTTTCCAGTTCGAATACAGTGCCCGGGGCCCAGCCGCTCAATTCACCCACCAGGCGGCTCTCGACCGGACCTTCCATCGCGCCGGCGAAGGCGTCCTGGCTGCGTTCCAGCGTGGCGCGTTCGACGGTCGCTGCAGCCTGCGTGGCTTCCTCACGCAGCAACTGGTTGAGCAGCGCCAGTTGCGCCGGCGACAGCGTGTCCAGGCCGGTGTCGTGCAGCTGCTGCGTGCTCAGGCGTTGCTCGACGTTGACGTAGGCCGCCTGCGGAGGCGACGCGGCTGCGGCGCCGGCCAGCATCAGCAGCAGGATGATCCAGTGGCGCATGAATGCCGTTCCTCTTCCCGGACCGGGCGGGGCGCCCGGATTTCAGCGAAGCGATCACTGTATGAACGGTTTGTGTCAGTCCTGCGACAGCGCGCAGGCCGAGGGTAAGTCGAACTGGCCAGCGTTCTTACCTGGCCCGGGGGGCAATCCCACCCGTGCTCCGGCTCGCAGCCGGCGGGAACCGCCGGCCCCGTCGTCGCCGGGAGAGAGCCCGGCGTCAGAAAATCACTTGGTCCGGCGGACCGTCGCCATCGTGTTGCTGCCTTCGACCTTCATGTACCAGGCGTTGCCGATCAGGCTGGGCGCGATCCGCACCGGCGGGTTGGTCTTGCGTACACCGTGCACTTTGGCATCGTCGGTCTGCATCCACTCCTGGCCGTTGTCCAGCTTGTAGACATGGCCCTTGCCGAAGCCACTGAACTCGCCGACCAACGTCGCCACGATCGGATCGTTGCGGCCAAACGTGGCAAAGCCGCGATGCTCCTGCACGATCTTGTCCTTGGCCAGTTCGGCGGCCTTGGTGGTTTCCACTTCCAGCGTCCCCTTGAGCCACGCGTTGAGGTTGGCGAGCTCCTGCGGCGACAGCTTGTCCAGGCCAGCGGCCTTGAACTGCTCGGGCCTCATCTGCTGCTCGATCGGCTTGTCGGCGAACGCGGTGGGCGACAGCGCGAGCAGCGCGGCCATGGCGAACACGTGGAGCGGACGTAGGCGGATGGAAAGCATGTCTGTTCCTCTAGGCAGTTGCGGGCTAGTGTAGTCCGCACGCCGTTGTTTCCCCTATCCCCCGCGAACGTGACGAAACCTGCCGCCAACGTCGTCCCCGCCACCCTGCTGGCGCAGCCCGCGGCGCAGGTTATCGCGTCGCCGCTGCGCGGTGCGCTCGCCGATTCCTACGCGGACCCCGCGGCCTGCGAACCCGTGCGCGACCCGTCGGCGATCATCGAAGGCACGCTGGACGCGCTGGCCCTGCTGGGTGCGGATGGCGAGACCGTCGCAGCAGCCATCCTCGACGTGTGCCCGCTCAAGGCAGGGCCGCAGGCCGCGCTGGAAAAGAAGTTCCCCGCCGTCGCGGCGTTGCTGGAAGGCCAGCGGGCTGCGTCGCAGGTGTGGTCGTTGCATGCGCAGCACGGTGCGCACGCCAGCAACGAGGGCCTGCGTCGCCTGCTGCTCGCGATCGTGCGCGACCTGCGCGTGGTCCCGATCCTGCTCGCGCGCCAGCTGGCACGCATGCGCCAGGCGGCCACCCTGCCCGAAGGCGAGCGCCGGGCGCTGGCGGAACTGACGCGCGACATCCACGCGCCCCTCGCGAACCGCCTGGGCATCTGGCAACTGAAGTGGGAGCTGGAAGACCTCGCCTTCCGCTACCTGGAACCGGACACTTACAAGCAGATCGCGCGACTGCTGGACGAGAAGCGCGGCGACCGCGAACGCTACATCGAGCAGGTCAAGCGCACGCTGCGCGACGCGATGGCCGCGCAGGGCGTCAACGCCGACATCGCCGGACGGCCCAAGCACATCTACAGCATCTGGAAGAAGATGCGGCGCAAGGACGTACCGATCGGCGAACTCTACGACCTGCGCGCCGTGCGCGTGCTGGTGGACGATGTCGCCGCGTGCTACGCCGCGCTGGGCATCGTGCATGCGACGTGGGCGCCGATACCGAGTGAGTTCGACGACTACATCGCCCGACCCAAGCGCAACGATTACCGTTCGCTGCACACCGCGGTGGTCGGGCCGGAAGGCAAGACGCTGGAAGTGCAGATCCGCACCTTCGACATGCACCGCCAGGCCGAGCTGGGCGTGGCCGCGCACTGGAAATACAAGGAAGTCGGCAGCCACAGCGCGGACGCCGCCTTCGATCGCAAGATCGCGTGGATGCGGCGCCTGCTGGAGTCGCACGGCGAGGGCGAAGGCGCGTTGCGTGGCGAGCTGGACACCGAACTGGTCGAAGACCGCATCTACGTGCTCACGCCCAAGGGCGAGGTGATCGACCTGCCCAGCGGCGCGACGCCGCTGGATTTCGCGTACCACGTGCACACCGAAGTCGGGCATCGCTGCCGTGGCGCCAAGGTCGATGGTCGCATCGTGCCGCTGGACCACAAGCTGCGCAGCGGCGACCGCGTGGAGATCATGACCGCCAAGACCGGCGAACCGCGACGCGACTGGCTGGTGGCGTCGAATGGATTCCTCGCCAGTGGACGTTCGCGCGACAAGGTCCGCGCGTGGTTCCACAAGCTCGACCGTGCGCGCAACGAGTCCGAAGGCAAGGACATGCTGGACAAGGAACTGCGCCGGCTCGGATTGCTGGGTGCGGATCTGGCGCCGGCCCGCGAGCGTTTCCGCGCGGAGGACGATGGCGACCTGTACGTGCAGGTCGCGCTGGGCGACCTGGGGCCGCACCAGGTCGGACGCGTGCTGTTGGAAGCAGAACGCGCCGCCAACGCGCCGGCCGAAGACGCCGCCACGATCGCGGTGTCGCGTGCGCCGCGCCGCGTCCCGCGCCGTGCCACTGATTTCACCGTGGAAGGCGTGGGCAACCTGCTGGTGCAGCTGTCGCGCTGCTGCCAACCGGTCGCCGGCGAACCCATCGTCGGTTACCTCACCCAGGGGCGCGGTGTCAGCGTGCACCGGCCCGATTGCGCGTCGTTCCAGCGCCTGTCCTCGGCGCAGCCGCAGCGCGTGCTGCCGGTGGAGTGGGGCACGCGCGGCGCCGGCTACGAAGTTGACATCGAAGTGTTGGCGCTGGACCGCAAATGGCTGCTGAAGGAAGTCAGCAACGCCATTGCCCAAGCCAATGCACACGTTTCCAGCATCAGCAGCCAATTGGAGCGCAACGGCGCGCGCGTGCGCCTGCGTGCGCGGTTGCGGGTGAGTGACTACGGCCAGCTGTCGGCGCTGCTGGGCAAACTGTCGGCGCTGCCCGGGGTGGAGCAGGCGCATCGCGGCTGAATGATGCGTTGGTCTCCCGTGAGCCCCGCGACTCCGTGTGAATGTGCGTGGCGGTATCCTCGGCTGGATGGATCCCGCGAACCCCCGTCCCGATGCCACGCGCGAATTCGTTTCGCGACGCGATCCGTCGCGGCGCGAGCAGTTGCGACAGGAGCCGTCTCGACAGGAGCCCTCGCTCGGACGCTTCGATGACGTGACGTTCCGGCGTGGCGGTCCGCCATCCCACGGCACGCGTGTGCATCGCTGGCGTTGGCTCGCCCTGGTCGTTGCGGTCGTACTGGCGCTGGTGCTGCTGCGTCGCCCCGTATCCGACTGGTTGTGGCCGGAGACCGCCGCCCAGCGCCTCCACGACCAGGCAGTAGCAGCGATGGCGCAGGGCCGGCTCACCGCCGCCGACGGCAGCGGCGCGCGCGAGTTGTATGAAGCCGCGCTCGCGCTCGACCCCGACCGCCGCGAAGCGCGTGAAGGGCTCGATCGCGTCGGCAAGGCCGCACTATCACAGGCGCACACGGCGATGCTGCGGCATCGCTATCCACAGGCGCACGCGGCGTTGAAGCTGGCCGCCGACCTGTCGATGCCGCGCGCGCAGATCGATGCGCTGGAACAGCAGCTGCGCCAGTTCGAGATCGCGGATGCGGATATCGACGGCCTGCTGAAGCAGGCAGCGGCCGCACGTGCGGAGGGTCGCCTCGATGGCGACGTGCGCGCTGCATTGCCGTTGTATCTGCACGTGCTCGACCTGCAGCCGAACCTGACGGCAGCGCTGGAAGGCCGGGAGGACGTTGTCGCCGACCTGCTGCAGCAGGCGCGCCAGCATCTGGCGGATGGTGACATCGATAAGGCCGTGGAGCTGGTCCGTCGCGCCCAGCAGGCGCATCCGGATCACGCCGATCTGCCGGACGTCCTGGCGGAGCTGGCCCGAGCAGGCGATCGCAAACGTGAGCAGGCCGATCACTATGTTCGGCAGGGCGATGTCGCATCCGCACTGCAGGGATACCACGACGCATTGCTGGTGAATCCGCAGGATATGGCCGCACGCCGTGGCGTGGTCGCCATCGCCACCGCGCAGGCGCGGCGCAGCGAACGACTGGCGGCGGACTACCGTTTCGACGACGCGGTCCGGGCGCTGGCGCAAGCGCAGCAAGTCGCGTCGGGCGCCGCCGTCGATGTTCCCGCGATTGCCGAAGCGCGCCAGCACCTGGTACGCGCACGCCAGGCGCAACGGCAGGTGGGCCCGCGGTTGCCAGCCGCGCAACGTGAACAGCAGGTCGTGCAACTGCTGGCCGAAGCGGCCTCCGCGCAGGCACGCGGCGACTTGCTGACGCCGCCGGGCGACAGCGCCTTCGACCACATCAGCGCAGCACGCGCAGTCGCGCCGCAGGATGCCCGCGTCAAGGCAGCCGCCGCGAAGCTGGCACCCGCGGCGACGCAATGCTTCACGCAGGCGCTGCGCGGCAATCGGCTGGTGCGCGCCGGCGCATGCCTGGATGCGCGCCGGGCGCTGGAAGGTACGACGCCAGGTGTGCGGCAGGCACAACGGGAACTCGCCCAACGCTGGATCGCCAATGGCGACGAGCGCTTGGGCGCCGGCGAATTGCAAGGGGCGCAGGTCGCGTTGAACGCCGCGCGTGCGCTGGATCCCAATGCGGAGGGTCTGGCCGCATTCGCGGAGCGCCTGCGCGTCGCGCATGTCGGCGTGGGTGAACAGCAGAAGCAATAGGCGTCGCGGTAGCTAACGATCGCGATGCCAAGTCACGGATCGCGACGCGCGGTCACCTAGACGCAGGGCCTGCCGACGGTGCGAGTTCAGGTCGCTGACGAACCCAGCAACACCCGTCGCACTACGTCCCGTCCTGCGTCCAGCGAGAAATGCCGTTCGACGTTGCGCAAGCCGTTGGCTGCAAGTTTCAGCCACAACGCCTCGTCGCCATACAGGCGCAACACCGCTTCGGCAAAGCCATCGGCATCGTCGGCGACGAGCACATCCTCGCCAGCGTGCAGGTGCATGCCTTCCACCGCGCAGGAGGTCGCCACCACCGGTTGGCCGTGCGCCATGCTCAGGTTGACCTTGCCCTTGACGCCGGCACCGTAGCGCAGCGGCGCCAACGCGATGCGGGCGCCGTCCATGTGCGGCTGGATGTCCTTGATGTGGCCGTGCACCACGACACCCGGGCGCGAACCCAGCGCGGTGACTTCCGTCGGGGCGTCACCGCCGATGCAATGGAATCGCACCTGCGGCAAGCGTGCACGGATCTTCGCGAACACCTCGTCGACGAACCAGCACACGGCGTCCACGTTCGGCGGATGACGGAAACCGCCAACGAACACCAGGTCCGCGCGATGGGCAAACGATCGGCCCGGGCCGGATACGTGGTGCAGGGTCGACAGCACTTCCACGCGCGCCTGAGGCGCATCGTTCGCCAGCAGTGCGCGTTCCACCTCGCTCACCACCAGGGTCACGTCGCTGCGGGCGATGACGTCCAGTTCCAGGGCGCGGGTGTGCTGCGCGGTGCGGGCTAGGGCAGGGTCCCCGGTCAGCTGTGCGCCACGACTTTCGCGCAGGTAGTGCAGGTCGACCGTATCGAACACGATCCGTGCCTGCGGGGCATGCTCGCGGAGCAGCGGCAGGAACTCGCTGGCGATGTAATGGCGGCATACCACGATCGTGTCGAAGCGGTGTCCGTGTTCGCGCAGCCAGGTCGGCGGGCGCCGCGCGAACGGCGAGTGCCAGGTTTCCACGCCCAACTGCTGCAGCGCCTGCGTGTAGCGGCCGTCGCTGGCAAGGTTGGCCGGAAGGAATGACACCTGCGCGCCTTCTTCGCGCATCAGCCGCATCAGGTTGAGCATCCGCAATGATCCGGCGTCGCGGTCCGGTTGCGGCGTCTGCGCATCGATGACCAGCACCCGGGGCGCGCGTGCATGGCCGCGCGCGACTGCATCCGCTTCGGTGCCGGCTGGCGCGTGGTGGGCCAGCGCGCCCTGCCATTTGCGCGCGAAAATGTCGCGGTTCCTTACCTGGTAGGCCTTGGTGCCCGAGCCCGTATCGGTGCCCGAGGTCGTGCCTTCGTCATGCACCACGCGCGCGTCGGGCTGGTACAGCACGCGCAGGCCCGCCGCGCGCACGGCGAAGGCGAGGTCCGTGTCCTCGTAATAGGCCGGCGCATAGCGTGCGTCGAAGCCGCCAAGCTGCGCGAACAACGCACGCGGGATCGCGATCGCCGCGCCGGAACAGTAATCGGCATCGCGCACGCAGCCGTAGCGCGGATCGGTCGACGAATCGAAGCGGCCATAGTTCCATGCGCTGCCGTCGCGGAAGACGATTCCGCCGGCTTCCTGCAGCCGGCCATCCGGGTAGAGCAGCTGTGCGCCGACCAGTCCCGTGCCGGGGTGTTCGTCGAAGGTGCGCAACAGCGCGTCCAGCCAACCCGGTTGCGGAACGGTGTCGTTGTTGAGGAAGACGATGTATTCGCCGCGGGCCAGCGCCGCGCCGTCGTTGCAGGCGGCGATGAAGCCGCCATTCGCGGCGCGGCGGTGGTAACGCAGCCCGGCGATCTGTTGCAGGCAGTCCTGCGTCTGATCGCTCGAACCGTCGTCGACGACGATTATTTCCATCGCGGCGGCGGGCGGATGCGCCGCCAGTGCGCGCAGGCAGGCCAGCGTATGCGTGAACTGGTTGAAGACCGGGATCACGATGCTCGCCGCCGGCGCATCGCCCGTCGGTACGGCGAAGGGCGCGAACGCCTCGGTCCCCGGCAGAAACAATATCGGGCGCAGCGCGGCCGGCGGGCGGCGGAACTGCCTGAGTACGCGATGCCACGTGGGCCCCAGGCCACGCGTATGCAAGCTCGACCAGCCACGGCGCAGCAGGCCGGTGCCCCGATTGATGAGGAAGCGCAGGTCGGCCCAGGTCATGCGGGTGCAACCACCCCGAATCCCGCCGATGTCGAAAACTGCGCTTGCATCAGGTCCTGCCTTGCCTCTGGAGTGCTTTGCTTCTGGATTGCTTCGTTGAGGTGCCCGACCACGCCTGGGCCATCGGTCGGAGCAACGCCCCGCGCCCAACCCGCGGAATGTGGCGTGAACCGGGATCAACGGCCCACGGACGCACAGGTTGGCTGCGCTAGACTCCCTCACCTCCGGTCTATTCTGGCATCACGTGGCGATCGATTACGACGAAGACGAGCAGGACGAACAGGAAGAGGGCCAGCCCGAAGGTGAATGGAAGCGACGCCTGGTCACCTGGACGCTGGCGGCGATAGGCCTGGGACTGGGGTTCCTGATCCCCTACATGCTGTACCTCAACCACCAGGTGTCCGAGCGTTTCGGTCGCCTGCAGTGGCAGGTTCCCACCCGCGTCTATGCGCGCCCGCTGGAGCTGCGCACCGGTCTGGCGATGGATTCGCGCACGCTCAAGACCGAGCTGGACGCGGCGAGCTATCACGAAGGCGACGGCAGCCGCGAAGGCAGCTACGCGCAGTCGGGTGGTCGCTGGAAGATCTCCAGCCGTGGATTCAACGACGTCGACGGCAAGGTGCCGGCGCGCCGGGTCGAGGTCGTCCTCTCCGGTGGCCGGGTGGCCTCCGTGCGCGATGTCGCCAGCAAGGGCACGCTCAAGTCCGCGCGACTGGATCCGGCCCGCATTGCCTCGCTCTACGGCCAGAAGCAGGAAGAGCGCCGCCTGGTCCGGATCGAGGAAGTCCCCGAACTGCTGGTCACCGGCCTGCAGGCCGTCGAGGACCGCGACTTCAACCATCACATCGGCATCGATTTCACCGGCATGCTGCGCGCGGCGTTCAAGAACGCAACCGGCGGCCGGCGCCAGGGTGCGAGCACGCTGACCCAGCAGCTCGCGCGCAGCGGCCTGCTCGGCATCGGCAAGGAACGCACGTTCAGCCGCAAGTTCAACGAAATCCTCTACGCGCTGATCATCGATGCGCGCTACGAGAAGCGCGACATCCTGGAGGCCTACCTCAACCAGGTCTACCTGGGCCAGCGCGGTGCGCAGGCGATCCACGGCGTCGCCGCGGGTGCGGAGTTCTGGTTCGGCCGCGACCTGCGCGACCTGAGCACCGAACAGATCGCGCTCCTGATCGGTGAGGTGAAGGGCCCCTCGGCCTACGATCCGCGCCGGCATCCGGCCGCAGCGCTGGACCGGCGCAACTTCGTCCTCGGCGAGATGCTGGAGACCAAGCTGATCGACAAGAAGGAATACGAACGCGCGAAGCAGGCGCCGCTGGGCGTCACCGACGTCGCCGGCAACCTCGCGCCCAACCGCTTCCCGGCCTATGTGGATCTGGTTCGCCGCCAGCTCGCGCGCGACTACCCGGCCGACGCGCTGGTCGGTGCCGGCTTGAGCGTGATGAGCGGCATGTCGCCGTCCGCGCAGGCCCAGGCCGAAGGCGCCGCGCTGCGCACGCTCAAGAGCCTAGACAGCAAGCGCCGCCCGCCGCTGCAGACGGGCCTGGTCGTGACCGACGTGCACAACGGCGAAGTCGTCGCCGTCGTCGGCAGCCGCGTGTACAGCGAGCACGGTTTCAACCGCGCGGTGGAAGCGCAGCGCCCGGTGGGTTCGCTGCTCAAGCCGTTCGTCTACCTGTTGGCGCTGGCGACACCGGAACGCTATTCGCTGGCCAGCTACGTCGACGATTCGCCGGTGACGGTGCAGCTGGATCACGGCAAGCGCTGGAGTCCCGGCAATTCCGATGGTCGTAGCCATGGCTCGGTGCGGCTGGTCGATGCGCTGGCGCACTCCTACAACCAGGCCACGGTGCGCGTGGGCATGCAGGTGGCGCCGGAGCGCGTCGCCGACCTGATCAAGACCCTCGCCGGCATCCAGGCCGAGCCGCGGCCTTCATTGATCCTGGGCGCGGTCGACCAGAGTCCGTACGCGATGGCGCAGCTCTACCAGTTCCTCGCCAGTGGTGGCGAAATCCAGCCGCTGCACGCGGTGCGCGGCGTGCTCGATGCCAGCGGACGCGCGGTCAAGCGTTACGACTCCGACCCGCCTCCGGCGCAGGAAGGCGACGCGATCGCCGCGCGCCTGATCACCATCGCCGGTCAGCAGACCGTCACTAGCGGCACCGCGTCGCAGCTGGTGCGCGACGGCCTGGGTCGACTCAATCCTGCCGGCAAGACCGGCACCAGCAACGACGGCCGCGACAGCTGGTTCGCCGGCTGGACCGGCGACCACCTCGCCGTGATCTGGGTTGGCAACGACCAGAACCAGGAAACCGGCCTGTACGGCGCCACTGGCGCGATGCGCGTGTGGTCGGCGATCTTCTCGCGCCTTCCCACCGCACCGCTGGACGTGGGCGACAAGGGCATCGACTGGCAGTGGGTGGTCAACAGCAACACCACCGATGCCGCCTGCGCCGGCGCACGCCAGTTCCCGTTCGTGGCCGGGTTCGCACCCGACTACACGCCGTGCCCGATGGCTGCGCCGGAACCCGAAGACGACGAAGGCGGCAGCTGGCGCGACTGGTTCGGACTGGGGCGGGACAAGGTGCCAAGCGATGACGAGAAGGAACCAGCGGAGCAGGTTCCGCCGCCCCCACAGTGATCGTCCCTAACCGCCCCGCCGTGATCGTTGCAGAAGTGATGGATTCGATGAAGAGAACGATTGGACTGACGATGGCATGTGCCGCCCTGGCGGCCTGCGTGTCGCAGCCACCGGCGCAGGACAAGCCGGCCTTCGACGGTGCCGCGCTGGCACAGGTCGTTCGCGCCGCCGGCAAGGCGAGTACGGGCGAACTGGAAGTGCAGCCGCTGCGCGATCCGCAGGTCGAGGACCTGCGTCAGCAGGCCGCACAGCTGGAGGCCATGCACATGTACCGCGGCGCCGCAGACCTGCTGGACAAGGCGATCGCGCTGCATGCCGAAGACCCCGCGCTGATGCAGGATCGCGCCGAACTCGCCCTGCTGCTGCGCAATGCTCCCGACGCGGAACAGTTCGCGAAGCGCGCAATCGCGCTGGGCTCCACCACCGGCCCGCTGTGCCGCCGCCACTGGGAAACCCTGCTGCAGATGGCGCTGGTGCGCGCCAACGACACGCTGGTTCGCCGCCACGAATCCGAAGCGCAGGCGATCCAGCGCGTCAACGATGCCGCCGCGGAAGTGCGCAACGCGCGGCAGCAGCGCGACGCCTGCACCGTAGCCGCGCCGAATCGCTACTAGCCGGCTTCCATGGGTCGCTTAGCTGAAGCCAGCCGCGCCGCATTGAGCGAAGGCGGCGATCTCGCCGCACGCATCGATGCGTTCGCCCCGCGTCCCGCGCAGCAGGACCTGTCCGCGGCGATCGCCGATGCCTTCGAGTCGCGCGACACGCTGATCGCCGAAGCCGGCACCGGCACCGGCAAGACCTTCGCCTACCTCGTGCCGGCGCTGCTGTCGGGGATGAAGACCATCATCTCCACCGGCACCCGCGCGCTGCAGGACCAGCTTTACCATCGCGACCTGCCACGCGTGCGCGATGCGCTGGGACGCGGCATGAAGACCGCGTTGCTGAAAGGGCGCGCCAACTACCTGTGCCTGTACCGGTTGAACCACGCCAAGGGCGAGCCGAAGTTCGCCAACCGCGAACAGATCGCGCAGTTCCAGCGCATCGTCACCTGGGGCGGTCGCACCAAGATGGGCGATCTGGCCGAACTGGAAGCGCTGCCGGAGGATTCGCCGCTGCTGCCGATGGTGACGTCGACCACCGACAACTGCCTGGGCAGCGAATGCCCGTTCTACGCCGACTGCTTCGTCGTGCAGGCGCGACAGCGCGCGCAGGCGGCGGACGTCGTCGTGGTCAATCATCACCTGCTGCTCGCCGACCTTGCGCTCAAGCAGGAAGGCTTCGGCGAAATCCTGCCAGGCGCGCAGGCCTTCGTCGTCGACGAAGCGCACCAGCTCCCGGACCTGGCCGCGCAGTTCTTCGGTGAAGCGCTCAGTGCGCGACCGCTGGTGGAGCTCGCCCGCGATTCGCTGGCCGAATGCAAGGATGTGCCGGGCTCACTGGCCACCGTGCAGGCGCCGTCGCGGGAGCTGGAACAGGCCGTGCGTGCGTTGCGTTCGGCGATGGATGAATTGCCGGTGCGTGGCACCCGGCGTCGCGCGGCGGAATTGCCGGCGGCGGAAGAGGCGCTGGATGCGTTGGAGGCGGTGCTGCGACAGATGCAGCAGGTGTTGGAGGCGCTGCGCGAGACATCGCCGGGTTTCGACAGTTGTGCGGCACGGGCGCGGGATTTCGTTGCCCGTTTGGCGCGATGGCGCGATGACGGGTTCGTGGGGGCGAGGGAAATAAAGGGGTCAGGGTCATTTTCCGACGAAGTCGTGTCGCGAAGCCCGATATCGCCGCGGGAAAATGACTCTGACCCCTTTGTTTCCTCTTTCTCCGCAGCCGCGGAAGAAGAAAACGACCAGCCCACCTTCGATCGCCGCGAAACCGGCGTGCACTGGTACGAACTCACCGCGCGCGGCTTCCGCTTCAGCCGCACACCGCTGGATGTTGCGGGCCCACTCGCGCAGCATCGCGAGCGCTCGAACGCATCGTGGGTGTTCACTTCGGCGACGCTTGCGGTTGGCGGGCGTTTCGATCACTACGCCGACAAGCTCGGCTTGATCGAACCACGCACGCTGCTGGCGCCCAGTCCGTTCGACTGGCCGCGACAGGCGCTGTGCTACCTGCCGCCGGGCCTGCCGGATCCAACCGTGCGCAACTACAACGAGATGCTGGTCGAACGGTTGCGACCGGTGCTGGAAGCGTCTTCCGGTCGCGCCTTCATCCTGTTCGCCTCGCACCGCGCGTTGCGCGAAGCCGCCGAGTTGTTGCGCGGAGGCCCGTGGCCGCTGTTCGTGCAGGGCGAGGCGCCACGTCCGGTGTTGCTGGAACGCTTCCGCGCTTCCGGCAACGGCGTGTTGTTGGGCGCCGCGAGTTTCCGCGAGGGCGTCGATGTCGCCGGCGAAGCACTCAGCGTCGTGATCATCGACAAGCTGCCGTTTGCCGCGCCGGACGATCCGGTGTTCGAGGCGCGCCTGGAAGCGATCCGCCGCAACGGCGGGAATCCCTTCCGCGACGAACAGCTGCCGCAGGCGGTGATCGCGCTCAAGCAGGGCGCGGGCCGGCTGATCCGCAGCGAAAGCGATCGCGGCGTGCTGGTGCTGTGCGATCCGCGCCTGGTGGGCAAGAGCTACGGCAAGGTGTTCCTCGACTCGTTGCCGCCGTTGCCGCGGACGCGCCGGATCGAAGACGTCGCCGAGTTCTTCGCACCGGATTCGACGGTGCGCGAAGTTGCGGGGTCCTACGCTGAAGACGGACATCTTCCCGAAGTCGATCTGGAATCATCGATCCCGCAGTTCCAGCCGGATCACCGCGACGGCTGACGGCAAGCGCCCGAAGCACCTTCAGGGCGCACCGGGCGCCCGGATCCGCCCGATCTTGCCGGTTTCCTGTCATTGACCGGCGCGGACACCTGATAATCGCCTCGCATGAAACTCCTCGCCTTCGAAACCGCCACCGAAGCCTGTTCCGTCGCCTTGTGGCTGGACAGCGAAATCCGCGAACGCTTCGAGCTCGCGCCGCGCCGCCACGCCGAGCTGTCCTTGCCGTGGGCGGAGCAACTGCTCGCCGAGGCAGGCGTGAAGAAGTCGCAACTCGATGCCATCGCCATCGGTCGCGGCCCCGGCGCGTTCACCGGCGTGCGGCTGGCCATCGCGATCGGGCAGGGCATCGCGCTCGCACTGGACCGGCCGATCGTGCCGGTGTCCACGCTGGCCGCACTGGCGATGCAGGCCGCCGGCCCGCGCGTGCTCGCGGCGATCGATGCGCGCATGGGCGAGGTTTACACCGCGGCATTCGAATTGCGCGAAGGCGACGCCATTGCGTTGACCGGCGAGCGTGTCGCTGCGCCTGATGCGGTCGACCTTCCGGACGACCGGGACGACTGGCACGCGGTGGGTACCGGCTTTGGTGCTGCCGGAGGACTGCTGGCACAGCGGCTGGGAAGACGCCTGGTCTCGACCGATGCACAGGCGCTGCCGCATGCCGCCGACATCGCGCGACTGGCCGTGCTCGCATTCGCACGCGGGGAGGCCGTCGCGCCCGAGCGTGTGGAACCGGCGTACCTGCGCAACAACGTCGCGCTCACCATCGCCGAGCAGCAGGCGTTGCGCGACTCGCGTTGAGTCCGAAGCAGTCCATCGACTTCGGGACTGCAGCCCTACGCTGGAGATGAGCGGAACGGAATCGGGATTTCGCGCACGGGGATGAGCGGCGCCGTTCGGAGTGCGGGCTTCCGCCTTCCGTGGTTAGTAGTCGATCAATTCGCCGCCCGGCAGGAAACGCCAGGTGCGGACCACATGGAGGATGTCCGGGTTCTCTTCCGTGCTGGGCAGCGGCGCATAAGGCTCGGCGAGCCTGACGATGCGCAGGGCGGACGAATCCAGGAGCGGAACGCCGCTGGACCGGACGATCTGCGCCTTCTCCACCGTGCCGTTGCGCCGTATCGCGATCGTGATCACCACCTCGCCGGCCAGACGGCGGCGGCGGGCCTCGTCCGGATAGTTGAGGTTGCCCACGCGTTCCACCCGCTTGACCCACTCCGCCAGATAGGTCGCCCAGGCATATTCGGTGGTGCTGGCCGATACGAACTTGCGCTTGGGACGCTTGGCGTACTGCTCGGAGTTCAGCTGGATCTCGGCGGCCAGCCGTGCCATCGCCATGTCGCGGGCGATCTTTTCGCGCCCGCGCGGCAGCATGTTCTCGTCGGGCGGTGGGGTGGCCTGGGCCCGGGCGACGCTTTCTTCGCCGCGCAGGCTGCTGACCACCCGATCCTGTGGCGCCGGCTGCGGCGCCGGCGACTGGGCCTGCAGCGGACGCGGGGCGATCCCGGGTTCGGGCTGCGGGACGGGACCGGACTGGGTTTCGCGCGGGCGGGTGGTCTTCTCGTGCTCGCCGCCGCCCTGGTTGGTCGCCTGGGCGAGGAAATCCGCCTGCTTCTTCGTCAGCGGCGATGTGGTTTCGGTAAGGATGACGTCCAGCGTCGGGATGATCGGCGCGGCGCTTTCCACCGCCCAGCCCACGCCGAGCAGGAGGATGGCGTGGATCAGCACCGACAGCACCATGGTCGCACTGATGCGCCGGTCCTCGCCGATGGCGTACTCGCCCGGGTGGGGCGGGATCTGTGCCGCGACGGTGCTCATGCCGCGCTACGGCTGCCGGCCAGCCTGGTTTCGATGGCGTCGAACAGCAGGCCGGCGATGTTCAGTCCGAACTGCGCGTCCAGCTCGCGGATGCAGGTCGGGCTGGTGACGTTGACCTCGGTCAGGTAGTCGCCGATGACGTCCAGGCCGACGAAGACCATGCCGCGACGCTTCATCTCAGGCCCGACCTGGGCAGCGATCCAGCGGTCGCGATCGCTCAGCGGTTGCCCCCGACCCTTGCCGCCTGCAGCCAGGTTGCCGCGGAACTCGTCACCCTGCGGGATCCGGGCCAGGCAATAGTCCACCGGCACGCCGTCGATGAGGAGGATGCGTTTGTCGCCTTCGCTGATCTCCGGCAGGTAGCGCTGGGCCATGGCCAGGTGGTGGCCGCCATTGGTCAGCGTTTCCAGGATCACGTTGGTGTTGGGGTCGCCGGCGCGGACCCGGAAAATCGAGCGCCCGCCCATGCCGTCCAGCGGCTTGAGCACGGCATCGCCCTGTTCGGCGACGAAAGCCTTGAGCACGGAGGCCTCGCGGCTGACCACGGTCGGGGGCACGCATTGGGGGAATTCCAGGGCCGCCAGCTTCTCGTTCAAGTCACGAAGCCCCTGCGGATCATTCACTACCCAGGCGCCTGCGCGCTGCGCCAACCCCAAGATCTGGGTGTCGTTGACGAAGTCCGGGTCGACCGGCGGGTCCTTGCGCATCAGCACGACCTGCCCCGGACCGAACACCAGCGGGGTCCAGTCGCCCAGTTCGTACCAGCCGGCGGGGTCGTCTTTCACCACCAGCGGCGCCACTGTCGCTTGGGCCTTGCCGGCGACTACAGCCAAGCCGCCCGGACGGACGTACCATAGCCTGTGACCACGGCGCTGGCCCTCCAGCAACATGGCGAAGGTAGAGTCCTTGGCGATCTTGATGGACCCGATCGGATCCATCACTACGACGATGTCGATACCCGGGTCCGATGGCATGGTCGCGGCGGCTGAAACGATGCGAGGATGGTAGCAGGCAGTTCGACGCGCACCGCGGAACTCCGCGTTGCGATGGCGCGAACGAGACGGCCTTCACTACGGTGCCAACCGGCACATTCAGGGACGATGCGCGACAAGCTCGCGCTTGACAGCCTGCGCGGGGCTTGAAATAAAGACACTTCGCGACGCGCGGGGGATGCGCCGCGCTTCGCACAAGGGGATGGTGAGAGCATGCAAGAGGGTAACGGCAACCTCGACGGTCTGAAGGTCATGGTGATCGACGATTCCAAGACCATTCGCCGTACCGCAGAAACCTTGCTCAAACGCGAGGGCTGCGAAGTGGTGACCGCGACCGATGGCTTCGAAGCCCTCGCCAAGATCGCCGACCAGCAACCCCAGATCATTTTCGTGGACATCATGATGCCGAGGCTGGATGGCTACCAGACCTGCGCGTTGATCAAGAACAACCATCTGTTCAAGAACACGCCGGTGATCATGTTGTCGTCCAAGGATGGATTGTTCGACAAGGCCCGCGGCCGTATCGTGGGTTCGGAGCAGTACCTGACCAAGCCATTCACGCGCGAGGAACTCCTCGACGCGATCCGCAATCACGTGCACGACAATGCACGAAACGCCTGACCGGGGGGTAGGGCAGACATGGCAAGAATCCTGCTTATCGAGGACTCGCCGACCGACACGGCGGTTCTGACCCAGATGCTTGAGCGCAACGGTCACCAGGTGCTGGCTTCGGGCAGCGCCGAGGATGGCCTTGCCGCGGCCAAGCGCGAACTCCCTGACCTCGTGGTCATGGACGTAGTGCTGCCCGGCATGAACGGCTTCCAGGCCACGCGTGCCCTGTCCAAGGATGCCGCCACCAGCGCCATCCCCGTGCTGATCCTCAGCACCAAGGACATGGACGTGGACAAGGCCTGGGGCATGCGCCAGGGCGCCAAGGACTACATCGTCAAGCCGCCGCGCGAAGCCGACCTGATCGCCCGCATCAACGCCGTACTGGGGCACTGAGCATGCAATCGCTCGCGCCGTTCGACCTGCTGGCCGATTACGAGCACCGCAGCCTTGAACACGTCGTCGGCCTGCCTGAGCAGCTCGACGCGCCGGGGCTGTGGCGCGGCGTCGGTTATCGGGTGGGCAACCGCCGGCTGGCGTCGGGCTTCGACCAGGTGCGCGAAATCCTGCCGCTGCCGCAGATCACCGCGGTGCCGGGTGCGCAGCCGTGGATGCTTGGCGTCGCCAACGTGCGCGGCAGCCTGCTGCCGATCGTCGACCTCAAGCAGTTCCTGGAAGGCGAGCGCACGGTGATGCACGAGTCCCAGCGCGTCCTGCTGGTGCGCCAGCCGGGCGGTGACGTCGCCGTGCTGATCGACGAGCTGTATGGACAGCGCAGCTTCAACGAGCCTCAGCTGATGGCCCCCGAGCAGTTGGAACAGGCCGACATCTCGCAAGGCCATTACGCCAATTTCGTCGAGCGCGCCTATCGCGTCGACGAGCAGTCGTGGGGGATCTTCAGCCTGGACCGGCTGGCCCGCACGCCCGAATTCCGCCAAGCCGCGGCCTGAGCCGCCCGCAGACAGATCGTCAACGAGGTTGAACCATGAGCACTGTGATGAATCCCCAAGGCCGCGGTCTCGGCGTAAATACCTGGTTGACCATCCTCGGCGTCTCGGTGGCGCTGTTCGGCCTCAACGCCGGCTACGCGACCTACAAGGGCGCGCGACTCGGCGGCGCCAGCTCCTCGGCTTCGGCGCTGCAGGTGAACTCGCAGCGACTGGCCGTGCAGGGCTCCGAGGCGGTGTCCGGTGACAAGGAGGCCTACGCGGCCTTCAAGGCCACCAAGGCGCAGATGGACAGCGACATCGGCCTGATCAGCGGCCGCTTCGGCAACGAGCTGGGCGTTTCCGGTGACGTGCAGAAGGTAGCGGGCACTTGGGACCTGCTGGGCAAGAACGCCGACCAGGTGATCGCCTCGGAAGCCGCGGTGACTGGCGTGGCCGCGCGAGCCGACAGCTTCGCGGGCAAGGTGCCGCAGCTGCAGGCGCGCCTGGACGAGCTGGTGCGCGCGATGTCCTCCAGCGGTTCGCCCGCCTCGCAGGTCTATCTCGCCCTGCGCCAGAACGTGCTGGCCGGCCAGATGGACAAGAACATCACCTCCATGCGCGCCGGCGGTGCCGGTGCCTCGGTGGCCGGCGACCAGCTCTCCCGTACCGCCGCGGTGTTCGGCAGCGTGCTGTCGGGCCTGCGCAAGGGCGACGCCGCGGTCGGCGTGACCCCGCTGTCCAACGGCGGCGCGCTCGCCGCACTCGGCCAGGCCGAAACGCTGTGGACCGACATGAAGAAGGATGTCGACGCGATCGCCGGCGGCTCCAAGTCTCTGTTCACCGCACAGGCTGCGGCGGCCACGATCACCAGCGAATCCAACGCCATGCTCGGCCAGAGCGAGTCGCTGTTCCGCGCGCTGACCGCGTTCGGCTCGGTGCGCAGCAAGAACCCGCTGGGCCACATCCTGATCAGCATCATCACCGGCCTGATCGCCCTCGTCGCCATCGGCGGCCTGCTGTTCTCCTTGAACCGCGCACAGCAGAAGCGCTACCAGACCACGAAGGAACTGAACGACCGGAACCAGGAGGCGATCATGCGCCTGCTGGACGAAATGGGTTCGCTCGCAGAAGGCGACCTCACCGTGAAGGCGACCGTGACCGAGGACATGACCGGCGCGATCGCGGACTCGATCAACTTCGCCGTCGAACAGCTGCGCAGCCTGGTACAGACCATTACCGACACCTCCGTGCAGGTGGCATCGAGCGCACAGGAAACGCAGGCCACCGCCATGCACCTGGCCGAAGCCGCACAGCACCAGGCGCACGAGATCAGCTCCGCCTCCGACCGCATCAGTGAAATCGCGGCGAGCATCGACCAGGTCTCGAAGAACTCCGCCGAATCCGCGGACGTGGCGCAACGCTCCGTGCAGATCGCGACCAAGGGTGCGGGCGTGGTACGCCAGACGATCGCCGGCATGGACTCGATTCGCGACCAGATCCAGGAAACCTCGAAGCGAATCAAGCGACTGGGTGAGTCGTCGCAGGAAATCGGCTCGATCGTGGAACTGATCAACGACATCTCGGAACAGACCAACATCCTGGCGCTGAACGCCGCAATTCAGGCGGCCTCGGCCGGTGAAGCAGGCCGCGGGTTCGCGGTGGTGGCCGACGAAGTGCAACGACTCGCAGAACGCGCGTCCAACGCGACCAAGCGAATCGAGACGCTGGTGCAGACGATTCAGTCCGACACCAACGAAGCGGTGTCCTCGATGGAACAGACGACCTCGGAAGTGGTCGCGGGTGCACGCCTCGCCGAAGACGCCGGTACCGCGCTGGGCGAGATCGAAAAGGTGTCGTCCGACTTGTCGGGCCTCATTCAGGGCATCTCGACCGCGGCGAAGCAGCAGTCCAGCGCCGCATCGAACATCACCGCGACGATGAACACCATCCAGTCGATCACCGCGCAGACCTCGCAGGGTGCCAGCCAGACGGCGCAATCGATCGGAAACCTGGCGCAGCTCGCAGCCGACCTGCGCCGCTCGGTGGCCGACTTCAAGCTGCCGGCCTGACGCCAGGACGACGGAACGATGGCCTGCATGGGCACAGTGCACCAACCCACCGCGCGCGCCAGCGGCGCGCCGGGCGGCGGTGGGCGTGCCGTGGCAGGAAATGGGCTGGCCGCACGGCCGCCTGAAAGCATGGGCAAGCGCGTCGTCATGACTACTGATTTCCTGCACACCGTCGTCGCCACCGCACGCGGAGACCATCGATGACCGTGTTGCGCGACGCGATCGATACCACCACGCTGGGTTGGGTCAAGCCCGAACTCGACGCGACCATGAAGCTGGCGCGCGACGAGATCGAAGCCTTTGCCGAGACCCCGTCGCAGTCCTCGCACATGAAGGCGTGTGCCGCGCACATGCACCAGGTGCACGGCACGCTGCGCATGATCGAGCTGTACGCCCCGGCGATGGTCGCCGAGGAAATGGAACGCCTGTCGCTGGCGCTGCTGCGCGGTGAAGTCGCCGAGCGGGACGAAGCCTGCGCTGCGCTGATGCGTGGCGTCGTGCAGCTGCCCGATTACCTGGAACGCCTGCAGGGCGGCCATCGCGATATTCCGATCGTCCTACTGCCACTGCTCAATGAATTGCGTGCGCGCCGCGGTGAAACCGGCCTCAGCGAGAGCGTGCTGTTCTCGCCGGACCTGGACCGCCCGCTGCCGCAGGACATCCCGGCGCCCGCTGCCGAAGCCAAGCCCGGCCGTGATGCCCTGACGCCGCAACTCGGGGCCCTGCGCGATGCGCTGGCCGCCTGGCCGGAAGACGGTGCCCCTGCAGATGCCGGGCACCTCGCCAAGGTCGTCGATGGCCTGCTGGCGGATGCCGGTACCGAACCCCTGCGGCGAATGCTCTGGGTGGCTTCGTCCGTCGCCGGCGCGTTGCGCGACGGCGCGCTGGAATCCAGTCGCGGACTGCGCCAGGCCTTCGCCGGCGTGGAACGTGAAACCCGGCAGATGCTGGCCGAAGACAGCTTCGCCTTCGGTGCCCCGCGCGAGGATGCCGTCGCCGAGCCCACCCGCCAGCTGCTCTACCACGTTGCCCACAGCAGCGGCCGTCACCCGGCGCTGGACAGCCTGCGCGAGACCTTCGATCTCGCCGCGCAGATGCCGAGCGAGGACGAACTCGCCCACGCCCGCGGCAGCCTCAGCGGGCGCAACCGTGCGCTGCTTGACACCGTGTCGGCTGCGATCAAGGAAGACCTCCTGCGCGTCAAGGACGCGCTCGATCTGCACCTGCGCACCAAGCGCACCGACGTCACCGAACTCGGCCCGCAGGTCGAGGGGCTGACGCGCGTCAGCGATACCCTGGGCATGATGGGCCTGGGTGTCGCGCGCAACGTCGTGCTGCAGCAGCGCGATGCGATGCGCGACATCGTGTCCGGGGCGCGCCCCGCCGATGAAGGCGCGCTGCTCGATGTTGCCGGCGCCCTGCTTTACGTCGACGCGTCGCTCGACGACCAGGTCGCCCGACTTGGCCTGCCCGACGGCGGTGTGGAGACCGACCTGGCGGCAGGCGAACGTCGCAAGGTCATCGAATTCGTGGTGCGCGAGGCCATCGCCAACTTCGGCGATGCCCGCCAGTCGTTCGTTGCATTCGTCGAAACGGGTTGGGAACACGCCGAACTGGCCGAAGTGCCGCGCCTGCTCGAGGAAGTCGGCGGCGCGCTGCGTATCCTCGAACAGACCCAGCCCGCCGATTACCTCAACGCGGTCAAGCGTTATGTCGAAGTCGAGCTGATCGCTCGCCAGCGCGTTCCCAACAGCCAGCAACTCGACACGATGGCCGATGCGTTGGCCAGCCTCGAGTACTTCCTTGAGGCGCTGCGCGACCAGCGTCCGGCCCGCGACGAGATCCTCGAGATTGCCCGCCACGCCCTGGAACGCCTGCGTTACTGGCCGTTGCCGGCGATGGAAGCAGCCGCGACGGGGCATGGTTTCGAGGGGCATGGCATCGATGTGCCGGACACCGAGCTTGCCAATGCGCTGAGTTTCGACAAGATCGAAAAATTCCCGGGCGTCGCACACCCCCAGCAACCGAGCGCCCCGGCCGTCCCGGCCAGCCTCGAATTCTTCGACGCAACGTCGCCGATTGCACCGCAGGCGCCAGCGACCGCCTCGCCGCCGCCCGCTCCCGTGCAGGCACCGGCCCCGATTGCCGGCAATGCCGCCGCAGTCGCCGCCGGCGGCTTCGAACGCAGCGACGACATCGACGACGAAATCCGCGAAGTCTTCCTGGAAGAACTGCAGGAAGAAATCGCCAACCTCGGCGGCATGTTGCCGCCGTGGCAGGACGCGCCGGACGACGGCGAACGCCTGCGTCCGATCCGTCGCGTCTTCCACACGCTCAAGGGCAGCGGCCGCCTTGTCGGCGCCAGGACCCTGGGCGAGTTCAGCTGGAAGGTCGAGAACATGCTCAACCGCGTGCTCGACGGCTCGCGCCCGGCCAGCCCGGCCGTGGTTGCGCTCGTCGGCCATGCGTACGACGCCCTGCCGCAACTTCATGCGGCACTGCGCGGCGAAAGCGCGATCACGGCCGACCTTTCCGGAATAGAAGCCATCGCCGAGCGCCTGGCTGCCGGTGAGGAAGTCGCTTACACCGCGCCGGTTGCAGCGGCCGCGCCGGAACCGGCCGTGGTCGAAGCCGAACCGGAAGCCGCGATCCCGGACCTGACCTCTGCGGTTTCCATCGTCGGCGAAGAGCTCGTCGAGCCGGTGGCGCCGATCGAGGCGATGGCACCGGTTGCAGCCGCCCCTGCGATCGTCGACGGCGTGCCGGCTTCGGTCGATCCGCTGCTGCTTGAGATCCTCAGCGGTGAAGTCGCCGGCCACCTGGGCACGATCGACGCCTGGCTGGATAGCGTGAAGGCAGCGCCGCACCCGGCGACCGACACGCTGCAACGTGCCGTGCACACGCTCAACGGCGCGTTCGCGATGACCGAAGTCCCGGTCATTACCGAGATCACTGGCCCGACCGAGATCTACATCAAGCGATTGCTCGCTTCTGGCGGCGTACCGACAGCCGAAGGTGTTGCCGCCGTGGACGCGGTCGCCGATGCCATCCGCGCCACCGTGGTCGGCCTCCAGTCGCACGTCCCGCACGTCCCGCGCTTCCCCGGCCTGACCGCGCGCATGCAGGCCCTGCGCGACAGCCTGCCCGACGCACGCGCACCGCTGCCGGTCGAAATCGACGACATCCCGACGGTCGACCTCAGCGACTTCACCAACCTGGCAGGCGACATCACCGCCGATGGCCTGACCATCAGCGAGCCGGTCGGCCACGAGCCGCCCGCGCATAGCGGCTTTGAGATGGGCGATGCTGGAACCGCCAGCGTCGAAGCCGAGCGTGCCGAAGCCGAACGCGTCGAAGCCGAACGTGCCGAAGCCGAACGTGCCGAAGCCGAACGTGCCGAAGCCGAACGTGCCGAAGCCGAACGCGCCGAAGCCGAACGCGTCGAAGCCGAACGCGCCGAAGCCGAACGCGCCGAAGCCGAACGCGTCGAAGCCGAACGCGTCGAAGCCGAACGTGCCGAAGCCGAGCGTGCCGAAGCCGAACGTGCCGAAGCCGAGCGTCTCGAAGCAGAGCGTCTCGAAGCAGAGCGTCTCGAAGCAGAACGCCTTGCCGCTGAGGAGGCCGAATACGCGGCACTGGAAGCCGAGTACGCGGCGGAAGCACAGCAAAAGGCTGCCGAGGCCGAGCGTGCCACGGTCGAGCCTGCTGCTGCCGACAGACTCACCCAGGAGCAAGCTGCAGCCGAGCAGGCCGCAGCCGAGCAAGCCGCAGTCGAGCAAGCTGCAGCCGAGCAGGCCGCAGCCGAGCAGGCCGCAGTCGAGCAAGCTGCAGCCGAGCAGGCCGCAGCCGAGCAAGCTGCAGCCGAGCAAGCTGCAGCCGAGCAAGCTGCAGCCGAGCAAGCTGCAGCCGAGCAAGCTGCAGCCGAGCAGGCCGCAGCCGAGCAGGCCGCAGCCGAGCAGGCCGCAGCCGAGCAGGCCGCAGCCGAGCAGGCAGCAGCAGCCCTCGCCGCCGCAGCTGCAGCGTCCTCGCTGCCGTCGCAGGTCGCCACGGCGTTGCAACCGGCTCCTGCCGCCTCCGAAGATCCGGATGAAGCGCTGGACCTGACCGGTCTGGACTCGGAACTCGTCGACATCTTCGTCGAGGAAGGTTCCGACCTGCTCGACCATTCCGACGGCCTGTTGGCCGAACTGCGCGCAACCCCGGATGCGCGCGAACCGATGGTCAACCTCCAGCGCAACCTGCACACCCTCAAGGGCGGTGCGCGCATGGCCGGCATCATGGCCGTGGGTGAACTCGGCCACTCGATGGAATCGCTGCTGGAATCGGTGGTCGAACACCGCGTCGAACTGGGCTCCGACGGATTGCCGTTGCTCGAGCGCGGCTTCGATCGCCTGCACGCCATGGTCACCCGCGTTGGTGACCGTCGCGCGATCGCGATGCCGGATAACCTCATCGCGCAGTTCGATGCCCGTGCCCGCGGCGAGATACTGGCCCCGCTCGAGCCGGCAACAATCGATGTCACCGAAACCGCCGAAGTCGCAGCTCCGGCCGAGCGGCCCGCACCCGCGCCCACCGCACTCGACCGCAAGCTGTCCGCGCCGATGGCGGATGTCGTGCCGGGCGAGGACGACGATGTTGCCGCCCGCGCACCGCAGGAACAGGTACGCATCCGTGCCGACCTGCTCGACCGCCTCGTCAACTACGCCGGCGAAGTCGCGATCTACCGCGCACGACTGGAACAGCAGCTGGGTGCCTTCCGCGTCGCCATCGCGGAAATGGACCAGACCAACCTGCGTATGCGCGACCAGCTGCGTCGCCTGGAGATCGAAACCGAAGCGCAGATCATCGCGCGCTTCCAGCGCGAGCACGACACCAGCGACAGCACGTTCGATCCGCTCGAGCTCGACCGCTTCTCCACCCTGCAGCAGCTCTCGCGCGCACTGGTCGAGTCGGCCACTGACCAGGGCAGCCTGCAGGTCACTCTGGACGACCTGACCCGCCAGTACGAAACCCTGCTGCTGCAGCAGTCGCGCGTGAGTTCGGAACTGCAGGAAGGCCTCATGCGCACGCGCATGGTGCCGTTCGATTCGCTGCTGCCGCGCCTGCGTCGCGTGGTGCGACAGGCGTCCGGCGAAACCGGCAAGAACGCACAGCTCAAGCTCAGCAACGCACAGGGCGAACTGGACCGCAACGTCCTGGAGCGCATGACCGCGCCGCTGGAGCACATGCTCCGCAACTCGATCGCGCACGGGCTGGAAACGCCGGACAAGCGCAAGAAGGCGGGCAAGGGCGAAGAAGGCACGATCACGATTGGTATTCGCCGCGAAGGTTCGGAAGTCGTCCTCGACGTTTCCGACGACGGCGCCGGCCTCAATCGCGACGCCATCCGCAAGCGTGGCGAGGAACGTGGCCTGGTCCGCCAGGGCGCGGTGATCAGCGATACCGACCTGGACATGCTGATCTTCGAGCCGGGCTTCTCCACGGCGGACGAAGTCAGTCGCCTCTCGGGTCGCGGCGTCGGCATGGACGTGGTGGCGTCGGAAGTCCGCCAGCTCGGCGGCACCATCGACATCGTATCCACGCCGGGCAAGGGCGCGCGCTTCATCCTGCGCCTGCCGCAGACGCTGGCAGTCACACAGGCCGTGTTCGTGCGCATCGGCGAAACCAGTTTCGCCGTGCCGATCGCTTCGGTCCGCGGCGTGGGCCGCATCGCCCGCAACCAGCTCGGCGGCGTCGACACCAACTACCAGTACGGCGGTGAGGACTATCCGGTCCACGACCTGGGCAACCTGGTCGGCCACGCACCCGCCAAGGCCGAAGGCCAGTTGCAGATGCCGTTGCTGCTGGTCCGCGCCGGCGACCTGCGCGCCGCAGTCTGCGTCGACCAGGTCATCGGCAACCGCGAAATCGTGGTGAAGCCAGGTGGTCCGCAGATCTCTTCGATCCCCGGCATCTTCGGCGCGACGATCATGGGCGACGGCAGCGTCGTGGTGATCCTCGACGTCGCACCGCTGGTGCGCCGCCAGGCGGTGCTCGCGCCGGAGCTGTTGCCGATTGCGCCGGTTGTCGAAACGCGCCGCGTTCCGATGGTCATGGTGGTCGACGACTCGGTCACCATGCGCAAGGTCACCGGCCGCGTGCTGGAACGCAGCAACTTCGAAGTGCTGACCGCGAAGGATGGCCTGGACGCGCTCGAGAAGATGGTCGAGCACGTCCCCGACCTGATGCTGCTCGACATCGAAATGCCGCGCATGGACGGTTACGAGCTCGCCACCGCGATGAAGGCCGATCCGCGCCTGCGCAACGTGCCGATCATCATGATCACCTCGCGCAGCGGCGAGAAGCATCGCCAGCGTGCCTTCGACATCGGCGTCAACCGTTACCTCGGCAAGCCGTATCAGGAGCCGGAACTGCTCCGCAATGTGTTTGACCTGCTAGGGATTGCACGCCCCAATGAGTGATGGAAATGCCCGCCGCGTAGTCCTGCTGGCCCGCCCAGGCGTGGCGTGCGACCGCATGCGCGAGGCGCTGGACCAGGCTGGCGCGAACATCGCGCTGGTCGCCGATCCGACCACGACGGACCAGGCCTCCGTGCTTGCCGCGCAGCCGGAAGTCGCCCTGATCGTGCTGGATGCCGCCACCGACGAAGCGCTGGACCGCTTTGACGACCTGCTGGCCAATCCGAACATTGAGGTGTTCTTCGAGGAAGCCGAGCTCGCCGTCGGTCGCGTAGGTTGGGACGCGGCGCGCTGGGTCCGCCACCTGGCTGCGAAGCTGCGTCACTCGCAGGATGTATTGCCGCCGGGTCGCGATGCGCCGGCAGCGCCGCCGGGATTGGGCGTTGCCACCGTGATGCCGATGCAGATACAGGACATCGAGCCGGCCAACGGCGCCGGGATGACGGACGACGCCGTCGAGCGGGTCGACGTGCACGCCAATCTCGAACTGGTGACCGCGGATTTCACCGAAGCAGCTCCCAATGCCAACGCGGCACGGCCGCAGGCGACTTCGCCCTTCGCCAGTTTCGAACTGGAACCGGTGGACGAGGTTGCGCCGCTCGACGTCCACGCCAACATGGAGCTGGTCTCCACCGAACTGGGTGACCAGTCCGCGCATTATTCCGACGAACACCAGGACGAACCCGCGTCGCCGCTGGTGGCCAAGTTCGAACTGGAGCTGGTGGACGAGACGCCTACCGAGATCAAGCTCGAGGGCATGGGGCTGGAAACCGACCACCCCGCCGAGGCTGACCGCTTCCACAACGACCTGGCCGACCTGCATACCCGCATCGCCTCGATGGAGCTTTCGGACGATCGACCGTCTGCCGGCGTGCGCGGTGCCGTGTTGATCCTGGCCGGCATTGGCGGTCCCGACGCCGTGCGCCAGTTGCTCGGCGCGCTCCCGGAGAACTTCCCGCGTGCCGTGCTGGTGCAGCAGCGCCTGGACGGTGGTCATTACGACAAGCTGGTCGCGCAGATGCAGCGCGCGACCACCTCCCCGGTGACACTTGCGATCGTGGGCGACGCCCTGCAGGCGGCCACGGTCTACATCCTGCCGCCGACACTGGGCGTGCAGGAGAGCGGGCAGGGCCTTGTGTTCACCGATTCGCCGGTCGACCTGCTGGTCGCGTTGCCCGCCAATGACAGCGCGGTGCTGATGCTAAGCGGCAGCGACCCGACGCAGGTCGACGCGGTGATGAAGCTGGCCGCTGGCGGGGCGCTGGTCGCCGGGCAGGCGCTGGACGGTTGCTATGACATCGCGGCGCCTTCGGCGCTGGTGTCGCGCGGCGGCCAGGCCGGCAAGCCGCAGGAACTCGCCCGCCGCCTCGCCGAACGCTGGCACTGACATGAAATCGTCGCCCGCGTGATCCACGCAGGCCCAGGAAAACCGAGATCGCGCCGATGACCACCACCCCGCAACAAGACATCCGAGGCGTGCTGATCGCCGTCACCGGCGCGCGCCTGCTGTTGCCCAACGCGACGATTGCCGAAGTGCTGTCCTTTGCACCACCGGCGCAGATCGAGAACGCTCCCGACTGGCTGCTCGGCCGCATGCGCTGGCGCGGCTGGCAGTTGCCGTTGATCGCGTTCTCGCGCATGGCCGGGATCGCCGCCGAGCAGGGCGGACTGGGCAGCAAGGTCGTCGTGCTCAAGGCGATGGGAGGCGATTCCAAGTCGCCGTACTTCGCCATCCTGACCCAGGGATTCCCGCGCCTGGTCACCGTGTCGCGCGATCGCATGGTGAGCGAGCCCGACGACAACCTGCCTACCGGCGTGCGCAAACACGTCTGGCTCAACGAAGACGAAGCCTACATCCCCGATCTCGAAGCGATCGAGGCGATGATCGGCGGCGCGCTGACGCAGGCGGCCTGAACAGCGGAAACGCTGCTCGAACGTATCTCAGCCTGCGCGATTCTTACCAGGTCGCGTCTGCGTGCCCACTGTCTCTGGTTGATTCAGGCGTCGACGCCACCAGCTACGCGTCGAGCGAAACATTGGAACGGTGTTAAGCCAGGTCGCCGAAGCGCGCCTGCAAAGCCGCGATCGCGGCCAGGCCCGCAGTCTCCGTGCGCAGGATCCGCGGTCCCAGCTTCATTCCACGGAATCCGGCAGCGACGAGCTGCTCGGAGTCGAGCGGCGACCAGCCGCCTTCCGGACCGACTGCGATAGCGATGCCTTCAGCGACGTCAGCGTCCACGGTCGCCAGCGAACAGTCGCCCTGTGGATCGAGGATCAGTCGCGTGCCGCCTGCCGGCAACGCTGCTGACGCCATCGCCAGCGAAACCGGTGCCACCACCTCGGGCACGCAGGCGCGCCCGCTCTGCTCGCAGGCGGCGACTACGACGCCGCGCCAATGCGCAAGACGTTTCGCCGCGCGAGCTTCGTCCAGCTTCACTTCGCTGCGCTGCGACCAGACCGGAATGAATGCGGCGACGCCCAGCTCGGTCGCCTTCTGCAGGATCAGGTCCATCTTCTCGCCGCGTGCCACGCCCTGCAGCAGCGTGATCCGCAGTGGCGACTCGTTTGCGACGACGTGCGCCGATTCGATCGCCACGCGCAGTTCGCGCTTGCCGAGGGCGACGATGCGCGCGGCGTAGTCGCAGCCGTCGCCGTTGAACAACACGCAGGCGTCGCCGACGACCAGGCGCAGGACGCGGGAAAGATGGGTGGCCGGGCCATCGGGCAGCGCGACCTCGCTGCCCACGCGCAGCGGCTGGTCGACGTGGACGCGGGTCACGCGCATTGGGTGGCTTCCTCTATCGCGGCGCGGGTGACGCGCGCCAGCAGTTGCAGCGCTTCCTCGTCCACGCAGTACGGCGGCATCCAGTACAGCGTGTCGGCCAACGGGCGCAGCACGACACCGCGCGCCAACGCCGCGCGATAGGCGCGCAGGCCCACGCGCAGCGACGAATCGAACGCGGTAGTCCTGCCACCGTCGCGGGTCAGTTCGAACGCCACCACCATCCCGGTCTGGCGCACATCCGCGACGTGGGGAAGTTCGCGCATCGGTGCGGACAATTCGGCCATGCGCGCCGCGGTCGCGCGATTGCGCGCCAGCACGTCGTCGGTGGCGAAGATGTCCAGCGACGCCAACGCGGCTGCGCACGCCAGCGGATTGCCGGTGTAGCTGTGCGAATGCAGGAAGGCACGCTCGCGCGAGTCGTCCAGGAACCCGTCATAGATGGATTGCGTGGCCAGCACGGCTGCCAGCGGCAACGCGCCGCCGGTCAGTCCTTTCGACAGGCACAGCAGGTCAGGCTGGATACCTGGCGTGGCGTCACCTTCATCCGGCGCCTGTTCGCAGGCGAACATCGTTCCGGTGCGGCCGAAGCCCACGGCGATCTCGTCGGCGATCAGGAACACGCCGTGTTCGTCGCACACCTGCCGCGCCAGCGTCAGGTACAGCGGGTCGTGCATGCGCATGCCGCCGGCGCACTGCAGCAGCGGTTCCAGGATCAGCGCACATACCTCGCCTTCGTGCTCCTGCAGCAACTGGCGCAGTGCGTCGGCTGCGCGTCGTGCGCGATCGGCGGGAGATTCGCCCGGCTCGCACAGGTAGGCGTCCGGCGACGGTGCGAACAGCGCCTGCGCCAGCAGCGGTGCGTACACGCGGCGATACAACGGGATGTCGCCGACGGACAGCGCACCGATGGTTTCGCCGTGGTAGCCGTTCTGCAGCGCGACGAATTTCGTGCGGCGCAGCTCGCCGCGATTGCGGAACCAATGGAAGGCCATCTTCAGCGCGACTTCCACGCCAGCCGAACCGTTGTCGGCGTAGAACACCTTGGTCAGCGGTTCGCGGCCGGCCTGGCGCGGCGCGATGGCGAGCAGGCGCTCGGCCAGCTCCACGGCGGGGGCGTGCGAAAAGCCGGCGAGGATCACGTGCTCCAGCGTCGAGGCTTGCCGCGCGATGGCGGCCGCGATGCGCGGTTCGGCATGGCCGAACAGGTTGGTCCACCAGCTGCTGACCGCATCCAGGTAGCGCCGACCGTCGCGACCCACCAGCCACGCGCCTTCGCCGCGCTCGATCGGCACCAGTGGCAGGGTGTCGCCGCCGCGGCCGTCCGCCGCGGCGCCATCGAAGTGTTCGCGCATCTGCGTGCACGGATGCCAGAGCACGGCCAGGTCGCGGGACCGCCACGCGTCGGCGTCGGATATCATGGTCTTGTGGCTGCTTTCGCCTTGCATGCCGGCATTATCCGGGAGTCGGGGCCGAGGGGTTAGGGCCTGCCTACCGTTTTTCCCGCAGCACCCCCGCTGCACCCCGCTGCGCCCACACCCGCCGGATCCAGACCCTCGCACCGATGCCGCGCCGCCTTCCCACCATCCACCGCATCACCGAGCACGACGCCGGCCCCTACCGCATGGAGCGGATGGAGCTGGAGTTCGCCAACGGCGAGCGCCGCAACTACCAGCGCCTGCACGCGCGTGGGCACGGTGCCGTCTTCGTCGTCCCGATGCTGGACGACGAAACCGTATTGCTGGTGCGCGAATACGCCGCCGGCGTGCATCGCTACGAGCTGGGTGTGGTGAAGGGGCGTATCGACGAAGGCGAAACGCCGCTACAGGCCGCCGATCGCGAGTTGAAGGAAGAAGCCGGTTACGGCGCCCGCTCGCTCACGCTGCTGCGCGAATTGACCCTGTCGCCCGCGTACATGACCCATACCGCGCAACTGGTACTCGCGCGCGACCTGTATCCCGAACGGCTTCCGGGCGACGAACCCGAGGAGCTCGAAGTCATCCCGTGGAAGCTCGATTCCCTGCACGAACTCATCCTGCAGGAGGATTTTTCCGAAGGCCGCACCATCGCGGCGCTTTTCATCGCCCGTGAGTGGCTGAGGTTGAACCGATGATCGAAACAGCATTGCGCGAGAACGTGATTTCCCTGGCGCAGGACGCTGCGGCGGCGATCCTTGGCATCTACGACAGCGATTTCGCCATCGAGCACAAGGACGACAAGTCGCCATTGACTGCGGCGGACCTGACCTCGCATCGCTGCATCATCGAAGGACTGGCGCGCCTGACGCCGGACATCCCGGTGCTGTCGGAGGAATCGGCGTCCGAGGTCGACACCGTGCAGCGCCGCGGCTGGCGTCGGATGTGGATCGTGGATCCGCTCGACGGCACGCGCGAATTCATCAAGCGCAACGGCGAGTTCACCGTCAACATCGCGCTGGTCGAGGACGGCGTCGCCGTCTTCGGTGTCGTGCAGGCGCCGGTGACCGGCGTGTGCTGGCACGGTGGCGCGCAACTGGGCGCGTTCCGCCGCGTCGACGGCAACCAGGCGCCGCTGCACGTGCGCGCGCCCGCGACCGCGCCGTTGCGCGTGGCCGCGAGCCGTTCGCATCGCGACGAACGCACGCAGGCGTTCATCGAGCGCATGGGCGAGGTCGAGCCGATCGGCCTGGGGTCCTCGCTCAAGTTCTGTCGCATCGCCGAAGGCGGCATCGACGTGTATCCGCGCTTCGGCCCGACCAGCGAGTGGGACACGGCTGCGGCGCAATGCGTGCTGGAAGGTGCCGGCGGCGCGGTGCTGGACCCGCAGGGTCGACCGTTCCGCTACAACCAGCGCGACACCATTCTCAATGGCGACTTCATCGCACTGGGCGACACCACGCTGCCATGGCGGGATTGGCTCGGAGCGTAGTGCCGAATTTGCCCGGCACGCTGTTGATTGGTTTTCTCGAATGAGAGCGCGCCGAGCGAGCTCGGCACCCGCATGACGGCACGCCGGTACCAAAGAGCAGACATGAACGACCTTCCGCACGACCATCGCGATTACGACCAAGGTGACATCCGCACGCTGCTCGCGATCATGGCCCGCCTGCGCGATCCGCAGGGTGGGTGCCCGTGGGACATCGAACAGGACTTCGCCTCGATCGCGCCGTACACGATCGAGGAAGCCTACGAAGTCGCCGACGCGATCGATCGAAATGACATGCATGCGCTGAAGGACGAGCTCGGCGACCTGTTGCTGCAAGTGGTCTTCCATGCGCGGATGGCGCAGGAAGAAGGCGCGTTCGCGTTCGGTGATGTCGTCGCCGCGATCAGCGACAAGATGATCCGCCGCCATCCGCACGTCTTCGCCGATGCCACGGTCGAGGATGCCGATGCGCAGACCGTCGCGTGGGAAGAACAGAAGAAGCGCGAGCGCGAATCCGTCGGCCACGAAGACACTTCGGTGCTGGCGGGCATCGCCCGCGGCCTGCCGGAATGGCAGCGTGCGATGAAGCTGCAGAAACGCGCGGCGACTGTCGGATTCGACTGGCCCGACATCACGCCCGTGCTGGCCAAACTGCACGAGGAAATCGAGGAAGTCCGCGCCGAATTCGTCGCGATTGCCACGGCTCCAGACGATGTGCAGGCGCGCGATCGGTTGGAGGAGGAGATTGGCGACCTGCTGTTCGTCGCCGCCAACGTCGCACGGCACGGCAAGGTCGACGTGGGTGCGGCGATGCGTCGCGCCAACCTCAAGTTCGAACGCCGTTTCCGCGCGATGGAAGCGCTGGCGCAGGCCGAGGGGCAGTCGCTTGCCGGGCTGTCGCTGGAAGCGCAGGATCGTTACTGGGACCGCGCCAAGGCGGCCGAGAAGGGCTGATCGAACCCATGGGCCAGTACCCCAGCTTCCACGAGTTCTATCCGTTCTACCTCGGTGAGCACACCAATCGCACCTGCCGGCGCCTGCATTTCGTGGGCAGTTGCGGTTCGCTGGCGCTGCTGGCGACGGCTGCCATCACGTTCAACGCATGGTGGGTGCTGGGCGCGCTGCTGTGCGGGTACGGATTCGCATGGGTGGGGCATTTCTTCTTCGAGAAGAACCGCCCCGCGACGTTCAAGCACCCGCTGTATTCGTTCGCGGGTGACTGGGTGATGTTCAAGGACATCCTGATCGGCCGGATCCGGTTCTAGGCGGCGCGTTCTAGCCGGCGTTGCCTGGTCGCAGCCCGCCGCATCCACGTGCCTGGTTCACGGCGGCGGCGCTGGGGCCGCCGGTACCCCGCCGCAGTCGCCTTCAATCAAGGAAGATCAGCCACGCCGCCACGACGATCAGCGCGAACCCGGCCCAGTGGTTCCATTTCAACGGCTGGCCCAGGTACCACGCCGAAAAGCCGGCGAAGACCAGCAGCGTGATCACTTCCTGCATGCCCTTGAGCTGCGGCGCGGAGTACATCCCGGCACCGATCCGGTTGGCCGGAACCATCAGGCAGTACTCGAAGAACGCTATTCCCCAGCTGGCCAGGATCGCCGCCGTCAACGGCGCCGAGCGGTACTTCAGGTGCCCGTACCAGGCGAAGGTCATGAACACGTTGGAACCCAGCAGGAGCAGGATGGGGTACAGGCGGGTAGGCATGGGGCGCCGGAGTTTGATGAACGGGAGCCGAGCCTAGCGCATCGCCTTCACGACAAATCAACTCTTTTCGTTGCATCTTCACAAACCTGAAGTTGAACGGAGAGTCCCTCATGCAGTCAGTTCGGGAGGGCGGCCTCGTCCTCATCGTCGAGGACAACCGCAACATCTCGGAAATGGTCGGCGAGTATCTGGAAGGCCGTGGTTTCGAGGTCGACTACGCCGCCGATGGTCTCGACGGCTATCGCCTGGCCACCGAGAACAATTACGACGTGATCGTGCTGGACCTGATGCTCCCGCGCCTGGACGGCATCGAGGTCTGCAAGAAACTGCGCGAGGAAGCGCGCAAATCCACCCCGGTGCTGATGCTGACCGCCCGCGACACGCTGGATGAGAAGCTCAACGGCCTGTCGGTCGGCGCCGACGACTACCTGACCAAGCCCTTCGCCATCCAGGAACTGGAAGCCCGGCTGCGCGCGCTGATCCGCCGCGAGCGCCGGCAGGTGGGCGGCGAGGTGCTGAAGGTGGCTGACCTCGTGCTTGATCCTGCCTCGCTGCGCGTCACCCGCGACGGCGCCGAACTGCAGCTCTCGCCGATCGGACTGCGCCTGCTGACCATCCTGATGCGCGAATCGCCACGCGTGGTCAGCCGCCAGGAGATCGAGCGCGAGATATGGGGCAACGGGCTGCCGGACTCGGACACCCTGCGCAGCCACCTCTACAACCTGCGCAAGACCATCGACAAACCTTTCGGGAAGCAGCTGCTGCATACCGTGCAGAGCGCGGGCTACCGCGTCGCCGACATCTCGCATTCGCCCGACTGACAAGGGCTCCCGATGCAGCACGGCTTGCCGCGCAGGATCAGACTGGCGTTCGTCACGCAGGGCGTGATTGCCGGTGTCGTCATCTGCCTGCTCACCCTGGCGGGCAGCCTGCTGGTGCGCCACTTCGCGGTGGAACAGGCGGTCAAGCGCGAAACCGCCGCGTTCTGGGCCGCGCTGCATGATGGCGAGACGTCGCTGCCACGCAGCACGACGATGAGCAGCTACTTCGTTCCCGCCCAGGGCGACATCGAGGCGCTGCCGCCGTCGCTGCGGAACCTGCCTCCCGGCCTGCACCACGTGCCGGAACTGCTTGGCCGCACGGCGTATGTGGACGAGAAGCCGGCGGGCCGCTTCGTGCTGGTCTACAACACCAGCCTGCTGGATACGGTGATCCTGTGGACCGCGTTCGGCCTGCTGCTGCTCGCATTGCTGACCGGCCTTTCACTCTCCTTCTGGACCTACCGCACTTCCAAGCGACTGGTGGCGCCGGTCAGCTGGCTGGCCGACGTCGTCCTGCGCTGGGATCCGCGCGCGCCCGACACCAGCGTGATCCGATCGCCCCACCTGCCGCTGGACTCCGGCCCCGAGGTGCTTCAGCTCACCGGTGCATTGACCGGACTGGCTGATCGCGTCGCGCAATTCGTGCAGCGCGAACGCGACTTCACCCGCGACGCCAGCCACGAGCTGCGTACGCCACTCACCGTCATCCGCGTCGCCACCGACCTGATGCTGGCCGACCCGGAAGCCAGCTCGCGCCAGCTGCGCTCGCTGCAACGCGTGCATCGCGCCGGTCGCGACATGGAAGCGGTGATCGACGCCTTCCTGATCCTCGCGCGCGAGGCGGAAGTGGAGCCGCTCAGCGAGGAATTCGACGTGCGCGAAATCGTGGCGCACGAAGTCGCGCGCGTGCAGCCGCTGTTGGCCGGACGGCCGATCGAGCTCGACGTGATCGACGAAGGCGTGCCGCACCTGTTCGCGCCGCCCCACGTGCTGGCGGTGATGGTGGGCAACCTGCTGGGCAATGCGGTGCGCTTCACCGACGCGGGCCACATCCAGCTGCATCTCCTGCCGGACCGGATCGAAGTGCACGACACCGGCATCGGCATGACGCCCGAAGCGCTGGCGAAGGCCTTCGATCCGTTCTACCGCGCCGATCCGATGCGCGAGGAGGGTCGTGGCATGGGCCTGTCGATCGTGCGTCGCCTGGGCGAGCGCTTCGGCTGGCCGGTGGCGCTCAATAGCGCCCCGGGCGTCGGCACCACCGCGGTGATCCGCTTTGCCTGACCCTGACATAGTGGCTGGATCGGTTGTCATCACGAGCGTGATTTCGCGGCGACGGTCCGGCGCCCCCTCCACGCAATCACGGCAAGGTCTGCACGGAAAGCCTCACGCGAGGCGGATTATGCTTGCCCGGTCATGATCTTCCAGGACCCGCCATGCGCCAGATTTCCGCACTCCTCCTCGCTTTTGCCGCAATGAGCGTCCAGGCCGCCGACAAGCCGACGACCGCGCTGGTGATCCACGGCGGCGCCGGCGTGATCGAGCGCAGTGCGATGACCGAGCAGGAGGAACGCGACGTCCGTGCCGCGCTCAATCGCGCGCTGGACGCAGGCAATGCCGTACTCGCGAAGGGCGGCAGCGCGCTCGACGCGGTGGAGGCGGCGATCGTCGTCATGGAGGAAGCGCCGCAGTTCAACGCCGGCAAGGGCGCGGTGTTCAACGCCGAGGGTGGGCACGAGCTGGATGCGTCGATCATGGAAGGCCACACCCGCCGTGCGGGTGCTGTCGCCGGCGTCACCACCGTGCGCAACCCGATCCGGCTGGCGCGCGCGGTAATGGAACACAGCCCGCACGTGATGCTTGCCGGACTGGGCGCGGAGAAGTTCGCCGATTCGCAGGACCAGATCGAGCGGGTGCCGAACAGCTGGTTCGACACCGAGCGTCGCCGCAAGCAGCTGGAAGAAGCGCAGGCGAAGGAAAAATCGGGCGCGGCGCTGGTGGAGAAGGGCAAGTATTTCGGGACCGTCGGTGCGGTCGCACTCGATGCGCAGGGCCACATCGCTGCGGCGACCAGTACCGGCGGCATGACCAACAAGAAGTGGGGTCGCGTCGGCGATTCGCCGGTGATCGGAGCGGGCACCTGGGCGGACGAACGTTGCGGCGTGTCGGGCACGGGTTGGGGTGAGTTCTACATCCGCAATGCGGTCGCGCACGACATCTGCGCGCGTGTGGCTTATCGCGGCGATACGCTGGCGACGGCCGCGGAAGAGGTGGTCGACAGGATCGTGCCGGCTGCTGGTGGCGATGGTGGGGCGATCGCGCTGGATCGCGACGGCAACATCGCGATGCCGTTCAACACGACAGGCATGTACCGCGCGTGGATCAGGCCGGACGGTTCGCGCGGTACCGCGATTTTCCGCGACGAGAAGTAGCGGGTCCTTCGACTTCGGCCTGCGGCCTACGCTCAGGATGAGCGGGTCCCGGGGTGTCTGTACATCCGGGGCGCAGAGCATCTTCGGACTTCGGACTTCGGACCGGGAGCCGAGAACTGGGAACCGATAACCGAGTGCATTGAGCGCGATCCTCGGGCGCGAATCCCCCACGAATGATTTCCGCTCATCCTGAGCGTAACCGCAACGCGGCGAAGTCGAAGGACGTTCCTGGACTTCCTTCGACTTCGGGTGCGGAATACCACTCAGGCATTCGCCGTCTTGTTCTGCGCGCTCCATTCCTCCATGGCCTTCTTCATCTCGTCCGGGCTCACGTCGCGCACGTGCGTGCCCAGCGACCATTTGTGGCCGAACGGATCGATCACGGTGCCCATGCGATCGCCCCAGAATTCTTCTTTCACCGGGCGCTCCGGCTTGGCGCCGGCATCCACCGCGCGCTTCCACGCGGCGTCGGCATCGGGGCCATAGATCACGAAGCTGGCCGTCGCGCCGCCGCGTTTGTTAGGGCCCAGTGCCTGCATTTCCGGCCACTCGTCCGACAGCATCAGCTGGGTGTCGCCGATGCGGATTTCCGCGTGGCCCACCTTTTCCTTGCCATCGTTGTCCTTCATCGGCAGCCGATACAGCTCCTGGGCGTCGAAGGCACGCTGGTAGAAGTCGATCGCGCGGGCGGCATCCTCGACGATCAGGTAGGCATTGACGCTGTGGTAACCCTCGGGAATTGGATTTGCGGCCATGGTGATGCTCCTTGGGGGCGGGCCTGCGACACTGCGCTCGTGGCCGTTATGGAGCAATGACGCTTGGAGCGGTTTTGTGTTGGCCGCAGCGGAATTGCCCAGTCACGCTGCGAACGGATTCGGTCGGCGGACTTTGCTGGCGGATATTGCCCACAAACCGCCGGTTCGATGAGCGATCTCGCGCATTCCCGCCAGCTTCGTACCAGGCAGCCTGTCGGATGGCCTTGCCGTTCCTGTCGCCGTCTCGGCGGCCGGGGCGGCAACGGGGGGCTTGTGGCAAAATCCGGGGCCGGCCGCGCAACCTGCGGACGCATTCGCCCGGCCCTTGCGTGGCCACACCGGAAACCGCGACATGCCCAGTTCCCAAGCCTTCCGTTCCGCCGCCGCGCGTGCGCCGCAGGAGCTCCACCGTGGCTGACGAGAAGGGTCACCTGCCGCGCGGTCCGGGCCGCATCCTCAAGGCGGGCAAATGGTCGATGCAGGGCCTGTATGCGGCGTGGCTGCATGAATCCTCCTTCCGGCTCGAGGTCTACCTGTTCGTCCTCCTGGCGCCGGTGGGTTGGTGGCTCGGGCAGACGCCGGTGGAACGCGTGCTGCTGATCGGATCGATGCTGCTGGTGATGAGCATCGAACTGCTGAATTCGGCCATCGAGGCCGTGATCGAACGCTACGGCCCGGAATTCCACGAACTGGCCGGTCGCGCCAAGGACATGGGCTCGGCCGCGGTGTTCGTGCTGATGATGAACGTACTGCTGGTGTGGGGCGCGATCCTGCTGCCGCGCGTTCTGTAGGGCGGGTCTTGACCCGCCGGCTTTCCAACGCGCCTGCTTCCCAACAAGCCTGACGGCGGGTCCAGACCCGCCCAACGAGAATTCGCAAGTGATCGAACTGCTGACCGACCCCCAGACCTGGATCACCCTGATTACCCTGAGCGCGATCGAGATCGTGCTGGGCATCGACAACCTGGTCTTCATCTCCATCGCCGTGAGCAAGCTGCCGCTGGTGCAGCGCGAGAAGGCGCGCAAGTTCGGCATCGCGGTCGCGTGCCTCACGCGAATCGGCTTGCTGCTGACGCTGGCGTGGCTGGCCGGCCTGACTCAGGACCTGTTCCGCCTGTTCGGCCAGGGCATCTCCGTCCGCGACCTGGTGCTGATCCTGGGCGGCGTGTTCCTGCTGGTGAAGGGCACCTCCGAGATCAAGGACCTGATCATCGGCGAGGGGGAATCCGAGGACATCCATACCCGGCCGGCGGTGTCGTTCATGGGCGTGATCGCGCAGATCGCGGTGATCGACATCGTGTTCTCGCTTGACTCGGTGATCGCCGCGGTCGGCATGGCCAACCAGAAACCGGTGATGGTCGCGGCGATCCTGCTGGCCGTGGGCGTGATGCTGCTGGCCGCCACGCCGCTGGGTCATTTCATCGAACGCAACCCGACGATCAAGATGCTGGCGCTCGCCTTCATCGTGCTGGTGGGCGTGTACCTGATCGCCGAGGGCTTCGGGCTCCACATCCCGAAGGGTTACATCTACGGCGCGATGGGTTTCTCGGCGCTGGTGGAGTGCCTGAACCTGTGGGCGAAGCGCAGGGCGCAGCAGCGGGTGATGGCGGACTGAAGGTCACGCAGGGCCGGCGCATCGCTTCCGATCGCCGGTTTGCAGCCGTTGCGGCTCCAAGGTTGCCAAGGCAGCTGACGCTGCATCGACTCCGGACACCACGACAGCAATGACGATGAGTGTGTTTCGACCACCCGAGCACGCGTTCGTGGCGCGCATCATCACGCTGCCTTAATTCCCGAATGCTGCAATGCGCCCATTCACCTTCACCCACCGGGGAATGGACATGCGCAAGGTCTTCATGGCGTTGGCTGTCGTGGCAATGGCCAGCCTGCTCAGCGGCTGCGGCTACAACGGCATCCAGCAGAAGGACGAAGCGGTGAAGGCCGCCTGGTCGCAGGTGCTCAACGTGTACAAGCGCCGCGCCGACCTGGTGCCCAACCTGGTGGCGACCGTGCGCGGTTATGCCAGTCACGAGCAGACGGTGCTCACCCAGGTCACTGAGGCGCGGTCGAAGGTCGGCAGCATCAACGTCAATGCGGACGATCCAGCGTCGCTGCAGCAGTACCAGCAGGCGCAGACCGAGCTCAAGAGCGCCATCGGTCGCCTGCTCGTGGTGACGGAAAACTACCCGGACCTCAAGGCGGACCAGAGTTTCGTGCAGCTGCAGGCGCAGCTGGAAGGCACGGAAAACCGCATCGCCGTCGAGCGCCAGCGCTACATCACGTCGGTGCAGGACTACAACACCTTCATCCGTTCGTTCCCGCAGAACCTCACCGCGATGATGTTCGGCTACAAGGTCAAGCCGAACTTCACCGTCGAGAACGAGCAGCAGATCCAGGAGCCGCCGAAGGTCGACTTCAGCCAGCAGCCGGCACCGTCGGGCGGTTGATCTCGATGGTTCCGGGCGACGCTCGGACATGGCCGTGCACGCGTTGAAGCCGTGGCACATCGCCGCGCTGCTGCTGCTGTTGTGGCTGGCGCTGGTCGGTATCGGTAGTGCGTCCGCACAACAGCTGGCGCCGATTCCACCGTTAACCGGCCCGGTCATCGACACTACGATGACGCTGGATGCCGCGACGAAGCAGCAACTCGAAGCACAGGCCCTCGCGCTGCAGCAGCGCAAGGGCAGCCAGCTGCAGGTGCTGGTCGTGCCGACCACGCAGCCGGAAGAGATTTCGCAATACGCGGTGCGTGCGTACGACCAGTACCAGCTGGGTCGCAAGGGCACCAGTGATGGCGCGCTGCTGCTGGTTGCCAAGGATGACCGGCGCGCATGGATCGCCACCGGTTACGGGCTGGAAGGCGCGATCCCAGACGCCACCGCGTTCCGCATCATCCAGGAATACCTGGTGCCGAAGTTCCGTGCCGGCGACTTCAACGGTGGTGTCCTCGACGCATCGGCGCAGCTGGTGAAGCTGATCGATGGCGAAACGCTGCCGGCACCGATGGTGAGAGAGGCCGGCACTGAAGGTGCCGAAGATCCGTTTGGCGCCGCGCTGTTCGGATTGTTCGCTGCCTTCGTGGTGGCGCAGGTCGTGCGCGGGCTGCTGGGATGGGCGCCGAGGTTGCTGCGCGGCGTGGCCGGCGCAGGCGCGGCCGGCGCGACCGCATGGCTGGTCACGGCGCTGGTGCCGATTGCCGGGCTGGGCGCGCTGATCGGCCTGCTGCTGGGAATGTTCAACCTGCCCAGCGGGCGCTACGCCAACCACGGCGGCTGGGGTGGGTTTGGCGGTGGCGGTTGGGGCGGTGGCGGGTTTGGCGGCGGCAGTTCGGGCGGCGGGGGCTGGTCCGGTGGCGGCGGCATGACCGGCGGCGGTGGTGCGGGAGGCAGCTGGTGAAGCGCTTCCTCACCCACCTGTTCGCGACGTCGGCGCGGACGCTGTTTCCGGGCGAGAGCCTGCAGCACATCGCACAGGCCATCGCCGCCAGCGAATCCCGCCACACCGGTGAGATCCGTTTTGCCGTCGAAAGCGCGCTGCATCCGCGCGCGGTGCTGGCCGGCATGCAGGCGCGCGATCGCGCCCGCGAAGTGTTCGCGCAGCTGCGGGTGTGGGACACGCAAGCGAACAACGGCGTGCTGCTCTACCTGCTGCTGGCGGACCATCGCATCGAGATAGTCGCCGACCGTGGCTTCGACGCGCTGGTCAGCGCCGAGCAATGGCGCGGCGCCTGCCTGCTGATCGAGGAGCGCCTGAAGGCAGGCGAACCTGAGGCCGCCGTCGTGCGGGGTGTCGAAGCACTGTCGGCACTGATCGAGCCGCACTTTCCGCGCGTGGAAGGGCAAGCCGATCGCAATGAACTTCCGGACGCGCCCCACATCGGCTGGTAAGGGCGCGCGCACCATTGCGATGGCATGGCGCACGCGTTCGGGCTAGGCTTGCGGCTCCTGCGGCAATGGATGCCGCTTCCGAAGACAGGACGTCAGATGCTCGGCAACACCCCCATCCCGACCATAAGCCTCCGCGATGTTTCCGAGGCCCACGCACGTGGCCTGCGCCGTGACCTGTTCCGCTGGCTGGATGCGCAACTGACGCCTCACCTGCGCGTGCTGCCGGCGCGGCTCAGGGCGTCGCAATGGCCCTATAGCGCGTTCCGTGACCGCAAGGTCGCCTACCTGAAACTACGGGAGACGCTGATTCGCTGCAACGCGCACATCAACGAGCAGCGCACGGAAGCTTCCGGCCGGACGACCTGTGCCGTGCTGCTGATGCCGCAAGGGGTCATGCGCACGGACGGCGTCGAACCAGTCCTGGCGGCATATACCTTCCTGCTGAACGTGCATGCGGGCAAGATCAGCGTGGACGCGCGGGTCTGCGGCGTTTTCAGCCATCACGCGATCGAACGCATGTACCAGCGATTGCGCACGAACTCCCATGCCCAGGTGGTGGAGGAACTGCGCGGCGCATTATGGTGGGTCACGATGCTGTACTGCTCGGCCACGCTCAGCCCGCGAGGTGCGACCTTGCAGCAGTTGCCCATCCCGACCGCGAACGGCGTGCTGCGTTGCATCCGCCAGCCGGGGCAGGAAGCCGCCATGGAGGTGCGGACGTTCACCGCGCGCAAGCCCGGCAGCCCGGTGGAGCGCTCGGTCGAAACCCTGCGTCACTGGGCGACGCAGGCCCGCGAGGGGAAGGAGCAGGCCTTCGCCGCACTCCTGCGCGAGCCGGCCAACCGTTGGTGGCGCGAGGCCTACCGTCCGGGTGGGCAGGTCCAGCCTCAACGCCGATTGGGTGTCGGGGCTTCGTAGCCCGATTCCATGGTCGCGTGCAGCCCGTCGCACACCCCTCGACGACCTCCGGAAGGCACAATACGGGCACCCCCGCGGAGCCCGGCATGACCGTACTGCACCAGATCGACCCGATCGCCCTCGACCTTGGCACCTGGAACCTGCCCGCAGTGGGCAGCATCCACCCGCAGATCCACTGGTACGGCCTGATGTACCTGCTCGGTTTCGCCATGGCCTGGTGGCTGGGGCGCAGCCGCGTGCGCGCCGGACGACTGCCCGGTGTGGACGAACAGGCCTTCGGCGACCTGATGTTCTACGCGATGATCGGCGTCGTCCTCGGCGGGCGCCTTGGCTACATCCTGTTCTACGACCTGCCGGCGTACATCGAACACCCGCTGCAGGTGTTCAAGATCTGGCAGGGCGGCATGAGCTTCCACGGCGGCCTGCTGGGCGTGGTGGCCGCCGCATGGTGGTGGTCGCGCCGGCACCAGCTGCACCTGTTCGATACGGTCGATTTCGTCGCGCCGCTGGTGCCGCCGGGGCTCGGCTTTGGCCGCCTGGGCAACTACATAAACGGCGAGCTGTGGGGCAAGTTCACCAACGCCGACTGGGGCGTGGTGTTCCCTACCGGGCTGCCGGAGCGGATGAGCGTGATGAGCAACGAGATGCTGCGCTCGCAGTTCGATGCCGGATTGCTCAACGAGTACGCGCGCCATCCCTCGCAGCTGTACCAGGCGGGGTTGGAGGGACTGGTGATGTTCGTGGTGCTGTGGTGGTACTCGCGCTGTCCGCGCCCGCGCTATGCGGTGTCGGGTGTGTTCGCGGTGCTCTACGGCCTGTTCCGATTCATCGTCGAATTCGTCCGCGTGCCCGACGCGCAGATCGGTTACATCGCCTTCGGCTGGCTCACGATGGGTCAGGTGCTCAGCCTGCCGCTGATCGCGCTGGGACTGTTCTGGTTGTGGCGTTCGCGCACCCAGCCGACGCTGCAGCCAGCGTGACGACGCGACGCAACGAAATTAGAGCAGCGACAAGAAGAGCGAAGCGATGAAGCAATACCTCGACCTCCTGCGGCACGTCCTCGAACACGGCACGGAAAAGTCCGACCGCACCGGCACCGGCACGCGCAGCGTGTTCGGCTGGCAGTTGCGCTTCGACCTGGCCGAAGGCTTTCCGCTGGTCACCACCAAGAAACTGCACCTGCGCTCGATCGTCCACGAGCTGCTGTGGTTCCTGCAGGGCGAAACGAATATCGCCTACCTGAAGGACAACAAGGTCTCGATCTGGGACGAGTGGGCCGACGCGAACGGCGAACTCGGCCCGGTCTACGGCAAGCAGTGGCGTCGCTGGACCGGTTCCGACGGCAGCGAGATCGACCAGATCAGGTGGGTGGTTGATGAAATCAAGCGCAATCCCGATTCACGTCGCCTGATCGTCTCTGCGTGGAACGTCGCCGACCTCCCGCGCATGGCGCTGATGCCGTGCCACACCATGTTCCAGTTCTACGTCGCCGACGGGAAGCTCAGCTGCCAGCTGTACCAGCGCAGCGGCGACATCTTCCTGGGCGTGCCGTTCAACATCGCCAGCTATGCGCTGCTCACGCACATGGTCGCGCAGGTGTGCGGTCTGGGCGTGGGCGACTTCGTGCATACGCTGGGCGACGCGCACCTGTACTCGAACCACTTCGATCAGGCGCGCGAACAGCTGTCGCGCACGCCGCGCGCGCTGCCGCAGCTGAAGCTGAATCCTGACGTCTCCGACATCTTCGGTTTTACCTTCGACGACATCGCCATCGAAGGCTACGACCCGCTTCCGGCGATCAAGGCGCCGGTGGCGGTCTGACGCCCAGCCGACGGCCGCAATCGTCGCTTCCGACGATGGGCGGCCGCCGTAAACCCGGCGATGCTGTATCCCGGCACCCAGCACCCGGTCAGGCACGCGCCCGATTCCATGCCGCCACCCGTCCAACGCACCATCAGTAGTCATTTCGTGCGCGCCTGCCTGCATGGCGCGCGGCGTCGTGGCGTGGACATTTCGTGGTTGCTCGGCGAAGCCGGCATTTCCCCCGACGTCCTGCACGAGTCACGCGCGCGCATCAGTTTCGAGCAGTTCGCGCGCCTGATCCAGGTGACCTGGCGCGGGATGGACGACGAGTCGCTGGGTTTCGGTCGCAGGGCTGTCCGCTACGGCAGCTTCGCGATGATGTGCAACGCGATCATCCATTGCCGCTCGCTCGAGGCGGCGCTACGCCGCAGCGTGCGCTTCTATGCGCTGCTCCAGGATCATGGCCACGTCCAGCTTCGGCGCGATGGCGAACGCGCCAGCATCGTTCTCGACCTGAGCGATTTCGACGATCCGGATCATTTCTTCGCCGAAACCCTGCTGGTGATCTGGCACCGCCTCAGCAGCTGGCTGGTCGGCCAGCGCATTCCGCTGATCGAGGCGAGCTTTGCCTATCCGTCGCCCGCACACCGCCATGAGTACGACCTCATCTTCGGAGCGCCGCTGCGCTTTGACGAGGGCGCGACGGCAATCGTGTTCCATTCGCGGCACCTCGATATGCCGTTGCTGCAGGATGAAGCCAGCCTGCGCGTGTTCCTGCAGCGCTCCCCCTACGATTTGCTGTCGAGACGGGAGCACGGTCATCACCTGAGCGCCCGCGTGCGACGCATGTTCAGCGACAGCGATGACGGGCCGGCGGTTGACCTGGACGCTGCTGCCGCACGCCTGGCGATGAGCCCCCAAAGTCTTCGGCGCCACCTGCAGCAGGAAGGCAACAGCTTCCAGTCACTCAAGGACCATTGGCGTCGCGACCTTGCCGTCGGCCTGCTCGCCGAGACCACGCTGTCGATCGCAGAGATCGCGCGCCGGACCGGATTTTCCGAGCCCAGTACCTTCCACCGTGCCTTCAGGAAGTGGACCGGCCTTGCTCCCAGTGCCTATCGGGATGGCCGGCAGACCGCCTGAGGCTTCATCGCTGTAACTCCCGCACGCCGGGCGGCTTGGCCACTATGACCACGTATTCCAGAGCCTCCAAGCGCGCTCGCGTGCCCACCGGGGTGTCGTGCACGATTGAGCGGATCGGCCACGATAGTTGAGCGGCCGTGCCATTGTCCGCGTTGCGTGACGCTCCTAGCCTGCGTGCACCATCGCAGCCGCGACAGAGCATCCATTGGACCGCCAGCATTTCGACTCCGAACACGAAGCCTTCCGCGACGCCGTGCGCCGCTATCTCGATAAGGAAGTCGTACCGCACCAGCAGAAATGGCTGGAGGACGGCATCGTCCCGCGCGAGGCCTGGCAAGGGCTGGGCGAGCAGGGTTTCCTGCTGACCTGGCTGGACGAGTCGCTGGGCGGTTCGGGGCTGCAGGACTTCCGCTACGAGCAGGTCGTACTCGAGGAGATCGGGCGGATCAACGAGACCGGGCTGTTCACCGGCCTGCATTCGACCGTGGTCGCGCCGTACCTCGCCCACTTCGGCAACGACGAACAGAAGCAGCGCTTCCTGCCCAAGGCCGCCAGCGGCGAGTGCATCCTCGCGTTGGCGATGACCGAGCCCGGCACCGGTTCCGACCTCGCAGGCATGCGCGCCACCGCGGTGCGCGATGGCGACGACTGGATCCTCAACGGCGCCAAGACCTTCATCTCCAACGGCATCAACGCCGACCTGGTGATCGTCGCCGCGCGCACCGTGCCGGACCAGCCGCATGCGATCGGCCTGTTCCTGGTCGAGCGCGGCATGCCGGGCTTCGAGCGTGGGCGCAAGCTCGAGAAACTCGGCATGCACAGCCAGGACACGTCCGAGCTGTTCTTCAACGATGTGCGCGTGCCGGCCGCCAACGTGCTGGGCGATCCGGTCAAGGGCTTCAAGTACATGATGCACGGGCTGGCGCAGGAGCGCCTGACCTGCGCGATCGGTGCGGTGGCCGCGGCCGAGTCCGCATTGCAGACAACGATCGATTACGTGAAGGGCCGCAAGGCCTTCGGCCAGCGCATCGCCGACTTCCAGAACACCCGCTTCAAGCTGGCCGAGCTGCGCGCGCAGATCGACGCGTCGCAGGCCTTCGTCGACCACTGCGTGCGCCTGCACAACGATCGCAAGCTGGATGCCGAGACCGCCGCGGGCATCAAGCTGATCACCACCGAGATGGTCGGCCGCGTGGCCGACGAATGCCTGCAGCTGCACGGCGGCTACGGCTACATGCTGGAGTACCCGATCTGCCGGATCTATGCCGACGTGCGCATCCAGCGCATCTTCGCCGGGACTTCGGAAGTCATGAAGGAAATCATCAGCCGCAAGCTGCTGGCGGACTGACGTGGATTCCGTGTCCAACCGTGCCGCCGCACGTCCCAGCCCACACAACGAGACACCCGCACGCGTGAACGCCTACGAATCCATCCAGTTCGACAGCACCGGCGGCATCGCCCGGTTGACCCTAAACCAGCCCAAGCGCCTCAACAGCCTCGACACCAACATGAGCCTGGAGATCATCGCCGCGCTGGCGCACGTGGCGAACGATCCCGATGTGCGCGTTCTGCTGATCACCGGCAGCGGGCGCGGCTTCTGCGCGGGCGCGAACCTCACCAGCCTGTCGTCCGATGGCGCCGTGCCCGACCTGGGCGAGGTGCTCGAAGACCATTACAACCCCATCGTCGAAACGCTGCGAGGCCTTCACGTGCCGGTGCTGTGCGCCGTCAACGGCGTTGCGGCCGGTGCCGGTGCGAATTTCGCGCTGGCCTGCGACGTGGTGATCGCCACGCGCTCAGCGAGCTTCCTGCAGGCGTTCGCCAAGGTGGGCCTGCTGCCGGACATGGGCGGCACGTGGTTCCTGCCGCACCTGATCGGACCGGCGCGCGCGATGGCGCTGTCTTTGCTTGCCGAACCGATCAGCGCCGAACAGGCCGAGCAGTGGGGCATGATCTGGCGTTGCGTGGACGACGACCAGTTCGCCGACGCCACCGAAGCGCTGCTGCAGCGGCTCGCGCTCGCACCGCCCCAGGCGGCGCTGCGGACCAAGAAAGCCATCCATGCTGCGACTGCCAACACGCTCACCGACCAGCTGGCGCTGGAGCGCGACTACCAGCGCGAACTCGGCCGCACCGCCGACTTCCTCGAAGGCGTGAGCGCGTTCATGGAGAAGCGTTCGCCGCGCTTCAGCGGGCGCTGATCCGCGGTGATGAATCGACCCAGCCACCGGACCCTGCGATGACGTACCAGTCACTCCAGCTGCACATCGAGGATGGCATCGCCATCGTCGCCTTTGATCGTCCGCACAAGGCGAACGCGCTGCACCGGGCGCTGTGGAACGAACTGCGCGCGGCATTTGTCGAGATCGATGCCCACCGCGACGTGCGCGTGGCCGTATTGCGCGGCAACGGCGCGAATTTCACCGCCGGCATCGACCTGTCGATGCTGCTGGACCTGCAGCAAGAGGCGATCGATCCGCACGGCTGCGCCGGCCGCACCCGTGAAAACCTGCGTCGCGACCTGCTCGACCTGCAGGACGTGGTGTCGACGATCGAGCGCTGCCGCGTGCCGGTGCTGGCCGCGATCCACGGCGCCTGCATCGGTGGCGGCATCGACATCGCCTGTGCTTGCGACATCCGTTATTGCAGCGCCGATGCGAAGTTCTCGGTGAAGGAAGTCGACCTCGCGGTGACCGCCGACCTGGGTACCCTGCAGCGGCTGCCGAAGATCGTCGGCGACGGCATCGCGCGTGAGCTGGCGTACACCGCGCGGGTGGTCGACGGCCGCGAGGCGCAGGCGCTGGGCCTGGTCAATCGTTGCTACGACTCGTCCGACGAGCTTTTCGAGGGCGTGCAGCAGATGGCACGTATCATCGCGGCGAAATCGCCGCTGGCGGTGCGTGGCAGCAAGGAGATGCTGGTGCATGCGCGCGACCACAGCGTCGCCGAGGGCCTGAATTACGTGGCGACGTGGAATGCGGGGATGTTGCTGTCCAGCGACCTGGACGAAGTCATTGCCGCCGCCATGCAGAAGCGTAAGCCGGATTTCGGCACATGAGCCGCAACGATCGCATGAGCATTCCGCATTCATTCGCCGACGCCCATGTCTTTGTCGCGGGCGGCACCAGTGGCATCAACCTCGGCATCGCCCAGGCGTTTGCCAGTGCGGGCGCCCGCGTGAGCGTGCTGTCGCGCTCGCAGGACAAGGTGGATGCAGCGGTCGCCTCCCTGCGAGCACTCGGCGCTGAAGCGGCCGGCTACGCCGCCGACGTGCGCGACCACGTGGCGATCGAGGCCGCGTTGCGCGACGCGCACGGGCGCCATGGCGCCATCGACGTGCTGGTGTCGGGCGCGGCGGGGAATTTCCCGGCGCCAGCTGCGGGCCTGTCGCCCAACGGCTTCAAGAGCGTGGTCGACATCGACCTGCTCGGCACCTTCCACGTGCTGCATGCGGCTTTCGCCTTCCTGCGCAAGCCGGGTGCGGTGGTGATCAATATCTCCGCGCCGCAGGCGTCCCAACCCATGCCGCTGCAGGTCCATGCCTGCGCCGCGAAAGCCGGCGTCGACATGGTCACGCGCGTGGCGGCGTTGGAGTGGGGCCCGCTGGGCGTGCGCGTGAATTCCATCGCCCCGGGTCCGATCGAAGGCACGGAAGGCATGCAGCGACTCGCGCCCACTCCGCAACTGTCGCGCCAGGTCGCCCAGAGCGTGCCGTTGCAGCGCTATGGCCGCGTGCAGGAAATCGCCGACGCCTGCCTGTGGCTGGCATCGCCTGCGGCGTCCTACGTGACCGGCGCGGTGATCCCCGTCGACGGTGGCTGGTCGCTGTCCGGCAGCGCGGTGGTGGGCGATACGCTTGCCAGGGCGTTCGCCGCCACCAATGCAACATCGAGCTGAATTCACAAGGGCATATCCATGACTCAAGCGACTGCCAACACATTGCGAAGCCCGTTGGAGATGCTCTACCACTGGGAGCGCACGCGGCCCGACGCGGTGTACCTGCGCCAACCGGTGAATCGCGTGTGGCGCGACTACACCTGGCGGGAAGTCGGCGAGCAGGCGCGGCGCGTGGCGGCGGCCTTGAAGGCACGCGGTTATCCGCCCGGCAGCAACATCGCGATCTGGTCGAAGAACTGCGCCGAATGGGTCGTCACCGATCTCGGCATCATGATGGCGGGACACGTCAGCGTGCCGCTGTACGCGACCCAGTCGACCGCGAGCGCGCGTTATGTGCTCGAGCTCACCGAGGCCAAGCTGATCTTCCTCGGCAAGTTCGACGATGCCGCGCGCGTGCCAGCGGCCTTGCCGGACAGCATCGAAACGGTCGCGTTCCCGTATCCGACTGCGCCTGCGCAGACGCGCTGGCAGGACTTCATCGACATCGCGCCCGATCGCAGCGATCGCCGACCCGACCTCGATGAAACCTTCACCATCGTATTCACGTCCGGCACCACCGGCCAGCCCAAGGGCGTGGTGCAGCACTATCGCGCCGCCGCGGTGATGGGCACCGAGATCGCACGGGCGGAAGGGGCCAGGCCGGGCGACAGCTGGCTGTCGCACCTGCCGCTGGCGCACGTGGCCGAGCGCGTGATGGGCGAGATGGTGTCGCTGTACAGCGGCATGGCGATGGCGTTCAATGAGAGGGTCGAGACCTTCGCCGAAGACCTGCGCACGGTGCGCCCCACGATCTTCGGTACCGTGCCGCGCCTGTGGGTGGTGATGCAGCAGGGCATCGAGGCAAAGGTGCCCTCGGCGAAGTTGCAGCGCCTGCTGCGCCTGCCGCTGGTCGGAACGCTGGTGCGCAGGAAAATACGCAAGCAGCTCGGCATGGATCGCGTGCGCTTCACCGGGATTGGCTCCGCCGCGGCGCCGCTGCCGGCGATGCACTTCTGGGCCAGCCTGGGCATGCAGCACGCCGACGTCTACGCGATGAGCGAGAGCTTCGGCCACGGCACGATACAGCTCGACGGGAAAAAAGGTTTCGGCACGGTCGGCAAGCCGTTGCCGACGGCGCAGGTGTGCATCGGCGAAGGCGGTGAAATCCTGCTCGCGGGTCCGGCGCTGTTCAAGGGTTACTACAAGAACCCTGAAGCCACCGCCGAAGTGTTGCGTGACGGCTGGCTGCATACCGGTGACGTTGGCGAATTCGATGCGAACGGGCGACTCAAGGTCACCGGCCGCACCAAGGAAATCTTCAAGACAGCGAAGGGCGAATACATCGCGCCGTATCCGCTGGAAGCGGAGCTGACGCGCAGTGGGCTGCTCGGCCAGGTCTGCGTGATGGGCGCCGGCATGAAGCAGCCGGTCGCGCTGGCCACGCTGACGCCCGCGGCCAAGGCGCAGCCACGCGCTGATGTGGAGCGTGATCTGCAGGCATTCCTCGCCGCGCTCAACCCGACCCTGCCGACACACGAGCGCATCGACCGCGTCGTGGTGGTGGACCAGGACTGGACGCCGGACAACGAACTGCTCACGCCAACACTGAAGCTGCGTCGCAACCTGATCGAGAAACACTACGCGCCGCTGGTGGAGGCGAACGCGCAAGCCGGCGCAGTCGTGTGGGAGCGCAAGTGACCGCAACGATTTCACCGCTGGCCGGGTTGAAGGTGCTGGATTTCTCGGCACTGTTGCCGGGCCCGTTCGCCACCCACGTGCTCAGCGACCTCGGCGCCGACGTGGTGCGCGTGGAAGCGCCAGAGCGTCCCGACCTGCTGCGGATGCTGCCTCCGTACGTTGACAACGATCCGCGCAAGGGTTCGCTGGCACATGCCACGATCAACCGCGGCAAGCGTTCGCTGGCGCTCGACCTCAAGCAGCCCGAATCCATTGCCACCATCAGGCGACTGATCGGTGAATACGACATCGTGCTGGAATCGTTCCGGCCCGGCGTGATGCAGCGCTTCGGCCTCGATTACGCGTCGTTGAAGGCGATCAACCCGCGCCTGATCTATTGCTCGCTCAGCGGTTATGGACAGACCGGTCCGTTGCGCGGGCGCGGCGGACACGACATCAACTATCTCGCGCTGTCCGGCGCGGCCGGCTACAGCGGCGATGGCGAACGCGGCCCCGCACTGCCGGGCGTACAGGTCGCCGACCTGGCCGGCTCGATGTATGCGGTCGCCGGCCTGCTGGCCGCGGTGATCCATCGCCTTCAAACCGGCGAGGGCGAGCACGTCGACGTGAGCATGACCGATGCGACGTACACGTTGAACGCGCTGTTCAATCCCGGCGTGCTGCAGGGAGCGCCCGCGCCGCCGGTGCAGGGTACCGACCTCAACGGCGGCGGTTTCTACGGCTTCTATCGCACGCGCGACGATCGCTGGTTCGCGGTCGGTTCGCTGGAAGCGCCGTTCGCGCGCGCGCTGCTGCAGGCGCTCGGGCTCGATCCGGCACTGACGCCGCCGCCACTCGACCTGGCCGCCGCGCAGGTAGTGAAGCCGCTTATCGCCGATGCCTTCGCGCAACGCGATTACGCCGAGTGGTTGCAGGTCTTCGCGCCGATCGATGCCTGCGTGGAGCCGGTGCTGTCACTGCAGGAAGCCGCCGCCCACCCGCAACTGTTCGCACGCGAAATGGTGATCGACGTGCCCGGGCCGGATGGCCGGACGCTGCGCCAGCCGGGCTGCGCGATCAAGTTCGGGAATCCGATCGAGCCGCCGAAGTTTGCCGGCGTGGCGGTCGGTGCGCACAACGCTGAAATTCTTTCCTCCCTCCCCAATACCCAGGCGCCAGAGAAACTCCCATGACCGAAGCCTACATCTACGACGCCGTGCGCACCCCGCGCGGCAAGGGCAAGAAGGACGGCGCGCTGCACAGCGTCAAGCCGATCACCTTGATGGCCGATACGCTGCGCGGCCTGCAGGCGCGCAATGGCTTCGATACGCGCGAAGTCGACGACATCGTGCTCGGCGTGGTGTCGCCGATCGGCGACCAGGGCGGCGACATCGCCAAGATCGCCGCGCTTGCGGCCGATTGGGATGTGCAAGTCGCCGGTGTGCAGCTGAATCGCTTCTGCGCCTCGGGTTTGGAAGCGGTGAATCTGTGCGCGGCGAAGATTCGCGGCGGCATGGAAGATCTCGTCGTCGCCGGCGGCGTCGAGTCGATGTCGCGCGTGCCGATGGGTTCCGACGGCGCCGCTTGGGCGCTGGACCCGCAGACCAACTTGCACACCAACTTCGTGCCACAGGGCGTCGGTGCCGATCTGATCGCGACGCTCGAAGGCTTTTCGCGTGACGACGTCGATGCATTCGCGCTCGATTCGCAGAAGAAGGCTGCGGCCGCGAGTGCCGCGGGCAAGTTCAGGAAGTCGCTGCTGCCGGTGTTGGACAGCAACGGCGTAACGCTGCTCGATCACGACGAATTCATCCGCGCCGATGCCTCGAAGGAAGGTCTTGGCGCGCTGAAGCCGAGCTTCCAGCAAATGGGCGATTACGGCTTCGATGCGACTGCCATCCGCGTTTATCCGCAGGTCGAGCGCATCCAGCACGTGCACACCCCGGGCAATTCGTCGGGCATCGTCGATGGCGCCGCCGCGATGCTGATCGGCTCACCGGCCAAGGGCAAGGCGCTCGGCCTCACCGCGCGTGCGCGCATCGTGTCGACTGCAATCACCGGCACCGATCCAACCATCATGTTGACCGGCCCTGCGCCGGCGACGCGCAAGGCGTTGGCGAAAGCGGGGATGACCATCGACCAGATCGACCTGTTCGAAGTCAACGAGGCCTTTGCCGCGGTGGTGATGAAGTTCCAGAAGGACCTCAACGTGCCGTGGGAAAAGATCAACGTCAACGGCGGCTCGATCGCGATGGGCCATCCGCTCGGCGCGACCGGTTGCATGATCCTCGGCACCCTGATCGATGAGCTGGAAGCGCGCCAGCAGCGCTACGGCCTCGCCACGCTGTGCGTGGGCGGCGGCATGGGAATCGCCACGATCATCGAACGTCTCTGACCATTTCGCAGACCGCAGCGCGACTTCGCGCGCGACACAAGGACAACACATGACCACCGACGCAATCCGCTACGAAAAAGATGCCGACGGCATCGTCACCCTGACCATGGACGACCCGGGCCAGTCTGCCAACACCATGAACGGCAATTACCGCGCCGCGATGGGCGCTGTGGTGCAGAAGCTCAAGGCCGAGGGCGACGCGCTGAAGGGCGTGATCCTGACCTCCGCGAAGAAGACCTTCTTCGCCGGCGGTGACCTCAACGAGCTGATCAAGGTCGAGCGCGACACGCTGCCACAGTTTCTGGGCGTGCTGCGCGAGATCAAGCAGCAGCTGCGCGATATCGAGACGCTTGGCAAGCCCGTGGTCGCCTGCATCAACGGTGCCGCGCAGGGCGGCGGCTGGGAAATCGCGCTGGCCTGCCATCATCGCATTGCGGTGGATGACGACAAGATCCAGATCGGCCTTCCGGAAGTGACGCTCGGCCTGTTGCCGGGCGGCGGCGGCGTGGTCCGCACGGTGCGCATGCTCGGCCTGGAAAAGGGTCTGCCGCTGCTGCTCGAAGGTAAGCAGCTGAAGCCGAAGGACGCAGCAGCGCTCGGCCTGCTTGAACTTGCGCCCGATGCGAACGCACTTCTGGAGCAGGCGCGTGCGTACATCCGCGCGAATCCGATCGCCGTGCAGCCCTGGGACACCAAGGAATACAAACTACCGGGCGGCACGCCGTCGACGCCCAAGGTGGCGATGACGCTGCCGATCGCGCCGTCGGTGGTGCGCGCGAAATCGCAGGGCAACCTGCCGGCGCCGGAAGCGATCCTCTGCGCCGCCGTGGAAGGCGCGCAGGTGGATTTCGACACCGCATTGAAGATCGAGGAGCGCTATTTCACCGGGCTGGTGATCGATCCGGTCGCCAAGAACCTGATCAGTACCTTCTGGTTCCAGCTCAACGCGATCAAGGCCGGCAGCTCGCGGCCGAAGGACCCGCCAAGGTCGGCGGTGAAGAAAGTCGGCATTCTCGGTGCAGGCATGATGGGTGCGGGCATCGCCTACGTCAGCGCGGTCGCCGGCATCGACGTGGTGCTCAAGGATGTGTCGAAGGAAGCGGCGGAGAAGGGCAAGGCGTACTCCGCCGGCCTGCTCGACAAGAAGCTCGCGCGCGGGCAGACCACGCAGGAGAAGCGCGACGCGATCCTGGCGCGCATCCTGGCCACCGACAACGACGCCGACTTCGCCGGTTGCGACCTGATCATCGAAGCGGTATTCGAGGACCGCGCGCTGAAGGCGAAGGTGACCAAGGCCGCGCACGATGCGGCGCTGCCGGACGCGGTGATCGCGTCGAACACCTCGACCTTGCCGATCACCGGCCTGGCCGAGGCGATCGAACAGCAGAACCGCTTCATCGGTCTGCATTTCTTCTCGCCGGTCGACAAGATGCAGCTGGTCGAGATCATCTGCGGCAAGAAGACCGACGAAGCCACGCTCGCGCGCGCCTTCGACTACGTGCTGCAGATCCGCAAGATCCCGATCGTGGTGAACGACTTCCGCGCGTTCTACACCTCGCGCGTGTTCGGCACCTTCGTCAACGAAGGCATGGCGATGGTCGGTGAAGGCGTGAACCCGGCGTTGATCGAGAACCTCGCGGTGCAGGCGGGGCAGCCGGTCGGCCCGCTCGCGGTGATCGACGAAGTGTCGATGACCTTGGCGCAGAAGATCCGCAAGCAGACCATCGCCGACCTCATCAAGGAAGGCAAGCCGGTACCGCAGCACCTCGGGCTGGACGTCCAGGACCGCATGGTCGACGAGATCAAGCGTCCGGGGCGCCTCGCGGGTGGCGGCTTCTACGAATACCCGAAGGACGGCAAGAAGTTCCTGTGGCCCGGCCTGAAGGCGGCGTTCGCCAATGGCGGTGATATCCCGAATGCCGACATTCGCGACCGCATGCTGTTCGTGCAGGCGATCGAGACCGTGCGTACGTTGGAGGAAGGCGTGCTGAACTCGGTCGCCGACGGCAATATCGGCGGCATCTTCGGGATCGGCTATCCGGCGTGGACGGGTGGGCCGCTGCAGTTCATCAACTACTACGGGCTGCAGAAGTTCGTCGATCGCGCGCGCTATCTCGCCGAGCGTTACGGTGAGCGCTTCACCCCGCCGGAGCGGCTGCTGCAACAGGCCGCGAGTGGCAAGCCGTTCTGACCGGAACCCTCGATCGCCGGACGGCAAAACGCCCGCATGATGCGGGCGTTTTGTTTGGCGGTGTTGCCTGCTTGCGTGGATGTTGCCTTCGTCAGGCAGCGGCCTTTTCGCGGAACTTCGACTGCGCCAGCATCTCCTCCAGCACCGGCTTCCACTGCGCGATCTGGGCGCTGTTGTCGCGCTGCCACGGGTGGAAGTCGCGGCGGAAGAATTCGAAATACTCCGGCAGCATCTTGCGGAAATAACCCGCTCTCGGACCGAAGCCGAACATCCAATGCAATGCGCCAACCCAGTCGCGCAGATTGAACAGGCTACGGTTGCTGATCATCACGCTGGTGGTGAAGAACAGCGTCGTTGCGATCAGCAGCGCCGTGTTGAACAGGTAGATGGCGATCAGGCGCGGGTAGCTGCCGTCCACGGCCTGGTACACATCGAAGGCGACGGCTTTGTGTTCGGTTTCCTCGATCGAATGCCACAGGAACATCGGCCTGATGGTGTCGGGCAGGCAGTCGAGGATTTCCGGGTTCGACAGGGTCATGTCGCCGAACATCGAAGTGAAGTGTTCGAGACCGGCGGTCGCCGCGATCTGCTGCTTCTTGGACTGGTAGCGCTGCAATTTCTTCATCACCCAATCCACCTGGCGGTCGATGCGCGCGGTCGGTATGCCGTGCTGTTCGAGGAAGTCGTTGAGCGCGGCGTGCTCTTGCGCGTGGTGCGCTTCCTGGCCGATGAAGCCGCCGATGTCCTTCTGCAGGCCCTTGTCCGTCACCTGGTCGCGGAACAGGCGCACCGAATCGATCAGGAAACGTTCGCCGCGCGGGAACTGGCCGGCGAAGGCGGTCCAGAACGCGGTGAGCACGGTGTTGTTGTTGAACCAGTTGTCCGCGCGGATGTCCTGCTTCGCGCCGTAATCGATGCCGAGGCGGCGCGGCGTGATGGAGACGTTGTCGGGGCGGGCAGGGGTGGCATGGCTCATGGCGTTGTTCCTTTGCGGGTGCATGCGGGTCGTGGCGTCATGCCTGCGGCATGGCGGCGGAAGGGGAGGGTCGCGGGGCGACGTTGGCGGCAGTTCCAAGCACATCGTCCTGGTGCGCGTCGCGGCCATCGTTGCTGGCGCGTGCGAGGCGCAGGGCCTCAACCAGGGCAGGGCTGCGCGACACCTTCCGTTCGAGCAGCGGCTGGATCACGCCGCGCAAGGCGATGAAGAGGCCCACCCAGCGCGGCGCCCAGATGCGTGCGGCGCGGCGGCGGATGCCGTCTTCGATCACGTCAATGGCCTGGGCCAGCGGGATCTCCGCGCCGATGAAACGCGGCGAGATCTTTTCCAGTGCGGCCATCGCCGGATGCTGGCGCGAGCCCTGCACCAGGTCGGTGTCGACCGCGCCGAAGTAGGCGCAGCCCGCGCGCGCACCGATCGGGGCGAGTTCGATGCGCAGGCTGTCGGTGAGCGCATCCACCGCGGCTTTCGATGCCGCGTAGGCGCCCATCAGCGGACCGTGGCCGAGCGCGGCGAGCGAGGCGACGTTGAGGATGTAGCCCTTGCGCGCGATCACCTGCGGAAGCGTTGCATGCAGGGTGCGCCACACGCCCATCAGGTTTACCGTGAGGGTGCGCTCGAAGTGGTGCGGCAACGAGTCGGCGATACTGCCGACGTGCAGGATGCCAGCATTGGCGATCACCACGTCGATGCCCCCGAACTTCTCCACTGTGCCGGCGACGGCGCGCTTGAGTGCATCGAGGTCGGTGACGTCGGCTTCGAAGTACGCGGCCCCCCTACCGAGTTCGGTGGCCAGTGCGCTCAGCAGCTCCGGTTCCAGGCCGACCAGCGCGACGTTCGCGCCACCTGCATGCAGGCGCCGCGCCGCCTCCGCGCCGATGCCACGCGCCGCGCCGGTGATGAAGACGGTCTTGCCGCGGATGTCGAAGTCGCTCATGCGGGTTCCATTGATGGGGACGGTGCTGCTTCACCCGCGCGCACAGCTGGCGCGGGTGACTTGAACAGTTCGACCCGCACCTGCGCCGCCTTGATGCCGTGCGCCCGCAGGTGGCCGACGGTGCTGAGGATCAGCGGCTTCGGGCCGCACACGAACCATTCGTCCGCGTCGATCGGCAGCGTGGTCGGGTCGATGCGGCCGCTGTGGAAGCCGGGTGCATCGACGGTTTCGCGCGACAGGTAGTGGACGATCTCCAGCCGCTCGCCAAAACGCCGCGCCAACGCTTCGAGTTCCTCGCGGAACAGGATGCTGCCTGCACTGCGATTGCCGTAATGCAGGCGGAAGCGGCTGTGGGGTTCGGCCGCGAGCGTGGCCGCGATGATCGGCAGGATCGGCGTGATGCCGCTGCCGGCGGCCAGCGCGACATAGCTGCGCGCGTTCGATGGATCGAGCGCTGGCGTGAAGCGGCCGGTGGGTTCGGAGACTTCGACCGTGCTGCCAGGCGCGAAATGCGCCAGCGCGTGGCTCGAGAACGCACCGCCGGCATGGTGCCTGATGGCGATGCGCCAACGCCCCATGCCGGGCTCGTCGCACAGCGAATAGCTGCGATGGAGGAGCGCCCCGTAGCAAGTCGCGCGAACATCGACGTACTGGCCGGCGGTGTAGGCATAGGCCGCCTGCAGGGACGCCGGCACGTCGAACTCCACCAGCACGACCGTGCCGGCACAGAGGTGCTCGACGTGTTTGATCGTGAGCCGATGGAAGCCGGGTGCCGTTGCAGCGGCGCTGGCGAGCTGGGCGTTCATCGCGTCGCCACCTCGTGCTTGTCCTGCACTGCGTAGTTCTCGACGTCGAAGCGTTGCGTGCGTCGCTTGTAGGCGAAGCTCCAGCTCGGCCACAGGCCCGAGTTGCCGCCGATGGCGTTCTGGTAGTAGCTCTTGCAGCCGCCGGTGACCCAGGTGGTCTTGCGGCTGCGCTGCTTCATTTCCTCGTGGAATGCCGACTGCACGCCTCTGCCGGGCTCGACCGCCGCGATGCCGCGAGCGCGCATGGTGCGGACCGCATCGACCACGTAGCGCATCTGGTTTTCCAGCGTGTAGATCGCGGACTGGTTGCCGGCTGCGGAGAACGGACCGAGCAGCATGAACAGGTTCGGATAGCCGCTGAAGGACGTGCCGAGATAGGCATTGGGCTCGTCACCGTACATCTGCGCCACCGTGCGGCCATCGCGGCCGACAATGCGTTCGGCGATCTTGCCCGGCACGTAAAAGCCGGTGCCGAAGATGATTACGTCCGCCGCGTGCTCGACGCCATCGCTGGTGACGATGCCGTGTTCGCGGACTTCGCGGATGCCTTCGGTCACGAGTTCGACATTCGGTTGCTGCAGCGCCGGGTAGAACGCATCGGCGAAGACCGCGCGCTTGCAGCCCAGGGTGAAGTTCGGCGTGAGTTTTGCGCGCAAGGCCGGATCGCGCACCTGGCGGCGCAACTGGTAGCGGCCGAGCGCCTCGAACGGCCACACGAACTTGCGGTTCACGAACAGCGACAGGCCGATGCTCTCGATGCCCCAGTACCAGAAACCGCGCACGAGCTTCTGCGTGAACGGCACATGCTTGAACAGCGCACGCGCGAACGCGGAGCGCGGATGATCCCAGCGCGGCACGATCCAGGTCGGCGTGCGCTGGAGCACGGAGAGCTTGCCGACGCGCGGCTGGATCGCCGGCACCACCTGGATGGCGGTGGCGCCGGTGCCGATGATCGCGACGCGCTTGCCGTCGAGGTCCTGCGCGTGATCCCAGCGCGCGGTGTGGAACGATGCGCCCTTGAAATTTTCCAGCCCCGGCAGCTTCGGGATCTGCGGATCGCTGAAGGGGCCGGTTGCGCTCACCAGGACATCGGCGGTGAAGTCGCCGCGACTGGTCGAGATCGCCCAGCGTTGCTTCGCCTCATCCCACGTCGCCTTTTCCAGCGCGTGGTTGAAGCGGACGAAGCGCTCGATGCCGTACTTCGCGGCGACGCCGCGGATGTAGGCGAGGATTTCCGGCTGCTCGCCGTACTTGCGGCTCCAGTCGGGGTTCTGCGCGAACGAATACGAATACAACGCCGACGGCACGTCGCAGGCGCAGCCCGGGTAGTTGTTGTAGTACCAGGTGCCTCCGACGCTGTCGGCGCGTTCGAGGATGGTGAAGTCCTCGATCCCCGCCTCGCGCAACTTGATTGCCAGGCCCAGGCCACCGAAGCCCGCGCCGATGATCGCGATCGGCAGGTGTGGCACGTCCTGCGTGGCGTTCGAAGCGGCGCTTTCTGTTTCGGTATTCATGGCTGGCGCTTGCAGGTTCACGATGGCGGGTGCTCGTCCGGTCTGGTGCAGTGGTGTGCGTTACAGGCCGCGGCCGGACAACGCGCGGTCGATGGCATCGGTGGTGTAGGGGATTTGCAGGTAGCCCAGCAGTGAGCGCATCAGTTCGCGCAGGAACACGGCGTCGCTCATCTCGTCGCTGCCGGTCTCGAGCTTTCCCGTCACCAGTCGCGCGGAGAGCATCGCCACTGCTTGCCGCAGCGCGAAGTCGATGGCGATGTCCGCGTGTGGGTGCGCGATTTCGCCCGCCTTGCTCTGGAAGTGGCGCTTCAGCGTGGCGATGGTGTGGCGGCGCAACGCGATCATCTGCGCTTCGTAGAACTCGTCGACGAGGGCCTTGGCGTAGCTCGACTGCAGCAGGCGCTGGTTGCCATGCGAGAAATGCATCACGACCGTGGTGATGTCGGCCAGCAGCTCGACCGCGTCCTGCTCGGCGCGCAGCGGCACCATGTCCAGCACCTGCATCGCCATGCCGGTGAAGCTGGCGAAGGCTTCCTTCAACAGGCCGTCCTTGTCGCCGAAGCGGCGATAGATGGTGGCCGGGGCGACGCCCGCGGCGGCGGCGATGTCGCTGACGGTCACCGCGTCGACGCCGCGTTCGCGGAACAGTTCCAGCGCCGCGTCGAGCAGGGCCTGCTCGGTGCGGCGGCTGCGGTCCTGGCGCGGGGTGGGGCGGGCGGGTAGCTGGGCGGTCGATGGGCTCATGGGGCATTCAACATCGGATTCGATAGTATGTAAATAGGTATTCCTATTTACATACTGAGAGCGACGTCCCGATTCAGGCGGGTTCGGCCAGTGGCCTTGGCGGCGGGAACGGGCCCTCGGCCAGCAAGGTGGCCATCGTCGACAGGAAGCCGACGTCGCCTTCGAACAGGATCCGGCGCTGCAGCGTGGCCTTCATCGGGTCGAGCCGGCCGGTGCCGAGCGCGAGCAGATCGGCGCCGCTCAGGGTCAGGGTGACGCGGGGTTCCTGGCCGCCGATGCGGCCGGGCAACTGGCGTTCGACGCGGGGCGGTCGGTCGACCTGCAGCACGAGGTCGTAGGTTTCCACGCGCCCGTTGCTGCCGGCATCGGTGACGTTGTAGCGGACGGTGGCGTTGGTCTCGCCGGCGCGGGCCGGGTCGATCTTGCCCGGCAGCGCATGGAACAACGCGGCCACCACCGGCCCGCCGAGCGGTGATTTCATCAGCGCTTCGTACAGCGCCTGCGGCACGCGTGCGGCCAGCGCCTTGCCCATGCGTTCGAGGCCCGACGTCGTGCGTATCGCCGCGCTGCGCAGCCAGCCGACCTTCGCCGGAGCGCCGACGTTGTGGCCCCATTCCAGCCAGCCCAGTCCGGTGCGGCCGTCGGCGGTGCGCACGCGCGCCATCGCACGCGGGAATTCGCAGACGCGGCCGTCCGGCGCGACCAGCCGGATCGAGCCGTACGCGATCGGCTCCCAATCGACGATGGTGCCGCTGGGCGCGAGCGTCGCCCGGGTGCGGCCGGGCAGGCGCCCGGGCGGGATCGCGTAGGCGGCGTCCATGCCCTTGATCTCGGTGAGGCAGCGCCGGTCCTGTTCGTAACCGACCGCCACCACCGGCAGGCCGGGCACGCGGATCTCGATGCCCTGCAGGCGGGTGCCGTCGTCGAGGTGCGCGGACACCCACGTCCAGTCGATCGCCCACCAGTTGCGGTCGCCCCAGGAGTGGTCGCGCTGGCCGGGACCGTCGAGCGTGAGCACTTCATCGCCGATCTTCAGGGTTCCACGCACGCGGCACGGCAACTCGTAGCGCGAAGTGACCTGGTACATGTACGGCGTGCCTTCGGTTTCCCACACCAGGTCGAGCGCGACGTCGACCGGCGTGCCGCTTTCGCCGCGCAAAGGCGCGGCCGGATCGACGTGGGACTCGCCACGCCCGTGCACGGTGACGCGAAAGCGCTTCAGCGCTTCCTCGATGATGAGCTCGGACACGAAGCGGCCGTTGTCCACGCGCAGGCCGTCTGCCGGCAATGGCGCCTCGTAATCGAGGATCGCCACCGAAGGCCGGCCTTCGCCGACGATGTACGCGGTGAACACCACGCGATTGAGGTTGGGCACGAGGCCGACGCGGACGTAGGCGCCGATCTTTCCGTCCGCGCTGATCGCGTCGAAGTACCAGCTCTCGTTCCAGTGGCGCTCCTCGCCGGGAACGTGGCGGCCTTCGTCATGCGCGGCCACGGTGAGCGCACGGGCGTGCGCCTCATCGAGCAGGGTGAGCGAATCCAGGTCGATCGCCTGCTGGCAGTGCCGCGCCAGCATGGTCATGAACATCTGGTCGCCGCGTTCGGTCTGCGCCACCAGCATCGGTGCAGCCACGGCCATCAGCACGCCGGTGAAGGCCATGAAGCAGTAGCCGCGCCAGCATTGTTCGAAGCCGAAATCGGCAATGCCGGTAACGCCGGAAGCGACGAGTTCGTCGTGGTAGATCCGTACGAGTTCGCGTTCATGGGCGCGACGGTCTTCGGTGCGCAGGTTGCCGCCGATGAAGAACGCGAGGTCGCTGGCGATCGAACCCCACTTCAGCGTCTGCCAGTCGACGATCGACAGCGACCGCGGCGATCCGGCTTCGCCGAACAGGATGTTGTCGAGGCGGTAATCGCCGTGCATGAGGCTGCGCGGTTCGGTCCGGTCCGCGGCCCAGGTGTCGAAGCAGGCGATGTAGCGTTCGACTACTGCGCGATGTTCGGCACTGATGCGATTGCCGAAGCGCGCGAAGTATTCCGGAAGCAGCATCTCCAGCAGCATCCGGTTGGCCGGCAACGGCTTGTCCATCCACGCGGCGATGGCCGCGTCGCCCACCAGGGGCGCCACGATGCGCGCCAGCTCGCGCACGATCCGTTGGGCTTCCTGCAGCGAGCAGCCGGCGATCTGGTCGCCCGTGCGCGCCGGAGACAGGTCTTCCAGCAACAGGGTGAACCAGCCTTCGTTCGCGTCGTACAGTGCGACGTGGCACTGCGCGAGCGTGGCCACCGGCAGGCGTTTGGCGATGCTGTTGTAGAACTGCACCTCGCGCTCGTAGTGACCGGTCATGCGTCCGGTCTGGCGCACCGCGGGATCGGTGTCGGCGAGCTTGAGCATCACGCTGGCCACGTCGCCATCCCAGTCGAGCGAGACGCGATACGTGCCGGCGGACTGACCGGTGCCCACCGGCGCCGCGCTGAAATCGCGAACAGGCTTGCCGAGGGCGCTGCCCAGCCATTCGCGGCTGAGATCGTCGACGGTATGCAGGACGGGCAGGGTCATGGTGCAGGGGTCTCACTGAATTGGTGGAGCCGCGATGAGGCGTGGGACAAGAGCGACGCGGACGAGACGGCGCTGGCGATCAGGTCCGAGATGCACGTGCGTTCCTCCCACGGCGCCATGTGGCCGCAGTGGGGGAGGAGGATGTGTTCCTTGAGGGTCGGTACGTGGCGCGCGATGCGGTGTGCCTGATCCGACGGGCTGGCCCGGTCCTTGCCGCCGGCGACTACCCATGTGGGCACGGTCAAGCGTGGCAATGCATTGAGCAGTTCGAGGCGGGCCAGTGCCCGCGACAGTTCGTTGATTACCGGAGCCGGCGTCGCCGCGAGCATCTGCGTCAGCGCATCCATGTGTTCCTGCGCGGCGCGAGCGCCGAAGACCGCCCGCAACGGAAAGCGCACGCGACTGCCGATGATCCATCGCAGCACCTGCTGCAGCGCCGCTCCCATCCGCAGCTGCGCCGACGCGCTGATCAGCACGGCGGCGCCGACGCGGCGTTCGACCTCCGCCGGATATAGCTTCGCCCACGCCATCACGCCGATGCCGCCCATCGAATGCCCCACGACCACGGCGCGTTCGTTTTCCGGCAGGCAGCCGGCAAGCACGGCCTGCAGGTCGTGGCCGAGCGCCTCCACCGTGTAGTGCGACGGCAAGGGACGGTCGCTTTCCCCGTGGCCGCGCGCGTCATACGCGATGACGCGGTGGGTGTGGCGCAGGTCCCGCACCTGGTAGGCCCACGCGCGCGCCGCGAGGGCAAAGCCGTGTGCAAGCACGACCTTGGGCGCGTGGGCCGGCCCGAAGGCAAGCGTGCGGATGCGCGTGCCATCCTGCGATGTCACCCACGAGGTCGTGGCACCGTCGGGCAGCGTCACCGCCCCGGCGCGGTCTTCCGGCCACGTCGACGCGCTAGCCATGGCGAACGTGCCTTGTCGCGTCATTGGCTTGGAAGGCGCGCGTGGTCATGGAAGCCGAAGGCCGCCCGGATCGTGGAATTGACCCCAGTCTAGGAAGCGCCCGGTTGCCCGACATCGTCGCTTCCGACGATTGGCCGGCCGCGGGCGAGGGCGCACGCTTGCACCACGTGCCACGCGTGGAACGACGCCCGGGAGACGGCCACGGGCACCACGACCGCGACGGTCGTTCCCGCCACCCGCTCAACCAGGAGTTCCCGTGAATTCACCCGTGCTTACGCTGAAAGTCTGGAGTGTTTATGTCGTCGCCACGGGGCTGGGTCTGCTGTTCGTTCCGGGCCTGGTGCTGGCACTGCTTGGACTGCCACCGCCGGGAGACATCTGGGTGCACGTGCTTGGGCTGGTCGCGGTCGTTCTGGGCTTCTATTACTGGGCCGGTGCGGTGACCCTCACCCGCTCGTTCTTCGTCGCCACGGTGTTTGGCCGTTGCCTGTTCTTCGCGGGTTGCGTGGGCCTGGTGCTGCTGGCGGCGGCGCCATGGCAGGTGATCCTCCTCGGTGCGGTGGACCTGGTGGGCGCGGCCTGGACCGGGCTCGCGCTGGGTCGTCAATCGCGCGCCTGATCACCTCCGGATTCGCATCGCCGCCATGCCTGCATGTTGGAACCCAGCGCCATGAATGCACCCGCTATTACCGATCCGGAACTGCTGCGCCTGCATCGCACCTTCGACGCGCAGCAGGTCGCGTTCCGCAAGCATCCGTATCCCCTAGTCGCGGAGCGCAGGGCGCAGCTGACGGCGCTACGCACCCAGTTGTTGCGATACCAGGACGTGCTGGTCGAAGCGTTGGACCAGGATTTCGGCGGCCGTTCCGCGACCGAGAGCAAGATGCTCGACGTCATGTCCAGCGCGCTGGAGATCGACCATGCCATCGGCCACGTGCGCCGCTGGATGCGTCCGCGACGGCGCAGCACCGAGCTGCTGTTCAAGGGCAATCGCCTGCGGCTGACCTACCAGCCCAAGGGCGTGGTCGGCGTGATCGCCACCTGGAATTTCCCCGTGTACGTGTCGATCGGCCCGCTCGCGGCGGCGTTGGCGGCGGGCAACCGCGTGATGATCAAGATGCCGGCGAACATGCCGCGCACCACCGCGACGCTGCGGGCGATGCTGGGGGAAGTGTTCGCTGAGGACCACGTCGCCGTGTTCGGCCAGGAACTGCGCGACCCCAACGAATTCTCGTCGCTGCCGTTCAACCACATCGTGTTCACCGGATCGCCGCAGGTGGGGAAGATCGTGATGGGCCACGCGGCGAAGAACCTCACGCCGGTCACGCTGGAGCTCGGCGGCAAGTCGCCGGCGATCGTGCTGCGCGATTACGACATCGGTGATGCCGCGCGCCGCATCGTCCATGGCAAGGGCGCCAACAGCGGGCAGATCTGCGTCGCACCCGACTATGCGCTGGTGCCGCGTGAGCGCATCGGTGAATTCGTCGAGGCTGCGCGCGGCGCGGTAAACAAGCTCTACGGCGGACGCATTGCCGGCAACGCCGACTGCACCGCCATCGTGAACGACCACCACCACGCACGACTGCAGGGCATGCTCGACGAGGCGCGTGCAAATGGCGCCACCGTCATCGTTTGTGGCGATGCGGGGCAGGGACGGCAGATGCCGGTGCACCTGGTGCTCGATGCGACGCCGGAGATGACGGTGATGCGCGAGGAGATCTTCGGGCCGATCCTGCCGGTGGTCGCCTACGACACCCACGAGGACGCGATCCGCTTCGTGCAGGAACGCCCGCGCCCCTTGGCGATGTACCTCTTCAGCCACGACGTGGCCGAGCGCGGGAATGTCCTGCGCAACACACATTCGGGCGGCGTCACGATCAACGATTGGGGTTGGCACGTCATGAACCACGACGTGCCGTTCGGCGGCAGCGGAAACTCGGGCATGGGTTCGTACCACGGCGAGGAAGGCTTCCGCGAGCTGTCGCAGGCGCGGCCGGTGTTCCAGCGCAGCCGCTGGTTTCCGACCCAACTGTTCCATCCGCCCTATGGCGGATTCGTGCAGCGACTGACGCTGCGCCTGTTCGCCGGCAAGGGCGATCCGTCCGTGCGCAAGCCGTTCTGACTGCGATGGGGGATCGCATGAGCGATGCACCTCTGTCGGTCGGCGCCGCGCTGGAAAAGCGGCGCAGCGTCCGTGCCTTCCTCGATCGCCCCGTCGATGCCGGATTGCTGCGGCGGATCCTCGCGCAGGCCGCGCGGGCGCCGTCGGGTGGCAACCTGCAACCGTGGCGCATCGTGGTGCTGGGCGGCGACGAACTCGCACGACTGAAAGCGGCGATGGCGCAGCGCCTGCAAGTGCAACCCGATCCCGATCCGCCCGACTATCCGGTGTATCCGCCGAACCTGGTCGAGCCGTATCGCACGCATCGTTTCCGCGTCGGCGAGATGCTGTATGAAGCACTCGGCATCCCGCGCGATGATCGCGCCGCGCGGCTTGCGCAGTTCGCGAATAACTACCAGCTGTTCGGTGCGCCGGTCGGCCTGTTCTGCTACGTCGACCGCGCGATGGGCGCGGCGCAATGGGCGGACCTGGGCATGTACCTGCAGAGCGTGATGCTGTTGCTGTGCGAGCACGGCCTGGATTCGTGCCCGCAGGAAGCGTGGTCGAGCTACCACCGCGTGGTGGGCGGGATCGCGATGCCGCCAGCGGAGTGGATGCTGTTCTGCGGCATGGCGATCGGCTACGGCGATCATGCCGCTCCGATCAATGGCTTCCGCGCCGAACGCATGCCGCTGGAGGAGTTCGCGGGTTTCCGCGGCCTGTAAATGACATCAACCGGCGACACCGTCGAATCGGACGGTTGTCGAATCAAGACCGCATCGCGGAGCCGTCCGAATCGAGCTCAGCGCCGTCGGCGCGCTTCCATCCGACGCATCACGATCACCCAAACGAAAAGGCCGGGGATGTGCCCCGGCCTTATGCATCCACTGCAGTGCGCGTTACAGCCAGACCTGCGGCGGCGTCAGCTCGGTGTAGGCCTTGCCGGTGATCGGCGCGCCATTCCACGTGCCGGTCACGTTGCAGGCGCCTTCCCAGTAGGTCGGCAGCGGCGGCAGGTACAGCTCCTGGTCCTTCACGCGTGGGGTGACGGTCAGCTGGCCATTGGGCAAGTTGATTTTCCAGCCGCTGGCGTAGTTGCGCAGCGTGCGCCAGCTGAACCACGAGCCGGTGGCCTGGTTCGAGATGGACGACTCGGGAATTTCGACCGCGGTGCCGTCCGGCTTCACCAGCGTGCCGACCTTCTTCACCACGCCGCCAGTCCAGTCGCGGAGGAAATACAGCATCACCTGGCTGCCATCGTCGAGCTTGATGGCGTACCAGTCCCAGCCCATCGACTGGCCATCGGTGTACTCGAACCACTGGTGGTCGAACCAGGAACTGCCGGTAATCTGGATCGTCTCGCCGTGATCGCGGATCGTGCCGCTGGTGAGCAGGTTGGGCCAGGAGTAGTAGTACGACGAGCCGGCCGGGCCGTAGGGGATGACGCCGTCACCGCCATGCAGGGTGGCCGCGATCGGTGAATCCAGTTTGAGGTCCAGCGAATAGTCGCCATTCGCACTGGTGGCGCGCATGTTGTTGAAGCCGTTCTTGCCATCCATGTGGAAGCCGGCGACATCGATGTCGAAGCCGCCACCGGGCACGATGTTGGAGGTCTGGATGACGACGCGTTGTTCGAACGGGTGGGTACCCCGGGTGATATCGGTGATCGCGAAATGGGCGACGTGGTTCTGCGCGAGCGGGAAGGTCTTGACGACCTGCGGCTTGAAGAAGGTCAGCTCATAACCGTACTCGCGGACACGACCGGTGGAGTCCGTGCCCTTGATCTGGCCGGTGAAGTACCACCATTCCAGGTCGGAATTGTGCGGACCTTCGTCGGCAGGAATGGACAGCGCCGGCGTAACCGCCTGCGCGGATTGCGGCACGACCAGGCCGATCGAGAAAACCAGCGTGGCCATCATGGCCATGATCATCGACTTGCAAGTTCTCATGTGCTCCCTCCTCAAGTGGCCGGGCCGACTGCGATGCTCATGTCCTGCGATCCGGGAGCGTGCGCAATGGGTGGCGAGCGGGTGATCGACCCGCGGCGGACGTCGGTTGCAGTAGCCCGTTCGGGTCAAGCGGCGGCCCAGACGACCCGATGAAGCTGCGGCAGTCTAGGAATGCGCACAGCGCGGAACATCGTCGCTTCCGACGATTTCCGGCCGGCACGAAAGGCCTAGGCTTGGTGCACCGCCGCAAGTGGTTGATGTTGCGATGCGGCATCCATCGACAGCCAGGGACGTGGACATGCGGATGAATCGGGAACTGCAGCGCTTTCTCCTCGTCGGGCAGACCATTGCCCCGTTCGCCATCAATGCACTGGTCAATGGCGCCATCGCCTGGGCGGTGTATCGCGGGCTGGCCGCGCTGCCGTTGTGGGGCGACAGGAGCATCAGTGGCGACACGCTGGTCACCAGCTTCCTGCTGCCGCTCATCATCTGCTTGCTGGTGACGCCGTTGATCCGCGCGCAGGCAACGCAGGGCAAGGCGCCGATGGCCAATGGCGGGCTGCCGGGTTGGCTGCGCATCTTCAGTCACCCGCTGCTGCTGCGCGCGTTGTTGCTGGGCATTGCGGCGACGCTGGTGGTCGGCGGTGCGACAGTCGCACTGCTGGCGGTCTCCGGCATGCAGTCGCTCGCGCTCTCTCCTTTCCTTGCCTTCAAGTCGATCTACGCGGGTGGTCTGGCCGCGATCGTCACGCCGATGGTCGCGTGGTTGGCACTCGCAGACCCGCAGTCCGCGCGCAGGTGAGCCGCGAGAACACGGTTGGCGGTGATCGGGGGAGGGTGCCCCGCATCGCATGCGCCACGCTTGTGTTCATGGGATCGTGTTGGCGATGAAGTATCCGCTGGTCATATTCGACTTCGACGGAACGCTGGCCGATTCCTTCCCGTTATTCCTCCAGGTGCAACAGGAACTGGCGCAGCGTCACGGGTTTGCGCCTGCGGTCGGGGAGCGCGTGGAAGCGTTGCGCATGATGGGCACCCGCGAGCTGGTGCGGGAGCTCGGTGTTTCCGCGCGCAGGCTGCCGATCGTCGCGGCGGACTTCATCCGCACCATGCGCAACGCACCACCCGTGCCGGTGTTCCCCGGCATCGCCGATGCGTTGACGCTCCTGCATGGAAATGGCGTGCGCTTGGCGATACTGACATCCAATTCCGCGGACAACGTGCCCCGCGTGCTTGGCGACGGACTCATGGGCACGATTGAACTGTTGGATGGCGGCGCGCACATCCTGGGAAAGCACCGCCGCATCTCGCGCATGCTTGCGCGTGCGTGCGTTTCCCGTTCGCAGGCCATCTACGTGGGCGACCAGACCGGCGACGGCGAGGCGGCACGTCGCGCCGGGGTAGCGTTCGGCGCGGTGGGGTGGGGCTATGCCCATCCGGATGTCCTGCGCGCGTTGGGACCCGAGGAATTCTTTGCGACAGTGGATGAGCTGGGCCGGATGCTGCGGTGATCGCCCGCTGGTTACGCGCTTTGGCAGGTCTCGGCTGGCGCCGTGCATGAGCAACGGCCCGCGCCTGGCGGACCGTTGCTCGTCACGCCTGATCAGGCAGCCGCGCGGGCCTCTTCGCTTTCCGCGGTAGCGGTCAGTGCAATCGTGCCTGCACTGCCATCGATCTCCACCTGCGTGCCCGTCGGCAGCAGCGTCGTCACGTTCTTGACGCCGGTGACGGTGGGGATGCCGTACTCGCGCGCCAGGATCGCGCCATGGCTGAGGATGCCGCCGGTCTCGGTGATCAGGCCGTGGATCAGCGGGAACACGCTGGTCCAGCCCGGATCGATGTTGCCGGCGACGAGGATGTCGCCGCGCGAAACCTGCGCGAGGTCGGCGAGCGAATGCACGACGCGAGTCCTTCCACTGGCAACACCGCGTGCCGCACCGAGACCGCGCAGATCGCCCCCGTTGGCCACCTGCACCGGGCCGTCGGCGAGCGCGTCCTCATCGATCTCGACGTCGTCGAACAGCCACATCGCGGTGCGGCGGTCGCGGTAGCGCAGCCAGTGCGCACGGCGCGCGTCGATGCGCGCGCGCAGGTCGGCTGGTGGCGTCGCGCCTTCGGTCAGCGGCCAGAACTCCGGGCCATGCAGCAGGAACACGTCCCACGCATCGGCCACGACACCGCCCTCGGCTAGCCTGCGACCGTATTCGAGCATCAGTCGGCGCAGGTGGAAGGCGATGTAGTCGAGGTGGTAGCGCTGGTTCTCGCGGTAGACGGTGTAGTCCTGGGTGAGCTTGATCAGCTTGCGCAGGGCAGCGCGTCGCAGCGGGCCGACGGACTTCAGCGCGGTCGCTTCGGCCTCGAGCCGGCGCGCGGTGGCGCGATGCTCGACTTCCGCCGGGTTCTCGCCTACCTGGGGCGCGCGTACCTGCGCCGCAATCAGCGCGAGGATCGCTTCCGGCGTTTCGCGCCAGCGCGGCTGCGAAATGTCGCGGGTGGCCGCGCGATGGCCATGGGTCGCGATGAACGTGTCGAACGCCGTCCAGAACGGCGCCTGCGGAAGCGCATCGCGCAACGAGATGAAGTCATCGCTGGCACGGAACCGCGCCGCGAGCGACGCGTCCGCACGGGCCAGCACGCCGAGCTGCCAGACCTCGCGATTGATCATTGCGGTGTGCGTTCCCGGCAGTCCGCTGATGATGGCGCCATACAGGGATTCGTCCTTGCACCACTTGCCCAGCAGTTTCGACAGCAGCGAATGCAGGATCGGGTTGTACGTGCCCATGCCCCAGCGGATCACGCGGAAATGCTGCACGCCGAGCCGCTCGATCTCCGCGCACTGGTGCCGCAGCGCGTCCGCCGACAGGGCGGTGTAATCCTGCGCGAGCCACGGCAATACGATCTGCTCGACCTCGGCGCAATGCCGCGCGAGCGCGCCGATGTTCTCGCCGATCTTGCCGCGCCCCTTGTCCTTGGCCGGAGCACCGAGGCCCTTCAGCACCAGTTTCGACTCGAACGGCACCGATGCGAGCTGCCGCTGGAAGTCGCCCGGGAACCAGCGAAGCACCTGCTCGCGCGCCGACGCGGGCACGCCGCGCACCAGTTCACGCAGGTAGTTGCCGGAGATGTAGGAGTAGCCGTTGTGGATGCACGTGCTCTGCATCTTCGCTACGTCGGGGCGACCCTGCATCACGGTCTGCTCGGCAAAGGCGTCGCTGATCCAGTGCAGGCACAGGTCGGTAGGCAGCGGCAGTGAGTACTCGGCGAGGTATTCATCGCCGTAACCGCGGCTCCAGATGTTGCCGGGCTTGTTGCTCGGCAAGCCGGTGATCGGTCGGTCCTGCAGCACGTAGACACGACCGGATTCGATCGCCCATTCGAGGTCGCGGCGCGGACCGATGCGCTTGCCGACTTCGACGGCGATGCCGTGCAAGGAACGCAGGCCGTCATCATCCAGCGAACGCATCGCGCGTCGTTCCGGCTCCACTTCCCGGGTGATGCAGGCGCTATCCCACACCGTTTCGACGGTCTTGTCGCCGATGTGTTCCTCGATCAGCTCGCCGGTGTTGCGCTTGAGCACGATGTGGTCGGGCTGGGTGTGCCCGGACACCACGGCTTCGCCCAGGCCCCATGCTGCATCGATCACGATCTCGCCGGCGAACGGTCGCTGCGGATTCGCGGTCAACATCACGCCCGCCGCCTGCGGTTGCAGCATGCGCTGCAGCACGAGCGCGATGCCGCCTTGTTCGGAGATGCCGGTCTTGTCGCGGTACGCGACGGCGCGCGCATCCTGCAGCGCGTCCCAGCATTGGGTCACGGCGGCCTTGAGCGCGTCGAACGAATCGACACCGAGGATCGTCTGGTACACGCCGGCGAACGAGGCGTCGGCCAGGTCCTCGGCAACGGCCGAGCTGCGCACTGCCCATAGTCCGTTCGGAAATTGCGCTGTGCGGCTCTGCCACCACGCCGACAGTTCGGCGTCGAGCAAGCTCGCGCGTTGCACGGCATCGGTCGATACGGACGCGGGAATCGCCCACGCCTGCGGCACCGGGAGTCCCGCGGCGATCAGGCGCACGAGACCCTGGGCCTTGCCGCCGACCTGTTCGATCGGCGCGTTCGTGCTTGCAGTGAGTTCGATGATCACGAGCGTGCCTTCCGTTTGACGGCGAGCAGACCCGGCAGCTTGCGCAGCAGCTGCCATCGGGATGCGTGCCAGGTGTGTTCGACGATGCCGAGTCCGCTGTATGACTTGCCCGCTACTTGCGCGGTGAAATGGCTGGGCGATTCCTGGATCATCAAGCCCTTGCGGTACAGCGGAAACTGCGTGTGCGGCGTGGCGATGAGTTCGACCTGCAGGCCATCGGCGCAGGTCGCGCGCACCACGGTGCGGCGCGTGACGTGCGAGGCGCCGAACTCGTGCTTGACCTCGAGCGCCTTGATCGCGTGATTGCTGCCGCCATGCCAGACGAATCCACTCGGCGAATGCTTGCCGTCAGTGAGTACCTGGGTGGCGTTGATCGCGAGTTCGGGGCCGAACTGCGCGGAAATCCAGTCCCAGCCTTCGATCCTGGCCCAATCACGCACGCCCCAGGATTTGTCGCGATGGCCGCAGCCATCGATCGTGTACTCCGTACCGTTCGCGCGGATGCGTCCGGTCACGGTGCCGGCCTGCTCGAAATGCGCGGCGGCGACGCTGGTCGGCGCGTAATCGAACGCGGTCTCGCCGTGGAAATCGAACGGCGGGGTGTAGGCCGTCCAGGTCAGGTCGACCGTGGTGTCGTCCTCGGCGCTCGGCGCCAGCATCAGGCGCCACTGCGACAGCGGCTTGATCATCTGGTAGGTGAGGCGCCCGGCCGCGAGATTTTCCGCCGCGGGCGCATCCGAATACTTGATCTCGGTGTTGCCGTAGACCGTTTGCAGCTTGCCGTCGCGCTCGGTCAGCAGCACCGCGTCGGCCAGGCCCTGGTGTGCGCGGAAACCGATCCGTGTCAGGCCTGACGCGGCGGTCTTCGTGTCGTACCAGTTGAAGTAGAAGCTTTCCTGCCAATGCAGGCCTTCGCCTGTCGCGTGGAGTTCTTCATCGACGGCCGATATCGCGGAGTTGGAGGGGGTATCCGACTCGGGGTGTGCGGCGAGGGTGTTCATCCGGATTGCCTTGCTTGGATTTGAAGAAAAGCGCCATGTCGCACCGCAACATGACATTTACATGATGGATGTCCAACATCTAACTATGACCGCATGGGCGTCACGGATGTCAAGTAGGGGCGAACGGGTGCAATGAAGAAGCGCGTCGTCAAACGCAAGACCAACATTGCGTCGCCGGATCGTGGTCCGTCGCGGCGTGCCGCAGGCGCGCCCAAGCCTCGCAAGACCCAGGCTGAGCGCAGCCAGGCGATGCGCCAGCGCCTGATCGACGCCACCCTCGAATGCCTTGCCAAGGAGGGCTACGCGGGGACGACGATCAGCAAGATCGTGTCCCGCGCCAAGGTGTCGCACGGCGCCACGGGCCATCACTTTCCCAGCAAGGCCGACCTGATCCTCGCGGCCGCGGAAGACCTGGCCAATCGCACCTTCCACGCGGTGGGCGGGCTCGCCGGTGTGATGGATGCGGAAGGGGACCTGTTCACGTCGCTGGTGAGAGCGCTGTGGGCGAACTTCCACTCGAAGGCCGAGATGAAGGCGATCCTGGAGATCATGGTGGCGGCGCAGCGCGACAAGGCACTGGCCAAGGCCGTGGGCGATCTCACCGCGCGTACCGAAGAGATCTTCGACCCGGCCATGACCCTGGCCCTGGAACCGGTACCTGGCGGCCAGATGGGCCCGCACATGCTGTTCTTCCTCACCCGCAGCGTGCTGCTCGGGTTGGCGGCGGAGTTCCATTCCGGTACCGACGCGAAGGAAATACGCGACCGGCTGGATGCTTGGGCCCTCTTCATGGGCACGCAGGTGCGTCCGCGTTCCGAGGTCCCACTGGCCGTATCGCGACCGGGGCGGAAGCTGCGCAGATCAGCGGTAGCATCAACGTGATCGCCAACGGACATGCGCGCGGTTCAACCCGATCAACGGGAACACTCGAGTCCGGCAAGGTCCGGGCGCAGCCGGAGCGCGCTATGAAGAGCGTCCGCAACGGGCCGGCGCAGGAACAGTTCGGCGCCGTCGTCTCTCACAAGCTCAATTTCCCCAAGGGCTCGCCTGCACAGGTCACGCGAAGCGCGTTGTGCGACCTGATGGGCGACAACGAGCAGACCCGACTGGTGCTGATCAATGCGCCCGCCGGTTTCGGCAAGACCACGCTCATGCTGCAGGCGCGCATGCGCCTGGAGGAACAGGGTGTGCGTTGCGCGTGGATTTCGCTGGACGACGCCGACAACGACCCCGCGCGCTTCCTCATGTTCCTCGCCGCAGCATTCGAGCGCGCCTGCGACGATGTGCGCAGCGGAGAACGCACGAGCCTGTTCGCCGGCACGCGTTCGCTGGGAAGCCTGGCGCTGGAATTCTTCAAGCGGCTGGCGCTGTTCGACCAACCGTTCGCCCTGTTCCTCGACGACTTCGAAACCATCCAGTCGACGGCGGTCAGCGACCTGCTGCATGAGCTGGTGCGGCACCTTCCGGAGAAGGGACGCGTCGTGATCGGCTCGCGGCAATTGCCCGAGCTGGGCCTGGGACGCCTGCGCGCCACCGGCCAATTGCGCGAGCTGGGTGCCGAGCACCTGCGCTTCAACCTGGAAGACACCACGACATTCCTGCGCGATCGACGCGGACTGAGGCTGGATCCGGCGGTGATCGCGCGCCTGCATGACCGCACCGAAGGTTGGGTTGCGGCGTTGTGGCTGGCATCGGTTGCGCTGGAGAACCAGGCGCGCCCGGCCGACTTCATTGCCGGTTTCTCCGGTACCAGCAACGCGATCGCGGCCTACCTGGCAGAAGACGTGTTGGCACGCCTGGGCGAGGAGGAGCGCGATTTCCTGCTGCGCACCAGCATCCTGGAGACGCTGAGCGCACCCGTTTGTGACGCGGTGTGCGGACGCGAAGGGAGCCAGGTGCTGCTCGACCGGCTGTCGCGCGCCAACCTGTTTTTGCAGCCGTTGGACGACGATCGCCAGCATTTCCGCTACCACAAGCTGTTTGCGCAGTTCCTGCAGGAACAGTTGCGCCGGCAGATGCCCGGCGAATTGCCCCGCATACGTCGCGCCGCCGCGGAATGGCAGCGCGCTGCAGGAAAGCCGATCGCCGCGATCGACCACGCATTCGCCACCGGCGACGACGACTATGCCGCCGCATTGCTGGACGAACATGCCGAGCGGTTGCTGGGCGAGGGCAGGACCCGCGTACTCATGCGCTGGCTGGATCGCGCGTCGCCGGACATGCTGCAGGCCAGGCCGCGCCTGCGCGCGGTGCATCTGTGGGCGACGGCGTTCTCCCACAGCATGGAGGGCGCGCTGGCGACGCTCGAGCGACTGGAGACGTCCGGGTTGGACGACCCGGCGCTGCGCGCGCACCTGCTCGCGTTGCGACCGGTGTTGTTGACCCAGCTCGATCGCGTCGAGGACGCGCATGCGGTCGGCCAGAAGAACTTCGAACACCTGGATCCGCAGCACGCGTTCGCCTACATCATGCTGGCCAACACGATGGCGCACCTGTCGTTCACGCTCGGGCAGTTCGACCAGGCGCGTGCCTACCTCGAGGCTTCGCGCCGGGCGCAGGGGCGGGACGACCGGCGCAAATTGCACCTGGCGTTCTCGGAAGCGGTCGAAGGCGACATCGACCTGTTGCAGGGGCGGTTGCGGCAGGCCATGGCGCGTTTCCGTCTCGGCGTGCAGAGCGAGGGAGCGGGCAGCAGCGGCACCCTGATCATCGGCGTTCCGATGGCCGAGACGTTGTACGAAGTCGATGATCGCGACCAGGCCGAGCGCATGCTGCAGGTGTACCTGCCGCTAACCCGCGAAATCCAGTTGCCGGACCACATGATGAGCGGCCACGTCACGCTTGCGCGCATCCTCGCGCTGCGCGGCGATTCCGTGGGCGCATTGCAGCTGCTGGGCGAACTGGAGCAGCACGGGCACGCCGCCAACCTGCCGCGCGCCGTTGCCACGGCGAAGCTCGAACGCGCGCGCATGGCACTGCTGCGTGGCGACGTCGCCGCCGCGAACGTGGAACTCCAGCAGGCCGGCGGCATGGGGTACGGCCACCAGATGACGCAGTGGTGCACGATCGTCAACGATTTCGAGACGCCCACCATCGGCCGCCTGCGCTGGATGATCCATGCCGGTTCCGCGCAGGCAGCCGTGCCCCTGCTGCGCCACGAGCTTGCGCAGAGCGAGCGCACGGGGCGGCTGCGGCGAGCGCTCAAGCTGCGCATACTCCTGGCGCTGGGGTTGCGCGGGTCGAATGAGTCTCGCAAGGCGCTGGAGGTGCTTGAAGAGGCCATCCGGCGCAGCGCCAGCGAAGGGTTCATCAGGATCTATGCCGACGAAGGCCAGCGCATGGCGGAGCTGATCGCCGAATACGTTGCCGCGCATCCCGCGCGTGGCGCGGTGCGCTCGCAGTCGATTGACCACGATTACCTGGATCGCCTATTGAATGCGTGCCGTGGCAGTGGACCCGTAGAGCGCGGTCCCAGATCGGCCGAGCACGCCATGCCGGTCGAGGCGCTCACCCCCGCCGAACTCAAGGTGCTGCAGCAACTCGCGGAAGGGCTTTCCAACCTGGTCATTGCCGAGCGCCTGTTCATTTCCGAGGCCACGGTTCGTACCCATCTGCGCAGCATCAACGTGAAACTCAATGCGCAGAACCGCACGCAGGCCGTGGCGATCGGGCGGCGCCTGGGCCTGACGCCGTAGCGCGTTGCGTCGCCGTGCGTGTTGCACCGCGATAACGGCGATATCGTCGGAACCGACGATGATCGCCTCCCCTGCATTGCCTACGCTGCCTGCGGCTCAGGAGCCGTACCGGCTTGCGGATGGGAACCCAAGGCATGGGAAAGGTCGCTGTAACTGCCGCTGTCGTGCGGGAGAAGTCCGGACGCTTCGAGATCGAGGCGCTGGACATGGACGAACCGCGCGCCGGTGAAGTGCTGGTGCGCATCGTCGGCACCGGCATCTGCCACAACGACATCACCGCGCGCGACCAGCAGTTGCGTTTCCCGCTGCCTGCGGTGCTGGGCCACGAAGGCGCGGGCATCGTCCAGGCGGTAGGGCCCGGTGTCACCAAGGTGCAGGCCGGCGATGCCGTGGTATTGACGTTTGCCAGTTGCGGTTCGTGCCCGAATTGCCAGCGCGCCCGCTACACGTACTGCCAGAGTGCCGCGACGCTCAACCGCAGCGGCGTACGCGCGGTCGACGGCAGCCACATGCACCGCACGCGCAACGGGGAAACCGTGTCGGGTGCGTTCTTCGGACAATCCTCTTTCGCGAGCCACGCATTGGCGCCCGAGCGCAGCGTGGTGCGTATCCCCAGCGACGTGCCGGTCGAGCTGATGGGGCCGTTGGGCTGCGGGATCCAGACGGGGGCCGGAGCGGTGATCAACGTGCTCAAGCCCAAGCCGGGCAGCAGCATCGCGATCTTTGGCGTCGGTGCGGTCGGGATGGCGGCGCTGATGGCGGCGCGTGCGCTCGGCTGCGGCACGATCATTGCTGTCGACATCAATCCGGCGCGCCTGAAGCTTGCCGAGGAGCTTGGCGCAACCCACACCATCGACAACCGCGAGGGCGGTTGCTCGGCCGAAATCCGCGGCATTTCCGACGGCGGCGTGCAGTACTCGGTGACGTGCGTCGGCGAGCCCGCGGTATTGCGCGAGGCTGTCCTGTCGCTGCGCACCACCGGTGAGTGCGTGAGCGTGGCCACGGCGCCCTCGCAGGCGGAAGTCAGCGTGCCGATGAACTTCCTGTTGGCGGGGCGCAGCGTGCGCGGCGTGCTCGAGGGCGACTCGATCCCGGATCTCTTCATTCCGGAGCTGATCGACCTGTGGCGGCAGAACCGCTTCCCGTTCGACCGGCTCGTCCGTTTCTACGACCTGGCCGATATCAACAAGGCGATCGCGGCCGTGCAGGACGGCAGCGTGCTCAAGCCCATCGTGCGGCCCAGGCCTTGGTGAGCGTGCGACATCCGACGTACATGGGCTTCATCCACATCAACCCCGGGAGGGACATGATGAAAAGCGTTCAGAACGATCAATCAAGGCATTCGCGGCTACGCAGTTGGGCCGCCGCAATCGCAATGCAGGTCTGCCTGGTCAGTGCCACGGTAGTCGCGGGCCTGGCCAGCGGCGACGTGCGCGCCGATTCGGTGCCGGTCGTCATCCCGCGCGATGAAGCGCCGCATGACGTCACGCTGGAATGGTGGTACTACACCGGGTTCCTGTCGGGCCGGGACATCTTCGGAAAGATGCACAACTACGGCTACCAGGTGACGTATTTCCGCATCGGGCAGCAGGGCACCTTCCCGCTGGCGTCGATCTACATCGGCAACATGGCGATCACCGACCTCACCCGCGGCACGCATACCAACGACAGTCGCCTGAGCGTGCAGCCGGACGTGCTGCTGCCCGGCGGCGGCTACAACATCCAGCTCCAGGACTGGAACATGCAGGCGCGCAATGGCACCGGCTCGTGGAATGGTGGGTTCCTCAGCCTGGACTACTCGCTGGCGCTCAACATGCAGGCGACCACGCCGGTCATCCTCAATGGCGACGGCGGCATCATGCCGCCCAATGCCACCGGCGCGCTGAACTACTACTCGTTCGTGAACGTGCAGGCGGCCGGCACGATCATCGACCACGGCCTGCCCATCGCCGTCACCGGCACGGGCTGGTTCGATCACGAGTACGGCACGCCCGGCTCGACGCCGGTGGGCTGGCACTGGTACGGCATCGAGCTGGACGATGGCGCCAAGTACAACGTCTCGGTACTCAAGAATGCGCTGGACCAGACCACGCTGACCTACGGCACCTACATCAAGGCCGACGGTTCCTACAGCCAGATCAACCCGGTGGAACTCGACGACAGCGCGACGCTTCCGCTGTGGACCAGCCCCCGCACCGGCGTGAGCTACCCGACGGGATCGACCGTGCGCGTGCCAGGCGGCCAGTTGACGCTGACCGGTCTGGTGAAGGACCAGGAGATGACGCTGCTGGGCCCCAACCTTGCGCCGCTCGCGCCGGTCACCGCGGTGTTCGGCGTTCCCAATCCCAGTTATTGGGAAGGCGCGGCGAAGGTCACCGGCATCGTCAACGGCAGGCAGGTCACCGGCAAGGCATACATGGAATTCAAACCGTACGCCGCGCTGTAAGTCACGTTGCGCATTGTTTCAAGGTTCCCGGCCGGGCTTGCCTGGCCGGGAATGCAGGACAGAAAGCGACACCAGAAATGTCGCCGATGAATGGGAAGTTCGATGCTCCGCGCGAGCGGGCAACGCACGTGCCGCGTGATGCCACAACAACATGCTGCGCCGCATCACGTGATGCCTCGAAATATAGTCTGTTCCGACGATACGTTGTCGGTGCGACTTCCCTAGATTTCCCATACGGCCGCAAGGCATACGCAAGCTTGCCGCCGCGCGCATTCTGCTCGCGGCATGAACATCACTGTTAGAGGGCGAGGGGGACTTGTGAGGAAGATTTCAAGCTTCAAATCCGACGGATTGCAGCGTTGCGTGATGGCGATCGCCGTGGCGGCTGCGCTGGGGAGCGTCACCGCACCGGCCCATGCCGTCGAGATTGAGACCAGCAACCCCGACCTCAAGATCAGTTTCGACAACACCGTCCGCTACACGCTCGGCGTTCGCGTCGAAGGGCAGGACGACACGATCATGGCGCAGCCCAACGCCAACGACGGCGACGGAAACTTCGACAAGGGCAGCATCGTCACCAACCGCATCGACCTGCTGTCCGAATTCGACATCGTCTACAAGGATTACTACGGCTTCCGCGCAAGCGGGCAGGCGTGGCGCGACTTCGCCTACGACAACCTGGATACGAAGTCGACGTCTACCTACAACCACATCGGTGCGAACGGCCAGCAGCAGCTCGGCCTGGCGAACTTCGCCGATCGCTATTTCCACCGCACGTCGGGCGAGATCCTGGACGCGTTCTTCTTCGCGCGCATTCCGTTTGGCGACAGGCCGATGGATGTCAAGCTGGGACGCCACAGCGAATACTGGGGCGAGAGCCTGTTCCCCGCGGGCACCTACGACAGCATCGCGTATTCGCAGCAGCCGCTCGACCTCGGTCGCGCCGCTGCGATGCCGGGCGTCGAGGCAAAGGAACTGTATCGTCCGCTGACGCATGCATCGTTCACCTGGCAGGTGTCGCCGACGCTGTCGCTGATGGGGCAGTACTACACCGAGTGGAAGCCGTTCTTCTTCCCTGAGGGCGGCACTTACCTCGGCAACGGTGATCCATACCTCAACAGCGTGCAGACCTCGCTGCTGATTCCGAACCCGCTCGCCGCCTACGGGATCGGCGGTCCGCTGTCGGCGCTGCCGCATGGCGAGGATTCGCGTCCGAAGAACAGCGGCGAATACGGTGTCGCCGCGCGCTGGACGCCGGAATGGGCGGACGGCACGTTCGGCGTCTACTACCGCGAATTCGCGGACAAGCTGCCCCAGCTCTACATTTCCATGGTGCCTAAGACGTTCACCATCCAGTATCCGGTGCAGTTGCCGGACGGGTCGGTGATGTATGTGCCGGTGCCGGTGACGGCGACCCTGCCGGACAAGTACCACTTCGCCTACGCGGACGACATCAAGCTGTACGGCCTCAGCTACGGCACGACCATCGGCGGCGTCAGCATCGGTGCGGAACTGTCCTACCGCAAGAACATGCCGCTCAACAGCGATCCGGTCCTGGTGCTGACGAACCAGCCCGTGGACATGGTGTTGCCCCCGGGGCTCGTGCCGGAACTGCCCGATGGTGCCCGGATGATCACCGGTGCCACCCTCGAACGTGGCGAAAGCCCCGGCGCGCGCGGCAACACCTGGCATGGCGTGTTCAATGCGGTGGACGTGCTCGCTGGCAACGCCTTGTGGGACCAGTTGACCCTCGTGGGCGAACTCAACATCGATCGCTGGGCCAAGGTCACGCAGGGCATGCAATGGTTCCAGGGCCGCCCCGGCCGCACCGGCATCGACAAGGTCAGCAAGACCGCGGTCGGCATGACCGTGCTCGCATCGCCGACCTGGTACGAAGTGTTCCCGGGCGTGGCGTTGTCCGCTCCGGTTTCGGTGACCTACGGCCTGTCGGGCAATTCGCCGATCTTCCTAGGCAGCGCGAAGGGCGGCGGCACGTACAGCTACGGCGTGAGCGCGGATATCCTGCAGAAATACACGTTGTCGCTGCAGTACGTGGACTTCTTCGGCCGCGGTGAGGTTTCGCCAATCGGCGCGCTGACCGCAGCGGGAACCAACACCACGCTCAAGGATCGCGGCTTCGTCGCCCTGACCTTCAAGACCAAGTTCTGATATCCCCACGGCGTCCAGATTGAAGAGGGCCATTCAATGAAGTTGATCCACATCACCGCGACGTGCGCAGCGTTGGCTGCAGCCAGCATCGCCTCAACTGCGGTTGCGCAGAATGCAAACGCGCTGGGCACCACGCTCACGCCGGTTGGCGCCCAGAAGGAAGGCAATGCCGATGGCAGCATTCCGGCCTACGACGGCGGTCTGTCCGGGCGCGCGGCGCAGAACGGCAAGCGCGCCAATCCGTTCCCGGACGAGAAACCGCTGTTCTCGATCAAGGGCGACAACGTCGGCAAGTACGCCGTCAAGCTGTCGGTTGGTGCGCAGGCCCTGCTGAAGAAGTACCCGGACTTCCGCATCGACGTATATCCGACCCACCGGACGGCCGCGTTCCCGCAGGTCTGGTACGACAACACCAAGAAGTGCGCCACCGTGGCCAAGACGACGGATGGCGGCCTGGGCCTGGACTCCCCGCAGCGCAACTGCGTGCCGTTCCCGCTCCCGGAGAACGGTTATGAGGTGATGTGGAACCATGCCACCCACTACCGCGGCGCAAGCGTGGAAGCACTGGTGTCCAACTGGAACGTCAACAGTGCAGGCCGCGCGAGCCTGTCCGCGACGGCCAATGCCAAGGTTTATGGCGTCTACCACGATGAGTCGCCGGGCGTGAACGCCAAGCTGGGCCAGCAGTTGCTGGTCAACCTGCTCGCGCCGGCACGCCACGACGGCGAGAAGATCCTGGTGCACGAATTCGTCAACCAGTACCGCGACCGTCGCCAGAGCTGGTCGTACCTGCCGGGCCAGCGCCGCGTGCGCATGGCGCCGGACATCGCCTTCGACGCGCCGAACTCGACCACCAACGGCACCAGCACGATCGACGACACCTACCTGTTCAGCGGTTCGATGGAACGCTACAACATGAAGCTGGTCGGCAAGACGGAGATGTATGTTCCGTACAACGACAACCAGCTGGCCTACTACACCCCGACCGCGACTTCGCTCAAGCCGAAGTTCATCAATCCCGACAGCGTGCGCTGGGAACTGCACCGCGTGTGGGTGGTGGAAGCGACGCTGAAGCCGGGCAAGCGCCACGTCTACTCCAAGCGCACGTTCTACATCGATGAAGACTCCTGGGTCGCGCTGGCGTCGGACGAATACGATTCGCGCGGCCAGCTGTACCGCGTCGGCTTCACCTTCCCGGTCCAGAACTCCGACGTGCCCCTGCTGTATGGCGACGTCTACGTGCACTACGACCTGATCGCCGGCAGCTACTCCATCAGCAACCTGATGGTCGGGCCCAAGGAAGGCATCTGGTACAACAGGAAGTTGCCGAAGGATCTGTTCACGCCGGGCTCGCTTGCAGGCAGCGGCGTGCGCTGAGAACGATCGGAACTTCCGTGGAAAACATCCAGCGCAGCGGCCCCCTTCCCGCAAGGGGGCCGGTTCCGGACATGGGGGCGGATTCAAAAGTGGCACATCCGAACGTTGCACGCGGGCCCATGCTCAAAGCCGCAACCTGGGCCCTGTTGATGACCTGCTGCGTTGGCGTGTTCGCGCCGGCGAGTGCGCAGTCGCTGCCGAGCGTGCTGGATACGCCGGCGATGCGCAGCCGCCTCGCGGCGGTGCAACCCTTGAACGGCATCACCCGCGCGGGCAAGCGGCTGGTGGCGGTGGGTCGCCGCGGGATCATCGTCTACTCGAACAATGGCGGCCTGGGATGGCAGCAGGCGGAGGCACCAGTCAGTTCCGACCTCACTGCGATCACCTTCGCCACGCCCACGCTGGGCTGGGCGGTCGGCCATGACGCGGTGATCCTTGCAACCCGCGATGGCGGCCTGCACTGGCAGCGGCAGTTCGACGCACGCAGGCTCGCCCAGAGCCTGAAGCAATATTCCGCGCAACTGGCCAGCAAGAAAACCGATGCAGCACTGCTCGAGGAGATCCAGCGCCTCACCGACGACGCGTCGGCGCAGTCGTTCATGGATGTCGGCTTCGTCAGCGATCGCGTCGGCTATGCAGTCGGCGGCTTCAACCTGATCTATCGCACAGACGACGGCGGCGCGAACTGGCAACCCATGTTCGCCGACACCGAAAATCCGAACGGGCTGCATCTGTACTCGATCCGCAACATCCCCGACAAGAACGGCATCGCCGATGTCTATATCGCCGGCGAACAGGGGCTGGTGCTCAAGCTCGATCGCGCGAGCGGTCGTTTCGTCGCCCGCAAGACGCCGTATGAAGGCACGTACTTCGGCATCGTCGGTGATCGCAACGCAGTGCTGGCCTACGGCCTGCGCGGCAACGCCTGGCGCAGCACCGATGGTGGTGCGAGCTGGCAGCGCGTTCCGGCGGGGCCGGAAGTCTCGCTGACCGGCAGCAGCGTGCTCGCCGATGGCAAGTGGGTGCTGGTCAACATGGCCGGGATGGTGCTCGTTTCCGGCGACAGCGGACAGACGTTCGCGCCCGCGCCGATTCCCCCCGGCATTCCCTACACAGGCGTTGCAGACGGCGGCGATGGCAAGCTCGCGCTGTCCGGCTTGCGCGGCGCTGCCGTGCTGAATTTTGGTGCGCCCGGCAAAACCTCTGGAAAATAAGCATATGGGCGCAGTATCCGGCCAGGCCGACTCGATGGAAGTCGTGCGCAGCCTCGATGAATTCGACCGCGGTTCGGGCAGCTGGCTCGAACGGCTGGTGTTCAACCATCGCGCCATCCTGGTGGCGCTGTGCCTGATCGTGACCGTCGCGATGGGCTGGGCGGCGGCGGACAAGCTGCAATTCAGCGCGAGCTTCGAGCGCACGTTCCCGCAGGGGCACGCCTATATCCGCAACTACCTGGCCAATCGCGGCGAACTGCGCGGCCTTGGCAACAGCGTGCGCATCGTGGTGGGGCGCACGGATGGCGCGACGATCTTCGACGCCGGCTACCTCGAGACGTTGCGGAAGATCAACGACGATGTGTTCCTGCTGCCCGGCGTCGACCGCGCGTGGATGAAATCGCTGTGGACGCCGGTGGTGCGCTGGTCGGAAGTCACCGAGCAGGGCTTCGATGGTGGCGAGGTGATTCCGACGGATTACGATGCATCGCCTGCCTCGGTCGCGCAGGTGCAGATGAACGTCATGCGCGCCGGCATCGTCGGCAGCCTCGTGTCCAACGACTTCAAGTCGAGCCTGATCGTGGTGCCGCTGCTCGACCGCGATCCCGCGACCGGCAAGGAACCTGACTTCGGCGCGCTCGCGCACGCCATCGAAAAAGACATCCGCGACAAGTACCAGGCCGACGGGAAGGTGAAGATCCATGTCGTCGGTTTCGCCAAGCTGATCGGCGACCTGCTCGACGGCCTGGTGCAGGTCGCGATGTATTTCCTGATCGCCGCGCTGATCGCCGCCGGCATCATCTTCGCCTATACGCGCTGCTGGCGTTCGACGCTGCTGGTGTTGCTGTGCTCGGCGGTCGCGGTGGTGTGGCAGCTCGGCATCATCTCGATGCTGGGTTTCAAGCTGGATCCGTACTCGGTGCTGGTGCCGTTCCTCGTAGCCGCGATCGGCGTGTCTCACGGCGCGCAGAAGATGAACGGCATCATGCAGGACATCGGCCGCGGCACGCAGCGCCTGGTCGCCGCGCGCTACACGTTCCGCCGGCTGTTCCTTGCGGGGTTGACGGCGCTGCTGGCCGATGCGGTCGGCTTCGCGGTGCTGATGGTGATCGACATCCCGGTGATCCACGACCTCGCCGTGTGCGCGAGCGTCGGCGTCGCGGTGCTGGTCTTCACCAACCTGCTGCTGTTGCCGGTGCTGTTGTCGTACACCGGGGTGTCGGCGCGTGCAGCACAGCGCAGCCTTGCCGCGGAGACGCAGGGTGGGAACACCGGCATGCGCCGCCTTTGGGACGTGCTGGGCCACCTCACCGAGCGGCGCTGGGCGACTGCCGTCGTCATCGCTACCGTGTTGGCCGCCACAGGCGGTTATCTGGTGAGCCGCGACCTCAAGATCGGCGACCTCGATCCCGGCGCGCCCGAATTGCGCGCGAACTCGCGCTACAACCGCGACAACGCCTACATCACCTCGCATTACTCGCTGTCGAGCGACCAGTTCGCGGTGATCGTGAAGACGCCTGCCGAGGGCTGCCTGAAGTACGCCACGCTGGATGCCACCGATCGCCTCGGGTGGACGCTGCAGCAGCTGCCCGGCGTGCAGGCGACCACCTCGCTCGGCGATGCGGTGCGCCTGTTCACCGCGGGATCGTACGAAGGCAACCTGAAGTGGCTGACGATCCCGAACAACCAGGACGCGATCAACATGTCGGCGCAGATGGCGTCGGCAAGCACGCCGGATCTGTTCAACAGCGATTGTTCGGTGATCCCGCTGATCGTCTACCTTGCCGACCACAAGGCGGACACGCTGGCGCGCGTGGCGGCAGCGTCGCAGGACTTCGCCACGAAGTACTCGACGAAGGACATGCAATTCATGCTCGCCGCCGGCAATGCCGGCATCGAGACCGCGACCAACGAAGTGGTGTATGCGGGCCAGCACCGCATGCTGCTGTACGTGTATGCGGCGGTGATCCTGCTGTGCCTGGTGACGTTCCGCAGCTGGCGCGCGACCGTGGTTGCGGTGGTGCCGCTGGTGATCACCTCGATCCTGTGTGAGGCGCTGATGGTGGCGCTGGGCATCGGCGTGAAGGTCGCGACGCTGCCGGTGATCGCGCTGGGTGTTGGCATCGGTGTCGACTACGCGCTGTACCTGGTGAGCGTGATGCTGGCGCGGCTGCGTGCGGGCGACGACCTGCAGCAGGCGTATCGCAGCGCGCTCGGCTTCACTGGCAAGGTGGTCGCGCTGGTCGGCGCCACGCTGGCCGCGGGCGTGGTGACCTGGGTGTGGTCGCCGATCAAGTTCCAGGCCGACATGGGCATCCTGCTCACCTTCATGTTCCTGTGGAACATGATCGGCGCGCTCGTGCTGATTCCCGCGTTGTCGCACTTTCTCCTGCGTCCGCGGCGCTGACTGTGTCGATGGTGCGGGTGCGCCATGTCGATGGCGCTCCGCGTCTCGTGCACGGGCTGCGCCGGTGACGCGATAGCGCGACGCTGGGATCGCCGCAACTGAGATATTGGAAAGCCAGGAACTGCCTGGCCCAGAAACATAGAGGAATTGAAGATGAGCGATGGCACGTCCGCGCAGGGATCCCTGCCCAAGCCCAAGAAGTCGGTCGCGCTGAGCGGCACCGCCGCAGGCAACACCGCGCTGTGCACCGTCGGCCGCAGCGGCAACGACCTGCATTACCGTGGCTACGACATCCACGACCTCGCCACGAAGTCGACCTTCGAGGAAGTCGCGCACCTGCTGGTCCATGGCGTGCTGCCGACGCAGTCGCAGCTCAACGCCTACCGGACCAAGCTCAAGCGCCTGCGTGGCCTGCCGGCGATCGTGCAGGAAGCGCTGGAGCTCGTGCCGGCCAATGCGCACCCGATGGACGTGTTGCGCACCGGCTGCTCGGTGCTGGGCACGCTGTTGCCGGAGCGCGAAGGCCACCCGGCCGCCGAAGCGCGCGACATCGCCGACAAGCTGATCGCCAGCTTCGGTTCGATGCTGCTGTACTGGTGGCACTTCACCCGCAACGGCCGTCGCATCGACGTCGAGACGGACGACGACAGCGTCGCTGCGCACTTCCTGCACCTCCTGCACGGCGAGGCGCCGTCGCAGCTGCATGCCGACTCGCTCGACAAGTCGCTGATCCTGTACGCCGAACACGAGTTCAATGCGTCGACCTTCACTGCGCGCGTGATCGCCGGTACCGGCTCGGATCTGCATTCGTGCATTACCGGTGCGATCGGCGCGCTGCGCGGTCCGAAGCACGGTGGCGCCAACGAAGTCGCGATGGACATCATCAGCCGCTACAACTCGGCCGACGAAGCCGAAGCCGACATCCGTGCGCGCATGGAGAAGAAGGAAATCATCATCGGCTTTGGCCACCCGGTGTATACCATCGGCGATCCGCGCAATCCCATCATCAAGGAGCTGTCGCGCAAGCTGTGCAAGGACGGCGGCAACCAGGTGCTGTTCGACGTGTCCGAGCGCATCGAGAACCTGATGATGGACACCAAGAAGATGTTCCCCAACCTCGACTGGTACTCGGCGTCGGCCTATCACATGATGGGTATCCCGACCCCGATGTTCACGCCGCTGTTCGTTATCGCGCGCACCACCGGCTGGAGCGCGCACGTGATCGAGCAGCGCGAGGACGGCAAGATCATCCGCCCGAGCGCGAACTACATTGGTCCGGAAGATCGTGGGTACGTGGCGATTGCAGATCGCGGATAGGGATGGCGTAGGCAACGGCACCTGTCAGGGAGTTGCGGGATCGGGCATCCCGGTCGTACGGAAGTCTAGGTAGCCTGCGCCGAACCCGGGCGACTGCAGGTATTCTGGGCGCACTGCCTCATCTGGTTTTGCTCCATCCCGCCCTTGGCTATGTGCGCTGGAATAGTTGACACTACGAAAATGGCCGCTGACGCATTCATCGAGAACGTAGTGGGCCGTGTTCCGGTGGCGGTTTGATTCGCGTGGAGCCGACTCCTGTCCAACTCGTCCTGATCGCCGCGCTCGATCGCAACAACGCGATTGGGCGCGACAACGAGCTGCCGTGGCGCTTGCCGGACGACCTCAAGCGCTTCAAGGCGCTCACGCTGGGCAAGCCGGTGCTGATGGGACGCAAGACCGCGCAGTCGTTGGGGCGAGCGCTGCCGGGTCGGTTGAACCTGGTGCTCACGCGTTCGGGCGAGGTGCCGTACGCGGGTATGCAGTCAGTCGATTCGCTGGACAACGCTTTGGCACTTGCTGCAGCGGCGGGGACAGACACCTTGTGCGTGATCGGCGGTGGTGAGGTTTACACCCTGTGCCTGCCGCTGGCGACGCACATGCACCTGACCCACGTCGATACCGTGGTGGAAGGCGCGGATGCGTTCTTTCCTCATTTCGATGCGGGGCAGTGGCGCGTCACCGCGCGTGACGCGCATCCCGCGGACGCGAAGCACGATTTCGATTTCGAATTCGTCGATTACGAACGCCTGCAGTGACGCCCGCTGGCGCGAACTACGGCGCCGAAGCCGGTCGATGATGCGGCGGCCGTGGCGGTCGCGGCCGCGGCGGATTTGCCGGCACGTCGCGACCGGGGACCTGCACGAGGCGCAGCTCGTCGGTGTCCAGCTGCAACGCGGTCAGCTTGCCGCCCCACACAGCGCCGGTGTCGATTGCATGCACGCCGTGGCCGATGAACAGGCCCAGCGTCGACCAATGCCCGCACACCACTTTCAGGTCGCGTTCGACGCGGCCCGGCACGGCGTACCAGGGATAGAACCCCGGCGGCTGCGTGCCTGGCGCGCCCTTGTCCTCGAACGAGATGCGGCCGCGCGGCGTGCAGTAACGCAGGCGGGTGAAGATGTTGATGATCGCGCGATGGCGGTCCACGCCGGCGAGCTTGGGATGCCATGCGGGCTTGTCGCCGTACATGTTCTTCAGCAGGCGCGCGTACTGGTCGCTATGCAGGCGTTCTTCGACTTCGCGCGCGTGGCGCTGCGCCATCGACGTCGTCCACTTCGGCGCGATGCCGGCGTGCACCATCATCCAGCCCAGCTCGCGGTCGACATGGACCAGGTTGCACGAGCGCAGCCAGCTGATCAGTTCGTCGCGGTCATGCGCGAACAGCACGCCCTGCAGGTCCGGATTGACCTTGCGCTGTTCTTCCTCGCGACGTTCCGCGATCGCCAGCAGCGACAGGTCGTGGTTGCCGAGCACGACGACGCTGTTCGCGCGCAGCGAATGCACCAGTCGCAGCGTCTCGATCGACTGGCCGCCGCGATTGACCAGGTCGCCGCAGAACCACAAACGGTCGCGGGACGGGTCGAAGGCGATCTTGTCCAGCAGTCGCCGGGTCGCGTCGTAGCAGCCTTGCAGGTCGCCGATGGCCCAGACCGTCATCAGTGCAGGGTCCGCGGCACGGTCAGGGTGAAGGCGGGGATCGGCGCGTCGAACTGGGTGCCGTCGTCGGCGAGCATCGAGTAGCGGCCGAACATGGTGCCCAGGTCGGTCTCGAGCACGGCGCCTGAGGTGTACTCGAATCCCTCGCCCGGGCGCAGGTACGGCTGCTTGCCGACGACGCCTTCGCCATCGACTTCCTCGGTCTTGCCGTTGGCGTCGGTGATGGTCCAGTGGCGCGTCAACAGGCGCGCCGGAACGCTGCCGCTGTTGTGGATGCGGATGGTGTAGGCGAAGACGTAGCGGTCCTGCTCCGGCTCGGACTGGTCGTCCAGATAGCGGGTGGCGACGTCCACGTCGATGGCATAAGTGCTTTGCATGGCTTGCAGTTTAGTGCGCGGCGGCGTGATCGCGAAGCGGATTTGGCGTCATCCCGGGCGTAGCGAGGAACCTGTTGTCTGGTCCCGGGCGACAAAGCGTTCGAGTCCGACGTTCATGCGCCGCGGGCGCGGCCTCGACAACCTCGTGTTCACGGGTTGTCGTGGGCCGCCCCCAGCGAATTGGCCAGGCGAATGAAATCGGCGACTTCGATCTGCTCGGCGCGTGCGTCCGGACGGATGCCGGCGGCCTCGATCGCGGCGGCATCGCACAGCTGCGACAGCGCGTTGCGCAGGGTCTTGCGACGCTGCCCGAACGCATCGCGCACCACGGAGGCGAAGCGGACCGGATCGACGATCCCGATCGATGCCGGATCGCGCGGCACCAGTCGCACCACCGCCGAATCCACCTTCGGCGGCGGCCTGAATGCGCCGGGCGGCACGTCGAACAGCGCCGTCACTTCGCAATACGCCTGCAGCATCACGCCCAGGCGGCCGTAGACCTTGCTGCCGGGGCCGGCGGCCATGCGATCGACGACTTCCTTCTGCAGCATGAAGTGCATGTCGATGATCGCGGCAGCATGGTCGAGCGCGTGGAACAGAATCGGCGAGGACAGGTTGTAGGGCAGGTTGCCGACCAGTCGCAGGCGCGCGTTCTCACCGCCATTGTGGGCGAGCGCGCCGAAATCGACGGAAAGCACGTCGCGATGGATGATTTCCAGCGTGCCGTGCGCACGTGCGGCTTCGGTGAGCGGAAAGATCAGGTCGCGATCGAACTCGATGACGGTGAGTTCGCGATGGCGGTCGAGCAGCGGGAAGGTGATCGCACCCTGTCCCGGGCCGATCTCGACCAGCCGTTCGCCGGGTTGCGGATCCACCGCGTGCACGATCATGTCGATGATCCCGCGGTCATGCAGGAAGTGCTGGCCGAGGTGCTTTTTCGCCTCGGCGGAAAAGCCCTTGGAGGATGATCTAGCCGATTCGGTGAAGCGGGGCGTGGATTTGCTCATGCGCGCATTGTGCGGGCAAGGCGCGCCATGCGTGCGCAGGTCGTGGCGGCGGCAATCAGGCTGGAGGCATCGGCGATGCCCCGGCCGGCGAGGTCCAGTGCGGTGCCGTGGTCGACGGCGACACGCGGGTAGGGCAGGCCGAGGGTGAGGTTCACCGCGTGCTCGAAGCCGCTGTACTTGAGTACCGGCAGGCCCTGGTCGTGGTACATCGCGACCACGGCGTCGAAGCCGCGCAGCTTGGCCGGCAGGAAAGCGGTGTCGGCCGGCAGCGGGCCGAAGAGCTGCATGCCTTCGCCGCGAAGCGTGGCGAGCACCGGTTCGATGACGTCGATTTCCTCGCGGCCCAGGTGGCCGGCTTCGCCCGCATGCGGGTTCAGGCCGAGCACGGCGATGGCCGGATCGGCGATGCCGAAATCGCGGCGCAGCGCGGCGTGGGTGATGCGCAACGTAAGCGCGACTGCCTGCGGCGTGATCGCGGCGGCGACATCGCGCAGCGGCAGGTGCGTGGTGACCAGTGCGACGCGGACGATGTCGTTGGCGAGCATCATCACCACGTCGCGTCCGGCGTGCCGGGCGAGCAACTCGGTGGTTCCGGTGTAGGCGATACCGCCTTCGTTGATCGCGGCCTTGTGCACGGGGCCGGTGACCACGCCGTCGAAGCGGCCGTCGATGCAGCCCTGCGCGGCCTGTGTCAGCGCCGCGATCACGGCGGCGGCATTGCGCGGGTCGGGTGCGCCGAAGGTCGGCTGGATCGCGTTCGGGATCGGGACGCAGGCCAGTTGGCCCGCCTGCGTGGTGTCGCCTTCGACCAGCGACAGCGGCAAGCCGAGCGCGTCGGCGGCGGCCTGCAGGCTATGCGGGTCTGCGAATGCGGTAAGGGTGTAGTCGCGCGGCTGCTGGGCGAGCCGCACGCACAGCTCCGGCCCGACGCCGGCCGGTTCGCCCGGGACCAGCGCAAGCCGGATGTCGCTCATGCGGTCAGCCGTTCGGCGGTGTCGTGGGGGCCGGGGCCTGTGCCGGTGCTTCGGCGGGCTTCTCGTCCGTCGGAATGCCGTTGCGCATGTCGAGGACGTAGGCTTCGCCACGGATCTCGCGCAGGTAGCGGTTCCACTCTTCCTCAAGCTTGCGGCGACCGATCGTGTCGCTCACCTGGGCGCGGCGGTTCTTCTCGCCGGAGTCGACCTGGCGGCTGGCCAGGCGTTGGACGATGTGCCAGCCGGCATCGGAGTTGAACGGTGCGGAAACCTGGCCGTCGCTCAGCGCGCTGACCTGGCCACCGAACTGCAGACCGTAGACCGACGGCTCGAACCAGCCCAGATCGCCACCCTTGGCCTGCGAATTGATGTCCTGCGATTCGGCCTTGGCGAGTTCGGCGAAATCGGCGCCGCCAGCGAGGCGCGCAGCGATGGTGTCGATCTTCGCCTTGGCGGCGGCGTCGGACACGGCATCGGCGGTACGGATCAGGATGTGGCGGGCGTGGACTTCGGTGATCATCTGGCCGCTGCCGCCCTGGCTGCTGTCGCGCACTTCCACCAGCTTGACCAGCTGGAAGCCGCTTGAGCCGCGCAGGGGTTGGCTGACCTGGCCCGGCTTCATTTCCCGGATCAAGGTGGCGAAGGCGCCCGGAATCTCATCGATTGCGCGCCATCCCAGATCGCCGCCTTCCAGCGCGTTGGGGCTGTCGGAGTAGCGGACCGCGGCGGCATTGAAATCCATCTCGCCACGTTCCAGCAGGCCCTGAACGCCTTCGATCTTGCGTTGTGCGGTGGTGATCTGCTCAGGCGTCGCGCCTTCGGGCAGGGCGACCAGGATGTGGGCCAGGTGGTACTGCGCGCCGACATTCTTCTGGGCTTCCATCGCGGCATCGACCTCGGCCTCGGTGACCTGGATGCGGCTCTGGGCGAAGCGCTGGCGCATGCGCTGGATCGTCAGTTCCTCACGGATGGAGTCGCGGAACTCGGGGAAGCTGGTGCCGCTCTGCGTGACCTGCTGTCGTAGCTGGTCGAGGCTGACGTGGTTCTGCTGGGCGATGCCGCCGATGGCCTGGTCGACTTCCTGGTCGGTCACGTGAACGCCGGTCTGTTCGGCGCGGGCCATCTGCAGCCTCTGCAGGACCAGTCGCTCCATGACCTGCCGTTCCAGCACGTCAGGCGGCGGTAGCTGGTTTTCCTTGCCGACGTACTGGGCGCGGATGTTGTGGACGGCGCGGTCGAGCTCGCTGCGCAGGACCACGTCCTCGTCCACGATCGCCGCGATGCGGTCGACGGGTTGCAGCTGGGCGAAGGCCGGGGCGCCGGTGAGGCTGGCGGCCAGCAGGAGGCACGCGAACAGATTCTTCATGGAGTCGTGGGGTCGGAAGAGAGGTCGCTGTCGGTCTGGGAGACCGAGGAGGGCGGGACGAGATAGAGGTCGTCGCGGTCGTAGCCGAGGATAGCACGGCGCATTACGCGCCTCGTGTCCTGGCCGGCGGAGCCCAGACCCTTCAGCTCGAACTCGACCTGGAGGGAATTGTTCAGGTCGCCGCTGCGGTTGCGCAGGTAGCGGCGGGCCAGCACGCGCACGGCCAGGCAGCAGCTTTCCCATTGCACGCCGGCCAGTTGTTCCAGCGGCTTATGGTCGAGCAGCGAGTAGTAGTAGCGGCCGACGACGCTCCAGTTGGCGCTGACCGGATACAGGAAGGACAGGTCGGCCTGCTTGAGCAGGTCGGTCCGGTCCAGGGTGTTGCGGCGGTAGCGGTAGCCCAGGTTGACCACGCCGGCATCTCCGATCAGGTAGCGCGCGCGCAGGCTCGCAAGGTCCGTACCGTGATACTTGGGGTCCCACTGGTAGGCGGCGGCGATGTTCCAGCGGTCGCTCGGCGATACGGAGGCTTCGGCCACCCAGGCCGACTTGCCACGCTCTACCTGCAATTCGTTGGGCAACACGACGCGGCTATCTTCGAAATACTTGATCTGCCCCAGGCTCACCGACAGCCGCTCGCGGCCGTCTTCCTGGCCGATGAAGCGGGTGGTGATGGCCGCGGTGAGCTGGTTGGCATCGCTCTGGCGATCGGCGCCGGTGTAGCGGTTGTCGCGGAACAACTGGCCCCAAGTGAAGGTCAGCGGGTTGGTGTCGAACACCGGCAGGCCGTCCTGGTTGCGGAACGGCACATTCAGGTAATACAGGCGTGGTTCGAGCGTCTGCAGGTAGCGGTCGCCGCGGATGGTGGCCTCGCGGTCGAAGTACAGGCCCATGTCGACGCTGGTGATCGGCAGGCTGCGGCTGGGGCTGGCGTCGCTCAGCTGCGTCAGCAATTCGGGCGTCACCGTGCCGCCGTAACGCCGGACATAGTCGTTGGCACGGTCCGTGGGGCTGCCGTCCAGCTGGTAGCCGGTATAGCGCCACGCAAGGCGCGGACGCAGGAACCATGCGGCGCCTTCCAGGTTCATGCCGATGTAGGGCTTGAAGTCGAAACGGCTGCCGGCCGGGACATTGATATCGGGCCCCGCCTGGCGGATGTCGGCGTGCCGGAAACGCGAAGCCTCTGCATCCAGTCCGGCCTCGAACCACTTGCCGAACGGCTGGTCCCAGCTGAAGTAGGCGCGCGGCATGTGGTCGTACTGCAGGTTGCCCTCGGTGAGCGTGTAGTCGGCCAGTTGCTGGTGGTCGGCGACCAGCCCCGCATTCCACCAGCGGCCGCGGCCATACAGGCCGACGCTGCTGCGGATGGCGAAAGCGGAGATGCCATAGAGGCTGTTGCTGAAGTCCTCCATGTAATGCGTGTCGCTGATCCAACCCAGGTTGGCGCGGGCGTACCAGGTCGGATTGAGGGCATGGAACGCCTTCAGCCGCAGCATGCCGCGATCCTTCTCAGGCAGGCTGCCGTTGGGGTAGGACAGATAGCGGTCGGGTTCGTCGCCCGGCAGGTTGTCGTGCGGCATGTAGTTGCCCGACAGCTCACCGCTGCCGTTCTCGTACAGCCAGCGGAATTCGCCGCCCAGCATCGCGCCGCGCTTGGACATGATGCGTGGGTTGAGGGTGGCGTCGTAATTGGGCGCCAGGTTGAGGTAGATCGGCTGGCGGTAGTCGAAGCCGTTACGACCCGACATCGAGATCGCCGGATAGAGCAGGCCGGTGCGGCGACGGTCGTCGATCGGGAACATGAACCACGGCACGTGCAACACGGGCACCTTGCCGATGCGCAGCGTCGCGTTGTGGGCCACGCCCATGCCTTTCTCGGTATCGATGTCGATGCGACGCGCGCGCAGTTCCCAGGCGCGATGGTCGGGATCGCACGTCGAATAGGTGGAGCCTGTCAGCGAGCCCTCCGCCCCGTGCATGTCGATGGCCTTCGCGCCACCGTTGCCGCGGCGACGGGTCAGTTGGTACTGCAGGTCTTCGATGCGGTGGGTGTCCTTGTCCTGATTGCCCGACGCGCGATGTGCGACCACGCGCATGCCCGAATCCTGGTAGCGGACATTGCCTTCGGCGGTGTAGTCGCCGCTCTCACGATTGAAGGTGAGCTTGTCGGTGCCCAGGAACTGGTCGCCGCGACTCAGGGCGACGTTGCCCTGGACGATGGTCTTGTCGTTTTCCTTGTCTTCCAACTGGTCGCCCTGGATCTGTGTGGGCTGGCCGACGCGCGCCTCCGCCGAACCTTCCGGCGCCGGCGCGTCGGTGAAGGTCGGGATGGCGTCGTTGATCGGACACAGCCCCCAGTTTTCGTCGTCATCCCGGGCGTGGGCCGGCAGGGCGAGGGCGATGCACAGCGACAACGGGAGCAGTCGGAGGCTTTGGCGCACGGGGCATCCGTTGGTGGATAGCAAACGGCCGCTAGCTTGCCGCATCCCTTGCATACGGGCAATGCAGAGCCCATCTTGCCGGCATCTGCATTCATCTTCAGCAGTTGCGGGAGGAACCGCCATGTCGAACCTGCCCTCCACTCCGCCGTCGGCGCCGTCGTGCACGATCGAACAGACCGATGAACAGTGGCGTGAACAGCTCAGTCCCGAGCAGTACGCGGTGTGCCGGTGTTCGGCCACCGAGCGCGCGTTCACCGGAAGGTTCTGGAACCACAAGGCGGTCGGCACCTACACCTGCGTGGCGTGCGGAGCCCATCTGTTCGCATCCAACGCGAAGTACGACTCGGGCAGTGGCTGGCCAAGCTACTGGCAGCCGCTGGACGCACAGGCGGTGAGCGAACACGTCGACGAAACCCACGGCATGCGGCGGGTGGAAGTGAAATGCGCCCGCTGTGCTTCGCACCTGGGGCATGTATTTCCCGACGGACCGCGACCGACCGGCCTGCGCTACTGCATCAACTCGGCAGCGCTGGATTTCGTTGCCGAGGATGGCAACAAGGACGAGTAGAGCATTCCCGGAGCAATTGCGCGTCGTTGGCGTCGCGAAGCTTCGCAACGGCGGGCAACAAAAAGGGCGAGCCTTCCGGCCCGCCCTCGTGATTGATGGCATCGATGTGTTTGTCGCCCGGTCCGTGTGTCGCTGGTGCTGCGCCCCCCGATCTGGACGGCGCGGTCCCACGCAGCGAACTCAGCGCGGCGCTGACGTCGCCCGGGTCGTGGTCGTGCCGGCGTCGTTCGGATTCGGATCCTGGCCCTTGACGAACAGCGAGGGTTCCTCGAATTCGGTATCGATCCAGGTACGGTCGCTCAGCCCGATCGCGCGGTCGAGCATCGTTGGCAGCATGCCCGAAGGCGCCGAGCCGTCGCTGTTCCACAGCAGGGCGATGCCGAGGTCCTGTTCGGGCAGCATCGCGACCACGCCGCGATAGCCCTGCACGGCGCCACCGTGGAAGACCAGGCGATGGCCGGCGTAGTCGTACACGCGCCAGCCCAGTGCATAGCCCGCCGAATACAGGCGCTCACGACGCCACGACGAACCACGGATTTCGCTGGGCGTATCGACGAGCGGCTGGTGCAGCGTCGCCAGCAGCGGTGCCGACAGCACGTCGGTGCGGTGGCCCGTGTGCGCGAGCAGCCACTGCGCCATGTCGCTGGCGCTGGCGTTGACGCCGGCGGCCGGCGAGACCTGGTAGTAGCTGGGCTTGGGATACAGGGACAGCCAGCCGTTGCGCGAACGCACGTGCGGGCGCGCCCAGCTCGCGCTCGCGGCGATGCCGGCCAGGCCGACGCTGGCGTCGTTCATGCCCAGCGGACGGAAGATGCGCGACTGCACTTCCTGCCCGTAGTCCATGCCCGTGGCGCCCTGGATCACGTCGCCGATCAGGCTGAAGGCGATGTTCTGGTAGCCGTAGCAGGTGCCCGGCGCGCATTCCATCGGCGCGTACGCCAGCTTCTGCGTCAGCGTGCGGTAATCGACGTTGGCTTCCAGGTCGCGGTCGTAGGCGTTGTGCCTGAGGCCCACGCGGTGACTGAGCACGTCGGCGACGGTGAGCATCTGGGCCGCGTTGGGATCGGCCAGGCGGAAGTCCGGGCGGTACTGGCTGACTTTGGTGTCCCAGCGCAGCGTGCCGTCGTTGACCAGCATGCCGGTCAGGGTGCCCGCGAAGGCCTTGGACAGCGAGGCGAGGCGGAAGACCGTATGCGAGTCCACCGGCGTGGGCGCGGAGGTGTCGGTGATGCCGAAACCGCGCGCCGTGAGGATCCGGCCGTTGTGGACGATGGCCAGTGCCATCCCCGGCACCTTGCCGCTGGACACCAGCTGCTGTGCCATCGCCTCGAACTGGGCGACGTCGAAATTGGAGCCGAGCGGCAGGACGTTTTCCGCGCCGGCGTAGCTGCGGTCGATGGAGCCCGAGCGGGAAACGGCGCTCTGCGGGGTTGCGCCTTCCCAGCGCAGCGGCGTCTGCGCCCCAAGTGCCTGGGTCATCAGGCAGGACATGATCAGTCCGGTTTGCCACATCCTGCGGGACCGGCGGCGGGTGTTGTCTTTCATCGCTCGCAGTGCCTGCGTATGCTGGTAAAACGCGCCTGATCATAGCGCGCAATTTCAAGGGAGTGGGGAAGAAACCATGTTCAGCCTTCTGATTTTGTTGGGTTTGGTGATCGTGTTGGCGTTCTGGGCCATGGGTATCTACAACGGCCTGATCACCGCCAGGAACGCCTTCAAGAATGCCTTTGCCCAGATCGACGTGCAGCTGCAGCGCCGATTCGACCTGATCCCGAACCTGGTGGAAACCGCCAAGGGCTACCTCAAGCACGAGCGCGAGACCCTTGAAGCGGTGATCGCCGCCCGCAGCGCCGCCATGTCGGGCCTGTCGGCCGCCAAGGCCAGCCCGGGGGATCCGGCCGCGATGGCCGAACTGTCCGCCTCGCAGGGCGTGCTCAACGGTGCGCTGGGCCGCCTGCTCGCCGTGGCCGAGGCCTACCCGGACCTCAAGGCCAACCAGAACATGATGCAGCTCACCGAGGAGCTGACCTCGACCGAGAACAAGGTCGCCTTCGCGCGCCAGGCCTTCAACGACAGCGTGATGGGCTACAACAACAAGCGCGAGGTGTTCCCGTCCAGCGTGATCGCCGGCATGTTCAATTTCACCCCGGCGGCGCTGCTGGAGATTCCGGCCGACCAGCAGGCACAGGTCCGCGCCGCACCCAAGGTGCAGTTCTAAGCGGGAATCGGGAATAGGGAACCGCGGCGCGGTTGCGTCCGCGGTTCCACCGTCGGTTGCCGGGCCATCTCTGCCGGGTCACCGATGAGGTCAGGCAACGCGATCGACGCACCTTGCTTCCTGTTCTTCGTTCCCTGCTTCGGGTTCCCCATCACGCCATGAATTTCTTCGAACACCAAGCCGCCGCGCGGCGCAATTCCACGCGCCTGATCATGCTGTTCGCGCTGGCGGTCGCCGGCATCGTGCTCTCGGTGGACCTGGCGGCACTCCTCGCCACCGGTGCCCTGCGCGAAGGCGCCACGCATGCGGGTGGGGTGCTCGCGTTCTTCACCGTGGCGATGCTGGCCGTCATCGGGCTGGGCTCGCTGTACCGCATCGCCACGCTGCGCGGGGGCGGTGAAGCCATCGCGCTACAACTGGGTGGCGTGCCGGTCCCGGAAGCCACCAACGATTTCAACCTGCGCCGCCTGCGCAACGTGGTCGAGGAAATCGCGATCGCTTCCGGCGTGCCGATGCCCAAGCTCTACGTGCTGGAACACGAGGCGGCGATCAATGCCTTCGCCGCGGGGTTCTCGACATCCGATGCGGTGGTCGCGGTGACGCGCGGCGCATTGGAACGGCTCAATCGCGACGAGCTGCAGGGCGTGATCGCGCATGAGTTCAGCCACATCCTCAACGGCGACATGCGCCTGAACATCCGCCTGATCGGCGTGCTGTTCGGCATCCTGATGATCGCGCTGATCGGCAAGAAGATCCTGCAGTACGGGAGTTTCAGCGACAGCGACAGCAAGGGCGCGCTGGCGGTTTTCGCCGCGGCGCTGGTGGCGATGGTGATTGGTTTCGTCGGCCTGTTCTTCGGCCGGTTGATCAAGGCCGGCGTCAGCCGCTCGCGCGAACGGCTCGCCGACGCCTCCGCGGTGCAGTTCACGCGCCAGACCACGGGGCTGGCCGGCGCGCTGAAGAAGATCGGTGGCGTGCATGAAGGCAGCCTGCTGGCGCGCAAGGGTGACGCCGAGGAAGTCAGCCACATGCTGTTCGGCGATGGCGTCGGCTTCAGCGCCATGTTCGCCACGCATCCGCCGTTGCTGGAGCGCATCCAGGCGCTGGAACCGCAATTCCGCAGCGATCAGCTCGAGCGGCTGAAGGCGCAATGGCTGAACGCGCCGCCGGACGGGCTGGACGAGGACGTGCAGCTGGGACTGATCACGCGGAGCGGCCCGCCGCCGTTGCCCGCGACGGACATCCAGCAGGCCGTGACGCCGCCGATGGTGACGGCGCAGGTGGCGCATCCCGGTTCCGACGACTACCGCCGCGCCGATGTGATCGTCGCCAACATGCCCGACGACGTGCGCGCGCTGTGCGCACGCCGCGAAGCCGTGATGCCGCTGCTGCTGGCGCTGCTGCTGGACGAGCGTGCCGAGATCGCCGACCGGCAGGGCGAGGAAATCGCTGCGCGTCTTGGCAAGGTCGTTGCGGTGGAAGTGCGTCGCCTGCACCAGCAGCACATCGCGACGCTGCATCCGATGCTGCGACTGCCGTTGGCGTCGCTGGCATTCCCGGTGCTGCGCCTGCGCCCGCGCCCGGAGCTCGACGTGTTCCTGGATGCGGTCAATGCGGTGGTCTTCGCCGATGGCCAGGTGTCGCTGTTCGAGTATTGCCTGGCACGACTGCTGACGCTGCAGGTGCGCGAATCGTTGGATCCGTCGCGCTATGCGCGTTTCGGTCGCCGGCACCTGGGCGACGTCCGCGGCGAGATTTCGACGCTGCTCGCGGTGGTCGCGCAAAGCGGCAACGCCGATCCTGAAATGGCCCGGCGCGCCTACCTTGCGGGTGTGCAGCGCGTGCTGCCGAACGACGCACTGCCGTACCAGCTGCGCGGCAATGGCGTGCTGGCACTCGACGACGCATGGGTGCCGCTGGATGCGCTGGAGCCGCTGGCGAAGCAGTCGCTGGTCGAGGCGATCACGGCGACGATCGGTTTCGACGGTCGCGTCGACGTGGCCGAGGCGGAGCTGCTGCGCACGATCTGCGGCGTACTGCACTGCCCGCTGCCGCCGATGCTGGGCAAGGCGTAGCGGGCTGCACCCAGGGTGGGCAGTGGTGTGGATCCTTCGACTTCGCGCTGTGCGCTACGCTCAGGATGAGCGGTTGGGTTGTCCGGTAACTCGATCAGTCTGGGCACTCTTCTATGCCGACTCCGCTCATCCTGAGCGAGGCGGAGTCGAAGGACGGATCGCGATAGCGCTTCAGATTGAACAGATCAAGCCGAACGCATCCAGCCGTACGGATCAAACCGAGCCGAACGAATCAACCGGACGATCAAGCCGAGCGGATCAGATCCGATGCCCGCTCCGCGATCATGATCGTCGGCGCGTTGGTGTTGCCACTGACCAGCGTCGGCATCACCGATGCATCGATGACGCGCAGGCCGTCCACGCCGCGTACGCGCAGCTGCGGATCCACTACGGCGGCATCGTCGCTGCCCATGCGGCAAGTGCCCACCGGGTGGTACACGGTTTCGGCCTTGGCGCGGATGAACTCGACCAGCTCGGCATCGCTCAGGTCATTGCGCGCAGGGAAGATCGGCGCGCCGCGATAGGAGTCGAACGCCTTCTGCGCCAGGATCTCGCGCGAGAGCTTGGCGCATTCCAATGTCATCTTCAGGTCGAAACCGTCGGCGTCGCTGAAGTAGTTCGCCTCGATGCGGGGCTTGTCGCCGGCGCTGCCGCTGGCCAGGCTGATGCGTCCGCGGCTGTGCGGTCGCAGGAAGCATGCATGCATCGTGTAGCCATCGCCGGGCGGGCGATTGCGGCCGTGGTTGTCGATCATCGCCGGGATGAAGTGCAGCTGGATGTCGGCGCGCTCGTCCGGGGCGAACTGCGAGCGCAGGAAGGCGCCACCCTCGGCGATGTTGCTGGTGCCGGGACCGATATGGCCGCGCAGGAAGAAATCGAACGCAGTCTTCACCTCGCTCACGCGGTCGTAGCTGACGCGTTGCGAACAGTGCAGCAGGGTGCTCGTATCGAGGTGGTCCTGCAGGTTCTCGCCAACCTGTGGCAGGTCGGCCACGACGTCGATGCCATGCCGACGCAGCTGGTCAGCCGGGCCGATGCCGGACAGCATCAGCAGCTGCGGTGAGTTGATCGCGCCACCCGACAGCAGCACTTCGCGCGAGGCGGCCTGATGGAACGCCTTGCCACCGACGGTATAGGTCACGCCCGTGGCGCGTCCGTTCTCGATCGTGATGCGGTTCGCTTTGGCGCCGGTGATCACGGTGAGGTTGTGTCGCGCCTTTACCGGGTCGAGGTAGGCGACGGCGGAGGAGCAGCGGGCGCCGTTCTTCTGCGTCACCTGGTACTGGCCAAAGCCAACCTGGCTCGGGCCGTTGAAGTCGTCGTTTCGTACATAACCGGCCTGCTGCCCGGCCTCGATGAAGGCGTGGGTGAGCGGGTTGACGTGGCGAAGGTTGGAGACGTACAGCGGCCCCTGGTCGCCGTGCAGCGTGTCGCCGCCGCGTTCATTGCGCTCGCTGCGACGGAAATAGGGCAGCACGCCCTTCCAGTCCCAGCCGGTCGCGCCCTGCGCCGCCCAGTCGTTGTAGTCGCCGGCGACGCCGCGGATGTAACACATCGCGTTGATCGAGCTGGACCCGCCCAGCACCTTGCCGCGCGGCCACCACAGCACCCGGTTGTTGAGCTGGGGCTCGGGGACGGTGCTGTAGTCCCAGTTGATCGCCATGTTGCTGCCGAGCTTGGCCAGGCCCGCGGGCATGTGAATGAAGGGATGCCAGTCACGCGGACCGGCTTCCAGCAGGAGGACCTTGCAGTCCGGGTCTTCGCTCAGGCGGTTGGCCAGCACGCAGCCGGCCGAACCGGCGCCGATGATGATGAAGTCGAACAACGTACTGCCCCGGTTTCCTGACGCTGCGAAGCTATGCCCCAAGACTAGAGCAAATGCTCGTCCAGCGATCCGGCAGCCACTCGCGGTGCTGCGCCGGTCGCGGCGCCGGTCGCCTTGGGCTACCGTGCGCAGATCCCAACCCGCAGGAACCGCGGATGACCCGCCCCGTGGACACCGTGCCGGATTACCCGAGTGAAGCCGCCATCCATTCGAGCGAGAAGCGCGCCGTCGCCATCTCCTTCGTCTACTTCTTCTGCGTGCTGGCCGCCTACTACATCCTGCGTCCGGTGCGGGAGCAGCTGTTCTCGGCGGTCGGCGGGTCCACCCACCAGACCTGGTTCTACGCGACGGTATTCGCGACGACGCTGGTGCTGACACCGTTGTTCGCGGCACTGGCGGCGCGCTATCCGCGACGCATCGTCGTGCCATTGGTGTACGTGTTCTTCATCGCCTGCCTGTTCGCGTTCATACCGTTCTTCACTTTCCAGGGGTTGATCGCGCCGTACGTGCTCGGGGTGGTTTTCTTCGTCTGGGTCAGCGTATTCAACCTGTTCGTGGTCGCGGTGTTCTGGAGCTTCATGGTGGACATCTGGGACGAAGCCCAGGCGCGGCGACTGTTCCCGATCATCGCGCTGGGTGGAACCGCCGGCGCAGTGGCAGGCCCGGCGATCACCCAGGTGCTGGTGTCCCGGATCGGGGTGGCGTCGTTGCTGGTTGTTTCGGCGACGCTGCTGGTGGTGGCGGCATCCTGCGCGGTGCTGCTGGGGCGCTGGGCCCGCGTCCATGGGGCGCGCCGCTTCGAGGTCGGGCACGAATCGGCAGTGGGCGGCAGCATGTGGGAGGGACTCAAGCAGGTCTTCGCCAATCCCTTCGTGCGCAGCATGTCGTTGCTGCTCCTGCTGGGCGACGGCATCGGTACCGTCAACTACGCACTGGTCGCCGACTACGCACGCGACGCCTACGTCGATGCCATAGCACGCACCCGCTTCTTCGGTGGCCTGGACATGGCCACCAACCTGTTGCAGGTGGCGTTGCAACTCACGCTCACCCGCTGGCTGCTGCCGCGCTACGGCGCCGGCGCGCTGATCGCGACCTGGGGCGCCGGCGTGATGGTGGTGCTGGGGCTTGCGGCTTTCGTCGCCGATCCGCACGCGGCCATCAGCGGTGTGCCGGCGGCGCGGGTCGCGCAACTCGTGGGTGGCATCCACGGCAGCGGATGGCTCGCGGACCTGGCGCGGTCGATGACCGAACTGGTACTGGTGATGCCGTGGGTCGCGCTGGCATTGGTGGTCAGCCGCGCGATGGCCTACGGACTGATGGGGCCGGCGCGGGAGAGCCTGTTCTCGCTGGTGCCGCGCAGCCTGCGTTACAAGGGCAAGAACGCCGTCGATACGGCGGTATGGCGTTTCGGCGACCTGTCGGTGTCCTCGATCATGGACGGCTTGCGCGCGATGGGCGCCGGCGTATCCGGCTTTGCCCTGATGGCGGCCTGTTCGGGCGCCGTCGCCAGCGTGGTCGGCTGGCGGCTGTCGCGCCGTGCCCGCGACGACTACGCCATGCCCGATTACCAGGTGGGAAGCGTGTGAGCAGGATTCAGCAAGCTGCGCGGACCGCTTTGCCGCCGCGCATGTGCTCCAAGGTCGGCTTCATGACGCTTGGCATCGGCATCGTGCGCCAGTGAGATATGGACGGTGCACGACTTACCGGTGGTGCGATGGCTGGAATGCGCACGCTCCACTCAACGCGTCGCAACTGATTCAACTCCACGGAGAACCGCATGTCCATCGCTGCCATTTTTCTGATCGTCGTGGTTGCCCTGCTGCACTTCTATTTCCTCGTGCTCGAGATGTTCCTGTGGACCCGGCCCATGGGATTGAAGGTGTTCCGCCAATCCGCCGAAAAGGCCGAGCAGTCGAAGGCGCTCGCCGCCAACCAGGGTCTCTACAACGGCTTCCTTGCCGCGGGCCTGCTGTATGGCGTTGCCACCGGCTCGCGCGAGTTTGCGCTGTTCTTCCTCGACTGTGTCGTAGTCGCCGGCGCGTATGGCGCGGCGACGGTCAACAAGCGGATTTTCTTCGTGCAGGCGGTGCCGGCGTTGCTGGCGATTGGTGCGGTGATTGGTCTGGGGTGAGCGGTTGCTGATGTTGCCGGATCAGACCGGCGGACAACGTCAGGCCGACAACGCCGCGAGGATGTCGCCGCGCCAGGGGTCCTGTTCAAACTGCCCCAGCATGCGCCGGGTCACCATTGCGACACCGTGCATGCCGATCCCGCGTGACGAAATACATTCGTGCGTGGCCTGGATGACCACCGCGACACCGCGCGGTCGCAGGACGCGATGCAGCGTGTCGGCGATTTCGGCGGTCAGGCGTTCCTGGATCTGCAGGCGCCGCGCATAGGCGTCCACCAGGCGCGCGAGCTTGGAGATGCCGACGACGCGCTCGCCGGGAAGATAGGCGACATGCGCGACGCCGCGGATCGCGGCCATGTGGTGCTCGCACACCGAACGCACGGGAATGTCGCGGAGCACCACGACATCGTCGTAACCGGCGCGGTCGAACGTGCGACCGAGGATCTGCTCCGGATCGAGCGCGTACCCGCCAAACCATTCTTCATACGCGCGCACCACGCGCGCCGGCGTGTCCGCCAGCCCCTCGCGTGCCGGCCGGTCGCCGGCCCATCGGATCAGCGTGCGTACGGCGGCCTCGGCTTCCAGGCGGGTGGGGCGCACACTGTCGGTCGCGGTATCTGGCGCGGACGGTGTGATTTCGCCGGTGGGCAGGCGGGCGTCGAGCATGGCGTGACCTCAAGGAGGGAGATACCCATGCAGATGCAGCAGCACGCGCGAGGTTCCCGCGCGCCATCCGGTTCGCGCGGGAACCCGCCAACGCCTGCCGCATCCAATCCGTGCGTGCAGTGATCCTGTGGCACGCGAAAATCCGGTCGCACGCGGAAGTCCAGTCGAAGGAGACGCGCCATGGCACACGACGACACCACACCTGCAGGTCTCGACCTTGCCAAAGGCGTGCCGTTGGCCAGCATCCCGCTCGACGGCGTGCTCGCCGGCCACGTCGATGGCGCGCCGGTCCTGCTGGCGCGACTGGAGGACGGTATTCATGCGGTCGGCGGCGCCTGCACCCACTACGGCGCGCCGCTGGCCGATGGTCTGGTAGCGGATGGAGAAATCCGCTGCCCGTGGCATCACGCGTGTTTCAGTCTTCGCACGGGCGCCGCGCTGCGCGCGCCTGCATTCGCGTCGCTGCCGACGTGGCGTACCGAGATCGTCGGCGATCTCGTGTTCGTACGCACGCAGGACGCGGCCACGCAGTTGTCGCCACCGCATCCGCGCATCCGGCCAGAACGCATCGTGATCATCGGCGGCGGCGCCGCTGGATTCGCGGCGGCGGAACGATTGCGTGGGATGGGATTCACCGGCGCGTTGTCGATGCTGAGCGCCGACAGCGCAGCGCCCTGCGATCGGCCCAACCTGTCCAAGGACTACCTGGCTGGCACCGCGCCGGAAGACTGGATTCCGCTGCAAGGCGCGGAGTTCTATGCGGAGCGCGACATCGACCTGCGGCTGGATTTCGAGGTCACCGCGATAGATGCCGGCGCACGACAGGTGCTCACCGGTTCCGGCGAGCGCTTCGCGTATGACGCCCTGCTCATCGCCACCGGCGCGGAGCCGCGCCGATTGCCCGTCCCGGGATTCGATCTGCCCAACGTGTTCACGCTGCGCTCGCTGGCGGATGCGCGCGCGATCATCGCGGCGTGCACCGGCGCGAAGTCGGTCGCCTTCATCGGCGCCGGCTTCATCGGCTTGGAAGCCGCCGGCGCCCTGCGCACGCGAGGCCTTGACGTGCATGTGGTGGCGCCCGAGGAAGTGCCGATGGAGCGCGCGCTCGGACGCGACGTTGGCAGCTTCATCACCGGCCTGCACAAGGCGCAGGGCGTGGTGTTCCACCTCCGCTCGGTCGCGAAAGACTTCGACGGACGCGTGCTCACATTGGAGGGCGGCGCCAGGGTGCCGGCCGATCTGGTGGTCGTGGGGGCCGGTGTTTCGCCACGAACGCAGCTGGCGGTTGCTGCAGGACTGGCCGTGGACGACGGCATCCTGGTCGATGCGCAGCTGCAGACGTCGGTCGCCGGCATCTACGCCGCCGGTGATGTCGCGCGCTATCGACATGGCGCGGACCTGGTCCGGGTCGAACACTGGGTGCACGCACAACGACAAGGCCAGACCGCGGCGATGAATATGCTCGGTGGCGAGGAGCCGTTCTCCGACGTGCCGTTCTTCTGGACCCACCACCACGGCCTCGACGTGCGCTGCACCGGCATCGCAAACAACTGGGACGAAATCCGCATCGACGGCGCGCTGCCGCAACGTGACTTCACCGCCCGGTATTTCCGCGCCGGGAAACTCGTCGCCGCGACATCCGTCGGGCGTGATCTGGAAAACCTGGCCATCGAGGCCGAGTTGCAGGGGCTGACAGCGCGCGCGTGCGCGTGAGTCGGCATTGCCTGCCATGAACCAGCCTTCCTGCGGGAAAACCGCGTTCGTTCTGGCCGGTGGTGGCAGTCTTGGCGCCGTGCAGGTCGGCATGCTCAAGGCATTGTCGCGGCAGGGCATCACGCCGGACCTGGTCGTCGGGGCCTCGGTGGGCGCCATCAATGGCGCCTACTACGCGGCCGCGCCCGACGAAGACGGCCTCGCGCGGCTTGAACGCATCTGGCTGGGATTGCGCAGCGCGGACATCTTCCCGTTCTCGATGCTCGGTACGGCGCTGTGCCTGCTCGGCAGGCGTGATCACCTTGCGCTTCCCCGCCAGTTGCGCGCGCTCATCGAGTCGGAACTTCCGTACCGCCGGCTGGAGGAGGCGCGCGTGCCCTGTCATGTCATCGCGACCGACGTGCTCGATGGCACGGAAGTCACGCTGTCTTCGGGGGACGTCGTACTGGCGTTGCTGGCCAGCGCGGCCATTCCGGCGGTCTTTCCGTCGGTGGCGATCGCGGACCGGCCGCTGATGGACGGCGGCATCGCCAGCAATACGCCGATCTCGGCGGCGTTTTCCCTCGGCGCAACGCGGGTGATCGTGCTGCCGACCGGACTGCCCTGCGCCCTTGGGGAGCCGCCGCGCGGCGCGGTGGCCATCGCGCTGCATGAGCTGAACCTGCTGGCGATGCGCCAGTTGCTTGCGGACGTCGATCGATTCTCCGCGCGCTGCGAGTTGATTGTCGTACCGCCGCTGTGTCCGCTGACCACCCACACTTACGACTTCTCGCAAACGCAGGCACTGATCCATCGTGCGGAGGCGGCCACGCGGGCCTGGCTGGAGGCTGGCGTGCAGAACGAGGACCCTCGCTGGGCGCTGCTGCCGCATCGCCATCGCGCGCATTGAGTGCGATGGCGAGTGTCATCGGCGCCGGCGCCGTGGATGGTCGCAACGCCCCCCGAATCATCGGCGCCATGCGCGCACGAACGAACTATCCGCGCGCGCCCTTCGGCGACAGCCACATCGCGATGCGGGCGCGGAAGACCTCGTCGCCCTGGCGATCGCGTACGGAGACGGTGACGGGCAGGTCGTAGCCCGTGGTCGATTCGACGATGGGGATATCCGGTGTCGCTACCGCGTGCATGGTGCCGCGCGCTTTCTTCAGGTACTCGACGGTCATGCCCTTGGGTATCCAGCGCATCGACGATGGCAGTGATGCTTCGGTCATCACGCCCGCGCTGATTTCGGCCAGGTTGCACAGTGCGATCGCGTGCACCGTGCCGATGTGGTTGTGGACACGACGGCGGTCCTTGATCTCGACTTCGCAACGACCGGGCTCCAGCGCGCTGAAACGCGGCGCGATGGTGGCGAAGTAGGGTGCCCGGAAACACACCGCACGCGCGAACAGCCAGCGGCCACCGGGCCAGCGGGTGAAGCGTCGGTACAGCGAAAGCACGGAAGCGGCCATGCGCGGACTCCGGAAATGAAGACGGCGGGTCCAGCCCGCCGTCGTTGTCATCGAGATGCGATCAGGCCGCAGCGCGGTTGCCGATGCTTTCGCGTCGATAACCCGCCGAGCGCAGCTCTTCGGTATCGAAGTCGTCGACGCTGATCGCGTCGATGGTCATCTCGCGCAGCTCTTCCAGCTGCTTGCGCTCGTCGGCGGTGATCCAGCCTTCGCGCACGCCTTCGTCCAGCTGCGAAGCGAAATCCAGCGCTTCGATGTCGCTGTTCTTCAGCGCCTTGAGGAACTTGCGCTCCACCGGCTCGGCGAGGATGACCTTCGGCAGGTAGCTGTTGATGCGGCCCGCCGGGTTGTTGGCGCACGGCGTGATGAAGGTGCCGACGGCGAGACGGTCGCGCGCTTCGTTGGGCGACATGAGCAGCGATGCGACCTTGTGGCCCAGGCGATCGCTCGGTGGCTGCGCACGGCGGCCCAGCGGGAACACCAGCAGCCACAGCAGCCAGCCGATCGGACGGATCGGGAAATTGCGCAGCGCGCCGGAGAACGCGGTCTCGATCTTGTTGATCGCGTCGTGGAAGGCGTAGGCCAGCAGCGGCTGGTCGGACGCGGGGCAGCCCTGGTCCTGGTAGCGCTTGAGCATCGCGCTGGTGATGTAGAGCTGGCTGAGCACGTCGCCCAGGCGCCCCGACAGCGATTCCTTGAACTTCAACTTGCCGCCGAGCAGCAGCATGGAGGTGTCGGCCATCAGCGCCAGCGCCGCGGAGTAGCGGTTGAGCTTGCGGTAGAAGCGGCGCGTGTAGGCGTCGCCCGGCGCGCTGCCGATCTTCGCGAAGGTGAGGCCGTACCACCAGCTGCGCACCGCGTTGGAGAAGGCGAAGCCGATGTGGCCGAACAGGTTCCTGTCGAACTCGGTCAGGCGCTCGTTGGCGTCGGGCAGGCTGGCGGCCTTCATTTCCTTCAATACCCACGGATGGCACAGGATCGCGCCCTGGCCGAAGATCATCAGCGAGCGCGTCATGATGTTCGCGCCTTCCACCGTGATCGCGATGGGCGACGCCTGCCAGCCGCGGCCGAGATAATTCTTCGGGCCAAGGATGATCCCCTTGCCGCCGTGGATGTCCATGGCATCCATCGCGGCCTGGCGGCCCATTTCGGTGCAGTGGTACTTGGAGATGGTGGACGGCACCGCGGGCAGTTCGCCGCGCGAGACGGCAGCGGCGGAGGCCTCGGCGAGCGCGCTGGTGGCGTAGGCATTGCCGGCGATCCGCGCGAGGGCCTCTTCCACGCCTTCGAAGCGACCGACCGACAGCCCGAACTGCTTGCGGATGCGGGCATAGGCGCCCGTCACGATCGCCGCCATCTTCGCGCCGCCGCTGGCGGTGGAGGGCAGGGTGATCGAACGACCGATCGACAGGCACTCGACCAGCATCTGCCAACCCTTGCCGGCGTAGGCTTCGCCACCGATCAGCTGGCTGAGCGGGATGAAGACTTCCTTGCCGTGGATCGGACCATTCTGGAACGGCGAGTTGAGCGCGAAGTGGCGACGGCCGATCTCCACGCCGGCGGTGTCGCGCGGCAGCAGGCCCAGGGTGATGCCGATGTCACGCTTGTCGCCGAGCAGTCCGTCCGGGTCGTACATGCGGAACGCGAGGCCGATCAGCGTCGCGACCGGCGCCAGCGTGATGTAGCGCTTGTCGAAGGTCAGCTTCACGCCGACCACGCGCGCACCGTTCCAGTCGCCCATCGCGACGATGCCGTAGTCCGGAATCGATGTTGCATCCGAACCCGCCCACGGGCCGGTCAGGCCGAAGCACGGCACTTCGCGGCCGTCTGCCAGGCGCGGCAGGTAATAGTCCTTCTGTTCCTTGGTGCCGTAGTGCATCAGCAACTCGGCCGGGCCGAGCGAGTTGGGCACGCCGACGGTGGAGCTGAGCACGGTGGAGACCGTCGCCAGCTTCTGGATCACCTTGTGGTTGCCCAGCGCAGTGAAGCCCAGTCCGCCGTATTCCTTCGGCACGATCATGCCGAAGAACTTGTTGCGCTTGATGTAATCCCAGATTTCCGGCGTCAGGTCGGCGTTGACGTGGGTGATTTCCCAATCGTTGGTCATGCGGCACAACTCTTCGACCGGGCCGTCGATGAAGGCCTGCTCGTCAGCGCGCAGCTCGGGCCTGGGCTGGTCGAACAGCACCTGCCAGTCGGGCTTGCCGGAGAACAGTTGGCCTTCCCAACCGACCGTGCCGGCTTCCAGCGCCACGCGCTCGGTTTCCGACAGCGGCGGCAGGATCTTCGTATAGAACTTGAGCAGCGGCGCGGTGATGTAGGGCAGGCGGATCTGCGGCACCAGCAGGGGCACCGAGACCAGCGCCGCGAAGACGGTGGCGATGATCGTGGCGGTGATGTTGGCCCCCGCGATCAGGCACAGCACGAGGGCGCTCATGCTGGCGGCGACCCATACGGGCATGCGCAGGCGATGGTAGGCACTGAAGGCGCCGACCAGCAGCAGGGCGAGGAAGGGAAGGGCGATGCTCATCGAAAGGCTCCGACGCGACGTGGCGTTGACGGGCAGTGAGTAGGGTTCACGTCAGGCGCCCCTGTCGGCGATGGGGATTCAAACGCCGGCATGAAACGCTTAACATACGGCCGAGTATGGTTCTCCATCCGGAGCCCTGTCAACCGCCGGACGACATCCGGCCGACTGCGTACTGCCGCAGTCGCTACCGTATGGTTACACTACGCCCATGACGACCACCGCCGCCAAGCAAGACTCCGCCAAGGAGCGCACCGGGCGCCTCAGCGCCGACGACTGGGCTTCCGCCGCCCTTGACCTGATCGCCGAGCAGGGGGTCTCCGCTGTTGCGGTCGAACCACTCGCGCGCCGGCTCGGGGTGACCAAGGGCAGCTTCTACTGGCACTTCCCGTCGCGCGAAGCCTTGCTGGTCGCCGCACTGGAGCGTTGGGAGAAGATGGAGCAGGACATGCTCTTCGGCGAACTCGAACCCATCGCCGATCCGCGCGCACGCCTGCGTGCGCTGTTCACGCTCGTCGCGCACGAATACAAGTCGCACGTCGTCTATTCCGAACTGATCAAGGCGATGGACCACCCGGCCGTGCAGCCGGTGATCGGTCGCGTCTCCGAACGCCGCCTGGATTACCTGACCGCGTCGTTCCGACAGGCTGGCCTGGCTCGCACCGACGCACGCCATCGTGCGCAGCTGCTGTATTCGGCTTACGTCGGCTTCCTGCAGCTCAACCTGCAGCTGCACCAGACGCGCATGCAGCACGAAGAATTCGAGGCCTATGTCGAGCACATGGCCGCCACGCTGATTCCCAATCCGTAGGACGTTTTTCCTGATGAACAACCTGTCGCAGACCGCTCCGGCGCCCGTCGCCGGTGGTAGCAAACTTGCCGCCCTGAACGATTGGGTGGCGCAGGTCGCCGCACTGACGAAGCCCGATGCCATCCACTGGTGCGATGGCAGCGATGCGGAGAACGACGCGCTCGTCGCGAAGATGCAAGCCGACGGCACGCTGATCAAGCTCAACGAGCAGACGCATCCCAACAGCTACCTGCACCGCTCGCACCCGGACGACGTCGCCCGCGTCGAGCACCTGACCTTCGTATGCACGCCCGTGCCGGACGATGCTGGTCCGAACAACCACTGGATGTCGCCCGCGGACGGCCACGCCAAGATGGACGCGCTGTTTGACGGCTGCATGACCGGCCGCACCATGCACGTGATCCCGTACTGCATGGGCCCGATCGATTCGCCGCTGTCGCGTTGCGGCGTGGAGATCACCGATTCGCCGTACGTCGTCGCCAACATGCGCATCATGACGCGCATGGGCGCACCGGCGCTGGCGCGCATCGAGCGCGAAGGTTCCTTTGTGAAGGGCCTGCACTCGATCGGCGAACTGAACCCCGATCGCCGCTTCATCATGCATTTCCCGGAAGAACTGACGATCAAGTCGTTCGGCTCCGGCTACGGCGGCAACGCGCTGCTGGGCAAGAAGTGCCACGCGCTGCGCATCGCCTCGCACCAGGCGCGCTCGGAAGGCTGGCTGGCCGAGCACATGCTGATCCTGGGCATCGAGAATCCGCAGGGCGAAACCCATTACATCGCCGCCGCTTTCCCGTCGGCGTGCGGCAAGACCAACCTGGCAATGCTCATCCCGCCGGAGGGCTATCGCAACGCCGGCTGGAAGGTCTGGACGATCGGCGACGACATCTGCTGGATGCGCCCCGGTGCCGACGGCCGCCTGTACGCGATCAATCCGGAAGCCGGTTTCTTCGGCGTCGCTCCGGGCACCAGCGACAAGTCCAACCCGAACGCGCTGGCCAGCATCAAGAAGAACACCATCTTCACCAACGTGGGCGTCACGGCCGACAACCAGCCGTGGTGGGAGGGTCTTGGTGTCGGCGAGCCCGCCATTGACTGGCGCGGAAATGACTACGATTTCAACAAGGATTCCAACAAGGGCCCGGCTGCGCACCCCAATTCCCGCTTCACCGTGAGCGCGAAGCAGTGCCCGTCGTACTCGGCCAAGGCCGAGGATGCGCAGGGCGTGCCGATCAGCGCGATTGTTTTCGGTGGCCGCCGTGCGTCGCTGGTGCCGCTGGTGTTCGAAGCTCGCGACTGGACCCACGGCGTGCTGGTTGGCGCCGCGATGGGCTCGGAAACCACCGCCGCCGCTACCGGCGCGGTCGGCGTGATGCGTCGCGATCCGATGGCAATGAAGCCGTTCTGCGGCTACAACTTCGCCGACTATTTCGGCCACTGGCTCTCGTTCGATACCGACGGCGCGAAGCTGCCGAAGATCTTCCACGTCAACTGGTTCCGCAAGGGCGACGACGGCAAGTTCCTGTGGCCGGGCTTCGGCGACAACCTGCGTGTGCTGGAGTGGATGATCGGTCGCGTGAAGGGCGAAGCCGGCGCGGTGGAAACCCCGATCGGCGCACTGCCGGCGCAGGGTGCACTCAACCTCGATGGCGTGAGCCTGAGCGAGGAAGGCGAGGCCAAGCTGTTCGGCTTCGACCAGGCCGGCTGGAAGGCTGAATTCGCCAGCATCGGCGAATACCTGGATGAATACGGTCCGCGCATGCCGCAGGCCCTGAAGGACGAGCAGCAGCGCATCGCGAGCGTGCTGGGCTGACGACGTGCTGTCGGCGTCGGCTCATCCGACGCCGATCCCGGAAATGAAGCGGCGGGTGCGCGTCAGGCGCACCCGCTTTCTTTTTGTCGGCAAGAGGGGCAGGCGCGTGCCGGCCCTGCCGGGCCCGCCATGCGTTGATGCTGGTAGCTGCCGTGATGCAACTGCACATGTGTGAGATGCAGCGGTAGGCGATTGGGAGATGGGAACCCCCCGTCATCTGGAGGCCGGCCGGAGTGTCGCTCCGAGTGACGTGACTCGGTCGAATGCCGACTGATGGCAGCCTGCTCCTTCGCTCAAGCCAGATCCCGCTCCTTCGATTGTCGGTGTCGACAATGGGCCTTCGCGCCTGTCGTTCCTGCTCATCAACCCGATGGGCGCGGAAGCCGGAAGCGACGCTCCTCGCGTGCTTGATCAAAGTCAGGCACAAAAAAAGAGGCGGGCCGAAGCCCGCCTCTCAATTACAACCGTAGCTTGGACGATCAGAACTTCATCGTCAGGCCGAGGGTGTAGTAACGACCGATCGTGTCGTAGAACTGCGGGAACGTGTTGCCGCTGTTCACCGAAGTGCTGCCGATGGTGCTGCCGACAATCGGCGGATCCTTGTCAGCCACGTTGTTGACCGTGAAGTTGATACGGGCATTCCACGGCAGGTTGTACTGGAACGACAGGTCGAAGTAGTCGTACGAGTCGACAGACTGGTACGGCTTGTACCAATCGGTCGCGCTCGTCGCGGTCGGTTCCACGTCGATCGCGCTCAGGTGACGCCAGTTCAGGCCGACCGAGAAATCGTTGATCGTCCAGGTGGTGCGCTGGTTCCACTTGTAGTCGTAGATGATGCCGGCGATGTTGTTGCACGACACGCTGTAGAAGCCAACGCAATCGCGGACCGGGGAAAGCGCGGTCGGCTGGTTGTCATACGACTGGGTCTTGGTCAGGTCCAGGGCCAGGTCGATGCGACCCATGGAGCCAACGTCGAAGCCGTAGCGGACGCCCAGGTCCCAACCGTCGGTCTGGGTGGCACCGAGGTTGTCGAGGATCTGGATCGGACCGCGAGCGTTGCCGTTGAACGAGCCGTCGAGCGGATCGCGACCGCCAACCACCAGCTGGCAGAACGAGTTCATCGTGTAGCCCGGGTTCAGCGTCGGGCTGTAGCAACCGTCCAGGATGTCGTCGATGGTGAAGGACGAGATCGTGTCCTTGATGTCGATCTTCCAGTAATCCAGCGTGATCGCCAGGTCGGTGACCGGCTGCCACACCAGGCCGATGGTCGTGGTGTCAGCCTTTTCCGGGCTCAGCCCCGGGTTGCCGCCGGTGAACACGTTGAGCTGGGCGGCCGACGGCTCCGGTACGGTACCTGCCGTGCCATTGGGCACGCCAGTCTGGCGGCACAGGTTGGACAGGGTGCCGGGCGTGTTGAAGTCGGTCGTGTTGATCAGAGCCAACTGGCAGGGATCGACTGCACGGTTGTCCAGCGCAGTGGTCTGCGGGAAGAACAGTTCGTTGACGTTCGGGGCGCGGGTGGCGCGCTGGAACATCGCACGGAAGCGCAGGCTTTCGATCGGAGCCCATTCCAGGCCGTACTTGTAGCTGCCGTACGAGGTGCTGCCCTGGCCGGCGTCGAACTGGCTGCGGCGGTAGCCGGCTTCCAGGTTCAGCGCGTAGGCACCGGTGTGACCGCTGACGATCGGCAGCAGCATTTCGGTGTAGGCTTCGTTCAGCTTCAGGTGGCCGCTGATGTCCGGGTTTGCGCCGCCCGAACCCATGACTTCAAGCGGGTCACGCGAAGCGGCGTCGGCGATGTTGAGCGCCGAGACCTTGCGCGACTCGACACCGAACGCCAGACCGATCGGGTAATCGGCCCACGGGCTCTTGACGTTGTCGCCCAGATCGCCGGAAACCGACGCGGAGAACAGGTCCTGGGTAACGCGCTGCTTGGCGAACGTGGTGACCGAGAGGAAGCTCCCCAGCGACGGATCGAGCTGGCCGTTGCCAACCCACAGGTTCAGCGGGCGGCAGCCGCCGCTCGGATCGACGCAGTTCACGCCGTCGGTCGACAGCAGGGCCTGCTGGGTGCGCGAGAACGACAGGAAGCCGCCCTGGTTGACCAGCTGGTCGGCTTCACCGTGCGACCAGTACGTGTCGTAACGCCAATGGTCGGTCAGGTCGCCACGCAGGCCGACGGTGGCCTGGAACACCTTGTTCTGGAAGTCCGTGAAGCGCGGGCCGTACTCCGTCGTGCGACGGAAGAGGGCGACGCGGGCGGTTTCGGCGCTGCCCGGGGCACAGTTGGTGATCGCGGTGCCAGCGGCCGGGTTGGCGGCGACGCGGGCGTTGTGGAACGTGCAGAGCTGGTTGCGGACACCGTCCGGCATGGACGGGTTGCCGATGCCGATATCGAAGGTCGTACCGAACAAGCCGCCCGGAGCGATCTGCGAGAACACGTTGGAGCGCGTGTAGAGCATCTGGGCGTAGGCTTCAGCCTTGTCCGTGATCTCGTAGCGGCCGAGAGCATTGGCCTGCCAGCGGTCGAGGGCCGTCTGGTTGAAGTTGTACGGGTTGAAGTTGAACCGGACGATCGGGTTGGTCAGGGTCTGGGTCGTCGGGTTGAACTGGCCAATGCCACCGACGCGCGTCGGGGTGGTGGTACCCGAACCGCCGGCAGAGCCGTCGCTGGAGTCGAAGTTGAAGCGCGAGAAGTCGCGATCGCCCTGCAGCAGCGGATCATTGTCCGTCTTGCCCAGGCTCAGGACCACGTTGCCGCGGCCGTCGTCGAAGTTGGCGCCGACGGTGACGTCGGTGCGGAAGCGATCGGCGTCGCCGCGCGAGGACTGGCCGTAGCTCGAGCTGATCTCGATGCCTTCGAAGTCACGACGCAGCACGAAGTTGACGACACCGGCCACGGCGTCGGCACCGTACACGGCGGACGCACCGCCGGTCACCAGGTCGACGCTCTGGATCAGGGCGACCGGGATGACGTTGGTGTCGACGACGCCGTTGAGGTTGAACGGAACAACGCGACGGCCATCCATCAGGACGACGGTACGGTTGCTGCCCAGACCGCGCAGGTTGATGGTGGCGCCACCGTTGGAGCCGTTGTTGGTGCCCGGGCCGATGGCCGGCACTGCAGCAGGAACCTGCTTCAGGAAGTCTTCGGCCGTAGCCGGCTGGGCGCGGTCGATTTCCGAGCGCTCAACGGTCATGACCGGGCTGTTGGTGGTCAGGCCGGGAATCGAAATGCGGCTGCCGGTGACGACGATGGCGTCGATATCGGTGGCCTGCTCGGTCTTCTGTTCCGGCTGGGCTTCCTGCGCGAGGGCAGAGCCGGCGAAGCCGGTGGTGCCGACGACGAGCGCGAAGGAAATCGCGTCGCGCAGCTTGGTTCGCTTGAATTGCATGATCTCTCTCTCCAAGTGGATCTTGGTTGGTTTCCCATGGGAACCCTCCCGGTGGAGTCAAGAACGACACCTAAGCCGGTAAGGTCGGGCCCGATAGTAGACCCGTCTCCGGAAAAATTAAAGTGTCGTTAACAAACGCCGACGGATGGCCTGGGCGACCCCGGCGTTCGCAGGAAATCCCGGGGAAATAGGCCTTTTCATGAAAACGCAGGTCAGCGCAGTCAGGCCATCAGGCGTCGTCGCCAATGCAGATCAGGCCGGCAGACAGGCATGAATTTCGCGGCCCGGGATGGGCGTCACGATTTGTGAAGATCTTGTGAAGGCGCCAACGGGGCCCGGGCGCGTCAGGCAGGGGACCTAGAGGTCCTGCTCATACCGGACGTAGGGCACGGTGCCTTCGTCCTTGTCGTTGCCGGGGGCGAACGGATTCTTGCCACGGGTGACGACGTTTTCCGCGCCGACCGTGAGCTGGCCGCTCCAGGGTGTGCGCCAGGTCAGGCCTAGGCCGAGCCCTTCCCATTGGCCCGGAATGCCCGGGGTCTGGATCACCCGGCCAATGATGTTGGCGCCGAAATTGCCCACGCCGGCGCCGACCGTGATGCTCTTGCTGGTCCAGCGATCGGTGACTTCGGAGGGAACGTCCCCGGCCGGAATCAGGCGTGCCCGGGCCCAGGTGCCGCCGATCGAGACGGTGGCTTCGCGGCCGAGGCTTTTCTGGCCATACACGGTCAGGCTGTTCTGGTCGAGCTTGCTGGTCCTGGTGTTCGGGCTCAGCCAGGCCGGCAAAGTGTCGCGGACGGTGCCCAGCAGCAGGCCGACACGGTTGCCACCGCGGCCCAGGCTGGCGCCGGCGCCGAACTGGTGGTCGCCGCTGTCGTTGTCCAGCGATGCGAGCATGCAGTGATTGGCCAGGTTGCCAATCGCCGCCGCCAGGCCGCTGTTGCAGACCAGGCCAAGCGTGTCGCCGGCGTCCAGCCCGAAGGCCGCGTCCAGCGAGGTCTGGCCCATGCGCCAGCGGGCGCCAGCGACGGGCGAAGTGGTCGGCTGCAGCTGCAGGACCGCTTCCAGCTTGCCGTTGGTATTCCAGACCGGCAGGAAGGTCGAGTCTGAAGGCTTGCTGGCCGACTGCGCATGCGCGCCCGACGTCCCGCCAAAGGCGAGCATCAGGGATAACGACAGTTGGAGCAGCCGCGCTTTCATGGCGTCGTTACGACCTCGAAAGGTCGCAGGAGTTCCCCGTCTATGGGTCCGGAACTATAGTCGCTTTATGGATATTTAACAATCTGCCGGGTCGGTCACAACTCCGGCTATTGCAACCTCTCCGGAGCCGGCTGTTCCACCCCGGTGGGCGCGAACAACTGATCCATCTGTTCCCCGTCGAATCGATAGGTCTGTCCGCAGAATTCACAACGCACGCGGGCCTCGCCATCGGCCAGCGCCGCGTGGGCCTCTTCGGAACCGAGGGACACCAGCATCGCTTCCACCCGCTCCCGTGAACAGGAGCAGGCGAAGGACAGCGGCCGCCCGCCCAGGACGTCGACACCATCCTCGTGGAACAGGCGGTGCAGCAGGGTCTCGCCGGGCAATTCGAGCAGCTCGCGCGGCTGGAGGGTGTCGAACAGGGCGCCTGCGCGTACCCAGCCGTCGTCGTCGCCGGTGTCGCCGGGGAGCTTCTGCAGCATCAGGCCGGCTGCCGTGTCGCCGTCGGCGGCCAGCAGCAGTCGGGTCGGCAGCTGCTCGGAGCGGCGGAAATAGTCCTCGAAGGCGCCCGCAAGCGAATCCGACTCCAGCGCGACCAGGCCCTGGTAGCGGATCGGGTCGCGATCACCGCGCGGCGGGTTCTCGATGGTGATCGCCAGCATGGCGTCTGCGCCGAGCTGGCCCAGGTCGCGCGAGACTTCGCCTTCGTCCTCGGCTATCTGGGCGATTCCACGCAAGGTGCCGGCCGCGGTGCATTCGGCGAACAGCGTGCGCAGTGCGCCCTGTCCGCGCAACTGCACCGAGAGGCGGCCGTCGACCTTGGCGTGGCCGGTGAACAGTGCTGCCGCGGCAGCGGCTTCGCCGAGCAGTTCAGCGGCGGCGGCCGGGTAATCCGAGCGTGCCTGGATCTGCTGCCAGGTGTCCTGCAGGTGGACGAGCACGCCGCGCACACCGGCAGCCTGGATGAGGAATCGGGTGAGTTGGTCGCGATCGCTGGTCATAGCTCACCCAGATCGGACTCGCCGCGGTAAAAATCAAGCATGCCCTGGATGGTTCCGTTCACCAGTTCACGTTCAAGAGGGGTCAGCAGCGGGTTCCAGACGTCGAAGATCAGCACCACGCGCAGTTCGTCGCTGCGGTTCCAGGCTTCGTGCTCGAATGTGTCGTCGAACAACAGCAGCTCGCCCGGCTTCCACTGCCGGGTTTCGCCGCCGACGCGGATGGCGCAGTCGTCAGGAACGATCAGCGGCAGGTGCACGGTGAGGCGGGTGTTGGTCGCGCCGTAGTGCGGTGGGATGTGCGTGCGCGCCTTGAGCGCGGAGAAGAACGTCACCGGCGCGCGATGCCGGATCCGTACCTGCGGCGCGGCGGTGAGGGCGGCTTCGGTCTTCGGGCAACGTGCGCAATTGGCATCGATGCGACTGCCATGTTTCCAAAGGAAGTACGCACCCCAGTCGAGCTTGTTGTCCAGTTCCGCGAACTGCTGCGCCGGCAGCCCCGGCGTGGACTGCACGTACGGCTCGAAGCCTTCCGCGTGCCCGGCGAGCACGCCCTGCAGTTCGTCCAGGATCTGCGGAAACGCGGCTTCCACCTGCGGTGCCCAGTCGAACTCGTCGCGCTCGAAGAATGGAATCGCGGGCAGCCGTGGATACGGCAGCGTCGCAGGTTGCTGCGTGGCGAAGCTGCGCCTGCCTTCGAGGATCGCGATGCAGGCGTCGATGCGGCGGCGCTCGAATGGGCTGGCCTGTGCATAGCTGCCTTGGATGCTCGCACGCAGCTGCTCGCCCAGGACGCCACGTTCGCGCGCGACGAAGTCCTGGGCGCGGGTCACCATCGCGTTGACTTCCGGCAGTTGCATGTGCGCGACGGGAACGAGGGACAAGGCGACCTGCCATGTCATCGAAGCCGCGCGGTTGCGGCCCATAGATGCCAGTACCTCACCCAGTTCGAACCGGGCGCCCCAGGCCGACGGGTCCAGCACGATCGCGCGTTCGAGATGGGCCACGGCGAGCTCGGGCTGGCCGGCGAGCTTGTGCACCCGCGCCAGCGTGGTGTGCAGGACGGCGACCTCCGGGGCGCCGGCGACAGCCCGCTCCAGGTAGTCGCGCGCCTGCGCCAGGCGTCCATCCGACATTGCCTGCCAGCCGAGCTGGTACCAGGCTTCCGGATGGGCTGGCGCCATTGCAAGCACCTGCCGCCAGGCCTGGTCGGCGAGGGCGGCGTCGTTCCGGCTCGATGCTTCGCGCGCGCGCGCCAGCAGGGCGTCGAGCGCGGTGGAAGGCGAGGGCTGGCTTGGCATCGGGCGGATCAACCGTGAACAATAGGAGGAAGCAGTCAGCGCCGGGGCGCCCTCAAGAGTATGACCGATGAAACCGCGCCGGGCGCCACGCCTCCGGCCTCGAAATGGGGTGCCCGCGTGCGCCGTTGGTGGTGGCGCATTCCGCTGCTGGTGATGGCGTTCACGGTGTTGCAGGTGGTGGTGCTGCGGTTCGTCGACCCGCCGTTTTCCGCTTTCATGGTGGCGCGCCAGCTGGAAGCCTGGGGCAGTGGCGACTTCGGTTTCCGCATCGCCTACGACTGGCGCGATCGCGAGGACATCTCCAGCAACGCGCCGCTCGCGATGATCGCGGCGGAAGACCAGAACTTCCCCACGCACCACGGCTTCGACTTCAAGGCGATCGAGAAGGCGCGCGCGCACAACGAGCGTGCCGAAGAACGCGCGCGCAAGCGCAACAAGCCGGTGCAACGCCTGCGCGGCGCGAGCACGATCAGCCAGCAGACCGCGAAGAATCTGTTCCTGTGGCGTGGGCAGGGCATCACGCGTTGGGCGCGCAAGGGCCTGGAGGTCTGGTACACGATGCTGATCGAGACACTCTGGCCCAAGAGCCGCATCATCGAGGTGTACGTCAACACGGTTGAGCTCGGTGACGGCGTGTATGGCGTGCAGGCTGCTTCGCGTACGTACTACCGCAAGGACGCGAAGCACATCAGCGCTGCCGAGGCCGCGCGCCTGGCCGCGGTGTTGCCTGCGCCGCGACGCTACAGCGTGGCGCGTCCGGGCCCGTTCGTGGAGCGCCGCAGCAACCAGATCCAGCGGCAGATGCGCTACATGGGCGGCGTTGGGTTCCTCGAACAGTTCGACTGATCGATGGCCGCTTCGGCATTGCCTGGAGCAGCCAGCAACCACCGCGCGAACAGCACGGCCAGCGCCGCGCCCACCAGTTGCGCCACGATGAACAGTGGTGCGTCCATCGGGCGGATGCCGGCGAATGTCCGTGTGAGCGAACGCGCCAACGTCACCGCCGGATTCGCGAACGACGTGCTCGCGGTGAACCAGTACGCGGCGAAAATGTAGCTGGCGACCAGCGCCGGCACAGCGCGTTCCCGGAAGCGGACACCGAGCAGGATGGTCAGCAGCAGGCCGAACGTCGCGACGGTTTCGCTCAGGCCCTGCGCCAAGCCGCTTCGCTCGTGCGTGCCGGGTTGCCATAACGGCAGGTCGAACATCGCGTGCGCCAGGCACACGCCCAGCACTGCGCCTGTGACCTGCGCGACGAGGTAGACCCAGGTGGCGGTGGGCAGCGGCTTCCCATGCAGGCGCATTGAGAGGGTTACCGCCGGATTGAAGTGCGCGCCGGATACGGGGCCCAGCAACACGATCAGCACGTACAGGCCGCCGGCAGTCGCGGCGGCGTTGGCCAGCAGCGCGATGGCGACGTTTCCGTCGGCCAGGCGTTCGCCCATGATGCCGCTGCCGACCACGATCGCCAGCAACAACAACGTGCCAAGCAGTTCAGCAGCGAAGATGCGGCCCGAACTCATGCGGAGGTCGCCTCGCCCTCGATGCCCTGCTCGCCGATCTCGCGCGCTTTGCCCTGCAATGCGAGTTGATCGAGTTTTTCCATCGGCAGCGCCACCAGCAGTTCGACGCGCCTGCGCAGCACGGAGAACGCTTCGAGATAGGCATGTCGACGGGTGGCTTCATCGCCTTCGAGCGCCGCGGGATCGGCAACGCCCCAGTGTGCGGTTGCCGGATGGCCTGGCCAGAACGGACAGCTTTCGCCGGCGGCGTTGTCGCAGACGGTAATGATCAGGTCCATCCGTGGCGCGTCGGGCGTGGAGAATTCGTCCCAGTTCTTGCTGCGCAGGTTGGCGGTGTCGAAGCCGATCTTCGCGGCGAGATCGGCTGCCATTGGTTGCACGCGGCCACTGGGATGACTGCCGGCGCTGTAACTGTTGAAGCGTCCCTTGCCGAGCACGGCGAGCAGGGCTTCGGCCATCACGCTGCGTGCGGAGTTGCCGGTGCACAGGAACAGGACGTTGAAAGCAGGTTCGGTCATGGCGGATGTGTCTTTGTTGGGTGCCGCTTGCGCGGCACGTCTGGTTCTCGGGATGGATCGAAAGTGTGGGTACGCGGTACAGGGCGTCCCGTTGGGAGCAGCAGGGTTGCCTAGGAGCAGCAGGCACTACCGCCCGCAGGCACGACCTGCTTGGCCGCGGGCACGCCGCACACCGGCGCGCATGTGTTGCCGAGCGATGGCGATGACGCGGTCGGGCCACAGCAGGTGTCGCGCTCCACGGCGACGCCTGCGGGATCGGCGAAGTAGGTCGTGGCTTCTCCGTGCGTGTGGAAGGTTTCCCAGCGCACGCCCTGCGGATCTTCGGCCCAGAATTTGTCCGAGCGCGCGTAGCAGCACGTGGTGCCCGCTTCCGCCAGTGTCACCGCGTCCGCGGCCTGCAACCGTTCGCCGATTGCGCGCAGCGCATCGGGGGTGTCCGCCTGCAGGCCCAGATGGGCGATACCAAGTTCATCCGATTTGCCGGTGGAGATGGCGAAGTTGATGCGCGGGTCCTCGAGCATCCATTTGGCGTAGTCGACTTTGGTCACGGTTGGCTGCGCGCCGAACAGTTGCGAGTAGAAGTGGATGTTCTGATCCAGGTCGGCAACGTGGACGTGTACATGGAAGCGTTGGCTCATGTCAGCAGCTCCGGCAATCAGTGGGGGATGCGGGTACGCAGGGCGCGCCGCCGCAACAGTTCTCCGTGAGGTAGGCGATCAGCGCGTTCATCCGTTCGAAATCGGCGCGGACCCGGATCACGCGGCCTTCGCGTTCGTCCACCGCCAGTCCTGCGGCGCGCAGCGTGTTGAGGTGGGCAGTGAGGGTCGCGGCCGGCAGGTCGAGGCGCTCGCGCAGTTCGCCGACGGCCAGCCCGTTCGGGCCCGCTTCTACTAGTGCGCGGAAAGCCGCCAGGCGGTGTGCCTGGCCGAGGGCGCGAAGGGCTTCAAGGGCAAGATTGGTATCCATGATTCGATATTTCCGGAAATATCGAATTGTGTCAAGCGGAGCGCTGCGAGATTGCCTACGTCTCCAAGTGAAAGCGCGTCGGGCACTGCAGGTATCGGGTCCCTTCTCCGCCCCACGAGGCAAACGCACAATCGCCGCTACCATGTGCCCATGACCCGCGACCGCCTGACCCTCGTCATCGCCGCCTTCAACGAGGCCGACGCCCTCCCGTTGCTGCATCCGCGCCTCGCCGCGGTGCTGGATGGCATGGCCGATGTCGATGGTCGCGTGCTGTATATCGACGACGGCAGCCGCGACGCGACCTGGTCCGTGCTGCAGCAAATAGCCGCGGGCGACCGGCGCGTCGGCCTGATCCGGCTGTCGCGCAACTTCGGCAAGGAAGCGGCGCTGACGGCCGGTCTGGACCACGTCGACGGGGGCGCCGCGCTGATCCTGGACGCGGACGGGCAGGATCCCCCCGAGCTGATCCCGCAGTTCGTCGCCAAATGGCGAGAAGGCTACGACGACGTCCACGGCACCCGTGTCGAGCGCGAAGGCGAGGGCTGGCTCAAGCGCGGCACCGCGCATGCGTTCTATCGCGTGATCGGCCGGCTCTCGCGTACGCCCGTGCCTGCTGACACTGGCGACTTCCGCCTGCTGTCGCCGCGTTCGTTGGCCGCGCTGCGGCAACTGCGCGAACGCCACCGTTTCATGAAGGGGCTATTCGGCTGGATCGGCTTCAACAGTGTCGCCATTCCCTATCGCCGCGACGCCCGCAGCGCCGGCGAAAGCAAATTCAACTTCTGGCGCCTGTGGAATTTCGCCCTCGAAGGCATCACCAGCTTCTCCACAGCGCCACTGCGGCTGGCGACCTACCTGGGACTGCTGACCGCGGCCGTGGCATTCCTCTACGCGCTGTGGGTCGTGCTCAAGGCGCTGCTGTGGGGCGACCCGGTGGCGGGCTGGCCCACCATGATGGCGGTGATCCTGGGCCTGGGTGGCGTGCAGCTGATCGCGCTCGGATTGATCGGCGAATACCTCGGTCGCCTCTACGAGGAAACCAAGCAGCGTCCGCTCTACCTGGTGGACGCCTGGCAGCCGTCTGCAGGAGTATCCTCACAGGCAGCCGCCATCGAAGGAGAGAGCCATGCGTACCGTGCGCCAACTGCTCGAAGCGAAAGCGTCTGAGATCTACGCGATCGATCCCGACGCAGCGGTCATCGACGCCATCCGCCTGATGGCGGAAAAACGCATCGGCGCGGTGCTGGTGATGCAGGGGACGCGGCTGGTGGGCATCCTTTCCGAGCGAGACTACGCACGCAAGATCGTGCTGCAGGGCCGATCCTCCGCAGACACGCCCGTGCACGACATCATGACCTCCGACGTCATCACGGTCAGCCTGGACGACCATGCCGAACACTGCATGCAGATCGTCACCCAGCAGCGCATCCGCCATTTGCCGGTAGTGCACCACGGCGAAGTGCTCGGCGTCGTGTCGATCGGCGACCTGGTCAAGGCCGTGATCGAGGACCAGCAGGTGGAACTCGACCAGCTGCAGCGGTATATCGCCAGTTGAGCAACTGGTCCGGCGTGGGCTGTGTGGAGGCCTGGGCCGTGCGCAGGTCTGAGGCGTGCGGAAGCGTGGACCGCGAGGATCAGCGGCTGGGCGCGACCTGTTCGAAGACCGAGACGTAGTGGCACACGCTGCCTGCGATCACGAACATGTGCCAGACCGCGTGGGAATAGCGTAGCGACGGCCGGTGGTAGAACACCGTGCCAAGCGTGTAGCAGACGCCGCCGGCGAGCAGCCAGCCGAAGGTCCAGGCATCCAGCGCGCGGAATACCGGCACGATGGCCAACAGCACCAGCCAGCCCATCGCGACGTAGATGGCGGTGGACAGCAGCTTGAAGCGGCCGGTGAAGAACAGTTTGAACACGACGCCGGCGATGGCGAGCGTCCAGATCGCACCGAGCAGCCACCAGCCCACCGGGCCACGCAGTCCAATCAGCGTGTACGGCGTGTAGGTGCCCGCGATCAGCAGGTAGATCGCGCAATGATCGAAGACCTTGAGGCGTGCCTTTGCGGTCGGATGCTGGATCGCGTGGTACAGGGTCGAGGCGACATACAGCAATAGCAGACAGAGGCCGAATACGACCGCGCCGGTGAGTTGCCAGCCATCGCCGCGCAGCGCCGCCAGCACGATGAGCACCGCGCCGCCGGCCAATGCCGCGGCTGCGCCCAGGCCGTGGGTCCATGCGTTGGCCATTTCTTCCGCAGCGTCGTGTCCCGTGATGGGCGCCTGCACGTTCGCTTGCGGTCCGTGGCGAGTGGCGATCATGTCCTGACTATCCATGGGCCCAGAGTCGCCCGGCAGTCTGGAGCATTTGCTCAACGGCGGGTATGCGCCCTCCGCTCGCGGTGTTGGCGTCACTCCAATCCGTTCAGGCGCCGCACCCGACGCAGGCGCCGGATCACCTTGCGCGGCGAAGGGAAGTGGTACTCCTCGACCTCCACCAGCAGGGTAGCGTCCCCACCGAATGCCTCGTGCATCGCGTAGAGCCGACCGTTGCCTTCGTAAGCCAGCCAGCAATCGCCATCGCGGACGACCTTGATCTGCGAGACCGATGGGATGATTTCGCCCAGCGTGGCCAGGTCCAGGCGTCCGAGCGCCAGCAGTTCTCCGCGGCGTGCCGAAAGTGCCCGCGCGCGGGCGTGGGTCTGCGCACGCGCCGCCTCGCGGTCGATCCGGTGGATCGGCTGCAGCGCCGACAGCGGCACCATCGCCTGCTGCTTGTGGCTGCGCAGGCGGTGGATGTCGAGCACGACCTTCGCCATGTAGGCGTCCTTGTGGTCGAGCGCGGCCAACTCGCTGCGCTTGCCCGCGAGGTAGCGCCACCATTGCGCCAGGCGGTCGCGGATTTCTCCCATCGCCGTCAGCCTTTCGCCATCAGTCGATGGACACCGCGTGGGCGTGCTCGCGCGTGGCCAGGAACTCGACGCCGGCGGCGCGCTCCTGCGCCAGTTGCAGGTTGACCCGGGTCGGTGCGAGGTAGACCAGCTGGCCCGCCGCGTCCAGGCTCAGGTTCATCGCGTTCTTGTCGCGGAATTCCTCGAGCTTCTTCGCGTCGCCGCATTTGATCCAGCGGGCGGTGGCGACATTGACTGCCTCGAAGCTCGCGTCCACGCCGTACTCGTCCTTCAGGCGATAAGCGACGACGTCGAACTGCAGCATGCCGACCGCGCCGAGGATCAGGTCGTTCGACATCAGCGGGCGGAAGAACTGCGTCGCGCCTTCTTCCGACAACTGCGCCAGGCCCTTCTGCAGCTGCTTGAGCTTGAGCGGATCGCGCAGGCGCGCACGGCGGAACAGTTCCGGGGCGAAGTTGGGGATGCCGGTGAAGCTGATCTTCTCGCCTTCGCTGAAGGTGTCGCCGATCGAGATCGTGCCGTGGTTGTGGATGCCGATCACGTCGCCCGGCCACGCGGTCTCGGCGATCTCGCGATCGCTGGCCATGAAGGTCAGCGCGTTCGCCAGCTTCACTTCCTTGCCGGTGCGCGGATGGAACGCCTTCATGCCGGCGCTGAACTTGCCCGAACAGATGCGCATGAACGCGACACGGTCGCGGTGCTGCGGATCCATGTTCGCCTGGATCTTGAACACGAAGCCGGACAGAGGCTGTTCGTACGGCGCGACTTCGCGGCCGGTGGTGGCGCGCGGTCGGGGCGAGGGCGCGTGGTCGACGAAGAAGTCGAGCAGCAGCTGCACGCCGAAGTTGTTGACCGCCGAACCGAAGAACACCGGCGTCTGCTTTCCTGCGAGATACGCGGCAGGATCGAACGGGTGCGAGGCGCCCTGCACGAGTTCCAGTTCGTCGCGCAGCTCCTGCAGCATGGCCGCGCCGATGCGCGCTTCCAGGCCCGGGTCGTCGAGCGATGCGAAGATCGTCGAATCCTGGCGGGTGAAGTTGCGACCCGGCTCAAACAGGTGCACTTCGCCGGTGATGAGGTGCACCGTGCCCTTGAGGCGCTGGCCCATGCCGATCGGCCAGGTGATCGGCGCGCACTGGATGCCCAGCACGCTCTCGACTTCATCCAGCAGGTCGATCGGATTCTTGCCTTCGCGGTCGAGCTTGTTGATGAAGGTCATGATCGGCGTGTCGCGCAGGCGGCACACCTCCATCAGCTTGATCGTGCGTTCTTCGACGCCTTTTGCCACGTCGATGACCATCAGCGCGGAGTCGACCGCGGTGAGCACGCGATAGGTGTCCTCGCCGAAGTCGGCGTGGCCGGGTGTGTCGAGCAGGTTGACGATGCGGCCTTCGTACGGGAACTGCATCACCGACGAGGTCACCGAGATGCCGCGTTCCTTTTCCAGCGCCATCCAGTCGGACGTCGCGTGGCGTGCGGCCTTGCGGCCCTTGACCGAGCCGGCCATCTGGATCGCACCGCCGAACAGCAGCAGCTTCTCGGTGAGCGTGGTCTTGCCGGCGTCGGGGTGCGAGATGATCGCGAACGTGCGGCGGCGCTGGGCTTCGGTGGAAACGTCGGACATGGCGGCGGCGCGCCGGGCAGGCGCGTCGTGGAGCGGGGAAGGGCGGGATTATAGGCGAAAGCGTTGGTGGGACCGGGTTGGATGCGTTTCGGGGCGCGGCGGCGGCGGGGCGGTGGTGAAGCAGGCGCTCGTGGTTTGCCATTGTCGGCCGCAGGCGCGGCGCATATGGAGTGGACGGCCTTGTCCTGTCGTGGCCGGCCGGCCGGACGTCAGTTCCCCAGGCCGCCGGCGATCCGCAGCGGCCCGTTCGGCCCGCTCATGCGGAATGGCAGCGATTCCAGCTTCATCCCGCGATTCACCTGGATCACGAAATGCAGATGCGGCCCCGTGGTGAAGCCGGTGTTGCCCGACAGCCCGATCTGCTGCCCGGCGCGCACGCGTTGGCCTACGCGGACCAGGGCGCCTTCCTCGCGCAGGTGGGCGTACAGCGCCATCGTCCCGTCGTCGTGGAGGATGCGGATGAAGTTGGCACGGCCGCCGTACTTCTCGCGGTTCAGGCCGGCCTTCTCGAAGTCGTTCTCAACCTGCATCACCACGCCTTCGCGTGCGGCGAGCACCGGCGTACCGATGTCGGCCGCGAAGTCGACGGCGTAACGGTTCTGCAGGTCGTTGTGGCTGAAGCCGCCGCCGAAGCCCTGGTCGATGCGGAAGTAGTTCTGCTGCAACGGCAGGCGGTATTCGACGTCGCGCGGTCGAGCGGTCGGATCGCCCGGCAGGCTGTCCATCAGTACCTCGCCGCCGCGCGAGCCATCCAGCACCGCGACGAGCGTGGTGCCGTTCGCCGGGACGGTCGCGCGCGCGGGCAACGGCGGGTCGGCATCGACGGCGCCACCACGTGCCTGCAGCATCACTTCGATGGGGCCGGCCAGGTTGTTGTCGGCAAAGGCGAGATAGCGCGACCCCTTGGGCTCAAGGCGCAGGCGGGCGACGGCGCGTGGTTCGGCGGTGACGGGAATGATCTTGACCGATCCCGATTTCACCGCCGGGCTGGCGCTGTCCGGCGCGTTGTCCCCGTAGTGGGTCACGCCGTTCTTGTCGGTCCATTTGTAGATCTTTGATGCGTGCGCACCGAAGGCCGCGCCGACCAGCAGCACGGCGATGCACGATGCGACGACCAGGCGCGCAGATCCCGCGGACACGACGCTTCCCCTCACTGCGTGCAGCTTTGTTTCAGTCCCAGCGATCGTGCCACATCGCGCAGGTCGAAAGCAGTGACGGATTTGTCGTCATGCACGGCAAAAAGCGCGCCACCGGGGAAGCCGGCACTCGCCGCCGCATGCAGTGCGACGCCGTCGGTGCGCGCGGTGGTCGCGCCCTGGAAACTGCCGGCCGGTTGCAGGGTGACGCGGTCGAACAGATGGAAGATCGTCAGCGGCGCCAGCTGGTCCACGGCGATCCAGTAACCGCTGCCATCCGGGCAGGACCACAGCGCGACGCCCTCGGCTTCGGCACCGAAGGCGTCCTGCGGCAGGCTGCGCCCGGTGTAGCGGCCGCTGAAGGTGTATTCGCGCAGCGTGGACAGGTGGCGGCGGTCCTCGTCGGCAACCAGCATGCGGTCGTTCTCGGGGTCGCCGGCGATGGATTCGACCATGCGCAGCGCGCTGTCCTCATGCGTGTCGCCGAAGGAACCGGCGTACTGCGCGCGCATGCCGCCGTCCTGGTCGAAGGAAACGCGGTAACGGCGCACGCGCTGGTTGAGCTCGTCGAACGGCGGGACGATGTCGAACTTCTGGCCGTACATGAAGCTGTCGGTGACGTAGATCTCGTACTCGCCCGGCTCCTTCTCGGTCATCCAGATGCCGTACGGGCTGCGCAGCTCGGTTTCGCCAAACGTGGCGAGTGGCGCGAAGTCAGGCAGGTGCAGCACCTGCACGCGATGGTTGTCGCGCTCGACCACGAACAGCAGGTCCCCCTGCACGGCGATGCCGTTGGGGCGCTTGAACTGGCCCGGCTCCTTGCCCTCGCCGCCGACGGTGCGCAGCTGCTCGCCCGTATCGGCGTCGAACACCACCAGGCGGTGGCTGGACTTGCCGGTAGCGATCAGCCACGTCTTGCCGTCCGGCGTCGGCCAGGTGGCCAGCGAATCGAGTTCTTCAGCCGGCGTTTCCGCCGAGACGTAGCTCTCCACCACGGTACGCAGTTGCGGCGCCGGGGCGACCGGCGGCGGGGTGGTGGGGCGAGGGGCGGTGGCGCAGGCAGTCAGAAGGGCGGCCAGCGCGGCCGCCGTCAGGAAACGTGGGCTCATGGCCGAAGTGTATGCGGACCGGTATGGCCGATGCGACGGGTCCGGTCGCATCGGTGACGCCGACTTTGGGAGGGCGTCGGCAGGTTTGCCGCGTAGGCGCGGTCAGGTCCTCCGGCCGCCGCCCCTTATGCCCGGACCGTGATCGCTTATAACTTTATCTCTCTATCGGCATGGAGAGATTGACATGCGTGCAGAAGGGTCGGCAGACTGGCCGCCAATCCATCGAGACCGGCTGAGGGACAGGCCCTTAGACGCCGGGGCAACCTCCGACTCCTTTACTGGAGCAGGAAGGTGCCAACTCCTGCGGCGCCGCATTGCGGTGCCGAAAGATGGTTGCAACGTGCGCCTTTGACGGTGCGCGCGTGCAGCTGTCGGCTCGATGGTCGGTCCAAGAACGCCCCAAGGACGCAGCCATCGCCATGAGCCTCGACGCCAACACGATCTCTTCTACACGTGCCGAACCCGCATCGACCTGGTCGCCCGCCTTCCCGGCGCGTCGCGGCGAAGTCCAGACGACGCTCCCGTTGCGCCACGGCGGCACGCACCAGGTGACCCTCCGGTTTGAAGTCCTGGGCGATGCATCGCTGCCAGCGGTGTTCATCGCCGGCGGCATCTCCGCGCATCGCCATCTGGCGGCCAGTGCGGCGTTTCCGGAAGCGGGGTGGTGGCAGGAACAAGTCGGCGAAGGCCGCGCGCTGGACCCGACCCGCCACTGCCTGGTCGCGTTCGACTGGTTGGGCTGCGCGGGCGACCTGGATACGGTGATCGATCCGGCCGACCAGGCCGACGCGGTCGCCGTCGTGCTCGATGCGCTGTCGATCGACAGGATCGAAGCCTTCATCGGTGCGTCCTACGGCGCGATGGTCGGCCTGCAGTTCGCCCTGCGCCACGCCCATCGCGTCGGCCAGGTGGTGGCGATCAGCGGTACGCATCGCGCCCACCCCTTCTCCAGTGCGTGGCGTGCGCTGCAGCGCCGCGCCGTCGCACTGGGCGCCGGCCTGGCGCTCGCCCGGCAGCTGGCGATCCTGAGCTATCGCACGCCGGAAGAATTCGCCGAGCGCTTCGGCGCGACGCGTGTCGTCGATGGACAGGTGCGCGTGGCGGCCGAGGACTACCTGGACCATTGCGGCACGTTGTACGCGTCGCGGGTTTCGCCGGTTGCCTATGCGCGCCTTTCCGAATCCATCGACCTGCAGGCGCTGGAACCCGAAGACATCACGGTGCCCGTCATCGTCGTCGGCGTTGAACAGGATCGGCTGGTGCCCGTGGAGGACTCGGTCGAGCTGGCCCGTCGCCTCGGCGCGCCTTCGCGCCTGTATCGCCTTGAATCGATCTACGGCCACGACGCCTTCCTGAAGGCGGTCGAAGACGTCCATCACCTCCTCGTCGACGCATTGCACCCAACCGTGCCTGCGGCGGCGCACAACCCCATCCAAATCCAGATCCAGACCCAGATCGAGGCCGCCGCATGACCGTCAATCGCACCAACGCACCCAGCCGCTGTACCGCCGCGGTCCGTGCCGGCATCGACCGCGACACCGCTTTCGGTGCGGTGACTCCTCCTATCGTGCTGTCCTCCAACTTCAGCTTTGCCGGCTTCGAACAGAAGCGGCAGTACGACTACACCCGCAGCGGCAATCCGACGCGTGACCTGCTCGGCGACGCGCTCGCCGAGCTGGAAGGCGGCGCCGGCGGCGTGATAACCGCCACCGGCATGGGCGCGATCACGCTGCTGCTGCACGGGCTGCTGCAGCCGGGCGAGCGCCTGGTGGTGCCGCACGACTGTTACGGCGGCAGCTGGCGCCTGTTCAACGCGTTGGCGAAGAAGGGCGCGTTCGAACTGACCACGGCCGACCTCACCGATCCGCGCGCGCTCACCCAGGCGTTGGCGCAGTCGCCGAAAGTGGTGTGGATCGAAACGCCATCCAACCCGCTGCTGCGCATCACCGACCTGCGCTTCGTGATCGAAGCCGCGCACAAGGCCGGTGCGCTGGTCGTGGTCGACAACACCTTCCTTTCGCCCGCACTGCAGCAGCCGATCGCCTTTGGCGCGGATTTCGTCATCCATTCCACGACCAAGTACATCAACGGCCACAGCGACGTCGTCGGCGGTGCGGTGGTGTCGAAGGATCGCGCACAGCACGACCAGCTGACCTGGTGGGCGAACGCGCTCGGGTTGACCGGCTCGCCGTTCGACAGCTTCCTCACGCTGCGCGGCCTGCGCACGCTCGACGCGCGCCTGCGCGTGCACCAGGAGAACACGCAGGCGCTGGTCGACCTGCTCAAGGATCATCCGGCCGTACGCACGCTGCATTACCCGGGACTGGAGAGCCACCCCGGCCATTCCGTCGCCGCCAAGCAGCAGGACGGATTCGGCGCGATGCTGAGTGTCGAACTCGAAGGCGGTACCGATGCGGTGCGTGCCTTCCTCGACGGGCTGGAGAACTTCACCCTCGCCGAGTCGCTCGGCGGCGTGGAAAGCCTGATCGCGCATCCGGCAACGATGACCCACGCGGCGATGTCTCCGGAAGCCCGCGCCGCTGCCGGCATCGGCGACGGCCTGCTGCGCCTGTCGGTGGGCATCGAGCTGGCGGACGACCTGGTGGCCGACATTGCTGCCGCGCTGGAGCGCGCGCTGCAGGTGGAAGGCGACATCAAACGCGTGGCGACATGAGCGCGGTGTCCGTGGCGCCGGCGGGCGCATCGCTGGCATCGGCTGCCAATGAGCCGCTGGTCCGTGGCGCGGCGCGTCTCGAACATCCGAACGCGCCCGCGAGAATCGCGTTGTTGGGAACCGGCACCGTTGGGCGCGCCGTATTGGCCCGCTTGGCCGCTTGGCAGGGCACCCGGTTTGGAGCACGGCTGGAACTGATCCATATCGCCAATTCGCGCGTGGCGCTCGCCGATGACTCCGGAGTGTGTCCGGGCCAGGCCAGCGGCGTACTCGGGCTGGGATGCGTGCATGCCGCCGTGCGCTCGGCGGCACGATCGGATTCGGTGAGCCTCTCGCCGCGACCTTCGGATCTGGACGACGTCGCGGCGTCTCTGGGCGAGACCGGCAAGCGCATCGTCATCGACGCCACCGCGAGCGAAGCCGTCGCCGAACGGCACGCGCAGTGGCTTGCGGGCGGCATCCATGTCGTCACCGCCTGCAAGCTGGGGCAGGGCACCGAACTGTCGCGCTGGCGTGCAATCCGCGACGCCTGCGCGCAGGGCGCGACCCGCTACGGCGACAGCGCCACCGTCGGCGCCGGGCTGCCGTTGCTGCGCAGCCTGCGCGAGCTGCAGGCGGGCGGCGATCGCATCCATGCCATTGCTGGCGTGCTGTCCGGTTCGCTGGCGTGGCTGTTCAACCACTACGACGGCATGCGCCCGTTCTCCACGCTGGTGCGACAGGCGCGCGAAGCCGGCTACACCGAACCCGACCCCCGCGACGACCTGTCCGGCGAGGACGTACGTCGCAAGATCGTGATCCTTGCCCGCGCTGCTGGTTTCGAACTGGAATCGCAGGCGGTCGATGTCACCTCGCTGGTGCCGCGCCATCTCGCGATCCTCTCGCCGGATGCGGTCGACGCGGCATTGCCCGCGCTGGACATGCCGCTGCGCGAGCGCTTCGCGGCCGCGTACAAGAATGGCGAACGGCTGCGCTTCATCGCCCGGCTGGAGCGAGGCGAGAACGGCGAAGGCAAGGCGCGCGTCGGGCTGGAAAAATTGCCGTCCGATCACCCGCTGGCCGGCGGCGGAGGTACCGACAATCGCGTCGCAATCTGGTCGGATCGCTACAACAGCCAGCCGCTGGTGATCCAGGGACCCGGCGCGGGCGCGGAAGTGACCGCGGCGGGATTGCTGGACGACGCGTTGCGCATTGCGAACGCGTAGGGCGGGTCTCGACCCGCCGTTCTGGCCACCGGCGACGCCTGCGCCACGGCTGATAGGGCGATCTATTCACCTCACGCCGGATTCGTCATGCAGCCGGGCGGGCCATAACCGCCGCCAGCATCGCGTGCGAAGTGGTTGACGGATTGGAACCACGCACCCGGATGCGAACTGCGATGGACGGCGACGCGGGCCTCCGGCGGCGGGTCGAGACCCGCCCTACAGCGCCGATGCCGCCGCCGTCGTCGCGGACGCCGCGAAGAACGATTCGATCGCCTGCGGCCGCCCGAACAGGTAGCCCTGGGCGAAATCGACATTCATCGTCTGCAGGCGCACGCGCTCGGAATCGGTTTCCACCTGCTCGGCGATGGTGGTCTTGCCCAGCACGTGGGCAATGTCGGCGATCGAGCGCACCACCGCCTGCGACAGGTCGGACTTCTCCACGCCGCGGATGAAACTGCCGTCGATCTTCAGGTAATCGACGTCCAGGTCGTTGAGGTAGCCGAACGAGCAGAACCCCGTGCCGAAATCGTCCAGCGCGAACCGGCAGCCCAGGTCGCGCATCTGCGCGATGAAGCGCTGGGCGCGCTTGCGGTCGCGCACGACGCTCGTCTCGGTGATCTCCAGGCACAGGTTCTGCGCCGGGAAACTGCTGCGACGCAGGCGCGTCGCCAGGTAGTCGGCGAAGTGCTCGTCGGTCAGGGTTGCGCCGCTGAGGTTGATGCCGCAGCTGGTCACGTCCTTGGCCGCCTGCGGGTTGCGTTCCAGCCAGCGCAGCATCGTGTCGATGACGTAGCGGTCGATGCGCGGGCCCATGCGGAAGCGCTCGGCCGCGGAGATGAACTCGGCGGGGACGTGGATGGTGCCGTTGGGTTCGCGCCAGCGCAGCAGGACCTCGAAGCGGATGTCGCGCGTGCCGGTGTCGTGCAGCGGCACGATCGGCTGGCAGTAGAGGATGAACTGCTCGCGTTCCAGCACTTCGCGGATGCGCAGCGCCGAACGCATCACCGCGTTGTGCGCCTGGGCCTCGTCGCTGCTCGGGTAGGAGACGTTGTAGCGGTTGCCGCCGAGTTCCTTTGCCGCAAAACACGCGGCGTCGGCGTGCGAGAACAACACGTCGTAGTCGCGTTCCTCGCGCGTGGCGGCGACCAGACCGATGCTTGCGGTGGTCGTCAGCACCTGGTCGCCCCAGGGGACGCGGATGGCTTCGATCTCGGTGAGCAGGCGGCGCGCTTCGACTATCGCGCCGGCTTCGCCGCGCGGCAGCAGGATCGCGAATTCGTCGCCACCGGTGCGCGCGAGGACCGCATCGTCGCCCACCGTCGCGTCGACCGCGCCGGCGATGGCATGGATCACGTCGTCACCGGCCACGTGGCTGGTGCTGTCGTTGATCAGCTTGAGGTTGTCCAGGTCGATGTAGAGCAGCGTCGCCGGGGTGTCGTCCGCGGCCAGGCGGCGACGCGCTTCTTCCTCGAACGCGGTGCGGTTGAGCAGGCCGGTGAGCGTGTCGCGCGTGGCGCGCTGGTAGAGCGCGTAGGCGGTGGTGCGCTGCTCCAGGCCGGTGAGCGCCATCATCACCGGGATGATCGCAACCAGGCAGAGCAACAGCAGCAGCACGGTGGTGTCGAGCAGGCTGGATGGCGCCTGGAATCCCCCCAGGCCCATTCCGGTGATCACGGCCAGGTAAATGACGGTCACGCCGGAGGCGCTTGCCGTCCAGACCGGCGAAAAGCGCAGCGCCGACCACAGCAGCAACACCTGCGGCAGCGCAACCAGGCCGAGGATGTACAGGTTGCCGCGTCCGCCCAGGCTGTGGATCGCGACGAAACTGGTCGCCAGCAGCGCGAGCCAGAACGCACGTTCGCGGCGGGTGGAGGAATCGTGGAAGGGCGACAGGCGATGGCGCGCGAGGCGCGACGTCGTCATCAGCAGCAAGCCTGGCGCAATCGCGGCGATACCCAGCACGTCGCCGAGCACCCAGCGTGAGAAGGCATTGGTCAGGCCGTGTTCCTGAAGAAGGCCGGCCTGCTGAAGGCCGAACGTGCTGATGCCGGCGCTGACGATGCTGAGGATGACGCCGCCGCCCAGCAGGCGCATGCCGTCCTCGGTGCGGATGTGCAGGGCGCGTCCGCCACGAACCACGTACCAGGTGGCGGCTACCGTCGCCAGCGTCTTGCCGACCACGGTGTACACCATGAACGACGGGTTCGAATGGGCCACGAGCGCGTGGTAGAGCAGGGCGCCGGTGAAGACCATCGCCGCACCACGCCGCAGGCCGTAGCGCACGGTGTAGACGTAGCCGATGCCCGCGCTCGGCCAGAACAGCGTCACCCCGTCCGCGTTGCGCAGGAAGTAGGACGCCAGCACCGCGCACCCGAAGTACAGCGCGGTCCAGAGCAGGAATCGTTTTGAATCAGCGGCAAAACCGGGCATGGCTGGAGTCTACCGTGCCAGGCGCAAATTCGGCTGGTGCGCGGACCGGATGCACCCCGGATGGAACCGCACGGCGGTTCGGTGCGCTCGGGATGGCCTGTCCGCCGGCCGCAATCCGCAGTTGCGGCCGGTGACGTGCTGGCCTGCGAGGGCGACTTCCGCCATCAGCACTCGATCACGTTGACGGCCAGGCCGCCGCGCGAGGTTTCCTTGTACTTGTCCTGCATGTCACGACCGGTGTCGCGCATGGTCTTGATGACCTTGTCGAGCGACACCTTGTGCTTGCCGTCGCCGCGCATGGCCATGCGCGAGGCGTTGATCGCCTTGACCGCACCCATCGCGTTGCGCTCGATGCACGGGATCTGCACGAGCCCACCGATCGGATCGCAGGTCAGGCCGAGGTTGTGTTCCATGCCGATTTCCGCGGCGTTCTCGATCTGCCCCGAGCTGCCGCCCAGCGCCGCGGTGAGCCCGGCGGCCGCCATCGAGCAGGCGACGCCGACTTCGCCCTGGCAACCGACTTCGGCGCCGCTGATCGAGGCGTTTTCCTTGTAGAGGATGCCCACGGCTGCGGCGGTGAGGAGGAAATCGCGCACGCCCTGCAGGTTGGCGCCGGGGATGAAACGGTCGTAGTAGTGCAGCACCGACGGGATGATGCCAGCCGCGCCGTTGGTGGGCGCGGTGACGACGCGGCCACCGGCGGCGTTTTCCTCGTTGACCGCCAATGCGTAGAGGTTCACCCAGTCCAGCACGGTCAGCGGGTCGCGCATCGCCGCTTCCGGGCGCACGGACAGTTCCGCAAACAGCGCCGGTGCGCGGCGCGCGACATGCAGGCCACCCGGCAGCGTGCCGCTCTCGCGGATGCCGCGAGCGACGCAGGCCTGCATCGCTGCCCAGATTTCGTCCAGCCCGGCATCGATCTCCGCGCGCGTGCGCCAGACTTCCTCATTGGCGTACATGAGATTGGCGATGGGCAGGCCGGTGCGTTCGCTGTGCGCCAGCAGGTCGGCGCCGCTGTTGAACGGATACGGCAGTTCGGTGGTATCGGCGACGATGCGGTCTTCCGCGGCTTCGTCCTGGTTGACCACGAAGCCACCACCGACTGAGTAGTAATCACGCGTCGCAATCACGTTGCCCGCGGCGTCGTACGCGGTGAAGCGCATGCCGTTGGTGTGGTACGGCAGCTTCTGCCGCTTGTTCATGATGAGGTCGTGCTTCTCGTCGAAACCGATCTCGTGCTCGCCGTGCAGGCGGATGCGCTTGTTGGCGCGGATGCGCTCGAGCGTGGCGGGGATCAGGTCCGGATCGATTCCGTTGGGCAGGTGGCCTTCCAGGCCCATCAGTACAGCCTTGTCGGTGCCGTGGCCGCGCCCGGTCAGGGCGAGCGAGCCGAACACTTCCGCGCGAACGCGTGCCGTGCGCGCCAGGTCGCCGTGGTCGACCAGCCATGCCTGCACGAAGCGGGCAGCGGCACGCATCGGGCCGACGGTGTGGGAGGAACTCGGCCCGACGCCGATCTTGAACAGGTCGAAACTGCTGACAGCCACGTGTGCAGGACTCCGCCGAACGGGTCGGCCAGACTTGGGGGAGACCGCTATTCTACGCGCCGCCCACAGCCTTCCTGCCCCATACGCTGCCGGATATTCGACTTGCTCATGACGCCACCCCGATGATCGCGCCGCCGCCGACCTTGACCCTGTTCCAGCGCGATGACTGCCACCTGTGCGACCTCGCGCTCGACGTGCTGGCGCAGGCGCGTGCGCCCGAGTTCGAAAGTGTGTTCATCGACGGCGACGACACGCTGGAGGATCGCTACGGCATCCGCGTGCCGGTACTGCGCGATGAGACGCGCGGGGTGGAGCTGGATTGGCCGTTCGATGTGGATGGCGTGCGGGCGTGGTTGGGGTCTGTCGCGTAGCCCGCGCCGACGTGATGGGTGCGGAGCCGAGCACAGCTCGGCTTTATCTGAGTAAGTGCGGAGCCGAGCGGGGCTCGGCGCTGCCGGGTGCGGTAATCGTCGTTGTAGAGCGAAGCTCTGCTGCGCCAATTACCGGTCCGAAGCGGTCACCCACTGGAGAAGGCGAGTCAAACAACCGCTGTTCGCCATTGCAGGCCGCCCGCGCGGCCTCGTTCCTGGCTAGGGGTGAGTTTTAGTGGTGGGCGGGAATGAAGATCACCTTGGTGCCGACCGCGATGTCGTTCGGGATCAGGTCGGTATCGGCCCAGTCGCCCGTGCCCACGCCGAAGTCCAACCGCTTCACCGTCGCCTTGCCGGCGAGCACCGGCTTGGCACCCGGCGTCCAGGTGAAGCTCAGCGTGACCGGCTTGCTCGCGCCGCGCAGGCTGAGCGTGCCGTCGGCGGCGAACTTGTTGCCGCCCAGGGCGCGGAACTTGGTAGCCGTGTAGTGCGCCTGCGGAAACTTGGCGGCATTGAAGAACGAGGTTCCGCGCATCTCGCCATCGTAGTCGCTGTTGCCGGTGCTGGCGGTCATCAGCGGAATGGTGACGTCGAGGCTGGCCGAGGCCAGCTGCGCCGGATCAAAGGAGAATTTGGTGACGAAGCCGGGGAAGCGGCCGGTGAATACCTCGCCCTGGTAGGTGCCGGCGAAGGTCAGCGCCGAGCCCGGCGCCTGCACGTAGTCGGCGGCGAAGGCAGGTGTCGCGCCGAGCAGCAGCGTCGCGGCGAGAAGGGTGGACTTAAGCGACATCACGGGGTTCCTCGTTGGGGGAAGAGTCGAGCCAGCCACGCGGCAGCATGCGCGCAAGCGTGGCGTCGCGCTGGAACAGGTGGTGGTAGAACGCCGCGCCGGCATGGACGACGGCCAGCGCGATCAGCGTCCAGAACAACAGTTCGTGCACTTCGACGGCCAGTTCGTGCAGTTCGCGGCTCTTGCCGGCGATCGCCGGGAGGTTGAAGAGCCCGAACCAGCGCAGCGGGAAACCCGATGCGGAATTGAGCACCCAGCCGCTGATCGGTATCGCGAAGAGCAGTGCGTACAGCGCCCAGTGGGTCAGCGAAGCGATGCGCTCCTGCCAATGCGGCGTGCCCGCCACCGGCTTGGGCGAACCCGCGTACAGCCGCCACGCCAGGCGCAGCGCGACCAGCGCAAGCACCGTGATGCCGAAGGATTTATGCAGCACGTAGAGCTGGATCTTGTCCGGGCTGTTCTTCATCCCGGTCATCACCAATCCGACCGTGCCCATGCCCAGGATCATCAGCACGATGAGCCAGTGCAGCAGCTGGCTCACGGAACCCCAGCGGTCGTCGGTGTTCTTGAGGGTCATCGATGGCTCCGGTGGCTGTGAGGTTCGAGGGCAGGTGGATGATGGTCGGGCGGCAGTTACGCGAAGTCTGGCGCCAATGGGAATGGTCGGTGGCGCGTGCTGAACCTGAAATTGAAGCCCGGAGTCCGGGTAGTGGTTGGTTCAGTCCTGCGAACGGTCCGGTGTCGAATCAGTAGAGGCGGGTAGGGGCGGATTGGATTCGCGGCCGTTGCAGATGCAGTCAGGATTCCCCGGCTGCGGTGGCGGGTCGGTCGGCGGTTCGTCGGTGGTGGCGGGCGGCTCGGGTTTCGACGTCTCTTGAACGGTGGCTGTGGCAGAGGATTCCATGTGGCTGCTTCGGACGGCCTCTGCTTCGATCGTCAGGGCGACCTCGTCGCCGATCACTCCCGGCCACGCGGTGATGCCGAACGCCTTCCGGCTCAACGTGGCCGTCGCCGAGAACCCCGCGGTGCGGTGGAACGGCGGCAACGGATGGCGTTTGAGCGCATTGAGCGTCACGTCCAGGCACAGCGGTCGGGTGACGCCACGCAGGGTGAGATCGCCGCAGACCCGCGCGTGGTTCGACTCGCCAGGCTCTACCGTCGTGGAGACGAAGTGCGCCTGCGGATGGCGCTTCCCATCCAGCAGGTTGCCCGCCAGTACCGCCTTGTTCCATTTCGCATCACCCAGGTCCATCTGCGCGACAGGCACCGTAACGTCGAGCCGTGCCGTGCGCCAGTCGTCAGGATCGAAACGGAGCGTGCCGGTATTGCCCGATACGGTGCCCATTGCCTTGGAAAAGCCGGCGTGGCTGACCGCGAACAGCACGCGGGTGTGTACAGGGTCGATTGCGTAGGTTTCCGGTTCGGATGCGGCCGACGGCAGGCTCACTGAGAGCGCAAGCGCGACGAGGAAGACTGACTGGCGGCCGCGCCGTAGCAGCAGAACGCTCGAAGACAGTGCGTTCGAAGGCAGGGGGCGTGGGGGCTTGGCGCTCGAGTGCATGGTGTTCACCTGAGGCAGGGCAGTTGCAGGCAAGGCGTTCCGTCCGTTCGGGCAAGCCGTCCAGGCAAAGCTGCCTGAACCGGTCTCCCGATGGCTCGCGCCGGGCAGGCCGGCGCATCCCCTGCAATGTAGTAGCGGGCGCTTCCTGAAGCGAGACTTGCGTATCCGACCGTCTTTGCACCAGCCTAGGCCCCGGGGGATCGTGAGGGGCGGAACGATGGGGAAGCCTTGGGACGGGCAGGTCGCGCGGCGCATGTGGGCCGTGGCGTTCATGCTGGTTGTTGCAATCGCGTCGCCGGTTCGCGCCGGTCTCCCGGAGACCCCGCGCCCGCGCCAGCTCACCGTGGGCGACGGCCTGCCGTCCAATCGCGTGAACGCGATCGTCGAAGACCACGCGGGCTACCTGTGGCTGGCGACCAGCGACGGACTGGTCCGTTACGACGGTGTCGAATTCCGCGTCTGGCGGGTCGAGCAGGGCCTGCACGACAACTTCATCTGGAGCCTCGCGGTCGACGCGCACGATCGCCTGTGGATCGGCACGCGAGAAGCCGGGCTGGCGATGCTGGATGCCGATCGCCGCGCTTTCCGCCATTTCGATCGAACCAACACGCCCGTCATGGCCGCCAGCCAGGACATCTGGTCGGTGGCGGCAACGCGCGACGGGTCGGTGTGGTTTGGCAGCGCCGACGGTGGCTTGTATCGCTTGTCGAACAGCTACCGATCGAAAGCGGGCCAGGTCGTGCGCTTCATGCCGCACGCCGGCAATCCACGCAGCCTGCCCGATGCCAGCGTCGGTCAACTGGTCGTCGCGCCGGACGACACCTTGTGGATCGGGACGAAGGGCGGCGTCGCGCGATGGACGGCGCGCGGCTTCGAACGCCTGCCTGCCGACGCGCTCAACTCGCCCGTAGTAAACGGGCTCACGGTCGAAGCCGACGGCACGTTGTGGATCGGCACGCCCGGCGGCGTGAGCGTGCGTCGTTCCAACGGCAGCCTGTCCAGGTCGCCGTGGGCGGACCTGGGCATCGGCGGAAAAATCCTGCACGTACTGCAGCGCGATCGCGGCGGCCAGTACTGGCTCGACATCGCCGATGGGCTGGGTCGCCATGGCGATGGCGATGCCGCCATCCAGAACGTGCCGCTGTACAGCAACGCCGCGCACGGACTGGTCAGGCCGTCGTGGGTGGCGGCGCATGAGGATCGCGAAGGCGGGCTCTGGCTGGTCGCCCTCAACAAGGGGCTGTGGTACCTGCCCGCAGAGTGGCGGCGTTTTCCGGTGCTGTCGCGGCGCGCGGACGATCCGGAATCGATCGGCAACGCCCACGTGCGCGGCATCGCGCCGGCGACGGATGGGAACATGTGGTTGGTGGGTACCGGCGGCGTGCTGGACCGCTTCGATCCCGAAACCGGCAAGGTCGAACACGTCCTGGCCGACGTCGGCGAGGGCGCCGTGCCCAGTGGCGTATTGCAGGATCGCGCGGGCCAGGTCTGGGTCGGGTACACCAATGGCGTGGCGCGCATCGATCCCGCCGATGGCAGCGTGGTCCGCTGGCGCAGCGATGACGAAACAGACGCCGCGTTGCCGGGCGCCGCGACATTCGTCCAGGCAGGCGACGGCACGCTGTGGAGCGCAACCGAGCGCGGTGGCGTGCAGTTGCGCGATGGGACAGGCCACGTCCGGTCGACGATCCCCATCGGCGAGAAAGGTTTGCCGCGCGATCTCCAGATCGAACAGATCGGCCTCGCGCCCGATGGCACGCCGTGGCTTGCCGGCACGCGTGGCCTGCTGATGTGGAACGAGGGCCGCGGGCAGTTCGAACCGGTGCCGGGCGCGCCGACGAAACATGTCAACGGCTTCGCGATCGGCGCGAAAGGTCGCATCTGGGTGGCGAGGTTCGGCGCGCTCGACGCGTATCGCTGGGATGGCGCGGCGTTGAGCCTGGAAAAGGGCATCGACACCCGCAACGGCTTTCCCGGACTGGAACCCAGTGGCCTGGCGGTGGACGCTGCCGGTCGCGTCTGGCTGACCAGCGTGCGCGGGCTGGTGCGCGTCGATCCCGACGACCTGTCCGTGCATGCCTATGGCGTGCAGGACGGCCTGCCGGGGCAGGAATTCGAGGATTTCCCGGTGCTGCGCCCTGGCGATGGCCGCATCCTCGCCGGTAGTACGGAAGGACTGGTGGTGTTCGATCCGGACATGGTCAGTCGATCCGGGCCTGTGCCGCGGCTGATCGTGGAATCGGTGGACGTGCGTCACGGCGAGGGCCGCGTAACTCACGCACCCGGTGCCGCCTTCGCCATCGACCATGACGATCGCGATCTGCGTGTCGTCGCGCGCCTGTTGTCCTTCGGCGATGCACGCAGCCATGTCTACCGGTTCCGGCTGTCCGGCTTCGACCCCGGCTGGGTGGAGACGGGTGCGTCCGGCGAGCGCACGTTCTCGCAGCTGCGACCCGGACGCTATCGACTGGAAGTGCAGGCGCGCTCGGCCGATGGCGCGTGGTCGCAGGTGAAAGTAGTGAGCTTCACGGTGCAGCCACCGTGGTGGTCGACGTGGTGGGCGCTGGCGGCGTTCGCGGGCGTGTTCGCGCTGGCGGTGCTGGCAAGTGCGCGCGCCTACCGCGACCGCCTGCGTCGTCGCCACGCGCTGCAATTGGCCACGCAGCAGCACGACCTGGCCGAACAGGCCTCGCAGGCCAAAACCCGCTTCCTGGCCACGCTGGGCCATGAAGTACGTACGCCGATGACCGGCGTGCTGGGCATGAGCGAACTGCTGCTGCGCACGCCACTCAACGCACAACAACGCGGTTATGTCGGCACCATCCGCGGCGCAGGCGAACACCTGCTGCGCCTGGTCAACGATGCGCTGGATCTGGCGCGCATCGAATCGGGAAAGCTCGAGCTGGCCGACGAACCGTTCGACCTGCGCGGACTCGCGGAGGAGTTGGGCGCGTTGATCGGACCGCTGGCGAAGCAGCGCGGCCTCGCCTTCCAGTTGAGCATCGACGACGACGCGCCGCGTGCGCTGCGTGGCGACGCGGCACGGGTGCGACAGATCCTGCTCAATCTGTTGGGCAACGCGGTGAAGTTCACCGAGCGCGGCAGTGTTTCGCTGTGGGTCTCGGCGATCGAACCGCAGGGTGTGTGTTTCGAAGTGGCCGACACCGGCCCCGGACTCAATGCCGAGCAGAAATCGCGATTGTTCCGTCGCTTCGAACAGGCCGACGGCGCGCGTACCAGCGCGCGCTATGGCGGTAGCGGGCTCGGACTGGCGATCAGCCAGGAGCTCGCGGTGGCGATGACGGGCGTGATTGAAGTCGACAGCGCCCCGGGTAGCGGCACCCGTTTCAGCGTGCGCCTGCCGCTGGCATCGGCCGCGTTGACCGCCGCGCGCGAAGACGGTGCAGGCGAACCCAACGGCGAAACCCAGTGCAGCCTGTCGCTGCTGCTGGTGGAAGACGATCCCACCGTGGCCGATGTCCTCACCGGCCTGCTGCGGCTGCAGGGTCACCACGTCGTGCACGTGCCGCACGGGCTGGCGGCGATGTCGGCGGTGATGGCGACACCGTTCGACGCCGCGCTGCTGGACCTCGACCTGCCCGGCATGGACGGCCTGGCGCTGGCGCGACAGCTGCGCACGCAGGGATTCGTGCGGCCGCTTGTAGCAGTCACGGCGCGCGCCGACGCGGGTGCCGAGCCCGACGCGATGGCCGCTGGCTTCGACCACTTCATCCGCAAGCCGATGACGCTGAAGATGCTGGCCACGCTGCTGGAAACGATCAGCCCCGCCGTTGCCGTGACGGACGAAGGGATGGCGGATTCAGCAGCCTGAAGTTGGCGACACCGGGTGCGTCGCCGTTCCGCCCGATGCCGGCTGGCGTGGAATCCGTTCGGATTCCGGCCTGTTCGATCGTGGCAGTTGCCGCGGTATTGCGCCGGGTAGCGTGCAGCTTCCCGGCGCGGATGCGGTGCAGTTGAAGGTCAGCGCGCGCTGAGCTCGTGCACCGCGTCGACCAGCACTGCGACATGCTCGGGCTTCATGTCCGGCGACATGCCATGGCCGAGGTTGAAGACGTGGCCTTCGCGCGAACCGCCGTTGCCATCGCGGTAGCTGTCGAGCGCACGGCCGGCTTCGCGACGGATGGCATCGGGATCGGCGTACAGCGTGACCGGATCGAGGTTGCCCTGGATCGCGACCTTGCTGCCGCTGCGGCGCACGGCATCGCCCAGGTCGATGGTCCAATCGACGCCGACGGCCTCAGTGCCGCTGGCGGCGAGTTCCTCGACATAGGCGCCGTTGCCCTTGCCGAACAGGATCAGCGGGGTGCGTTCGCTGCCAATGTCGCGCGGCAGTTCCGCGGCGATGCGCTGCAGGTAACGCAGCGAGAACTCGCGGTACATGGACGGCGACAGCACGCCGCCCCAGGTGTCGAACACCTGCAGCGCCTGCGCGCCGGCCAGGTGCTGCGCGGACAGGTAGGCGATCACCGCGTCGGTGACGACGTCGAGCAGCTTGTGCATCGCCTTCGGATCGTTGAGCGCGAGCGACTTCACTTTCGAATAGTTGTCGCTGCCGCCGCCTTCGATCATGTAGCAGGCGAGCGTCCACGGGCTGCCGGAGAAGCCGATCAGCGGCACGGAGCCGTCCAGTTCGCGGCGGATCAGGCGGACCGCGTCCATCACGTAGCGCAGCTCGGTTTCCATGTCCGGCACGCCCAGCCGGTCGATATCGGCGGCGCTGCGGATCGGACGTTCGAACTTCGGGCCTTCGCCGTCGGCGAAATACAGGCCCAGGCCCATCGCGTCCGGCACGGTGAGGATGTCCGAGAACAGGATCGCCGCGTCCAGCGGGAAGCGGCGCAGCGGCTGCAGCGTGACTTCGCAGGCCAGTTCCGGGTTCTTCGCCATTGCCAGGAAGCTGCCGGCCGCGGCGCGGGTGGCGCGGTACTCCGGCAAATAGCGGCCGGCCTGGCGCATCAGCCAGACGGGCGTGCAGTCCACGGGTTCGCGGCGCAGTGCGCGGAGGAAGCGGTCGTTTTTCAGGGGCGAGGACAAGTTGGTTCCTTGGAAAGGTTGATCTGTGTATCTCTGAAAACCGGCTGTCCTGAGGGGCGAGCGGTCCTTCGACTCCGGTGCTCGCACCTACGCTCAGGACGAGCGGAGCATGGGAAGGCTCAGCCCGGCATCACACTGCCGGTGGTCATTTCGGCGCTTCCACGCCCTGCGCGAACATCAGCTGGAAGCCGCGCTTGAGCTGCTGGTCGCGTGCATGTTCCAGCGCGGCAAGCGCGGCGGACTGATCGGGGAAGACTTCGCGCCGCACGCTGCTGCGCCCACCGATCTGGCCGGTTTCGCGCAGCAGTTCCCAGCCGCCGAAGAGATCCGGTTGCAGCATCAGCTGAACGAAGCGCGGGGCTTCGCGGCCTTCGGGCCGTTGTTGCAGGAGCAGGCGCATGGGGGCGCATTGTACCGGGCCGGCATCCAGCGGCGGTTCGTAGGGCGGGTCTTGACCCGCCACCGGCCCGTGCGGACGAAGGTTCACCGCAGTCGCTTCGTGCGGTGCGCGGAACATGCGGTGCAAGCGGCTCCGACGGCGGGTCAGGGCGCTGGTGATCTGATCAAGCAGCTTGGAGTCTCAATGCCTGTCGGCCGGGACTCTTCTGCCTCATCAGTCAGATCTTTTGTCCCTCAAGCGAGACTTTTTGTGCCTCGGGTGGGGCTCACTACCCTCTCGCGAGAGACTTATTGTCCCTCGGTCGGGCTCACCTGCCGCCCGGACGAGACTTTATCGGGCCCGGTCGGGGCTCACCGCCCCTCGGGCGGGACTTTTTGTTCCTCGGTCGGGGCTCGCGCTCCCCTCGCGAGCGACTTTTTGTCGACCCGTTACGGGTGTCGAGCCTCTCATCCCGTACGACCTCGCCAATAGGCGCCCGTGTAGTTCCAGCGGCGGGGCGCGTCGGGTTCAAGTACGCGCGCTGATAGTTCATCCAACGCGAAGCCGCTTCGCTCGCCCAAGGTGGGACGATCCGCCCGGCGCTGTCCTCAGCCCGCGCGCAGCACCGCCAGCACGGTGTCCTCGGCCACGCCGGCGACCACGCGTCCCTGGCCAGCGCCGTCCCACAGCACGAAGCGCAGGCCGTGTGCGTCGGCCTTCTTGTCCAGGCGCATCCGTGCGACCAGCGCATGCGGGTCGAGCCCGGGCGGCAACCGCGTGGGCAGGCCGAACCGGAGCAGCAGCTGTTCCAGTCGCTGCGCGTCGGCGGCATGGGCGAGGCCCAGCACCGTCGACAGTTCGGCCGCCAGCACCATGCCGACCGCCACGCCTTCGCCGTGGTTGAGCGCGTCGCGACCGGCGCCGGCGTAGCCCTGTTCGGCCTCGATGGCGTGACCGAAGGTATGGCCGAAGTTGAGCAGGGCGCGGTGCCCTCGCTCGAAGGGGTCGCGGGCGACCACGTCGGCCTTGAACTCGCACGAGCGCGCGATGGCCTCGGCCAGCGCGACGTCGTCGCGGGCCAGCAGGGCTTGGGCGTGGTGGTCCAGCCAGTCAAGGAAGCCGGCGTCGAAGATCGCGCCGTACTTCACCACCTCGGCCAGGCCGGCGCGCAGTTCGCGGTCGGGCAGGGTGCGCAGCGCGATGGTGTCGGCGGCCACCAGCCGCGGCGGGTGGAACGCGCCGACCAGGTTCTTGCCCTGCGGCAGGTCCACCGCGGTCTTGCCGCCGACGGAGGAGTCCACCATGGCGAGAAGTGTCGTCGGCAGTTGCACGCAGTCGATGCCGCGCATCCAGCACGCCGCAGCAAAGCCAGCCAGGTCGCCGACCACGCCGCCGCCCAATGCGACCACGGCGGCATCGCGGGTGGCGCCCAGCGTCGCCAACGCGTCGAGGCACTCGCCGAAGCGGGCGAGCGTCTTCTCCTGCTCGCCCGCGGGCATCACCCAGCGGGCGATGGCCAGCTTCGGGTTGGCGGCGCGCAGGGCGGCTTCCACCTTGTCCGCGTACAGCGGCGCGACATTGCTGTCGCTGGCCAGCAGTACGTGGCGGCCGCGCAGCGCGTGCGCGATCGCGGCGCCGTCGTCCAGCAGGCCGGGCCCGATCAGGATGCGGTAGGGCGCGTCGCCCGCAACGTCGACGTGGCGCAGGGTGTTCAAGCGGTGGCTCCGTGGCGTTGCCAGTGGGTGTGAAGCAGGTCGCCGAGCAGGGCGGCGGCGGCTTCGTCGGTGAGTGGATCGGTGTCGAATTCCAGGTCCGCCACCTGCGCGTACAGCGGCGCGCGCACGGCGGCGAGGTCGCGCAGGACCTGTTCGCGATCCGGGCGTGCCAGCAGCGGGCGCGTCGTATCGCGTGCCAGTCGCTGCAGCTGCTGGTCGACGCCGACCTTGAGATGGACGACGAAGCCGCGCGCGCGCAGCAGCGCCCGGTTGTCGGCATCGAGCACTGCGCCGCCGCCGGTCGACAGCACGATGCCTTCGCGCGCCAGCAGCTGCGCGAGCATCGCCCGCTCGCGCGCACGGAAACCGGCTTCGCCCTCGCGCTCGAACAACGCTGAAACGCTGGCGCCGGTGTCGCGTTCGATCGCGCGGTCGGCATCGAGCAGCTGCAGTCCGAACCGTTCCGCGAGGCGCTGGCCGACGCTGGTCTTGCCGGCGCCCATCGGGCCGACCAGGACGAGGTTGGGGGAAGGGTTCATGCGTGGATTGTAGCCATCGCCTTAACAAATCGCGGCGTAGCGTCGGGGGTTCTTCGTTTGCATCCCGGTGTCGTGCCGGTCAACCCAGGAGATGAGTCATGTCGGTAGCCAAGATCATCGAGCTCAACGCGGCCTCCAAGACGAGCATGGAAGACGCCGTCAAGGTCGGGCTGAAGAAGTGCTCCGAATCGGTGAAAGGCATCAAGGGCGCGTGGGTCAACGAGATCAAGGTCGTCACCGACGACAACGGCGCTGTCACCGAGTGGCGGGTCAACCTGAAGGTGTCCTTCGTCGTGCAATGACGTTTCGTCATGACGGGCGCGGGGGAACTGCACGCAGTCCCTCGCCATCCCGGAAGGCACGTCTACGTGTCTGCATACGTCCGGGCCGGCATGCATCCGGGCCGCATGCCTCCAAGCTCTATCCGGAAGCTGCATGCCCGCGACGGCAGCCCGCCCAGGATGCCGCTTCGCCGGATGACAGCTGCGGGTGGCGCCGCGACAATGGGTGCATGACACCTTCCCCCGCCTACGCCGAAGCCCTGGCGACCTTCGACCGCCTCTTCGACGAAGCCGCCAGCGCCGGCGAACCCGATCGCACCGCGATGACCGTCGCCACCGCGACGCTCGACGCGCGGCCATCGGCGCGGATCGTGCTGCTGAAGGCGCACGACGCGCGCGGCTTCGTGTTCTACACCCACCTCGACGGTCGCAAGGGCCTGGAACTGCAGGCCAATCCGCAGGCCGCGCTGCTGTTCCACTGGCCGCGCGTGCGCAACGGCGTGCAGGTGCGCATCGAAGGCGCGGTGGAAGTCGTTGCCGACGCGGAAGCCGATGCCTACTTCGCCGGTCGGCCGCGCGGCAGCCAACTGGGCGCGTGGGCGTCGAAGCAGTCCGAGACGCTCGATTCGCGCGAGACGTTCGAGCAGCGCATGGCGCAGGCCGAACGCCAGTTCGATGGCCGCGATGTCCCGCGTCCACCGCGCTGGAGCGGCCTGCGGGTGAAGCCGGCGAAGATCGAATTCTGGTTCGGCGCGGATTTCCGCCTGCACGAACGCTGGCTGTACGAGCGCGACCGTGCGGGCGAGTGGGGCAAGCGGATGCTGTACCCGTGACATCTGCCGCCATGACGGGCCCGCAGCGCATCGTCTGCCTCACCGAGGAACCCACCGAAGTGCTGTACGCGCTCGGTGAGCAGCATCGCATCGTCGGCATCAGCGGCTTCACCGTGCGCCCAGCCATCGCGCGCAAGGAGAAGCCGAAGGTCAGCGCTTTCACCTCGGCCAAGATCGGCGAGATCCTGAAGCTGCAACCGGATTTCGTGGTCGGGTTTTCCGACATCCAGGCCGACATCGCCGCCGAACTGATCCGCAACGGCATCGAGGTGTGGATCAGCAACCACCGCAGCGTCGACGGGATCGTCGACTACGTCCGTCGCCTTGGTGCGCTGGTTGGCGCCGGCGACAAGGCGAATGCCTACGCGGACGAGCTCCGGCGTGGCCTCGACGTGATCGAGCGCGAAGCGGCCACGCTGCCGCGCCGGCCGAAGGTCTACTTCGAGGAATGGGACGAGCCGCTGATCACCGGCATCCGCTGGGTCGCCGAGCTGGTCCGGATTGCCGGCGGCGACGACGTCTTCCCCGAACACGCCGCGCAGTCGCTGGCCAAGCATCGCATCCTGGAAAACGGCGACGAAGTGGTGCAGCGTGCACCCGACATCATCCTGGGCTCGTGGTGCGGCAAGAAGTTCCGCCCGGAACGCGTCGCCGCGCGCCCCGGCTGGGATGCGATCCCGGCGGTCCGCGACGGCGAACTGCACGAAATCAAGTCCCCCATCATCCTGCAGCCTGGCCCCGCCGCCCTGACCGAGGGCGTGGCGGAGATCGCTGCGATCATCCGCAGATGGGCTGCAAGGGACTGATTTTCCGGTTTTTTCCTAGATGAAAACCGATGCGACAAGGTGCCGAGCGGCGCCATGTCGTTCGTTCAGCAGCTACGTCTACTTTGCCGGTTGCTCGGATTCTCATTCGCGAATTGCGACACGCCGTGAAGGCAGGCCTCACTTTGGCGATGGCGGAGATCCGGAAACCGACGGCTGGGATTCAGTGCGGGTAGAACTCGCGTGTGAACTGCATCGTCGAACTCGCGCCGCCTTCGCGCACGATCACCACGTCGAAGCGCAGCGTGTCCGGCATCGACACCTCAACCGTGCCGACGTAATCCAGCAGGGCTGAGCCAGTCGAAGCGTCGCCGCTGCGCAGTTCGCGCATGACGATGTCCTGGCGTCGGCCGCGCAGGTCGGTTGCGGTGGCGGTGATCTGCGCGGGCAGGGCGGATTCCTGCATGTCTGGCCCCTGGCGCACGCCCACCAGCAGCATCACGGTGCCTTCGTCGCGGGTGATGCCGTACTGGTCGGCGATTTCGGCGGCCAGGCTGGCGGTGGGCAGCACGCTGGCGCGGATGGTGACGTCGCCGATGCGGCTGACGGCTTCCTGCTGCGAAGCGGTGGCCTGGGTTGCCGGTTGGGGTGCCGGTGCCTGCGCCCCATTGCACCCGGCCAGCAGCAGGGCGGTGGCGAGCATTGCCGTGGCGGTGAGCGATTTCATGTGACTTTCCTCAACAGCCTGGTTGGGCGTGGGTCGCCGGATTAACCCGACGGCATGGACGAAGCGTGCCGAGCGCCACACTACGAGAGTGGTGCGACTGGAGCCCCGGCTTTGTAGTGCCGAGCGCGCCCGGCACCGGGCATCAGGCAGGCAACCTCAGCAAGAGCGTGTCGGGCAAGTTCGACGCCGGTGCCGTGCCGGAGCCCCGCCGGCACCCACATCAACTTCAGCGACAACAAGCAACCTCAGTCATTCGCCGCGGACAGCTGCCGCCCGCGCTCGGTCGCGGCGCCAATCGCGCTCGCGACCAGTTCGCGGAAGCCCCCGGCCTCGAAAGTCTCGATCGCCGCCTGCGTCGTGCCGTTGGGCGAGGTCACGCGGCGCCGCAGCTCGGCCGGTTCCTCGCTGCCTTCGGTCAACATGCGCGCCGCGCCGAGGATGGTCTGCAGCGCCAGGGCGCGCGCGGCTTCCGATGGCAGGCCCTGGGCTTCGCCGGCGGCCTGCATCGCTTCGGCGAGCAGGAAGACATACGCCGGGCCGCTGCCGGAAACGGCGGTGACGGCGTCCATGCGGGCTTCGTCGTCGATCCAGACGGTCTTGCCAGCGGCCTCGAGCAGGGCGTCGGCCCGCGCGCGCTGTGCGTCATCCACGCCGGCGTTGGCGAACAGTCCGGTCACGCCTGCACCCAGCAGGGCGGGCGTGTTGGGCATGGTGCGCACCACGGCGATGTTGCCGCCGAGCCAGCGATCCAGTTGCGCGGACGTGATGCCCGCGGCGATCGATACCACCAGTGGTCGCGTCGCCTGTGCGGTGGCGGCCAGCGATTCGCATACCGCGCGCAGCACCTGCGGCTTGACCGCCAGCACCCACGTCGCGGTGCCGGTAACGGCCAGTGCGTTGTCGGCGAAGGTGGGCACGTGGAAGTCACGCGCCAGGGACTCGCGCAGCTCGGCAACCGGCTCGGCGACGCGGATGGCGCCGGAGGGCGTGCCGCGGGCGACCAGTCCGCCAATCAGGCTGTGGGCCATGTTGCCGCCGCCGATGAAGGCGATGGTGTTCGGGTTCGGGGTGTTGTTCGGGCTCATGCGACCAAGTCTAAGCGTTTGCCGCACGTGGGCTGCGCGGTTGCGTTCAGCGCTTGAGTTCGCGGGCGCCGAACAGCGCGGTGCCGACCCGCACCATGGTCGCGCCTTCGTCGATGGCGACGTCCAGGTCGTCGCTCATCCCCATCGACAAGGTGTCCATGCCCGGGTGCGCCCGGGCCAGCGCGTCGAACAGTTGCCGGGTCTGGCGGAAGGCAGGGCGGCGCGCCTCGACATCCGCGTGCGGGGTGGGGATCACCATCAGCCCACGCAGGCGCAGGCGCGGATGTTCGGCGATCAGGTTCGCCAGGCGTCCGGCATCGTCGGGATGGCAACCGTGCTTGCTTGCTTCGTCATCGATGTTCACCTGGATGAGCACGTTCAGCGGCGCCCGTTCAGCAGGCCGATGCCTGTCGAGCGCGGTGACGAGACTTTCCCGGTCCACCGTCTGCACCCAGTCGAAACACATCGCGGCGTCCTTCGCCTTGTTCGACTGCAGGTGGCCGATCAGGTGCCACTCGAGCCCAAGATGTAGCAACTCGGCCTGCTTGGCGATGGCCTCCTGCACATAGTTTTCACCGAAGGCGCGTTGTCCTTGGGCGATCAGGTCCACCAGTGCAGCCGCTGGCCGGGTCTTGCTGACCGCCAACAACACCGGCACTGGCCGTCCGCGGAGGCTTGCCGCGTTTTCTAATCGGAGTAGGGTGCTGTGGAGGGCGTGCGTGAGCACGTTCGCAGTTCTCGCTTGGCCCGCAATTGGGGCTGGTTTGATGGCGGGGTCTCAGGGCTATACTGCCTCGCAGGGGTAGTCCTGATCCAGATTCGCGTCAGTGAGCCGGTCTGTTGCAGGTCGGATACACGCAGGATTCGAGTACAACCCGTTCCGTTGGCAGTGCAGGGGAGCACGCATGGATATCGCCGAACTGTTGGCGTTTTCGGTCAAGAACAAGGCATCCGACCTGCACCTGTCGGCCGGCCTCCCGCCCATGATCCGCGTCGACGGCGATGTCCGCCGCATCAACATCCCGGCGCTCGACCACAAGCAGGTCCACGCGCTTGTCTACGACATCATGTCGGACAAGCAGCGGCGCGACTACGAAGAGTTCCTCGAAGTCGACTTCTCCTTCGAGATCCCCGGCCTGGCCCGCTTCCGCGTCAACGCGTTCAACCAGAACCGCGGCGCCGGTGCGGTGTTCCGTACGATTCCGTCGGAAGTGCTGACCCTGGACGACCTGGGCTGCCCGCGCATCTTCAAGGAACTGATCGACCAGCCACAGGGCCTGATCCTGGTGACGGGCCCGACCGGTTCGGGAAAGTCGACCACGCTGGCGGCGATGCTCGACCACATCAACAAGAACGAATACGCGCACATCCTCTCGGTCGAGGACCCGATCGAATTCGTCCACACCTCGCAGAAGTGCCTGATCAACCAGCGCGAAGTGCACCGCGACACGCACGGCTTCAACGAGGCCCTGCGTTCAGCCCTGCGCGAAGACCCCGACTACATCCTGGTCGGCGAGTTGCGTGACCTGGAAACCATCCGCCTGGCGCTGACCGCCGCGGAAACCGGCCACCTGGTGTTCGCGACCGTGCATACCTCCTCGGCCGCCAAGACCATCGACCGCATCATCGACGTGTTCCCCGCCGGCGAGAAGCCGATGGTCCGCTCGATGCTGTCCGAATCGCTGCGCGCGGTGATCTCGCAGGCGCTGCTGAAGAAGGTCGGCGGTGGTCGTACCGCGGCGTGGGAAATCATGGTCGGCATCCCGGCCATCCGTAACCTGATCCGCGAGGACAAGGTCGCGCAGATGTACTCGTCCATCCAGACCGGCCAGCAGTACGGAATGATGACCCTCGACCAGCACCTGCAGGACCTGGTCAAGCGTGGCCTGATCCTCAAGCCACAGGCCCGCATGTATGCGAAGGACAAGCGGTTGTTCGACTGAGATTGACTCCTTCCGCCGCGCTGCGTCGGAAGGTCGGGATGGGGGCAGGGATTCCAGTGCGGCTGCGCCCCCAATCGGATTGAGCACCAACGCCTCAGGGAGGCAAACGGTATGAGCACCATCGACTTCACCTCCTTCCTCAAGCTGATGGCGCACCAGAAGGCGTCGGACCTGTTCATCACCGCCGGCATGCCGCCGTCGATGAAGGTCCACGGCAAGATTTCACCCATCACCCAGAACCCGCTCACGCCCCAGCAGAGCCGCGACCTCGTCCTCAACGTGATGACGCCGAGCCAGCGCGAGGAGTTCGAAAAGACCCACGAGTGCAACTTTGCCATCGGCGTTACCGGCGTCGGTCGCTTCCGTGTGTCGTGTTTCTACCAGCGCAACCAGGTCGGCATGGTCCTGCGCCGGATCGAAACCAAGATCCCGACCGTCGAGGAGCTGAGCCTGCCACCGGTCATCAAGACGCTGGCGATGACCAAGCGCGGCATCATCATCTTCGTCGGTGCGACCGGCACCGGTAAGTCGACGTCGCTGGCGGCGATGATCGGCTATCGCAACATGAATTCGACCGGCCACATCATCACGATCGAGGACCCGATCGAATTCGTGCACAAGCACGAGGGTTGCATCATCACCCAGCGCGAAGTCGGCATCGATACCGACAGCTGGGACAACGCACTGAAGAACACCCTGCGCCAGGCACCCGACGTGATCATGATCGGCGAAGTGCGCACCCGCGAGGGCATGGACCATGCGATCGCCTTCGCCGAAACCGGTCACCTGGTGCTGTGCACGCTGCACGCCAACAACGCCAACCAGGCGATGGACCGCATCATCAACTTCTTCCCCGAAGACCGTCGCAACCAGCTGCTGATGGATCTTTCGCTGAACCTCAAGGGCGTGGTCGCGCAGCAGCTGATCCCGACGCCGGACGGCAAGGGTCGCCGCGTCGCCATGGAAATCCTGCTCGGCACGCCGCTGGTGCAGGACTACATCCGCGACGGTGAGGTCCACAAGCTGAAGGAAGTGATGAAGGAATCCGTACAGCTGGGCATGAAGACCTTCGACCAGAGCCTGTTCGAGCTGTACCAGGCCGGCGAGATCTCGTACGAAGACGCGTTGCGCTACGCCGACTCGCAGAACGAGGTGCGCCTGCGCATCAAGCTCGCCCAGGGCGGCGACGCGAAGACGCTGTCGCAGGGGCTGGATGGCGTGGAAGTGGCGGAAGTGCGCTGACCCGCCATCGTTGCGTCACCGAAAAAAGCCGGGCAATGCCCGGCTTTTTTCATTGCGCTCCACTGCTAACCGCGACTATCGCCAGTAGCACTCGCCAGCGGCACCGAGTTCGCCGCGGGCCGCGCCAGCAGGAACACGCCGCCCAGCACCACTGCAGTGCCGACGATCTGTAATGGCGTCACCGCTTCGCCGAGCAGCCAACCGCCGAGGAACAATAGCGACACCGGCCCCAGTGCGGACAGTTGCGCGACGTTGCACGATCCGATCCGCGCCACGGCCGCCATGGTCATCGTCACCGGGGCGAAGGTGCACAGCACGGCGTTGGCCAGCGCGTACGCGTACGCGGGTGGGGGCAGCTGCAGCAGGTGTGCGGGCTCGCGCACAAGGAGGTAGTGGATCATCGTCGCCGCGGTCGACGTCAGCATCGCGTAGGCGACCAGGCGCAACGACCCCACGCGCTGGATCAGCTGCCCGGACATGGCCAGGTAGAGCGCGTAGGCAAACGCCGCCAGTAGCACGCAGCTACCGCCCAATAGCAGGTGTTCGCCATCCATGCGCAGGTTTTCCAGGAACACCAGGGCCACGCCGGCGTAACTCACCGCCAGCGCGATCCATTCGCGCCGAACCACCTTGCGCTGGAACGCGAACATGCCAAGCAGCAACACGAAGGTGGGATTGAGGAACAGGATCAGGCGTTCCAGCGACACCGGCACGTACTGCAGGCCCATGAAATCCAGCAGGCTGGACAGGTAGTAGCCCAGCACGCCCAGCACGATGATCGTGCCCAGCTCGCGCCGTGAAAGCGCGACGCTCGCGCGTCTGGCTTCGCGCACGGCCAGCGTTGCGAACAACGGCAGGGAGAAGCCCATCCGCAGCGCCATCACATCCAGCGCATCGAGACCGTAACCGAACTGGTATTTCGCCAGGATCGCCTTGGCCGAGAACAGCACGGCACCGGTGGCAGCCAGCAGGAAGCCGGCCTGGCGCCGGGAAGCGGTGGACAACGTGACAGTGGTGCTCACGGTAGTGCCGGGGGTAAGGGATCTCAATGATACGGCGCGGGCCAACCATGGCCGGCGCCGGGCGGGTTGGGCGTTGGCTGGAATGACGGCGCGAAGCCAGGACGGGCGCGCAGGAACCGGCAGTGAAGGAGACGCAGCCATGTCCATGGAGCAGTCGGACCCTCAGGAACGTTCCATCCCGGAGCAGCAACCCGCGCCCGAACTGCTCCAGTGCGACCTGGTGATGAAGGGCGGGATCACCAGCGGCGTGATCTACCCGAGCTTGATCGAACGGCTGTCGCGGCGTTACCGGTTCAGGAGCATCGGTGGCACATCCGCCGGTGCCATCGCGGCCGCGGCCTGCGCAGCTGCGGAATTCGGACGGCAATCGGGAGGAGCGCGTAATCCGTTCGCTGATCTCGCACAGCTGCCGACCCTGCTCGGTGGCAAGGTGGGCGATGCGTCGATGCTGCTGAGCCTCTTCCAGCCCACGCCCGCCCTGTCCGGGCACTTCCGTGTCCTGGTCCGTGCGCTCAACCGCAAGACGACCATGGAACGCCTGTTGGCAGTACTCACGGAGATCATCCAGCACTACTGGGCGCTGATGCTGTTCGCGCTGATGCTCATGGGTATCGTGCTGGCGCCGGGGTTGCATGCAGTGGTCGGGTCCCCCTGGTCGGCCACGGCAGGGATGCTGGGAACATGGCTGCTGTTCGCTGCGGTCGCGTGGATCGCGCAGCGCAGGTACGTGCGCAAGACCAGGCACGTCAACCTCTGGCTGCTGGCATTGCCATGGCTTGCGGGAATCGCCACAACCTTCGTCCTGCTGCATTTTCTGCTGCACGCGCCGTCATCGGCGGCATTCCGGGTGGCGTTGGCAAGCGCGGTGCTCGTTCCGTGCGGCCTGGCCCTGGCAATCGCGCTGTGCGTGATGTTCTCCACGTTGACGTTCATGCACGGCCTGCACGGAAACTTCTGGGGGATGTGCCGCGGTCGCACTGAGCGTGGCAGTGCGGGCCCGGGTCTCACCGATTGGTTCGATGGCTATCTCAATGGCCTGGCTGGACTGGGCCAGACCGATGCGCCGCTGACCTTCGGGGACTTGTGGAAAGGCAGGCGCGGTGAAGGCGCGGCGGGTGAAGGTCCCCATGCCGATTCGGGGGCAGTCGATCGCGTAGTGGACCTGCAGGTAATGACGACGGCCGCGTCGCAGCAGATGTGCTACTCGATTCCATTCCGCGACGACGCGATCCCGTTCTACTACGACCCGGCCGAATGGGCGCGGTTGTTCCCGCCGCACGTGATGGGTTGGCTCGATGCGGCTTCCGCGCGCGCATGGGAGGGCCATGCCGAAGTCCACTTCGGCAGCACGTTGCTCAAACGGCTGCCGCCCGATCGCGATCTGCCCGTGGTGGTCGCGGTGCGCATGAGCCTGAGCTTTCCGATACTGCTGTCGGCGGTGCCGCTGTACGCCTGCGACTACAGCGACGGTGGCGCCGAGCACGAGGCCAAGCGCGTGTGGTTCTCCGACGGCGGTCTCTCCAGCAACATGCCGCTGCATTTCTTCGATGCACCGCTGCCGACCCGGCCGACCTTCGCCATCAACCTGAAGTCGCCACATCCGCGCTATCCCATCAAGCCGGGCGTGAAGGCGTGCGAGCAGGAAGGCAACCGTGTGTACCTGCCGACGCGGCCGAGTTCAGGGGCACTGCGCTACTGGAAGGCGCCCGCGGAGTCGATGGGTGCCGGTTTGCTGCAGTTCGTGTGCAGCCTGGTGGAGACGATGCGGAACTGGCGCGACGAGATCCAGTTCCCGTATCCGGCCTACCGTGACCGCATCGTGCAGATCAGCCAGCTCGATGACGAGGGCGGGCTCAACCTCAACATGCCGGCCAAGGTGATCGAGACCCTTGGCGATGCCGGGCATTGCGCCGCCGAACGGCTGATCGCGCGCTTCGACCCGCCGCCCGGCGAGGGTCCGAAGGCCGACGGCTGGAAGCAGCATCGGGAAGTCCGCCTGCGTACGTTCCTGTCGCTTGTGGAGGAAATGGCCTGCCGCAAGTCGCTGGGTGACCCGCAATGGGACGAGCTGGTCGAAGAACTGCGCGTGGGCGACAAATACAGCAACGCACAGGCCGCGCTGGCGAATCGGATACTCGACGCCCTGCGTGGTATCGCCGGAGCGGTGAGCACTGGCCCAAGCGGCAATTCGGTCACTCCCGACGCGCCGCGTCCACGCTCGGATCTGCGGATCACGCCGAAGATCTGATCCAGCCGGGAGCCGGGGCCATGCGCTTTGCCGCCGGCCCCGGCCGTTGGTTTACTTCGCTGCCGGCGCTGCGTACTGCGACAACCCCAGCACGTCCAGTCCCTGCTCGAAGCGGATGTCGACGGGAATCTTCGCGTCCTTCAGCTTCGCCAGGTCGGCGGCGAGCTCCGGCTTGATCACGCCCATCGTGTCGGTGAGCTGCTTGGCCTGCGCATAGTCGCCGTCGCCCTGGACGGTGAGCAGCTTGGCGCTGAGCGAATTCATCGCCGCGCGCATCTTGTCGAAGTCCACGCGGTAGCGGCCGTCGGCATCGCGCGAGAATGCACCGGCATCGGCGAAGTAGTTGAAGCGCAGCATGTTGGCCTTGCCATGCGCATCGGAAGCGCCGAAACGTACCGAGCGCAGGATGCCCGCGAGGAACGTCACGTAGCTGTCCATGATCTTCGTCTTGTCCAGTTCGCCCTTCTGGCTGAGCGCGTCGATCATGTACAGGCCGAGGATGTCGGCCTTGCCTTCCTCGAAGCTGGACGAGTATTCCTTCAGCGCCTCGTCCACCGTGCCCTTGCCATCAAGCGTCTTCTTGATGCCCAGGCCATGCGCGACCTCATGGAACATCGTGTCCTCGAAGAACGCATCGAAGGTCACGTTCTTCAGCTGGTCCTGCGCGATCAGCTGCTTCGCGATCGGCATCAGGATGGCGTCGAACTTCGCCTGCATCACGTTTTCCAGCTGCAGGCGACGCGTGCCCTTGGCGAGCTGGACTTCCTCGTCGTTGGGCAGGTTGATGGCGATGGTCTTGGCGCCGACATTCGCGTCGCCGGCGTAGTACACCGCTTCGTACGCGTTGAGGTCGGCGTCGGAGCCCGGCGTTTCCGCCTTGTACTTCGCCTCCACCGGCAGGCCTTTCTGCAATTCCGGCAGGAATGCGGCGAAGCGGGCGAGCTTGCCGCTCCACTCGACATCCTTCACCAGTACCAGTCCTTCGTACGCGGCCTTGTAGCCGAACAGCTGGTCCTCGTAGGTTTCGATCGGGCCGATCACGATGTCGACCGGATTGGACTTCATCGACATCCATGCCATGTCGCTGGGGCGGAAGTCATCGCTGAGCAACGCGTCGGCGCGCATCTTGAGGTAGTCGGCGAAGCTCTTGTCGCCGCTCAGTGTTGCGGCATCTCGCAGCAGCGCAGCGGTGCGTTCCAGTTCAGCCTTGTAGGCGACGTGGTAGGGGACGACGGTCAGCTTGCCGGCGTCGTCGCGGCGCAGCAGGGTGTAGTTGGATTTCTTGTCGGCCAAGTCGGCCGCTTCGAACTCTTCCTTGGTCATGTCGACCGGATAGAACGGTCCGCCCGGCGGGCGCGGCTTGATGCCCTTGATGAACGGGGTGTCCTCGTTGAGGCGATCCCACGGGCCGAAGTTGATGTCCACCAGCTGGCGCGTGGCGTCGTCCGGTGCCTGGGCGAGCAGCGCGGCGCGGTCGCCGTCCCAGCTCTGCTTCCAGGCGAGCTCGTTCATGATGTCCGCGGCCTGCACGAGCTTGGCGATCATGTGGCGCGTGTTGTCGTCGAAGCGCGACAGGTCCGCCTTCAGCGGCACCACGGCGTAGTCGCCGGCGTGGAGTTCGGCGTAGGTGGGTTCGGCCTTGGGGGCCTGCGCATTCGCCTGCGTGTCTGCCGGCTGGGACGTCGGCTTGCAGGCACCCAGCGCAAGTGCGGCCAGGCAGGCGAGGGAGAGGGCGCGGAGCGAGGGTGCGGACATGGCGAAGGCGCTTTTTCCGGGGCGAAGCCGCAATCCTACGCCCAGGCCCTGGGCCTGTTAACGCTGGTGACACATGTCGCAACCCGTAGGGCTGGGCCTGAGGACGCGCGGCGCGGCGTCATCGCTCGGTCGCGTATCGACATACGCTCCCTCGCTCTTCCTTGCTCCGCACGCCCTCAGGCCCGGCGCGACATGTGTCACCAGCGTTAACAGGCCCAATCTGGCGGGAAGTGCCTTGCGCGCTAGAATGCTGCCCATGTCCGTGATGCCCGTACCCCTGACCAACCAGCTGCTGATCGCGTTGCCGGCGCTGGCGGAAACCAATTTCTCGCGCAGCGTCGCGCTGATCTGCCAGCACGACGACGATGGCGCGATGGGGATCGTGGTGAACCGCCCGTCCGAGTACACGCTTGGCGAAGTGCTGGGGCAGATGGGTGTGGAAGGCGGTAGCGACGTGATGCGCGCGCAGCCGGTGCTGGCCGGCGGACCGGTGCATCCGGAACGCGGCTTCGTCCTGCACGATGGTGGCCCGCGCTGGGATTCCACGCTCGCGATCACCGAGTCGCTGTTCCTCACCACCTCGCGCGACATCCTGGAAGACATGGCGCGCGGCGAAGGCCCGCAGAACGTGATCGTCGCGTTGGGTTGCGCCGGCTGGGGTTCGGGCCAGCTGGAGCAGGAGCTGACCGAGAACGACTGGCTGACCGCACCGGCCGACGCCGAGTTGCTGTTCGACCTGCCGCTGGAATCGCGCTGGACCGCCGCCGCAGGTCGCATCGGGGTGGACTTCGCGCACCTCGCCGACTACGCCGGGCACGCATGAGCATCCGACGCGACGGCACCGTGCTCGGCTTCGACGTCGGTGCACGCCGGATCGGCGTGGCCGTGGGCAGTGCGTTCGGTTCCAGTGCACGCGCGCTGGCCGTGATCGACGTGCATGGCCACGGTCCGGACTGGACGTCGATCGACCGCCTGCAGAAGGAATGGCGGCCGGACGGCATGATCGTTGGCGATCCGATGACGCTGGAAGGCGGCGACCAACCGGCGCGAGTGCGTGCGCATGCGTTCGCACGCGAGCTGGCCACGCGCTACAAGCTGCCGGTCGTACTGGTGGACGAACGCCAGAGTTCGATAGAAGCCGCACAGCGTTTTGCCAGCGACCGCGCCGAGGGCCGCAAGCGACGGCGCGATGCCGAAGCGCTGGATGCCGTCGCGGCGGCGGTCATTGTCGAGCGATGGCTGGCTGCGCCCGATGACGCAACGCCGGTCAGCTGACTTCATCGCGCTTCCAAGCAGCGCATCACGAGCATTCGCGTCACAAGCATCCGCACCACAAGCATTCACCAAAAGCGCACCCTTCCGTAGCGGAGGGAACGACCGACACCACCGAGCCGCCCGGAATGACCGATCGCATCAAGCACCTGCTCACACTGGACAACCTGCCTCGCGTGCAACTGGAAGCGCTGCTCGATCGCGCCCAGCAATTCGCCGAAGGCGCCGACGCGCGCGGCGCGCTGGCCGGTGTCGGTGTGTGCACGCTGTTCTTCGAACCGTCCACGCGCACCCGCCTGAGCTTCCAGCTGGCCGCGCAGCGCCTGGGTGCGGACGTGCTGGGCTTCGATGCTTCGACGTCTTCGACGACGAAGGGTGAAACCGACCTGGACACCTTCCGCAACATCGAGGCGATGGGCGTGCGCGGCTTCATCGTGCGCCACAAGGCCGACGGCGCGGTGGCGGCGCTGGCTGCCGCGGCCAAGCCCGGCGTTGCCCTGATCAATGCGGGCGACGGTCGCAGCTCGCACCCAACGCAGGGCCTGCTCGACATGCTGACGCTGCGCCAGGCGAAGGGTCGCGATTTCTCGAAGCTGAAGGTGCTGATCGTCGGCGACGTGAAGCACTCCCGCGTCGCACGCTCGGACCTGCAGGCGTTGCGCACGCTCGGTGCGGGCGAGGGCAGGTCGATTGAAATCCGCGTGTGCGGACCGGCGTCGCTGCTGCCCGATGACGGCACGTTGTCTGGCTGCAACGTCACCCAGGACTTCGACGCCGCACTCGATGGCGTGGACGCCGTGATGATGCTGCGCATCCAGCGTGAGCGCATGGAAGACGGATTGATCTCCTCCCTCGAGGACTATCACCGCGACTACGGGCTGACCGCCGCGCGCCTGCGCCGCGCCGCCACCGATGCGGTGGTGATGCATCCGGGACCGATGAACCGTGGTGTCGAGATCACCGATGACGTGGCCGACGGCCCGCAGTCGCTGATCCTGCGCCAGGTGTCCAATGGTGTTGCCGCGCGCACGGCTGTGCTCGAGATGCTGCTGGGCCGCTGACGAACCAGGAACGAATCCGCCCGCGGCCCGCAGTCCCCACCACGAGGCTTGCCGAGCGAAGCCTGGTCACGCACCCTGTGGCGACAGGCGGTGGAGAGACCCGCCCGCCGTAGGGAGCAGGCGGAACGCATGGACTGGTTGGGCGGCAACAGGCATCGGTGGGAGCGCAACGCACTGCTGGCGGCGGCTTGCGCGTGCCTGTTCTGGATCGATATTCCCTATCGGGCGAGCTTTTTCGGCGTCACCGCCAATGCCTCGCTCGCGCACCTGCACGTAGGCCTGCTGCTCGCGGTCGCGATGCTCGCCCGCGACCCCTGGGCGCTGCGCGGGTGCTTCATCGCCCTCATGATGATGTGGTGCGGGAAGACCTGGCTCGGGGGAAGGCTGGCCTGGCCGCAGGCGCTGGAAGGTCCGCTGCTGTACCTGTGCGTCTATCCGGTGATGCGTTGGACCACCCATCGCATGGGTTGGCCGCGCAATGCGCTGGCGCAACCGTTCCGGGCGGCCGACCTGGGGCGATTCCTTGCCTTTGGCGCGGTGTTGCTGCCCACGGTGTGGATGCTGCTGAACACCCTCACCGAGCTGCTCCTGGAGACATCGTCCAGCATGGGCAACCTGCAGTTGCAGGTGTTCTTCGCCAAGTTCTTCGGCATCACCATCCTGACCTTGCCGACGGTAATCCTGGCCGGGCATGCCTCGCGGCTGCGCGTCCCGGCCTGGCGCACGCCGGTGCCCTGGCGACTCATCGTCGTCGGCGTGCTGCTGCCGACGGTACTGGTGTGGGCGCTGGGGTGGGTGGGGTTGGACGTGGATGCCTGGCTGTCGGCCCTGCTCGACTATCGCCTGCTGCTGGCAGTCGCATTGGTGCTGGCGGTGCTGTACCTGGATCCGCGCCACAGCATGCCGCTGCTGGTGGCCGTGCAGCTGCTGTTCGCCACCGCGCTGGCGCACCACGTCAGCGGCTCCACGCGCTTGCCCGACGTGGCGGACATGTTCCGCATCGCCGCCGAGTGCCTGATGCTGGAGGCGCTGGTGGTGGTGCTGTTCCTGCACAGCCGTGAGCGCGATGCCGCCGCTGCACAGCACGAGCGCGACAGCCTGCTCGAACCCCTGACCGGGCTGCCCAACCTGGCAGCCTTGCGCAAGCGCGCGGAAACACCATTGCCGTCGCTGGGTTTCCTGCTGCTGGATCGCACCGAGCGCCTGACCGCGGCACTGGGCCTGCGTGCGGAAGCCAAGCTCATGCGGGCGGTGGCGCGACAGCTGCATGGCCTGGCGCACGCGTACCACGCCGGTACCGGGCGCCTCGCGCTGACTCTGGAAGGGGACGCGGGCCGAAACCTCGATCGGCAATGGGACGCCGTGTTGGCGCGACTGCACGCCTTTGAATTCAGCTGGAGCGGGCAGCGCGTGCGCGTACTTCCCTATCTGGGCATCACGGGTCCGGAGACCGGCAGCGACAGGCTGGATGCGCGCCTGCGCCATGCCGCCAATGCCGCTTACGACGCGCAGCAGCGCGGCGAACTGCGCCAGCACGATCCGCAGACGATGCACGCGGACATGGGCAGCGCGCCTTCGCACCAAGGCGCGTTGCAGCTGTCTTCGACCGTGCTGTCGCTGATCCGCGCGGGCCGCATCGAACTGCATTTCCAGCACGTCGTGCCGCTGGCAGCGCAAGTGGAAGGTGAGCTGCTCGCCGGCGAAGTGCTGTGCAGGCTGCGCGACGACCGCGGACTGCTGCTGTATCCGGGCGAATTCATCGCCGAACTGCAAGCCGACAGGCGCATGGCCGAACTCGACCTGGCCGTGATCAGCGAACTCGACCGCTGGCTGGCAGCCCATCGCGAGCGCCTGCCAAAACGCTGCCGGATCAGCGTGAACGTCGCGGGCCAGTCGCTGGCGTCGCGCGAGTTCGCGCAGAAGCTGCTGGCGGCCCTCGACAACTTCGCCATCCCGCTGCGGATGCTGTGCATCGAGATCACCGAAACCGCGGCGATCACCCACATTCCCGATTCGATGCGACTGCTGATGCAGTTGCGCGAACGCGGTTGCGGCATCGCGCTGGACGATTTCGGCGTGGGCTACCAGTCATTCGAACGGTTGAAGCAGCTGCCGGCCACGGTGGTGAAGATCGACGGCAGTTTCGTCAGTCGGATGGTGCATTCGGCGCACGACTACGCGCTGGTCGAGGCATCCGTCCGCGCGGCACGGGCGTTCGGGGCCGCGACCGTTGCCGAGTTCGTCGAGGACGCGATGACCGCCGAAGCCCTGCGCGAACTGGGCGTGGACTGGGCGCAGGGGTACCACTACGGACGGCCGATGCCGATTGATTCGCTGCTGGATTGATGGCTCGCACGGCCATGAGAGTCCTGCGGGCCTGTTACTCCTGCCTAGAGACCGTTCGCTCGACTCTAGGCGCAGCCGGGCAGTTTCAATAGAATTTCGACAGCACGATGGAACTCCCATGGTGCCGTGTCCACATTGGAAGCAAAATAGAAGGATTCTATAAAGTGAAAGTTGCTGGTATCGCCCTGGTTCTCGCCCTATTGGGAGCGACTGCAACGTCAGCGAATACACCCCACGCAGGAAAGCATCGAATCGAAGCGGGTTCCGATGCAATTGCGTGTTATTACACCAAGATAAAGGGGGCAAGCTATCTTTGTTGCGCCGGGCATTGCTACCCAGCCGGAAACTGAGATCTTCTCGTTTGACCGCAAGCACGACAGTGCTTGCGGATTTTTCGATTGATATGATGTCAATGTCGTAGTAGATGAAAACGAGGCGCGGAACAGGGTGGTCATGCCCCTAGTTGGCAAGCGCGACGAGGTTTCAGCTTTTGGGCTCAGCCCTCAGGACATGGATCCCGGCGCGCGACGAGCCTCACGCACTGCATCCGCGTATTTTCCCCTGTGCTTCCGACGATCTCTGGGTATCAGCGCAGCAGGATCAACGTGGCTAGACCCAGGAACGACAGGAAACCCATTGTGTCGGTTACCGTGGTGAGGATCACGCCGCCGGCCAATGCGGGATCGAAGCCCATGCGCTTTAGTGTCATTGGCACAAGAACCCCTGCAAGCGCAGCGAGCAGCAGGTTGATGGTCAACGCGCTGGCGATCACCAACGCAAGCGGCCATTCGCCAAACCAGGCCCAGACCGTTACGCCAAGCATCAATCCCAGCGACAGGCCATTGAGCAGGGCTACGCGGACCTCCTTCCAGATCAGCACACGGACGTTGGCAGTGCCGACTTGGCCAAGCGCGAGACCTCGCACTACCAGCGCAAGGACCTGAGTTCCGGCGTTGCCACCCATGCCGGCAACAATTGGCATGAGTACCGCCAGAGCCACGATATGGGCAATGGTTCCTTGGAATGCACTCACCACGGAAGCAGCAAGGAAGGCAGTGCCGAGGTTGATGGTGAGCCAAAGCATGCGGCGTCGGGTCGCTCGCTTGACCGGCGAGAACAGGTCCTCGTCCTCGTTCAGGCCCGCCGCGCCCAGGGCCTGGTGTTCGGCCTGGCCACGGATGATGTCGACGACGTCATCGATGGTGATGCGGCCGAGCAGGATGTTGTTGTCGTCGACGACCGGCGCGGAAATCCAGTCATGGTCGGAGAACTGGCGCGCGACTTCGTCCGCGGATTCGTCCACGTCGATGGCTGGCTGTTCGTCGTCGATCAGCTGGTTGATCGGCGTACTGGGCTCATGCGTCAGCAACGCCTGCAGCGCGATGCGGCCGAGGTACTGGTGGCGACGGCTGACGACGTACAGGTGGTCGGTGTGTTCGGGCAGCTCGCCGCGCAGGCGCAGGTAGCGCAGCACGACGTCGACGGTGGTGTCGGTACGCACCGTCACCACGTCGGGGTTCATCAGGCGGCCGGCGGTGTCCTCGTCGTAGGACAGCACCTGTTCGAGGCGCTCGCGGTTCTCGCGATCCATCGACTTGAGGATTTCGTCGATGACGGTGTCGGGCAGGTCTTCGACGAGATCGGCAAGGTCGTCGATGTCGAGGTCCTCGACCGCCGCGACGATTTCGTCCGGGTCCATCTCCGCCAGCAGGCTTTCGCGGACATCGTCGCCGACGTGGACCAGCACCTCGCCGTCGTCCTCGGCGTCGACCAGGCCCCACACCACCGTGCGCTTGGCGGGCGGCAGGGATTCGAGGAGGTTGCCGATCTCGGCGGGGGAGAGCGTGTTGACCAGCCGGCGCACGGGGCCGAGGCGACCGGAATCGAGCGCGTCCGAGAGCAGGCGCAGCTGACGCGCGGTCTTGTCGTGGCGGACGGCTTCGGCCATGCGGTACTTCCAATGGCGAGTCGGGCCACGAGGGCGCGACGGATGCTGGTCTGGGCTGGTTGGTCAGAGCGGCTGGTTAGAGCGGGTCGTCGGTGCCGACATTATCGCCTGCGCTGGCGCGGATGCCCACCCCGTACCGGTCCTGTCGTGGCGCTGTGTCGTGGCTCTCTGTTGTAGATCCCCCGCGATGAGCCCGGTCGCGTTGCGGTTCCCGCCAAAGGCGCGGCTATGCCTTGATCCAGGCTTCGATGCCAGCGCGGTCGCGTGCGCGCAGCAGCGCGGGCAGCCGCTTGTGGAGCTGCGCGAGGTTGCATTCGCGGATGACGCGGCGCAGCTCCAGCAGGGTGTTGGGATGCAGGCTGAACTCGGTCAGTCCCAGTGCGAGCAGCAATGGTGCGTACAGCGGGTCGCCGGCCATTTCGCCGCACACGGCGATGGGCTTGCCGCGCCGCTGGGCCAGGCGGATCACGTCGCGCAGGAGCCGCAGCACGGCCGGGTGCAGCGGCGTGTAGAGATCGCCGAGTGCCTCGTTGTTGCGGTCGGCGGCCAGCAGGTACTGCACCAGGTCGTTGGTGCCGATCGACAGGAAGTCCACGCTGCCGATGAAGCCGGGCAGTGCGATCGCGGCGGCGGGGACTTCGATCATCGCGCCCAGAGGCACCTGATCGGCGATCTCGTGGCCCTGCGCGCGCAGGTCGTGGGCAACGCGCTTGAGCTGCGAGCGGACTTCGCGGATTTCCTCGCGCGAGGTGACCATCGGCACCAGTATCCGCAGCGGACCGTAGCCCGACGCGCGCAGCAGGGCGCGCAACTGCGTTTCCAGCAGGTGCCCGCGCGCGAGCGACAGGCGCACGCCACGCAGGCCCAGCGCGGGATTGGGTTCGTCGCGCAGGGCCAGGCCGGTGCGGTCGGCCTTGTCCGCGCCCAGGTCGAGCGTGCGGATCGTCACCGGCCGCCCGCTCATGCCCAGGACGACGTCGCGGTAGGCGCGGAACTGTTCTTCCTCGTCGGGCAGCTCCATGCGTTGCAGGAACAGGAACTCGGTGCGGTACAGGCCGACGCCGGTCGCGCCCAGCGCATGCGCCTCGGCGACGTCCTCGCGCGATTCGGCATTGGCGTACAGGTTTATGTCGATGCCGTCGACGGTGCGCGTGGGTTCACGGCGCAGGCGGTGGAGTTCCTTGCGCTCGCGGATGTACTCGCGTTCGCGCGTGCGATGCGCGCGCAGGTCGGCGGGGCCGGGTTCCATCACCACGCGACCGCTGCCGCCATCGACGATCAGCGCGTCGCCGTCGTTGATCTTCTGCAGCGCGCTCGGTACGCCTACCACCAGCGGCAGGTGCAGGCTGCGGGCGAGGATCGCGCTGTGCGACAGCATGCTGCCGCCGGCAGTGACGATGGCGACGACGCCCTGCGCCTGCAGTTGCACCAGTTCCGCCGGGGCGACGTTGTCGGTGATGAGGATCTCGCCGGCGACGCCTTCGGTGCCGTTGTCGCGGCTGTGCAGTGCGGCGTGGATGCGCCCGACGACCTGGTCGATGTCGTCGATGCGGCTGCGCAGGTAGGGATCGTCCATGCCGGCGAACACCGCGGCGATGCGGTCGCGCTGCAGGCGCAGGGCGTAGTCGGCGGTGTAGCGGCCGGTGCGGATCAGGGTGTCCAGGCCGTGCAGCAGTTCCGGGTCGTCGAGCAGCAGCGCATGCAGGTCGAGGAACTCGCCGATTTCCTGCGCGAGCGCGCCGTGCAGGCGCTGGCGCAGTGCGTGCATCTCAACGCGGACGGTGTCGATCGCGCGCTGCAGGCGGGCGCGTTCGGCTTCGACCTCGCTTTCCTTGACGTGTTCCTCGGCGACGTCGAGCTGGTGCGGCAAACGAACGCGGGCGCGCCCCAGCGCACTGCCGCGCGAGGCGCCATGGCCGAGGAACTCGTTCCTCATGCGTCCTCGTCGAAGCGGCGTTCGAACAATGCACACACCGCATCGGCGGTGGCGGCTTCGTCCTCGCCTTCCACGCGCAGCTTCACCTGGCTGCCCTGGCCGGCGGCGAGCAGCATCACGCCCATGATGCTCTTGGCATTCACTTCGCGGCCGCGCGCGGTCAGCGTCGTGGTGCTGCGATAGGCGGACAGCAGTTGCACCAGCTTGGCGGTGGCGCGCGCATGCAGGCCCAGGCGGTTGGTGACGGTGAGGTCGCGTTCGATCATCGTCGTTCTTCCGGTAGTCCTCAGGCTTCGTCCACGATCACGCCATTGCGCGCGCCCGCCGCCGCGACGGCAGGCAGCTCGTCCAGGTCCTGCTCGGGGTAGTTCATCACCCGCAGCAGCATCGGCAGGCTGAGCGCGGACACCCGATGCACCGGCGTGCCCAGCCGCGCGACTTTCGCCGCAAGGTTGCTGGGCGTGGCGCCGTACAGGTCGGTGAGCACCAGCACGCCCTCGCCACGGTCGACCTTGCGCAGCGCGGCACTGGCCTGCGGCAACAGGGCATCGGGGTCGCCGTCGAAGGGAACTTCCAGCACCGCGGTCGGCAGGGGCAGGTTGCGCAGCAGCCGCGTCGCCACGGCCAGCAGGGCCGTGCCGATGCCTTCGTGGGTGATGAGCAGGACGCCGACAGTCATGCCTTGCAACTTAACAGAGCCGGGTTACGGTCAGGAAGCAGGGGCGGGCATGTGCGATCGGGTTGTGCGATCGACGGCGCGATACGCGCCTCGCTGGCGGCTTCAGCCGCCAGCGTTCCGGCGGCAGTTCAAGCGTTCGCGAAGCGCGGTGCGGCTGGCCGCCTCTCAGTCCAGCTCGCGATGATGCACCGCGACTTCGTCCCAGCCTTGTTGCCGCGCGTGCTGCGCCAGGCGCTCGGCGAGGTACACCGAGCGATGCCGTCCGCCGGTGCAACCGAAGGCGACCGTCACGTAGCTGCGGGTGTCCGAACGCAGCCGTGGCAGCCAGGTGTCGAGGAACTGGCTGATCTGCTCCACGTACTGGGCGACTTCGGGCTGGGCGTCCAGGAATTCACGCACGCCGGCGTCGCGGCCGGAAAGCGGGCGAAGTTCCGGGTTCCAGTGCGGATTGGGCAGCACGCGTGCGTCGAGCACGAAGTCCGCATCCGCCGGCACGCCCTTGCGGTACGCGAACGATTCGAACAGCAGCGTCGGCGCCGAATCCAGGCCCGCGGCGAAATCGGTGATGACCTGCCGGCGCAGCTGGTGCACGTTCATCGCGCTGGTGTCGATGACGACGTCGGCGATCTGGCGCAGCGATTTCAACGCCTGGCGTTCCAGCGCGATCGCATCGGCCAGCACCAGTCCCAGGTGGCTGAGCGGATGGCGGCGGCGCGTGTCGGCGTAACGACGCAGCAGGACTTCCTCGCTGCTCTCGAAGTACAGGAGCTTGGGATCCAGGCCCAGCGCGCCCACCGCCGACAGCCATTGCGGCAGGTTTGACAGGTCGCTGCGGCCGCGCACATCGATGCCGACGGCCAGGCGCTCGGGAGGACTGTCGCCATCGGCCACGCTCTGCACGAACCCGGGCAGCAGTTGCGCCGGCAGGTTGTCGACGCAGTAGTAGCCGAGGTCTTCGAAGGTGTTCAGCGCCACCGACTTGCCCGAACCGGACATGCCGCTGACGATCACGAGGATGGGAGTGTCCGGATGGTTCACGTGACGATCGTCCGTTGGTCGCGCGGTGCGGGTTGGCGTGCTATTCGGCGCGTTCGAGAAAATGGCTGTGCCGCGCCATGAATGCCGCCGCCGGGTCCACGCCCTTCGCGCGCAGGATGTGCGTGCGCGCCGCGGCTTCGGTCAGCACCGCGAGGTTGCGGCCGGGCATGACGGGCAGGGTGATCATCGGTACGTCCAGGTCCAGCACGCGGCGCGAACCCAGGTCGCCGGTCAACCGCTCCATGCCGGCCGGCTGTGGTTCCAGCGCCGGCTTGGTCAGGTGCACGATCAGCCGCAGGTACTTGTTCTTCTTCACCGACGTGTCGCCGAACATCTGGCGCACGTTCAGTACGCCCAGTCCGCGCACTTCCAGCAGGTCCTGCAGCAGGTCCGGGCAGGCGCCATCGAGCACGTCGGGCGCGATCTGGGTGAACTCCGGCGCATCGTCGGCGACCAGGCGATGGCCGCGCGTGACCAGTTCCAGCGCCAGTTCGCTCTTGCCGGCGCCGGACTCGCCGGTGATCAGCACGCCGATCGAATAGATCTCCATGAACACGCCGTGCAGCGTGATCCGCGGCGCCAGCTTGCGCGCGAGGTGGTACTGGAGGTGGTTCAGCAGTTCATGGCCGCGGCGCGGCGAGCTCCACAACGGCGTTTCGCTTTCCTCGGCGAGGCGGCGCAGGTCGTCGGGGCAGGACTGGCCCTTGCTGATCACCAGCGCCAGCGGGCGGTAGTCGATCAGCTTGACGATGGTGTCCCAGCGCTGGCGCGGATCCAGCGCGTCCAGCCACGCCAGTTCCTCGGTGCCCAGGATCTGCACCTTGTTGGGATAGATGATGTTGAGGTAGCCCGCCAGCGACGGTCGCCGGGCCACGGTGTCGACGGCTTCCAGGATGCGCCGGGTGCCGACCTTCTCGCCCGCGAGCCAGCGCAGGTCGAGCTTTTCGCGTTGTTGTTCGAACAGTTGTGCCGCGCTGATGCTCAGGTTCATGCCGCCGCCCCGCCTGCCCCGTGTCGTGACCGGATTGCCAAGGATACCGGTGACGGGAAACGGGCGCTGCGGAGCGGCGTTGGTGCTGGCATGGTTTGCGAGGGCGGTGCCCTCAGCCGACTTCGCCGCTACGGGCGAGGCTCTCGCCGCGATGGTGGTCGACGATCTTTTCCTTGTGCTTCATCAGCAGGCGGTCGAGCTTGTCGGCGAGCAGGTCGATCGCTGCGTACATGTCGATGGCGGCGGCGTCTGCGTGGAGGACGCGGCCGGAGATGGTGATGGTCGCCTCGGCCTTGTGATCGGGTTTGTCCAGGCTCAGCTGGGTGCGCACATCGAAGGGCTGGTCGAAATGGCGCTTGAGTCGCGCCAGCTTGCTTTCGACGTAATCGCGCAGCGCGCCCGTAACTTCGATCTGCTGGCCGTGGGTTTCGATGCGCATCGTTGACCTCCTGACATCACTGGTTACGGGTGACCCCATTCAACGCCTATTTTTTGTGGGTGGCAATGCGCGGATGGGCGACTGAATGGACGATACGCAAAATTGCGTTTCCGGCCAGCAAGGCGGTGAAAAAGTCGCCATTTCCGCGCAACGGCCAGCCTGCACGGATCGGCGGTCGGACCGTGGCCGGCGGAAGTCGATCCCGTTGCGTTGCAGGCGGCGGAGGCGATGGATCGCAACCGTTGGCGGGGCGGTGCCGTTCGTCGGGTGGCGCAGGCCTGCAATATGACAGCGTAGGGCGGGTCTTGACCCGCCTGCTCCCGTTTTCGCGGGCGTAACGGACTGCGCGCGATGGGCAAACACGGCGGCGCGGCGGGACGCGTCACAGCGTGTCTTGATGGCGGGTCGAGACCCGCCCTATATCCGCATGCGGTCCTGTGAGGACGGAATGCTCATCGCCTCGCGGTACTTTGCGACGGTGCGGCGGGCGACGGGGACGCCGGTGGCCTTGAGGGACTCGGCCAGGCGCGCGTCGGAGAGCGGTTTGCGTGGATTTTCGGCGTCGATCAGCTGGCGGATCATTGCCTGGATGGCGGTGCTGGAGGCTTCGCCGCCGGCGCCGGTATCGATCCCCGACGCGAAGAACGAGCGCAACGGCACGGTGCCCCGCGGTGTACGCGCGTACTTGCGCGAAACGGCGCGCGAGACAGTGGATTCGTGCAGGCCGATTTCCGCGGCGACTTCGCGCAGGGTCAGCGGGCGCAGCGCGCTGTCGCCGAACTCCAGGAACGCCGCCTGCTGGTGCAACAGGCAACGCATCACCTTGAGCAGGGTCTCGCCGCGGGCTTCCAGGCTCTTGAGCAGCCAGCGCGCCTCCTGCAGGTGCCCGCGCAGGTAGTTGGCATCGGAGGTGCTGGCATGGCGGATCATGCCTTCGTAGCCGCGATGGATGCTGATGCGCGGACGCATGCTGTCGGCCAGCGCCACGCGCCAGAGGCCGTGCTGGCGCCAGATCACCACGTCCGGCGCGACGTAGGTGTCATTGGTGATCGCGCCCACCTGCAGGCCGGGTTTGGGGTCGAGCGAACGCAGTAGCTGCACGGCGACTTCGACCTCACAGGCATCGAGCTTCATCTCCGCCGCAAGGCCCGCCGCACCCACGCGTGGCAGGCGCTCCAGCGGTCCGTTCGCCAGCGTGTGCGCCAGGGCCTTGCCGGGGGTGTCGTCGGGCAGCGTCGCCAGTTGCAGGCGCAGGCATTCGCCCAGCGTGCGCGCACCGGTGCCGACCGGATCAAAGCGCTGCACCTGGTGGAGCACGGTCAGGATCTCGTCGACGCCGGCGGTGACCTGCGGGCCGAGCGTGTCGGCGATGCTTTCCAGCGATTCGCGCAGGTAACCGTCGTCTTCGATGGCCTCGATCAGGGTGACGCCGATGATGCGATCGCGCGGCGACAACGGGCTGAGGTGCAGCTGCCACAGGAGGTGGTCGTGCAGGGTCTCGTCTTCGGCGACCTGGTCGGCGCCGGGGACGTCCTCGTCCATGTCGGCAGGGCCGGTGCGTTCGTACCAGGCTTCGCCATCGCCAGGGCCCCAGTCAGCCTCGGTCTCGCCGGGGGGCAGGGTCTCGAACGACGGTTCGGCCACCGGTTCACCCGTAGCGGGCGTGTCTTGGCCATCGCCGGCGCCGCCGGTTTCGGTCCAGTCCAGCAACGGATTGCTCTCGACCGCTTCAGCGATCTCGGTTTCGAGTTCGGCCGCGGACAGCTGCAGCAGGCGTATGGCCTGACGCAACTGCGGCGTCATCACCAGCTGCTGTCCTAGCGAGGCCTGGAGGCGGGGCTTCATGAGTGTTTCGAACGTGGTCCGGGGGTACCGACGGCCGGTAGGGCACGGCCATCATGCACCGCGTTGCACGGTGCGTCGATGCTGGATTTTTTGCCCCGGACAGGTTCCGGGACCGATGTCACAGGCGGAATGTGTCGCCCAGGTAGACGCGACGCACATCCGGGTTGGCCAGCAGTGCGTCGGGTGCGCCCTGTGCCAGCACGGCACCTTCGTTGAGGATGTAGGCGCGGTCGCAGATGCCCAGCGTCTCGCGCACGTTGTGGTCGGTGATGAGCACACCGATGCCGCGGTTCTTGAGATGGCGCACGATGCGCTGGATCTCGCCGACGGAAATCGGGTCGACGCCGGCGAAGGGTTCGTCCAGCAGCATCAGGCGCGGCTTGGCGGCCAGCGCGCGGGCGATTTCGACGCGGCGGCGTTCACCGCCGGACAGGCTCGCGCCGATCTGGTCGGCGACGTGGCTGATCTGGAGTTCTTCCATCAGGCTGGCCAGTTCGCGTTCGGCCTGCGCGCGACTGAGGTCGCTGCGCAGCTCGAGCACCAACCGGATGTTGTCGGCGACGCTGAGCTTGCGGAACACCGAAGGTTCCTGCGGCAGGTAACCCACGCCGTACTTGGCGCGGGCGTACATCGGCTCGGCGGTGATGTCCTTGCCATCGAGGACGATCTGGCCATGATCGGCCGGCACCAGACCGACGATCATGTAGAAGCACGTCGTCTTGCCGGCACCGTTGGGGCCGAGCAATCCGACGACTTCACCGGCGTCGAGCGTCAATGCGAAGTCGCGGACCACTTCGCGCGAGCGGTAGGCCTTGCGCAGGCCCTTGGCGACCAGCATCAGTTCGCTCCCGGCTTTTTGGTCGGCGTGGGTTTGGCAGGAGCAGGCTTTGTAGCGGCAGGCTTCGCAGGTGCGGCCGCCTTGTTGCGCGGGTTGATCAGGATCTTGACGCGACCACCGTCGCCACCACCGCTGACCTGGCCAGTCTTCATGTTGTAGGTGAAGCGTTCGCCCGACGAAGAACCGCGCGGCTGCACGATGTTGACCGCGCCGGTGAAGATCACGATCTCGTTGACGAGGTCGTAGTCGACGCGGCTCGCGGTGGCGCTCATCGGCGTGCCGTCGTCGAGCAGCTGCTTGAGCTTGACCGGGCTGCCGGTCAGAACGGCGCGGACCGGGTCGCCACCGCGGGTGCTGACGGTGGCGCTGGCCGATTCGATATGCAGCGAACCCTGGTCGATCGTCACGCCCTGCGACAGCACGGTCGGCTGGCGGTCGTCGAGCGTGCCGTCGGTGGCGCCGGCGTCGATGGCCATCTGCTGGCCACGGTCCGAGGACCGGGCCCACGCGCCTGCACAGGCCAGCAGGGACACGGCGGCGATGACGGCAGCAGTGCTGGCGACAGTGCGCTTAGCGGTTCGGGACATAGACGTGGTGGACCTCGGAATTGAACGAGTATTTCTTCGTGGCCAGGCTGAGCTTGAGGCCGCGGCCGCTCAGTATAGAGCCGGGTCGGGTGATCACGACCTTGGTCGGGGAGGCCGCGCGCTTGGCTTCGGGGAAAACATTCAGCTCCTGCGTCTCCAGCGTGGTGGGCACGCCGGCGCCTTCGCTGACGCCCTTGACGTTGCCGCGCAGGCGCACTTCATCGCCTCCCTCGCTGACCCAGGCCGACTTGGAGCGGACCTGCCAGGCATCGCTGTTGTCGGCGCCGGGCGGAATCAGGAACAGCGGCGTCGCAACATCGATTGTCTTCTTCGACGGATCGCGGGCCAGGTGCGGTGCGCGCAGGGTGAAAGATTCCTTGCCCTGCGGATTGAGCGAGACCAGCTCGAAATCCACCAGTACGTAATCCGATCGCGCGGACGTGGTCGTGGCGACGGCTTCCTTGCGGTTCTCCTTCCACACCGACCAGGCGCTGATGACCGCGCCGACCATCAGCAGGATCGTGACCAGTCCACGCCAGCTCATGCCTTGCCCTCGATGCGTTCGCCTTCCACTGCGGTGATCTGCGCGAGCAGTGCCTCGGCGTGGCCCTGCGCTGCCAGCAGCAGATCGCAGAATTCGCGCGCCGCGCCGTGCCCCGCGTGCGCGGCCGTGCGCCACTGCACGCGCTCGCGTACCCACGGGTGCGCGCTAGTAGGGGCGACCGACAGGCCGACCTGCAGCATCACGCGCAGGTCGGGCAGGTCGTCGCCCATGAAGGCGACTTCGTCCAGGCCGATGCCCAGCCGCGTCGCGATCGCGTGCACGCAGGCGAGCTTGTCCTTGACGCCGACATGCGCTTCCAGCCCGAGTTCGCCCGCGCGCTGCTCGGCGATCGCGCTGGCGCGCGCGGTGACGAAGGCGACATGGATGCCCGACTTGCGCAGCAGCACCAGGCCCTGGCCGTCATGCACGTGGAACGCCTTGATCTCCCCGCCATTGCTGTCGAAGTACAGCCGGCCGTCGGTCAGCGTGCCGTCGACATCGAAGCACGCCAGCTTGATGCGGCGGGCGCGTTCGCGGATGTCGGCGGGGTAGTCGTTGAGGTGGCTGTAGGGCATGTGGGTCTTGTTTGTAGCGACGAGCTGTTCGGCACGTCGCATCGGTTGGGAACGCGTGCCGGGCGAGCCCAGCGCTACAGGGTGTGTCGTTAGACCACTCTTGCCCGCAACAGGTCATGAATGTTCAGTGCGCCGACCACGCGGTGCTCGTTGTCGACGACCAGCAATCCGCCGATCTTGTGCGCTTCCATCAGTTGCGCCGCCTCCACCGCCAGGGCGTCTGCACCGATCGTCTTGGGCGTGCGCGTCATTACTTCGACGATGCGGGTGGCGCGCAGGTCGAAGCGGTCGTCGTCCAGCGTGCGGCGTAGGTCGCCGTCGGTGTACAGGCCCAGCAGCTTGCCGTCGCCGTCGACGATCGCGGTCATTCCCAGCCGCTTGCGGCTCATCTCGACCAGCGCTTCGCTGACCGTGGCGTCCGCGCCCACGCGGGGAACGTCGTCGCCGGCGTGCATGACGTCGGCGATGTGCAGCAGCAGGCGCCGGCCGAGCGCACCGGCCGGGTGCGAACGGGCGAAGTCGTCGGCGGTGAAGCCGCGCGCGTCCAGCAGTGCCACCGCCAGCGCATCGCCCATCGCCAGCGAGGCGGTGGTGCTGGAGGTCGGGGCCAGCGCCAGCGGGCAGGCTTCGGCGGGCACGCTGACGTCGAGGTGGACGTCGGCCTCGCGCGCCATCGAGGAGCCGGGCCGGCCGGTCATCGTGATCAGCTTGTTGCCCTGGCGCTTGAGCACGGGCAGCAGCAGCAGGATCTCGTCGCTTTCGCCCGAGTAGGACAGGGCCAGGACGACGTCGGCGTCGGTGATCATGCCCAGGTCGCCGTGGGCGGCTTCGCCGGGGTGGACGTAGAAGGCCGGGGTGCCGGTCGAGGCCAGCGTCGCGGCGATCTTGCGCGCGATGTGGCCGGACTTGCCCATCCCGGTGCAGACCACGCGGCCGCGGGCCTCCAGCATCAGCCGGCAGGCAGCGGAGAACTCGCCGTCCAGGCGCGCGGCCACGGCGGCCAGGGCCTGGGCCTCGATGGCGAACACGCGGCGGCCGCTGTCGGCCAGGGCGGTGGCGTCGAAAGGGTGGGGCTGGGGCGAAGTCGCCATTTCGGAGGTTGCCATTTAAGGCCGGGGGCCTTTCCGTTAGGCTAATCCATTCATTTTATGCGCAAAGTGCCGTGCGATGCCCGCACGGTGCCGTCGCACCTCCGGAACAGACCGACTTGAACGCCGACACCATCCGCCAACTGATCGAACAGGGCCTTCCGGGCGCTCGCGCGGACGTGCGCGGGGACGACGGCGTGCATTTCGAAGCCACCGTCGTGGCCGAAGCCTTCCGCGGCAAGCTGCCGCTGGCCCGCCACCGGCTGGTGTACGCCACGCTGGGCGACCGCATGGGCGGCGAGATCCACGCGCTGGCGCTGAAGACCGTCACTCCTGAGGAAGCGTAGGGCGGGTCTCGACCCGCCGCGCTTTGTTAACGCCGGCAAATCCTTCACTCGGCCAAATGGTTCATTTGGCCACTGCTGACAGATGGCTCATGCGGCCAAATGGCGGGTCGAGACCCGCCCTACGTACTCCACGGATGGTTCACCCCGGGAAAACCCATGCAAAAGATCGTTGTCGAAGGCGGCCAGCCGCTCAATGGTGAAGTCCAGATCTCCGGCGCCAAGAACGCGGTGCTGCCGATCCTGTGCGCCACCCTGCTGGCCGACGAACCGGTCGAGATCAGCAACGTCCCGCACCTGCACGACGTGGTGACCACGGCCAAGCTGCTTGCAGGGCTCGGCGCGGGCATCACCATCGACCAGGGCACGATCGGCAAGGGCAGCGAGAGCGGCGTCATCGTCGACCCGCGCAGCGTCAACAGCCACGTCGCGCCCTACGAGCTGGTCAAGACCATGCGTGCGTCGGTGCTGGTGCTCGGCCCGCTGCTGGCCAAGTACGGCGATGCCGAAGTGTCGCTGCCCGGCGGCTGCGCGATCGGCTCGCGTCCGGTCGACCTGCACATCAAGGGCCTGCAGGCGCTGGGTGCGGACATCAGCGTCGACCACGGTTTCATCAAGGCCAGCGCGAAGCGGCTGAAGGGCGCGCGCCACGTGTTCGAGATGGTCAGCGTCGGCGCGACCGAGAACGTGCTGATGGCGGCGACCCTGGCCCAAGGCACCAGCGTGCTGGAAAACGCCGCGATGGAGCCTGAGATCGTCGACCTGGCCGAATGCCTGAAATCGATGGGCGCGAAGATCGAAGGTGCGGGCACCGGCCGGATCGTGGTGGAGGGCGTCGAACGCCTGCACGGCGGCAAGCACGCTGTCGTGGCCGACCGCATCGAAACCGGCACCTTCCTGGTCGCCGCCGCGATGACCGGCGGCCGCGTGACCGCGCGCAAGACCCGTCCGGACACGCTCGACGCGGTGCTCGACAAGCTCACCGAAGCCGGCGCCGAGATCACCGTCGACGGCGACCGCATCACCCTCGACATGCGCGGGCGTCGCCCGAAAGCGGTGAACCTCACCACCGCGCCGCACCCGGCGTTCCCGACCGACATGCAGGCGCAGTTCATGGCGATGAACTGCGTCGCCGAAGGCGTCGGCGTGATCAACGAGACGATCTTCGAAAACCGCTTCATGCACGTCAACGAACTGCTGCGACTGGGCGCCGACATCCGCGTCGACGGCCACACCGCCGTGGTGCGCGGCGTGCCCAAGCTCAGCGGCGCGCCGGTGATGGCGACCGACCTGCGTGCGTCGGCGTCGCTGATCCTGGCGGGCCTCGTCGCCGAGGGCGAAACGACGATCGACCGCATTTACCACCTCGATCGCGGCTACGAGAACATCGAGGAGAAGCTGTCGGGACTGGGCGCGAGGATCCGCCGCATCAGCTGACGCGGCAACGTTGTGCCGATAACGAAAAAGCCCCGCATCGCGGGGCTTTTTTGTATTGCCAGGTCGTCGCTCAGCGCATCGACTTCAACCGCAGGTCCATCTCGTCGGCGCCGTCCTTGCGGCGCAGGATCCGCGCCGGCACGGGCAGGTCATCCACCAGCCACAGCACTTCCTCCTTGTTGCCGTCGGTGCGCACCACCTTGGTGGCCTGGCGCGACTTGCCGCCCACCGTGATCGCCTCGTGGCCGACCACGGCGTAGTTGAGCTGCTTGGCGCGGCCATCGTCGACCATGTGGTAGCTGAGCGCCTTGCCATCAGCGACGTCGCGCGCGAGGGAGAGGGTGACCAGCATCGCGTCCAGGTCGCCGGCCTGCAGCTTCACCGGGCCGGCGCGCTCGGGCTTCACGTCGCCGGTCCAGCTGGCCACGCCCTTGCCCCAGTCGTACACGGCGTTCTTCTGCTTGTGCTTGATCAGCACGGCGGAGGAGTCGCTGTTGGACAGCGGGCGCCACTGGCCCGCGCGATCCTCGAACACCGTCGTCTGGTTGAGGTTGGCCATCGAGCCGCCGATGTCCAGGCTGTAGCGCCAGCGGTTGGCGCCGGCAGCGGCCAGGGTCATGCGACCGATCGCCTGCATGCCCATGTAGCTGGCCTGGTACTCGGCCGTGAACGGCTTGACCTCGCCGGCCGATGCCGAGGCGATGCCGGCGATGGCGAGCGTCGCGGTGGCGACAAGCCCGCGCACGGACAGGCTTCGCAAGGGCAGGGACTTCATCAGGGCGGGCTTCACTGGAGCGGGCTTCACTAGGGCAGGCTTCATCGCTTACTTGACTCCCTTGTACTCGACCAGACGCAGGTCGTAGGTATCTTCGCCGTTCTCACGCTGGAGCATGCGGATCGGCGTGGGCACGCCGTCGGCCACCCAGATCACGGTTTCCTCGTTGCCGCTCTGCGCGCGGGTGACGCGCATCGCACTGTAGTTCAGCCCGGCAACGGTGACGTTCTCGGTTTCCGCCGCCACGGTGTAGCGGTGGTCGCGCACGCGGCCGTCGTCGACGAAGCGGTACTGCAGCGCCGCGCCGGGCTGCGCGTCGCGCATTACCGCCAGGTTGATCAGCAGGCCGCTCTGGTCGCCGTACTGCAGCGGAACGGGCGCGCGATGGCTTTCCTTCACGTCGCCGGTCCAGCGGGCCTGGTTGGCGCGCCAATCGTAGACACCGACGGTCTGCTTGCGCGTGAAAACGCTCTTGCGCAGCGTGCTCTGCGCCAGCGGGCGATACCAGCCGTTGGCGATGTCGAACACCGTGCTCTGCTCGGCGTTGATCCCCGCCAGGCCGACCAGGCCCTTGGTGCCGTGGATGTTGAGGTCCACGCGCCAGCGGCTGGCGTCGTTCTTCACCACCTGCATGGTGGCGTCGCCGAGCACGTCACCGCCCTTGAACACCTGGTACTGGGCGATGAAAGGCTCAAGGCCGCGCTTCTCCGCCGGCGCCGCGACCGTGGTCGCATCGGCGGCGGGTGCATCAGCAGCTGGCGCACCCGCGGCAAGCGCCGGCGCAGCCATGCCAGCCAGCGCGACGGCGCAGGCCAGGGCGGCATTGAAGCGGAAGGCAGTGATCTGAAGCGGGCCGATTTGAACCGGGCTGATCTGAAGCTGCAATTTCATGCATTCATTCCATGGAGTCGGTTGTCGTCATCCAGCACGAGCGGTGTTGCCAGCGCATGGCCGTCGCAATTGACCCGGCCATCCGCACCCAGCTGCACCCGCCGCGTCGCCAGCAGCTGCAACGTCGCGAGCATCAACGGATGCTCGCGCGCCAGCACCCGCGCACCGAGCGACTGTGCATCGTCATCCGTCTCCACCGGCACGCGCACCTGCGCGATCACCGGTCCACCATCGAGCTCCGCCGTGACGAAATGCACGCTGGCCCCGTGGGTCGTGGCGCCCGCATCGAGCGCCTGCTGGTGGGTTCGCAGCCCCTTGAAAGCGGGCAGCAGGGAAGGGTGGATGTTGATCATGCGTCCGGTGCGCGCGGCGACGGTCGCGTCGCTGATGAGGCGCATATATCCGGCACAGACGATGAGATCGGGCTGAACCGCATCGACCAGGCTGAACAGGTGTTCATCGTAGTCGGCGCGCGAGGCGAAGCCCTTGGGCGTTAATGCCTGCGCGGGAATGCCCGCGCGACGCGCATGGTCCAGCGCCATCGCGTCGGGTTTGTCGGAGAAGACGCCGACGACGTCCGCGTCCAGCCGGCCGTCCGCGATGGCATCGAGGATGGCCAGCAGGTTGCTGCCGCGACCAGAGGCGAGGACAGCCAGGCGCATCAGCATGGTTTGACGGACGCGTGGAGGGCTGTAGTCATCGGGATCTGCGATTGGAATTCAGGACTGTCATCCCGAACGGAGTGAGGGCTTTGCTGCGATGGAATTCCGCACTGTCATCCCGAACGGAGTGAGGGATCTGCTGTTGGTTTGTGCGACAGCAGGTCCCTCGCGATGCTCGGGACGACAAACCTCAACGGATGCGCAGGCGTTCGTCGCCACCGCCAGCCGTCACCTGGCCGATCTGCCAATGCGCCAGTCCGAGGCGGTCGAGGTCCGCATTGATCGCGGCGACATCGTTGGGGGCGACCATCAGCACGAAACCGATGCCGCAGTTGAACGTGCGCCACATCTCCTCACGCGGCACGTTGCCTTCGCGCTGCAGCCACGCGAACACCGGCGGCAGCGGCCACGACGAGGTGTCGATGTCCAGGCCCAGCGGCTTGGGCACGACGCGGATGATCTTCTCCACCAGCGCGCCGCCGGTGACGTGGGCCATCGCATGGATGTCGTGCCTGGCGAGCAGTTCCAGCACCGGCTTCACGTAGATGCGGGTGGGCTCCATCAGCGCATCGGCCAGCTTCACGCCGCCGATGTCGAGGTCGAGTGGGTTGCCGGCGCGCGCCAGGATCTTGCGGATCAGCGAATAGCCATTGGAATGCGGGCCGCTCGATGCGATGCCGATCAGCACGTCGCCTTCGCGCACCTTGCTGCCATCGATCAGGCGGGCCTTCTCGACCGCGCCGACGGTGAAGCCGGCCAGGTCGTACTCGCCCGGCGGGTACATGTCGGGCATTTCCGCGGTCTCGCCGCCGATCAGCGCGCAGCCGGCGATCTCGCAGCCCTTCGCAATCCCGCCGACCACGTCCACGGTGGTAGCCACATCAAGCTTGCCGGTGGCGAAGTAGTCGAGGAAGAACAGCGGCTCGGCGCCCTGCACCAGCACATCGTTGACGCACATCGCGACCAGGTCCTGGCCGATGGTGTCGTGGCGGCCCAACTGCTTGGCGAGGATCAGCTTGGTGCCCACGCCGTCCGTGCCGGAGACCATCACCGGCTCCTTGTACTTGCCGGTCAGGTCGAACAGGCCGCCGAAGCCGCCGATGCCGCCGCCGAGGACTTCGGGGCGCAGGGTGCGCTTGATCGCGGGCTTGATGCGTTCGACGACCTCATTGCCCGCGTCGATATCGACGCCAGCGTCACGGTAGGTCATCGGGGTAAGGGCAGGCGGGGTGGGGTTGGTCACAAGGGAGGCCGAGCTGCGGGAAGGCGGCGATTTTACCGTAGGGCGGGCCTAGGCCCGCCGTTGGGGTTGCTGGATTCGCCCGATGGCCGCCGCCAAGCCATGACGGCAGGCCAAGCCGATGTCAGTGGCGGGGTAACCGGTAGCGGCCGGGCCCGCCCTATTGCGGCTGCTTTCGACCGATCTACCTGTCGGGGTCCCTTTCCGAACCCCGCGCAGTCGATTCCGAGACCCTCGCAGTCGCCTTTCCGACCCTCGCAGTCGTTTCCGAAACCCTCGTGAGGTATCGGGGCATACCTCGCGGTCGTTTCTGGAATGACTGCAGTCGATTCCGGGACGCTCGCAGTCGGTTCCGAAACCCTGGCAGTCGTTGTTTTGACCCTCGCAGTCGTTTCGGAAACGACTGCGAGGGTTCCGGGAAGGGCTCGGGGTCCTGCGGCCCCTGAATACACGCAAGGCGGGGGGGCTATTTGTCCCGCGGATCGCAAAGTCGCGTTGACCGGCTGGGTACCCAGTGCGCGGGAAGGTTGTCGGCTGGGTGCGCGCCCCGTGAGAGAGGCCTTGAGGATTCATCTGGAAGGGACGTTGGCTCAGAGCGTAGGGTGGGTCTCGACCCGCCACCCGGCCAGCGGAAGCTGCCCAATGGGGAGCGAAATCGGGTGGCGGGGCAAACGACGGCGGGTCAAGACCCGCCCTACGCCGGGAATCGGGATCACAAACCCCATGCGATCGATTTGGCGGCTCACCTACGCCTTTGATGCGGCGGGCAACACCGACACCGTCACCGATGCGCTCAGCCGGGTGACGGACAACAGCTACGACCCGCTCAACCGGTTGATGCAGACCATCCAGAACGTCGGCGGCCTGAACGTCACCACCCAGTTCAAGTACGACGCGCGCGACAACCTGACCGAGGTCGTCGACCCGAAAAACCTGAGCACCAGGTACACCTACAACGGCCTGGGCGACCTGCTACAGCTCACCAGCCCGGACACCGGCATCACCAGCTACACCTACCGGCCAAAACGGGGTCCACAAAACAGGGGTCCACAAAACAGGGGTCCACAAAACAGGGGTCAGAGTACCTTTTAAGAACTCTCCACAAAACAGGGGTCAGAGTACCTTTTAAGAACTCTCTGACTCCTTGATGCGGAAATGCCGGACTGCTGATTGCAAGTCGGATATCCAATATCTCCATCACTGAGCGGATGGGGAAGTCGAATGCCAAGGATGGCGAGGTTGGACATGGCCGGCGTGGCACAACACGTCGTACAGCGCGGCAATGACAGACCTCGTAGGGCGCAATAACCGAAGGGCATTGCGCCGGATCACCCGGAGTCGAGTCACCTCAAACACGGCAACACACCCGAAGCGACATGCTTCGGCTGGATCGGGGGAGCTTCGGCTCCCTCGCTTCGTTTCGGCGCAATGCGCTGCGCTTATTGCGCCCTACCAAATTCCTACGCGTGGCTGGGGTGTTGGCTGACTGCGGGGACGGGGTGGGATGGGCACGATGGCGGTATGCCTGACTATCGACGCGCCTGGCGAGCTGGCGGCACTTACTTTTTCACGGTGACGCTGTTGCAGACCTCGTAGGGCGCAATAACCGAAGGGCATTGCGCCGGATCACCCGGAGTCGAGTCACCTCAAACGCGGCAACACACGCCGAAGCGACATGCTTCGGCTGGATCGGGGGAGCTTCGGCTCCCTCGCTTCGTTTTGGCGCAATGCGCTGCGCTTATTGCGCCCTACCAAATTCCTACGCGTGGCTGGGGTGTTGGCTGACTGCGGGGACCGGGGTGGGATGGGCACGATGGCGGTATGCCCGACTATCGACGCGCCTGGCGAGCTGGCGGCACTTACTTTTTCACGGTGACGCTGTTGCAGCGTCGCGGGAATGATCTGCTGACGCGGCATGTCGACGTCCTCCGGGACGTGGTGACGAGAGTTCGACGTCGGCATCCGTTTTTCGTGCATGGCTGGGTCGTGTTGCCCGATCATCTGCATTGCCTCATCGAGCTGCCGCCGGGCGATGCGGATTTCGCAACGCGCTGGCGATTGATCAAGATGGGGTTCTCCAAGGCTTTACCGAAATCGGAACGGCGCTCGGCGGTCCGGCTCAGGCGAGGCGAACGGGGGATATGGCAGCGGCGGTACTGGGAGCATCTCATTCGTGACGAGGCCGATTTCCAGCGTCACCTGGACTATGTCCATATCAATCCTCTCAAGCATGGACTGGTGTCGCGGGTGGCGGATTGGCCGTACTCAACGTTTCACCGCTATGTGGGTAGCGGCGATCTGCCTTTGGAGTGGGCGGGTCGCATTGAATCGGCGGTTTGGTGACGCATGATCTGTAGATAACGGGGCGTTATCGCGTAGACCTCGGCGCAATCCCTTCCTTCGGGCGCAACCGAAGGGCATTGCGCCGGGATCCGCCCGTCGAGCGTTCAAAATGCGATGGTGCGTTCGGGGGGGCATGCTTTGGTCTGAACGGGGGCTTGGCTCTTCGTTTTGGCGCAATGCGCTGCGCTTATTGCGCCCTACGAATTCTTGACCCGCCATCGCCCCATCGACGCACCATCGTCCCAACGACGCACCGTCGCCAAACCCCACGCCCCGCCAATACTCCGGCTCAATTCCGGGACGGCGCACCGCACCCTCCGCCGTGAATGGACGTGTCACCCTCCCTGCGGCACCATTCCCGGGTATTTCTCGACCAGGGACAGCAATGATTCGTGCATTCCGAGGGTTCTGGCTCGCTGCGGCGCTGCTGGTGGGTTTCCCCGCCGCCGCTCAGCGTGTCGAAGGCGATCGCGCCGGCGCACAGGGGCCCTACGAGACCGAGGTCGTCGTGAACAGCCAGGGCGAGGCCGAGCGCAATGCCGGCTTCGCGCGCGGGCTGTCGCAGGTGCTGGGCCGGCTGTCGGGCAACCGCAGCGTGGCCGGGCAGCCGGGCGTGGGCGAGGAACTGCGCCACGCCAAGGATTTCGTGAAGGGCTACGACTACCGCCAGGACGAGGGGCTCAGCTCGACCGGCGCGCCCACCTTCAACACCACGCTGATCGTCCGTTTCGACCAGGACGCCGTGGATGAGCTGATCGCGACCCTCGGCCTGCCGGTCTGGCCGATGCCGCGGCCCAAGCCGGTGTTGTGGCTGGGCATCGACGACGGCTCGGGGCCGCGCCTGGTCGGCCTGGACAAGGCCAACGCCGCGCGCACCGCGCTCAATCGCGCCAAGGAGCGCGGCTACGCGCTGGGCCTGCCCTCGGGCAACGCCGCCGAGCAGGCGGTGGTCGGCGCGATCTGGCGCGGCGACGCCGCCGCCGTGGCTCGCGCCTCGCAGCGCTACTCGCCGCCGATGCAGCTGATCGGCAAGGTCTACCGCAGCGGCACCGGCTGGAAGGCCGACTGGAGCTTCGTCGATGGCGGCAAGGTGCTGTCGACCTGGAGCACCACCGATCCGGATGCCCGCCGCATCATCGCCACCGGCGCGGATGGCGCGGCCGACGCCCTGACCAAGCGCTATGCCCGACGCGGCACCGGCGTCGGTCCGGCCGGCAGCTACGCCGTCACCTTCACCGGCGTCGACAGCAGCGACGACTACATGCGCCTGGCCGGCTACCTCGACAAGCTGTCGATCGTGCGCCGCATCACCCCCAACCGCGCGACACCCGAAGGCGTGACGTTCACGCTCGAACTGGTTAGTGGCCTGTCCGGCTTCCGCCGCATGGCCGACCGCGACGGCGTGCTGGCCGCGGACGAGGGCGACGCCCCGGTCTACCGGCTGCGCTGATGGAGTCGAACGTTTCCCAGGAAGAAATCGCCCGGTTCCTGCGCCGCCTGCAATGGGCGGCGGTGGCCATGGGCGTGCTGTGGCTGCTGTGGCTGCTCGCGCCGATCCTGACGCCGTTCGTGATCGCCGCGCTGCTGGGCTGGCTCGGCGATCCCATCGTGGACAAGCTGCAACGCATGGGCCGCGCACGCCATACCGCGGTGTCGCTGGTGTTCGGGGCGATGGTGTCGGTGCTGGTGATCGTGCTGGTGATCCTGGTGCCGCTGGTCGAGCACCAGGTCGCGACGCTGATCGATTCGATGCCCAGTTATCGCGACTGGGCCATCCAGGTCGCGATCCCGTGGCTGGAAAAGCGCACGCACCTGGAGATCACCTCCTACCTGGATTTCGACCGCCTGGTCGAACTGGTCCGCAGCAACTGGGAGCGCGCCGGTGGCGTGGCGACGACGCTGCTGGGCTACCTCTCGCGTTCGGGTTTCGCGCTGCTGGGCCTGGTCGCGAACATCGCCCTGATGCCGGTACTGACGTTCTTCTTCCTGCGCGACTGGGACCTGCTCGTCGCCCGCGTCGCGGCGCTGGTGCCGCGCGATCACCTGGACACCGTGAGCAAGCTGGCGCGCGAATCCGGCGAAGTGCTTGGTGCGTTCCTGCGCGGGCAGTTCCTGGTGATGGTGAGCCTCGGCGTGCTGTACGGCATCGGCTTGTGGGCGATCGGACTCGACCTGGGGATCCTGATCGGCCTGGTAGGCGGGCTGCTGACCTTCGTTCCGTACCTGGGGCCGGCCTCGGTGGTGGTGCTGGGCAGCATCGCCGCACTGGTGCAGTACGGCGACTGGCAGCACATCGCCGGCGTCGCGGTGGTGTTCACCGTGGGCCAGGTGATCGAGAGCTACATCCTCACGCCGAAGCTGGTCGGCGATCGCATCGGATTGCATCCGGCGGCGGTGATCTTCGCGGTGCTGGCGGGTGGGCAGCTGTTCGGCTTCCTCGGCATGCTGCTGGCGCTGCCGGTCGCGGCCGTGGCCAACGTGCTGCTGCGCTACGCCGAAGCGCGATACACCAACAGCAAGCTCTATGCCGGCGACCACGTGCCGCTGATCCTGATCGACACGTCGCTGAGCGAAAGCGTCCCGCCCGCGGCCGTGGAGCGCGAGCAGGGGTGAGCAGGACCCACCAGGCATGACGCAACAGGGCAAGACACCGCACGACCGCACGCCGCACGATGGCGCGTCGAAAGACACCGCGCAGCAAGGCATGGCGCAGTTGCCGCTTGCTTTGCGCTATCCCGCGGACCAGCGGCTGGATACCTTCGTGGGTGCTCCGGTGGGTGCGGTGGAACAACTGCGCGCGCTGGCAACGCAGGCGGCGTCGCCGACCGCGAAGCCCGACGCGCTGTACATCGCCGGCATGTCCGGTGTCGGCAAGACCCACCTGCTGCTGGCGACCTGCGCCGCTGCCGATGCGGCCGGTCGTCGCGCCGCCTACCTGCCGCTCATCGCCGCCGCGGGTCGCCTTCACGACGCGCTGCAGGCGCTGGAAGGCAACGATGTGATCGCGCTCGACGGGCTGGATGTCATCGCCGGCAACCGCGATGACGAGGTGGCGCTGTTCGACGCACACAATCGCGCGCGCGCCGCGGGTGTCGCGCTGGTTTACGCCGCGCGTGACATTCCTGCCGTGTTGCCGCTGTCGCTGCCCGACCTGCGATCGCGCCTGGGACAGTGCACGCGGATCACGCTGGCGGCGTTGGATGATGAGGGGCGTCGTGAAGTGCTGCAGCAGCGGGCGCATCGTCGCGGGTTGGTGGTGGAAGACGCGGCGCTGGACTGGTTGCTCAAGCGCGTCGGTCGGGACCTGGGCAGCCTGGCGGCGTTGCTGGATCGGCTTGATCGTGCGTCGTTGGCTGAGCAGAGGCGGGTTACGGTGCCGTTTCTGCGCAAGGTGATTGGCGTCTAGCGCGACGCAGCAACACCGGAGCAACAACACCGGAGCAACAACAAAGGCTTCCGCCCTTGGCGGGTCACTTTCTCTTGCTTGCCCAAGAGAAAGTAACCAAAGAGAAGGGCACCCCGGAGCTCCGCGCCCGGAGCTTTGCTCCGGGTCCGCGGCCGGTTCGGGATTTTTCTACAGGACATCCCTGTCCTGTAGAAAAACGCGCGGCGTCCTGCCGCGCGCCCTGCGGGTCTTGTCCGAACCGACCGCCGCTGCGCTACGGGGCCCCGCTCAAGCCAGTGCAAATGCACGGCAACGGCAACGGCAACGACTTCTCTGGTCTGGGGTCGTTTCGATCGGACGGAAAGCGTCCTGAAAATGCTTCCGATGCTTGGGATGCCCAGGCACACGCCGGACTCAGTCGAGGAAATCGAAGATCGACCAGTCGATATCCGGGAACTCGAGCCACGAAAGGTCGAAGTCGAAATCCAGCCACGAGGTTTCGTTCGACTGGCTGATCGACGACAGCATTTCTGTCTTCATCGCGACGTAGTCGCAGGCCTCGCCGATCGAGGCGTGGTAGGCGTCGAAGTCGCCGTGCGAATTGAACGCCGAGTGCGACCAGCAGCCAAAGTCGAGGCTGATGCCCTGGCGCCGGTTGGCGTCCTTCACTTCCTGGATCGTGTAGTAACGCCGCTTTCCGTAGTGCCCGACCAGGTCGTCGCCCACGCCCTTGAGCTGGCGCCGCTTGTCCTTCGGCGCAAGCGCGCATGCGGAACCCCTTGTGGATGCTGCAGTCATGGCGTCGTCTTCGGGAACACGGGATTGACCGACCAGATCACCGAGACGATCTTCCAGCCGTCGCCTGTGTTGACCAGGTGCCAGGCTTCCTTGCCGTAGTTGGTCATGCGGCCATCGGCATTGAAGCTGTAGTCGAAATAGACCGATGCGATGTCGCCGTCGGTGTCGATGCGGATGTTCCCGAACGTTTCCTCGGTCCGTCGCGAGTCGGCAACGATGCCTTCGATGAAGGAGCGATAGGTCTTTTCCGGATCGATCGCGACCTTGGTCGCTGCCGGGTTCTTCGCCCGGAGGCGCTTGAGGCCTTCGTCGCCCAGCACACGCTGCCAGATCGGTGTTTCATGCAGGAACAAGCGGGTGAAGCGCGCGCTGTCGTGGTCGATGATCGCGGTGCGGAAGTCCTCGATCACGGCTTTGATCTGTACGCGTGGTGTATCCGTGTCGGACGCTGTGGCATGGGCCGTGACGGAAAACGGCCACAGGATGCAGAAGAGCAGGGCGAGTGTTTTCACGAACAGTCCTTGTTTCGATGGGATTGTGGTCAGGTCAGCTCGCCGTCCAGCCGCGCCAGGCGTTCCGGCGTGCCTACGTCGGTCCAGCGACCGGCGTGGTGTTCGCCCGTCACGCGTGCATTCGCCATCGCGTGGCGCAGCAGCGGGGCGAGCTTGAAGCGCGGCGGGTTTTCTTCGACGCCGGGAGCGCCGCCGATCACGTCGCGCCAGTGGGCGAACAGCGATGCGCGATAGAGGCCGATGCCGGAGAACGTCAGGCGCGATGCGCCATCGCCATGGATGCGTCCGTCATCGCCCAGCGCGAAATCGCCGTTGGGGTGCTGCGGCGGGTTGTCGACCAGCACCAGGTGCGCGTCGCCGTCGATCGTGCGCGGCAGCCGGGCGAAGTCGTAGTCGGTCCAGATGTCGCCGTTGACGGCGATGAAGGTGTCGTCGACTTCACCGCTCGCGCCTTCGTTCGAAAGCAGCGGCAGCGCGTTCCACATGCCGCCACCGGTCTCCAGCGGCGTCGCGCCCTCAAAGGAATAGTGCAGGCGCAGGCCCCAGCGTTCGCCGTCGCCCAGCGTGGCCGGGAACTGCTCGGCGAGCCAGCTGGTGTTGATGACGACATCACGCACGCCCATCGCGGCGAGTTTTTCCAGGTGCCAGGCGATCAGCGGTTTGCCGCCGGCAACCAACAACGGCTTGGCGGTGTGGTTGGTCAGCGGCCGCATGCGTTCGCCCAGGCCAGCAGCAAAAATCAGCGCTTTCATCGGGCGCGGCTCAACCGCCGAGGCCTTCGTGCGCGCGGGCCTGTTCGGCCAGCGCGGGTTTGACGCGTTCTTCGATGATGTCGACCAGCGGTGCGAACTCGGTGTAGCGCGGCAGCACTTCGTCGAGATAGGCGAAGAAGCGCGGCACGTCGGCCAGGTACTTGGCCTTGCCGTCGCGATGCCACAGCCGCGCGAAGATGCCGATCACCTTGAGGTGGCGTTGCACGCCGATCCAGTCGGCGTCGCGACGGAAGCGGGCGAGGTCGGGTACCGGCAGGCCGGCGGCCTTCGCGCGCTCGTGGTAGCGGTTGAGCCAGCCGTCCACGCGGGCTTCCGGCCAGCTGAGGAAGGCGTCCTTGAACAGGCTGAGCGCGTCGTAGGCAATGGGGCCGAGCACCGCGTCCTGGAAATCCAGCACGGCCGGGCCGTCGGCGGCGGGCATCAGGTTGCGCGGCATGAAGTCGCGATGCACGAAGACCCGCGGCTGCGCCAACGCGGTGTCGATCAGGCGGCGATACACCAGTTCGAGCTTTTCCACGTCGCCGCAATCCAGCGACAGGCCCAGGTGGTGGCCCAGGTACCAGTCGTCGAACAGCCGCAGCTCGCGTGACAGCAGCGCTTCGTCGTAGGCGGGGAAATCCGGCGGGCACGGCACGGCCTGGATCTTCAGCAGCTGGTCGATGGCGGCGTCGAACAGTGCATCGGCGTTGTGCTCGCCGATGACGTGCAGGTAGGTGTCGGCGCCCAGGTCTTCCAGCAGCAGGAAGCCTTCCTCGACGTCCTGCGCAAGCACGTGCGGGACGCGCACGCCGCCGGCTTCGAGCTGCGCGCGCACGCGCAGCCACGGCTTCACGTCTTCCTTGTCCGGCGGCGAGTCCATGACGATCCGCGAGCCGCCGGCGGTCATGCCGCGCCAGTAGCTGCGGAAACCGGCGTCCATCGAGGCGCGGTGGAGTTCAAGCGTGGCGTCGCCGGTGGCGGCGCGGGCCCAGGCGAGGCGGGCGGTTTCGCGGAGGGTGGGGTCGGTGTCGGTCATCGGGGCGCAAGTGCAACGGGCAGGCGTGAAGAGTAACCGCTGCGTCGCCCGCGCCCCATCCCTGGGTCTAGTGTTGCGTCAGTCCGGGCTCGGGGTAGGTTGCGGTGACTCTGCCCCCGCAGGTCGTGACGTATTGAAGGACCTCCGGCGTGCCCCCGCGATCAAGGGCGCCCGCACCCGTGAATGTGTTGCCCCAGATTTCAAAGTACGTGCCGTCCGAGAACACGAGAAACAACTGGGTTCTGGGGTCGCGATCGTTCGCCGCCACGACGACGGCGGAAATCTGCTTGCCTACGATGTACTTCACGCCGGCTTTCACGGTCCGGACCTCGGGTTGCGTTGAGCTGACAGGGGGATCTCGCCGAGGTCGCGTTGACCGTCTTCGCTGTTGGAAGCCAACCCGCCGCAGGGTCCGATGAGAAGTCTTATCCAGCGTTCCGGATGCCGGTGAAGGCGGGCTGGCTTTCAACGGCGGTCAACCCGCCCTACGTCAGGCGGTGGCTTTTTCTTCCAGCGATGCGAGCCACTCGTCGTCGGATCCCTCGTTGACGCCCTCGAACAGGAACGTCGACAGGTAACGCTCGCCGGTGTCGGGCAGCATCGCCAGCAGCACCGAACCTTCCGGCGCATCGCGCGCCACCTGCAGCGCCGCGGCGACGGTCGCGCCGGCGGAGATGCCGACGAAGATGCCTTCCTTCGTCGCCAGGTCGCGCGCGGTGTCGCGGGCGACGACTTCGTCGATCGGCAGGATCTCGTCGGCGATCGTGCGGCTGAGCACGGCGGGCAGGAAGTCTGGCGTCCAGCCCTGGATCTTGTGCGGCGCCCATTCCTTGCCGGAGAGCAGCGCGGCACCCGCGGGCTCGCTGGCAATCACCTTGAGGCCGGGACGCGCGAGCTTGAGCACTTCGCCCGCGCCGGTGATCGTGCCGCCGGTGCCCCAGCCGCTGACGAAGTAGTCCAGCCGCTGGCCGGCGAAATCACGCAGGATTTCCGGGCCGGTGGTGTTGCGGTGGTAGGCGGGGTTGGCTTCGTTCTCGAACTGTCGCGCGAGGAACCAGCCGTGCTTCTCCGACAGTTCCTTGGCCCTGCGCACCATGCCGCTGCCGCGCTCGGCGGCGGGCGAGAGGATGACCTTGGCACCGTACGCGCGCATGAGTTTGCGGCGTTCGATGGAGAATGAATCCGACATCACCGCGACGAAGGGATAACCGCGCGCGGCGGCGACCATCGCCAGCGCGACGCCGGTGTTGCCGGAGGTCGCTTCCACGATCGTCTGGCCGGGCTTCAGCACGCCTTTCTGTTCGGCGTCGAGCACGATGGCCAATGCAAGGCGATCCTTCACCGAACCGCCGGGATTGAATGCCTCGTTCTTCGCGTAGAGCGTCACGTGTTTGGGCGCGAGGCGGTGCAGTTTGACGACGGGCGTGGAGCCGATGGTGTCGAGGATGCTGTTGTAGATGGTCATGGGGGAATCCGTGTGCTGGGAAATGAGGGAGCCGGGGACATCGGTTGCCGGTCATTCCCGCGAAGGCGGGAATCCAGGGACGTTCGCCTCGATCACGAACCAGGTCCATGGATCCCCGCCTTCGCGGGGATGACGGCAACGGCATTCAGGCCGCGTGCGCGAATTCGCATCGTGCCCGTGCGCCCGTTAAGGGTTCGCTACCGAACCAGTGCAGCTGGGTGGCCAGCGCGGCGACTTCGCCGACCACCAGCAACGCCGGTGCACCCACGTCATGCGAACGCGCAAGCTCGGGCAGATCGGCCAGTGTGCCCAGGACCACGCGCTGTTCGGGCCGGGTGCCGTTCTCGATGATCGCGAAGGGCGTGGTGGGCGCACGGCCATGGGCGATGAGGCGATCACGGATGCGTTCAAGGCCGGACACGCCCATGTAGAAGGCGAGCGTCTGCCGGTCCTGCGCCAGTGCGGCCCAGTCGGTCGTGTCGCCTTCATCCTTGGTATGCGCGGTGACGAAGCGCACCGATTGCGCGTGGTCGCGATGGGTCAGCGGGATGCCGGCGTAGGCGCCGCAGGCGATCGCGGCGGTGATGCCGGGGACGACTTCGAAATCGACGTCGTGTTCGCGCAGGACCTGCAGTTCCTCGCCGCCGCGACCGAAGACGAAGGGATCGCCGCCCTTGAGCCGCACCACGCGCTTGCCGGCGCGGGCGTGTTCGACCATCAGGGCGTGGATGCGCTCCTGCGTGGCGTGGTGGTCGCCACCGACCTGCTTGCCGACTTCGATGCGGTGCGCGTCGCGGCGCGCGAGTCCGAGTACGTCCAGGCTGACGAGGCGGTCGTGGAGGATGACGTCGGCTTCGTTGAGCAGGCGCAGCGCACGCAGGGTGAGCAGGCCGGGATCGCCGGGGCCGGCGCCGACCAGGGCGACGCGACCGCGCAGGGCGGGCTTCGCGGCGGCGAGCGACGCGGACAGTGCGCGTTCCGCGGCGGCGATGTCGCCCCGGCGCAGCAGGCCGGGGATCGGGCCGGCGAGGAGCTGCTCGAAGAAGCGGCGTCGCGCGGGCAGGTCGTCGACGCGCCGGCGGATGCGGCTGCGGAAGCGGGTGAGCAGCTGGGCCAGCGGCCCGAGGGATTCGTCGAGCTGGGTTTCCAGCGTCTCGCGCAGGTGCCGGGCCAGCATCGGTGCGCCGCCGCCGCTGGATATGGCGACCTGCACCGGGCCGCGCTCGACCCGGGCGGGCAGATGGACGCTGGAGAGTTCGGCGTCGTCGACCACGTTCGCCCAGATCCGGCGGGACTCGGCGGCCGCGGCGACCGCCTGGTTGACCGCCGGGTCGTCGGTGGCGGCCACGACGAGCCAGGCGTCGTCGAGCCATTCCGGGGCGAAGCGGCCGGCGACGTGGTCGATGCGGCCTTCGGCGGCCAGTTGGGCGAGTTCAGCGTCGAGATCAAGCGCGCCGACCCGCACGCGGGCGCCAGCGGCCAGCAGCGGGGCAACCTTGCGCCTGGCGACCGTCCCCCCGCCGACAACCACCACCCGCCGGCCCTGGAGGCTGGCGAAGAGGGGGAACAGGGAGGAGGGCGGAGGCGGGGCCATCGGGAAAACCTGCGGGACGGGCGTGGAGGCGGTCCAGGCAACCTAGCGTTGCGACGCAGGCCACGGAAATGAGGGCCGGCTGTGGTCATATGCCTTGTGGGCATGACTCCCACTGGACAGCCCGCCCCTGACCCGGTTATGGTCCATCCGTTCATCCGCATAAAGAGATAGCTAAATGAAATCCACCCGCCTTATTACCTGGTGTCACCACGTGAAAACTTTTGCCATGCCGACTGCCGCCTCCCGTCCCGCCGCGCAACCACCCTCATCCTTGCCCCCGCCGCCATGACACTCACACAGCTCCGCTATTTCGCCGCCATCGCCGATTCCGGCTTCAACATCACCCTCGCCGCCGAGCGCGTGCACGCCACGCAGCCGGGCCTGTCCAAGCAGCTCAAGCAGCTTGAGGACGAACTGGGCTTCCTGCTTTTCTCGCGCAAGGGTCGCAGCCTCGACAGCATCACGCCCGCCGGTACCCAGGTGCTCGCGCACACGCGCCGCCTGCTGGCCGAAGCCAGCAACATCCGTTCCTTTGCCGCCAACGAACGCCGCGACGGCCACGGTCGCCTGGTGATCGCGACCACGCACACGCAGGCGCGCTTCGTGTTGCCGCCGGCGATCTCGCAGGTGAAGCAGACGTTCCCGCGCATCAGCGTGCACCTGCATCCGAGTTCGGAAGGCGAGGTGCTCGACCTGCTGGCACGCGGCGAAGCCGACTTCGCGCTGATTTCCACCGCGGGCGATGCCCCGACGGGTGGTATCGCGGTACCGCTGTTCCGCTGGAAGCGCGTCGTGCTGGTGCAGCGTGACCACCCACTGGCGAGGAAAGGCACGGCGCCGACGCTGGGTCAGCTGGCTTCGCATCCGCTGGTGAGTTACGAATCTTCGGTGCGTCCGGATTCGTCGTTGCGCCGGGCGTTCACGGCCGCTGACCTGCAGCCGCAGATCGCGATGACGGCGCGCGATGCCGATCTGATCAAGACCTATGTGCGTGCCGGGCTGGGCGTCGGGTTGCTGGCGGAAATGGCCGTCAGCGCGACTGAGGATCGCGACCTGGTGGCGCTGCAGGCGCCCGAGGCGATTCCCGAGTGCATCGCCTGGGCAGTGCTGCCGCGCGAGCGCGTGTTGCGTGACTACACCATTGACCTGATTTCCGCGCTTGCGCCGCAGATCGATCAGCGTGACCTGCAGCGGGTGTTGGCGGGGAACCAGATCGCGGATTGGCCGAAGGCGCCGAGTTGGGTGGAGTTGAGTCAGGCGATTACGGTTTGAGGTAGTGCAGCAGCTGCGTTGAACTCATCCCCGCTTCGGCGGGGATGATTTTTTGCGGGTTTTGTCCAGCGGTAACGAAGTGGCCAGGAGCTTCCTGGTTCGCCACTGGAAGTGTGCTTCATAACTAGGCAGATCGTTCCGATGTGAAGCACTGAATGCGAGGCAAAGGCTTCCGCCTTTGGCGGGTCACTTTCTCTTGCTTGCCCAAGAGTCCGACTGGATTCCCTTCGGTCAAAAGTAACCAAAGAGAAGGGCACCCCGGGGCTTCGCACCCTACGCTGCGCTCCGGGTTCGCGGACGGTCCGGGATTTTTCGACACGACATCCCTGTCGTGTCGAAAAACGTGCGGCATCCATGCCGCACGCCCTGCGGGTCTGATCCGGACCGCCCGCCGCTGCGCCACGGGGCCCCATCAAGGCAACAACAACAGCCAGCCACTGCGGTTCTGGCTGGCGGTAGAAGGGCGCTTCTAAACCCGAAGTGCTTGCCTTCATCCCCGAGAAGGCGAAAGGCGATGCTGGTCGCAGCGAGAATCCTCAGGCGGCTTTTCCGGGCAGTTCGTCCCACGACTCATGCAGTCCGCACTCGCGCTTGAGGCCGAAGAACCGCGTTTCCTCTTCGCTCATGCCGGCTTCGAGCCGGCGCGTCGTGTGCACGTCGCCGATGGAGACATAACCTTCGTGCCACAGTGGGTGGTAGGGGAGGTCGTGCTTCTGCAGGTAGTTCCAGATGTCGCGGTCGTTCCAGTCGGCGAGCGGGTGCAGTTTCCAGCGGCCGTCGTGCAGCTGCAGGAAGTCGGTGCTGGCGCGGCTGCTTGATTGCGAACGGCGGATGCCGGAGATCCAGGTGCACGCACCCAGTTCGCGCAGCGCGCGCTGCATCGGTTCGACCTTGCTCAGCCGGTTGTAGCGGGCAAGGCCATCCGTGCCCTGTTCCCACAACCGGCCCAGGCGCGCTTCCATCCAGGCAGTGCCGATCTGCGGGCGATACACCTTGAGGTTGAGCGACAGGCGCTCTGTCAGTTCGTCGACGAAGCGATACGTCTCCGGGAACAGGTAGCCGGTGTCGACCAGGATCACCGGGATGTCCGGCTGCTGTCGCGTCACCATGTGCAGCGACACGGCCGCCTGTGCGCCGAAGCTCGACGACAGCGCGTGCCCGCCAGCCAGGTTCGCCAAGCCCCAGGCCACGCGCTCTTCGGCGGTGAGGCTGCCCAGCCAGCGGTTGAGTTCAGCCAGCGCGCGCGGCGCTTCGGCGGCAGTGATGGGATCGGGCGGGCTCATGCGACCAGCTCCAGGTTCAGTGTTTTGCTGACGACGACGCCCGTACGTACCAGGAAGTCGCCAAAGAATTCGTTCTCGTTGCGCTGTGCGGCCCACGCGGCGAAAAGCGGATCGAGCGACACGAGGATTTCCGCTTCGTCGATGTTCTCGCGGTACAGCGTGTTCAGCCGCTCGCCCTTGTGCGATGCGCCCAGCATCAGGTTGTAGCGACCCGGGGCCTTGCCGACGAGCGCGATTTCGCCCAGGTACGGGCGCGAGCAACCGTTGGGGCAGCCACTGAGGCGGATGTTGATCGGCGCGTCGCGCAGGCCGTGCTTTTCCAGCAGCGATTCCACGCGGGTGAGGAAGTCCGGCAGGTAGCGCTCGGCTTCGGCCATCGCCAGTCCGCAGGTCGGCAGTGCAACGCAGGCGATCGCGTTCAGATGCACCGGCGTTGCGACGTTGTGGACGCCGAGGCCGTGCGCATTCACCAGAGCGTCCACATGCCAACGCTGCTCGGCCGGAACATTGGCGATCACCAGGTTCTGGTTTGGCGTCATCCGGAACTCGGGTGCGCGGGTCGCGTCGCCGCCGATCTGCAGCAACGCCTTCGCGATTTCGCGAAGACCGGTGAGGTGCGGCTGCTCGCGATCCCAGATGCGTCCGGCGACGATGCGCAGCGTCAGGTGCCACAGATCGTTTTCGCCGCCGTCGTCGCTTTTGACCCAGCCGAAACGGTCGCCGTTGTGGACGAAGTCGAAGTGTCTGGCAGCAGCCAGGGTGAATCCGGCGCGACGCTCGACTTCCTGCTTGAACACGTCCAGGCCGCGATCATCGATGGTGTACTTCAGGCGCGCGCGCTTGCGCACGACGCGGTTGCCCCAATCGCGCTGGGTGGTGATCACGGCTTCGGCGACAGGGATCACCTGGTCGGGCGTGACGAAACCGATCACGTCGGCCAGGCGCGGGTAGGTCTCCGCGTCGCCGTGGGTCGCGCCCATGCCACCGCCGACGGTGACGTTGTAGCCAAACAGCTCGCCGCCTTCCAGAATGGCAATGAAGCCCAGATCCTGCGCGAACACGTCGACGTCGTTGTACGGCGGAATCGCGAAGCCGATCTTGAACTTGCGCGGCAGGTAGGTCGCGCCGTAGATCGCTTCCTCTTCCTCGCCACTGCCGGCGACGCGCTCCTCGTCCAGCCAGATTTCGTAGTAGGCGCGGGTGTTGGGCAGCAGGTGCGTGGACAGTGCCGCGGCCTGCGCGTGGACGGTGGCGTGTGCGGCCGATTGGTGCGGATTTGCGGCCACGGCGATATTGCGGTTGACGTCGCCGCACGCGGCGAGCGTGTCGATCAACGCGGCATTGATCGCCTGCATCGTGGCCTTCAGCTCGCGCTTGATCACGCCGTGGAACTGGAAGGCCTGGCGCGTGGTGATGCGCAGGCCGCGCTCGGCGTAGGTGGTCGCGATTCGGTCCAGCTTCAACCACTGCTCCGGTGACACCACGCCGCCCGGCGTGCGGGTGCGGATCATGAAGCTGTGTGCCGGTTCGAGCTTCTGCTGCCGGCGCTCCTCGCGGATGTCGCGATCGTCCTGTTGGTAGCTGCCGTGGTACTTGATCAGCGTCTGGTCGTCGTCGGCCAGTGCGCCGGTGATCGGGTTGGCGAGCGACTCCAGCAGCGTGCCGCGCAGGCGGCCGCTGGCTTGCTTGATGTCCTCGACGGAATGCGTGCTCATCAGTAAACGTCTCTTGCATAACGGCCCTGCGATTGCAGGTCGTTGAGGTAATCGCCGGCCTCTTCAGTCGACTTGCCGCCGTGTTCGGCGATCACGTCGATCAGCGCCGCGTGCACGTCCTTGCCCATCGCGATGGCGCCACAGACGTAGACGTGGGCGCCGGCGTCAAGCCAGGAAAGCAGGTCGCGGCCGCGTTCACGCAGCAGGTGCTGCACGTAGACCTTGCTGGCCTGGTCGCGCGAGAAGGCGAGGTCGAGTCGATGCAGTTCGCTCCGCTTGAGCGCGTCCTGCCATTCCACCTGGTAGAGGAAGTCGCTGCGCGAATGCGGATTGCCGAAGAACAGCCAGTTGCGGCCGGTCGCCTGCGTGGCTGCACGCTCCTGCACGAACCCGCGGAACGGCGCGACACCGGTGCCGGGTCCGATCAGGATCACGTCGCGCGATCCGTCGCGTGGCAGGCGGAAGCGCTCGTTGTGTTCGATGAATACCCGCACCTTCGCGCCTTCGACAGCGCGGGCGAGGAAATCCGAAGCGGTGCCCCAGCGACGACCGTCGCCGGATGCGTCGTCGACGTCGTATTCGACATGCGCGACAGTGAGGTGTACTTCCTCGCCGACGGCCTTCGGGCTCGACGCGATGGAATACAGTCGCGGCACCAGCGGACGCAATGCGGCCACCAGTTCCTCGCCGGTCCAGGCGGCCGGATGGCTGCGAAGCAGGTCGATCACCTGGTTCTGCGCCAGCAGCTGAGCGAGGGCGTCCCTGTTTTCCGGTGCCAGCGCGGCGTCCAGCGACTCGCTGCGCGCATGCGCGGCGTGACTGGCAACGAACGGTCGCGACAGACGCGTGAGTTCGCGCTGGGTGGACAGCCATTCGCGCAGCGGCAACGACTTGTCGGCGTGGATCACGTGCGCATCGCCGTCCAGTTCCAATGCGGCGAGCACGGCGTCCACCAGCTGCGGCGGATTCACCGGCCATACCCCGAGCGCATCGCCGGCTTCGTAGTTCAGCCCGGAGCCTTCCAGCGAAATCTCGAAGTGACGGACGTCTTTCGCGCTGTCGCGGCCGGTGATGCGCTGGTTGACCAGCACTTCGGCGTGGAACGGGTTGTCGCGGGTGTAGGCGCTGGTCGCGACGGCGAGCGGGCGCAGCGGCGTAACCGTGGCGAGCGGCGCCTGCGGCTTCAGCGATTCCTTCGCGATGGAAACGGCATCGGCGAGCCACGGCGTGGCCACGCTGTCGATGTCGAGGTCGGCGTCGCCGCGCGGGAGCCACCGCGTTGCGCCGAGCTCCACCAGGCGCTCATCGAGCCTGCGGCCGATGGCGCAGAACTGCGGGTAGCTCGAGTCACCCAGCCCGAGGACGGCGAAATGTAGCCCCGGCAGCTTGGGCGCGCGCTTGCCCAGCAGGAATTCGACGAAACCGCGGGCATCGTCCGGCGGATCACCATCACCCTGCGTGCTGATGACGATGGCGAGGTGGCGCTCGTTCTTCAGGTCGCGGGTCTGGTAGGCGTCCGCGCGGAGCAGGCGCGCGCCGATGCCGGCGGCTTCGACCTGCTGCGCCAGTTTTTCCGCGAGCCGCTTCGCGTTGCCGGTCTGGCTGCCGTAGACGATGGTCAGTTGCGGCGCCGCCTGCACCTCGGCCGCGGGAACGGCGACAGGGCGTTGCGAAGGCAGCACCTGCGCGCGAGCCAGTCCAGCCGCATAGCCCGACAGCCACCACAGGCCCGAGCCGTCCAGGCTGCCGGTCAGCCGGTCCAGCAGCCCGGCCTGTTCCTGCGTCAGCAGGGACGGCGGTGCGGACAAGCCCTGGAAGGCAGCGCCGTCGAGGGCAGGGGCGGGAATCGCGGACATCGGGACGCTCGGAGTTTTCGGTACTCCGCAGGCTAGGGATGCGCGGGAAACGGGGGAAAGGGTGGCTGGTTATGCGTTCATTACCTGCGCTCATTTCCGCGGGGGACGGGGCCGTCCTGTTTACTTCCAGTCACCCTGGGAAGCGTTGGGGCGGCGGGAGGCACTGCGCTTCCCGCCTGCTCCCGCGCCGCAAGGACCCGGGCAGCCCCGACGATGTGAGCTGCTCGTCCGCAAAAAGAACACCCCGGGCAAGCCGGGGTGTCATTTCGGCCATGAAGTCGTCATGGCGCGCATGTGTGTCTGCTCAACGCTACTTCGCGGTTTTCTTGCGGATGGCCTCGTAGACGAACAGCAGGACGATCGCAGCGACTATGGCGCAGGCCCAGACCATCATCCTGCTGCCGGCGAGCCCCAGCATCCCGGCGAGCTGGCTGCCGACGTAGGCACCGGCAATGCCGAGGAGGATGGTCAGGATCCAGCCCAGGGGGTCGGCGCCGGGCTTGAAGAAACGGGCAAGAATGCCGATCACGGCGCCGCCGATGATGTAACCAATAATGCCGTCGAACATTGAGTGAACTCCTGGCTGGTTTGGGTGGGGCGAAGGCATCCTAGCAGCGGCGCCCGGTTCGCCACGTTGCGGTGCAGCGAAGGGAACGAAGGCATGAACGGCCTTGATGCTTCGCATGCCAGACCGGTTGGTTCGAGCGGCATCACTGGCGCACGGGCCCAGAAAGCGAAAAGCCCGGCATGAGCCGGGCCTTCGCGACGTCGTATACCGGTCAGCAGCAGCCGTGGTCGCCGTGGTGTTCGCCGCCGGCCACCGCCGCCACGCCACGCGTTTCGCCTCGCTGGCTTGCGCTGTGGTGCGCGGCCAGCACGTGCGAGACGCAGGAGGTGACGCGCTTGCCCATCGGGATGTGCAGGAATTCGTTCGGACCGTGCGCATTGGAGTGCGGACCCAGCACGCCGGTGATCATGAACTGCGCACCGGGGAACTTCTCGCCGAGCATGCCCATGAAGGGAATCGTGCCACCTTCGCCCATGTACATCGCAGGCTGGCCGAAGAACTCACGGCTCGACGCATCGATCGCCTTTTCCAGCCACGACGACATCGCCGGCGCGTTCCAGCCGGTGCTGGCCTTCTCGAGTTCCAGCGTGACCTTGGCGCCGTTGGGCGGATCGCGCAGCAGCACTTCCTTGAGCAGCTCGCCGGCCTGCTTGCCGTCGAGCGTCGGCGGCAGGCGCAGGGACAGCTTTACCGACGTGTACGGGCGCAGCACGTTGCCGGCCGACGAAAGCGGCGGCATGCCCTCGACACCGGTCACCGACAGTGCGGGACGCCAGGTGCGGTTGAGCACGAGTTCCTTCAGGTCGTCCGCGCCATCCTTGTCGAACATCGGCGTCATGCCGGGCAGGAAGGGGAACTTGTCGAACACGGCCGTGTCCAGCACGCGCGCGGCTTCCTGTGCTTGCGCGAGGCGCTCGGCGGGGACTTCGACATGCAGGCCTTCGACGAGGATGCGGCCGGTCTTCTCATCTTCCAGGCGGGACAGCAGCTGGCGGATCAGGCGGAAGCTCGACGGCACGATGCCGGACGCATCGCCGGAGTGCACGCCTTCTTCCAGTACCTTCACGGTGAAGTTGCCGCCGGCCAGGCCGCGCAGCGACGTCGTGCACCACAGCTGCTCGTAGTTGCCGCAGCCCGAATCCAGGCACACCACCAGCGACGGCTTGCCGATGCGGTCGGCGAGATGGTCGACGTAGGCGGGCAGGTCGTAGCTGCCCGATTCCTCGCAGGCTTCGATCAGCACGACGCAGCGCGAATGCGGGACGCCCTGTTGCTGCAGGGCCATGATCGCGGTGAGCGAACCGAAGATCGCGTAACCGTCGTCAGCGCCGCCGCGGCCGTAGAGGCGGTCGCCCTTGATCACCGGCTTCCATGGGCCGAGGTCCTCGTCCCAGCCGGTCATCTCGGGCTGCTTGTCGAGGTGACCGTAGAGGATCACGCAATCGTCGTCGCTGCCGCCATTGGCGGCGGGGATCTCGATGAAGATCAGCGGCGTGCGGCCTTCCAGCCGAACCACTTCCAGCACCATGCCCGGGACGTCCTGCGCGCGCGCCCACGACTCCATCAGTGCGACGGCCGCGTCCATGTATCCGTTCTTGACCCAGTCGGCGTCGAACATCGGCGACTTGTTGGGGATGCGGATGTATTCGACAAGCTGCGGAACGATCTCCGCATCCCACTTGGCGCCCACGAACTGCTCGATCTTGCGACTGTCCATCCCGGTTCCTGACTGGCGGCCCTCCCGGAGCGGGAAGGCTTAAAACAGGAAGTCTAGCGCAGGTCGGATTTTTCCTAGCCCCGGGCGGGGTGCCGGCCTACGCCGCGACGGCGCACCCGCCGATACGCCCGCTCCGGCCGGGTCAGCAGACTGTGCACACCGACGGACGCACCGCCGGAACGGAAGTCCAACGAAGCCACCGGCTTCATCCATCTCAAGGAGCAATGCCATGAACAAGTTCGCCGCCGTGCTGCAGTCCCTGGTCCTGTCCTCGCTGCTGCTCGCGGGCAGCGTGTTTGCCGCCGACAAGGTCAACATCAACACCGCCGACGCCGCCACCATCGATCGCGTCCTGCTCAACGTGGGGCCGGCCAAGGCGGATGCCATCGTCGCCTACCGCAAGGCCAACGGCGCCTTCAAGAGCCCCGAGCAGCTCGCAATGGTCAAGGGCATCGGCCTGAAGACGATCGAGAAGAATCGCGACCGGATTGTCGTAGCCGGTGGTGTCGCGCCCGCACCCGCTCGCAAGACCGTGGCGGTTGCTCCCCGCCCGTCCGGCAAGCGCTGAACTGCCGGCGCCTCCGGGGAGTGCACGGAGGCAGGGGCCACTTTGGCAAAGGATTGCGAAGTGTGTTCGCCCGGTTGCGCGGAGGTCGCGGCCGGGCGACGGTTTTTTCGGGGCGGATCGGAGCATGACTGGCAGGAGCACAGCTGGTCGAGGCATGGATGCTCGGCATGGCCGCCGCGTTCTGGATGGGTCATCGCGGCTGTGGCTTCCCACACAACGGCCTCGCCGCGTGCCCGTAGCTGACACCATGGCATCGAGGCTCGCTACACTCGCGCCATGAGCACCAGTCACTCCTGGATCATCCCCGCCAACGAATATCGCCGCGAACGCTGGCGCAACCAGCAAGGCTGGACCCGCGAGATCATCCGCCTGCCCGATGGCGATGACTGGGACTGGCGACTATCCATCGCGGAGGTCGAGCGCGATTCCGCCTTCTCCGCGTTTCCCGGCGTCGATCGCGTACTGGTGCTGCTGTCCGGCAGCGGGATGCGACTTCGCTTCGATGACGGCGAGGTGCATGAGCTGCTGCCGCCGCACGACAAGCTCCGCTTTGCCGGCGAGCGCGGGGTCACTGGCGAGCTGGTCGACGGCCCCACCCACGACTTCAACCTGATGTGGCGTCGGGATCGCATCCATGCGGACCTTTGGCATCGCCCGCTGGTGGGGCCGATGGTGATCTTCGTGGAACCCGGTTCGACCTGGGCGGTGCACCTGCTGGCTGGCCACGCACGATTTGCCGATGACTCCGGATTGCCGGCACTGCACGCCGGTGACACCGCGATCTTCCAGGCTGGCGACGAGAAGCTCCGGCATGTCATAGAAGGTGGTGGAGAGCTGCTGCTGGTCCGTGTAGCCAATCTCGAAACAGCACAGGGCGGGCAGGGCGGCTGAGGGCCGTCTCGCCGGCCTTCACCCATGAAGAAGTCGGCTCCTGCTGAATCACCCGACGCGTACGTGCAGGCGCTCACTGGCTGGCGTCGGACGCTCGTCGAAGCGCTGCGCAAGGCGACGCTTTCCGCTGGCGGGCTGGAAGAGCGGATCAAATGGGGAAACCTGGTCTATCTCCACAACGGCCCGGTCCTGGTCATCCGGGCTGAAGAACACCGGGTGCTTTTTGGTTTCTGGCGCGGCAGGAGGCTGCGCGAGCTGGACGAGCGCCTCAAGCCCGGCGGCAAGTACGAGATGGCGACCATCACGCTGCTGGACGGCGACAAGGTGAGCACCGTGCGCACCAAGGCGCTGGTGAAGGCTGCAATTGAGCTCAATGAAACGCTGGGTGATCCGTGCAGCCTGTAGTGCTCATGCTGTAGCGCACATGGCCGGGGCGCAGGCGTAGCGCAGCGCCTGGCTGCAACCGATGCCAATCAGGCCAGCGCGGGAATCAGCACCGCTGCCAGCACCAGCGCCGACAACCCCAGGATGCTCGCGATCATCTGTCGTGGCGTGCGCCCACGGGCCCACATCCAGATGCCGGACAGTCCCAGCAGCAGCATGCCCAGGGCGAAGCTGTCGGCGAGCAGGTTCCACAGCCAGCCGCCACCGCTGCCCTTGTGCAGGCGGGTGATCGCGGCGAGGAAGGAATGCGAGGAGCGCTTGACCTCGGCCGACTCCTTGCCCGGCGTGTATTCGACCGTCCAGGAATCGCTCGCGGTGCCGCCGCTGAAGTTCCACTTCATCGGCGCCTTCGAATCCCTGCCGCCTTTCTTGATGACCTGCGCATCCAGCGATTGGGTCTGGCGCAGCCACAGCGACAACTGCTCCGGGGTCGCGCGCGCATCCACCGGAACCTGCAGCGTCACCCGACCGGCGTCGGTGGTTTCGCCCTGCGGCCATGCGTTGTCGCCGAAGCGGTTGTTCATCACCAGCCCGGTGAAGCCGTAGATGATCGCCGCCAGCGCGCCCCATGCGCCGATCCACAGGTGCAGCTGGCGCACCCAGCGGTAGGTGGCGTTGCTGCGGGTACGGCTGGTGTTCGCGTTGTGTTCAATCATTGCGGGGCTTCCTCAAACGACAACGAGCCCGCATGTGTGCGGACTCGTTGCCTGTGCTGCTGCGGGACGTTCAGAACTTGAAATTCACGCTCAGGTAGGCCGCGCGCGGCGAACCCGGAGTGATGTTGTTGTCGTTGTTCGCCGACACGAAGTATTTCTTCCCGAAGATGTTCTCGAGGTTGAGCTGCAGGCCGACTTTGTCGCCCAGGTCAAGGAAGACCGCGGCGTCATAGCGGGTGTAGCTCTTCACGACCACTGCGTTGCTGGTGGACGCAAACATGGCGCCGCGATGGATCGCACCGAGGCCGACGCCCCAGGTTTCATTGAAGTCGTAGCGGTTCCAGAGCGAAGCGGTCTGTTCCGGCAGTTGTGCCGGGCGCTTGCCTTCGTCCGGTCCGGCCAGGATTTCGCCGTCCTGCCATGCATAGCCGCCCATCACGGTCCATGCTTCGGTGATGTTGCCAGCGATGCCGATCTCGACACCCTCGATGCGCTGTCCATCGACGAGGATCATCGAGGGCTGGGTCGGGTCGCTTTGGAATGCCGGATTGGCAACGGCGAAATTGGTGCGGTCAAGCCGGTACGTGGCTGCGGTAAGGGCCAGCCCAGCTGCAACTTCCCACTTGGCGCCGATCTCGTAGTTGCGGAACTGCTCGGGATCGAAAGCGCGGTTGGTGGGCGTGAGCGAACTCATCTGGTCGCCCGATCGCGGCAGGTGGGTCATGCTGTAGCTGGCGTACAGCGACAGTGGATCGATCGGTTTGTAGACCAGGCCGACGCGTGGGGAGACGAGGTTGTCCGTGGCTGCGATGGTCGTGCCGTTGCGGTCGTTACGGAAGTCCACGTCGAAGTGGTCATAGCGCAGGCCAAGGATCGCCTGCCATTGCGGCGAGAATTCAATCTGGTCCTGCACGTACAGCGCTGCGATCGTGGTGGTCGTATGGTTATCGGCGTCGGTAGCGCTCTGGCGGAATTCCACCGGGCCGGTGTAGCGGGGGTTCGCGAACGGAACGAATACCGAGGTGGCAGTTGAGCCAGGGGAACCGAAATATGCGGTCATGCGGAAATTGTCGGTTTCCTGTCGACCCAGCTCGGCACCGAACAGCAGCGTCTGCTTGATGCTGCCGTCGATCGACCAGACGAAATCGGTCTGGTTGAACGCGTTCGTACGCTGGGTCGCATTGTTGTAGGCGCGGATCTCGGCCGCCGGTGCACCCCAGGTGTCGAAAGAGATCGGGCCGCCCGCATACAGGTTCTGGTAGAACTTGTCGTAATCGGCAATGCGGGTGCGGTTGCGCAACGCCAGGCCGTTGCCGAAGTCGTGCTCGACCAGTCCGCTGAGTGCGTCGACATCGGCCCAGGTCGGGCTGCGTGCGGGGTCGCCGAAGAACGTCGACGGATCGGTTTCCACGGGAAGGCGACGGCCGTTGAACGCGACGGGCGAGGAGGGCACGCCGCGATCGGCGACGCGCTCGTCTTCGAAGTGCTCGTAGCCGAGGGTGATGGTGGTGCTGTCGCCCGCGGTAAACGCGAACGTTGGATTGATGCCCCAGCGCTGCGCCTGGTATCCGTCGCGGTAGCTTTCCGAGTCCTCGAACATGCCGGTAACGCGGAATGCGGCGCCGTCGTTGATCGATTGGCCGAAATCGCCAGCGATGCGGCGCTTGTTCCAGGAGCCCACCTGCAGGCTCAGTTCGCGCACGGTATTCCAGTCGGCCTGCTTGCTCACGCGGTTGAGTACGCCACCTGCGCCGCCGCGGCCGAAGATCATCGCGTTCGGGCCCTTCAGCGCTTCGACGCGTTCGATGTTGTAGAGGTCGCGGAAGTACTGGGTATCGTCGCGCATGCCGTCGATGAACATGTCGGCAGTCGAAGCACTGCCGCGCAGCACGGGCGTGTCGCGGTTGCCTTCGCCCTGCGCCATTGCCGCGCCGGGCACGTAGCGCACGATGTCGGCCAGGTTCTGCATGGCCTGGTCCTTGATCAGATCGCTCGTGATGACGGTGACGGATTGGGGGACGTCCTGCAGGTCGGTGTCCGTCTTGGTGGCGCTGGTCGAGCGCTTCTGCACGTAGCCGTAGTCGACCTTGCCGATCACTTCGACGGCGTCGAGGTCTGTCGCGTTCGAGCTGCCGGTGGCGGCCATCTCGTCGGCGCGGGCTGCGGCAGGGGCAGAAAGTGCAAGTACGAGCGCGGCGGCCAGCGGGGCGAGCGCCGGAAGCTTCCTGTTGATCATGGTTCTCGTGGATGTCGTTGCGGCGATGCCGCGGCGCAGACAGTTTAGTGAGAACAATTCTCAAATGCAAACGATTCTCGTTTGCCGAAGTCGCTCATTCGCGATCGTCGCGGGTCCAGACGCCGACGTCGTCCACCTTCACCGGGAATCGCGCCACCGGCTCATAGGCCGGTGCGCACAGCGGACGCCCATCGCGCACGTCGAACTTCGCGCCGTGCAGCGCGCATTCGATCGTGGCTTCCTCGCCATCGAACTGGCCGGCGGACAACTCGAAGTCCTCGTGCGAGCACTTGTCCTCCAGCGCATAGAAATCGCCGTCGTAGTTCACGACCAGGATGGGGGTGTCGCCGTCCCACGCGACGGTGGATTCACCCGGAAGCAGCTGCGAAGAGGCGCAGACGAAAACCCAGTCGCCCATGGTCAGGTCCCGATGTCGTTTGGCAGAGTTTGAAGAGACTCTGGGAAGACGCCGCCGATCAGAGGGTCTTTTCCAGTAGTTCGAACTGCAGATCCTGGCGCTTGGGCAGGCCGAACATTTCCTTGCCATACGGAATCTTGGTGCCGGTGCGGCGATAGCCACGACGCTCGTAGAAATCGATCAGCTCCTGGCGCACGTCGATCACGGTCATGCGCATCGTGGGCAGGTGCCACTCGTCGCGCACGATGCGTTCGGCTTCGCCGAGCAGGGCCTTGCCGATGCCCGCACCCTGCAGTTCCGGACGCACCGAGAACATGCCGAAGTAGCCAGCGCCGTCCTCCACCGCCACGTGCCCGCAACCCAGCAGTTCGAGCGAGCCGTCCGCGGCCGCGCGTTCGCAGACCAGCAGCACGCTGCCGGCGCTGTCGATGCAGCCGCGCACTTCGTCGGCATCGGTGCGGCGTCCGCCGAGGATGTCCGCCTCGGTGGTCCAGCCCTTGTGCTCGCCTTCGCCGCGATAGGCGGCTTCCACCAGCGGCACCAGGGCAGGGATGTCGGAATGAGTGGCGGGGCGGAACTGGATGTCCATGCTTATCCGAGGAGTCGTGAGAAATAGGGCCAGAGCATGAGTGCCAGCAGCACCAGCACGGCCGGGATCGCCAGCATCAGGATCAGCCGCAGTGCGGTGCCGGCCCGGCGCTGGATGGACTCGGCGCGGTCGTTGATGCGTTCGATGCGTTCAAGTTGCTTCTGGTACATCCCCATGTGCTCGCGCTGTAGCTCCAGCGCGGCGCGCTGGTTGTTGCGGATTTCCCGCAGCAGCGAAACCACTTCGGTTTCGGAATGATCGGAACCCTCGGAATTCGGATGATCGGTGCTCATGCGTCCTCAGGGTCCATCCACGCGATGCCGCAAATCTTATACCGGGCCCGCACGGATCCGCCTACGCCAGCAGCCTGCGCACTTTGCGCAATGCGGCGACGAAGGCGTCGACTTCCTCGTGCGTGTTGTAGAACGCGAAGGACGCCCGGCACGTCGCCGGAACACCGAAGTGGTGCATCAGCGGATGCGCGCAGTGGTGGCCAGAACGGATCGCGACGCCCTCCAGGTCCAGCAGCGTGGCGAGGTCGTGCGCGTGCGCGCCTTCGACCAGGAAGCTGATGACGGCCGCCTTCTCGCGCGCGCGGCCGAAGATACGCAGCCCGTCGACCTTGTCCAGCTCCTCGGTCGCGTGTCGCAGCAGTTGCTGCTCGCGTTCGTCGGTGTTCGCCATGCCGAGCGCCGACAGGTAATCGACCGCAGCACCCAGGCCGACGAAGCCGGCGATGTTGGGCGTACCCGCTTCGAATTTGTGTGGCGCGTCGTTGTAGACCGTGCCCTCGAAGCGCACTTCCTTGATCATCTCGCCGCCACCGATGAACGGCGGCATCGCGGCCAGGTGTTCGCGGCGTGCCCACAGTGCGCCAGTACCGGTCGGGCCGCACATCTTGTGGCCGGTGAAGGCGTAGAAGTCGCAACCGATCGCGGCGATGTCGACCGCGCGATGCGGCGCGGCCTGTGAGCCGTCGATGGCGGTGACGATGCCGCGCTTGCGGGCTTCGCGACAGATCTCGCGCACCGGATTCACCGTGCCCAGCACGTTGGAGACGTGCGTGAGCGAGAGGATCTTCACTTCCGGCGTAAGCAGTGCGTACAGCGCATCCAGGTCGAGTTCGCCAGCCGCGTTGATCTCCGCGACCTTGATCGTCGCACCAGTGCGCTGCGCCACGAGCTGCCACGGCACGATGTTGGCGTGGTGCTCCATGCGCGTGAGTACGATCGCGTCGCCCGGCTGCAGGCGCGGCAGCGCCCACGAGTACGCAACGAGGTTCAGCGCGAACGTCGTGCCGCTGCACAGCACCAGTTCGTCGGCGCGCACGTTGAAGAACGAGGCCAGCTTGCGTCGCGCGCCTTCGTAAGCGTCGGTCGCTTCGGTGCCGAGCGTGTGTACGGCGCGGCTGACGTTGGCGTTATGGCGACGGTAGAAGTCGTCCACGGCCTCGATCACGCTGGCCGGCTTCTGTCCGGTGTTGGCCGAATCCAGATAGACCAGTGGCTTGCCGTTGACTTCGCGGGTAAGCAGCGGAAAGTCGGCGCGGACGCGGCTCCAGTCGATCGCGTCCCCAGCGAGCGCAGTAAGACCGGGATGGGATGAGATATTCATGCCGGCTCCAGTCGTGCGAGCGCCGCATCAAGCCGGATCGCCAGCGAATCGCGCAGCGACGCGTCTTCGACGACGTTTAGCGTTTCGCGACAGAACGCTGCAGTCAGCAACGCCCGTGCCTGTGCTTCGGGAATGCCGCGGCTGCGCAAGTAGAACATCGACGTGGCATCCAGCTGGCCGACGGCCGCGCCATGTGCCGCCTGCACTTCGTCCGCGTGGATCTCCAGTACCGGCTGGGTGTCCATTTCGGCGCCCACTGACAGCAGCAGGTTCTTGTTCGACAACTCCGCGGCGCTGCCATCGGCGCCTTCGCGGATGGTGATGCCGCCGTGGAATGCGGCCTTGGAGCGCCCGGCGCCGAGTCCGCGCCATAGCAGGTCGCAGCGCGTGTCGCGGGCGACATGGTCGATGCCCAGGCGCGTGTCGAGATGGCGCTTGCCATCGGCGAGCAGCACCCCATTGGCGAATACCTGCGCGTTCTCGCCCTGCAATGCGACGTTGAGTTCGTGGCGCGAGAGTGCGCCGCCAAGTTCAAGGTCGAGGCGGCGATAGTGCGCATCCCGCGCCAGCACGGCGTCAGTGCGGTTGATCAGCGACGCGCCGGTGGATTCGTCCTGCACGCGGACGTGCGTGAGGCGCGCACGCGCAGCCAGGTGCACATGGGCGAGGCTGTTGGCGAGGTGGGTGTGCGCGCTGCCGGCAAGATGGTGTTCGACCACCGTCAGCTCGGCGTCAGCGCGCAGTTCGATGAGATGGCGTGCATGGGCGGCGATGTCGCTTCCCGCGGAAGCGCCGACAAAAACCAGGTGGATCGGCAGTGTCGAACGCGCGCCTTCTTCCGCGCGCAACACCACGCCCTCGTCCGCCAGTGCGGCATTCAGTCGCGCGAACACCTCGTCGGCACGGTCGAAGCGGCGGGCGAGGAAATTGACCTCGCGCTCGCTGCCATGCGCCAGCAGTTGCGACAGCGGCTGCAGCGCAATGCCAGCGGGCAATCCGGTGGTGTCGCTGTGCGCCCCATCGAAGCGACCGTTGACGAACACAAGTCGCGGCGCCGGGATGTCGGTAAGCAGCGCGGCGTCGAATACGACGGGTTCCGCGACAACGGTGCCGAACGTCCGGCGTTCGAATGCCCGCAGCGGCGTGTATTTCCAGCGTTCGCTGCGCGTGCCGGGCAGGCCGTCGCGCAGGGCGGCTGCCAGCGCGTCGCGACGCGCGTCGCCAAGCCCCGCGGCATCGCGGTTCGGCAGCGCGTCAAAGGCGGAGGCGAAGGAGTCGAGCAGGGCGCTCATGGGCGGTCCCCGCGATGTCCGGGAACTAAAGCTGTCATCCCCGCGAAGGCGGGGATCCAGCGCCGTTGTTGCCCGATCACCGGAGAAGGCAACGTCGCTGGGTTGACCGGCTGGCGCCGTTGAAAGGCGCTTCCGCCTTCGCGGGAAGGACGAGCAAGGGCAACAGCGACCATCACGCCGATGCCTCCGGCGCAATGCGATCCTTCAGCCACGCATAGCCATGCGCTTCCAGCTGCAGCGCCAGTTCCGGCCCGCCGCTCTCGACGATGCGTCCATCGGCCAGCACGTGCACGACGTCCGGCTTGATGTAATCGAGCAGGCGCTGGTAGTGGGTGACGACGAGGAAGGCGCGGTCAGGCGATCGCAATGCGTTCACGCCTTCGGCGACGTTCTTCAGTGCGTCGATGTCCAGGCCGCTGTCGGTTTCATCGAGGATGGCGAGCTTGGGTTCAAGCAGCGCGAGCTGGAAGATCTCGTTGCGCTTCTTCTCGCCACCGCTGAAACCCTCGTTGACGGCACGCTGCAGCAGGTCGTCCTTGAGGTGCAGCACCGCCAGTTTCTCGCGCACCTTCTTCAGGAACTGCATCGAGTCCAGTTCGCCTTCGCCACGCGCCTTGCGCTGTGCGTTGAGCGCGGCGCGCAGGAAGTAGGTGTTGTTCACGCCCGGGATCTCGACCGGGTACTGGAAGGCGAGGAACACACCGGCGGCGGCGCGTTCTTCCGGCTCCAGCGCCAGCAGGTCGCGGCCTTCGAAGTGCACGGAGCCTTCGACGACTTCGTAACCCTCGCGTCCCGCGATGACATTGCCCAGCGTGGACTTGCCCGCGCCGTTGGGGCCCATGATCGCGTGCACCTGGCCCGGCTGCACTTCGAGCGAGAGGCCCTTGAGGATGTCCTTGCCTGCGACGCGGACGTGGAGGTTTTCGATCTTCAGCATGTTCAATCTCGTTGTCGTTCCGAACCGCAGGTGAGGAACCTGCCTTCGTCTTTCGTTCGTGAATCAGATCCCTCGCTACGCTCGGGATGACAGGAAAAAATCAACCCACCGCGCCTTCCAGCGAGACTTCCAGCAGCTTCTTGGCTTCCACCGCGAACTCCATCGGCAGTTCGCGGAACACGCTCTTGCAGAAACCGTCGACGATCATCGACACCGCGTCTTCCTCGCTGATCCCGCGCGAGCGGCAGTAGAAAAGCTGGTCGTCGCTGATCTTCGAGGTCGTCGCTTCATGCTCGACGGTTGCGCTGGGGTGTTTCACCTCGATGTACGGGAAGGTGTGCGCGCCGCACTTCTTGCCGATCAGCAGCGAATCGCATTGGGTGTGGTTGCGCGCGCCTTCGGCGTTCTTCTCCACGCGGACCAGACCGCGGTAGGAATTCTGGCCGCGACCGGCGCTGATGCCCTTGCTGACGATCTTCGACTTGGTGCGCTTGCCGATGTGGATCATCTTGGTGCCGGTGTCGGCCTGCTGGCGATGGTGGGTGAGCGCCACCGAATAGAACTCGCCGGTCGAGTCGTCGCCCAGCAGCACGCAGGACGGATATTTCCAGGTGATCGCCGAACCGGTCTCCACCTGCGTCCAGCTGATCTTGCTGCGCGCACCGCGGCATTCGCCGCGCTTGGTCACGAAGTTGTAGATGCCGCCGACACCGTTCTCGTCGCCCGGATACCAGTTCTGCACGGTCGAGTACTTGATCTGCGCGTCTTCCAGCGCGACCAGTTCGACGACCGCCGCGTGCAGCTGGTTCTCGTCGCGCATCGGCGCGGTGCAGCCTTCCAGGTACGAGACGTAGGCCTTTTCCTCGCACACGATCAGCGTGCGTTCGAACTGGCCGGTCTCGCTGGCGTTGATGCGGAAGTAGGTGCTCAGTTCCATCGGGCAGCGCACGCCCTTCGGAATGAAGACGAAGGAGCCGTCGGAGAACACCGCCGAATTGAGCGCGGCGAAGTAGTTGTCGTGCGTGGGGACGACGCTGCCGAGGTACTGCTTCACCAGGTCCGGGTATTCGCGGATGGCTTCCGACATCGAGCAGAAGATCACGCCTTTCTCGGCCAGTTCCTTGCGGAAGGTGGTGCCGACGGAAACCGAGTCGAACACCGCATCCACGGCGACGCCAGCCAGTTTCGCCCGCTCGTGCAGCGGCACGCCGAGCTTCTCGTAGGTGTCGAGCAGTTCCTTGGGTACCTCGTCGAGCGAGGCGTACTTGGGGCCCTTCGGCGCGGAGTAGTAGCTGATGGCCTGGAAATCGATCGGCGCGATGTCGAGCTTCGCCCAGTGCGGCGCGGTCATGGTCAGCCAGTGGCGGTAGGCGGCCAGGCGCCAGTCGGTCATCCACTCGGGCTCGTTCTTGCGCGCGGAAATGGCGCGGACGACATCTTCATCCAGGCCGGGCGGCAGCGATTCGGATTCGATGTCGGTGACGAAGCCGGCCTCGTACTTGCGGCCGAGCTGCTCGCGGATCTCGCGATTCGTCTCTACGGTGTCGGTGATTTCGGTGGCCATGGGGCTGCCTGTACTGCTCATGCGTTGGCGAGGCGCAAGTCGATGCGCTTCGCCGTGGGTGTGGTGGGTTTCGGCGGCGGCGGTGCCAGCATCTGGGCCAGGGTGATGGCGCGCAGGGCGTCGATCACCACATCGTTGATGCGGTTCCAGTTGGCGCGCACGCCGCAGGACTGCTCGATACCGCAATTGCCGGCGTGGACGCTGCATTCGGTCATGCCCAGCGGGCCTTCGAGCGCTTCCACGATCTCGATGAGCCCGATCGCCTCCGCCGCACGCGCCAGCCGGTAGCCGCCATTGGCGCCTCGGGCGGCGGCGACCAGTCCGGCCTGCGCCAGCGGCTTGAGCACCTTGGCGACGGTTGGCGTTTCCAGCCCCGCGCGTTCGGCCAGTTCCGAGGCACTCAGCACCGCGTCCGGCGCACTGGCGTGGCGGGCGGCGAGGACGGTCATCACGACCGTGGCGTAATCGGTGAGCTTGGCGACGCGAAGCATGGTGTGGCTCTTAATCCGTACCGGAATTGTACGGATTGAGCGTCCCCGGGCCAAGTCCGGGTCGATGAATCGGGTAAATCAGCCCTTGCTAGCCGGTGGCGGCTGGCTCGCAGGCGGGGAGGGCAGGACCCACTGGACATAGGGGGATGGCGGGGTCTGGCCAGGAGGCAGGTAGGCGGGGGCTTCCCCGTCGGCCGGGCCCAGCGAGCGGATGAACCGGTAGATCGCCACGCGATCCCGTTCCTTCATCGCCCGCAGCGTGAAATCCGGCATCGGCGGACGGGCGTGCAGTTCACCGCTGAACTTGAGCCAGGCCGCTTCGTCCATGCCCTGCACACGGTTCCGCAGATTGGTGGCATAGGTCGTGCCCCAAGGGCCGTTCCAGCCAAGCGGGTTGCCTGCCAGCCATTGCTCTTTGGGAATGTTGCCTGCGGCCTGGGCATAACCGGGGGTGTGGCAGTCGTTGCATCCGCCGATCCGGACCAGGTACTCGCCTTGAGCCATCAGGTCGGCCGCTTCCCCGCTTCCACTCATTGCCGGGTCGGGAGCCGCCGCCGACGCGGCGAGGGCCGGGGGATTGCCTGCCTGCTGACAGGCGCCCAGGGTGAGCAGGAGCAGGGGGAGCGTCGTGCGGGGTGCGGTCATGGGGCTTCGTCCGTCGCGGGGTAGTGGTGTGTGACTACGGGGTGCCGCGCGGCAACCGGACACCGACATGGCGGCTCCAGCGGGCTTCGGGCGACAATGGTCCTTTGTCGATTCCGGAAACGCAGATGCCCAGCAAGATCGCCACCCGTCGCTCCGCCATCCACGGCAATGGCATGTTTGCCATCGCGCCGATCAAGAAAGGCGAGCGGCTGATCGAGTACAAGGGCCAGCGCCGCACCCATGCGGAAGTGGACGCGGGCGACACCGGCGACGTGGATTCGGGCCACACCTTCCTGTTCACGCTCAACGACGAGTACGTGATCGACGCCAACCACAACGGCAACGCGGCACGCTGGATCAACCACAGCTGCATGCCCAATTGCGAGGCGGTGCTGGAAGAGGACGACGGCGACGACCGCCGCAAGGACAAGGTCTTCATCGAGGCCATTCGCGCCATCGCCGCGGGCGAGGAGCTGTCCTACAACTACGGCATCCGCCTGGAAGAGAAGCACACCGCGGCGCTGAAGAAGGTCTGGGAATGCCGCTGTGGCTCGCCGGGCTGCACCGGCACGATGCTCCAGCCGAAGTCCGAGAAGAAGAAAAAGAAGCAGGAAAAGCTCAAGAAGTTGAAGGTGAAGGAAGCACGCAAGGCGAAGGAAGCCGGCGTGGGCTGAGCTGTACGCCACGCACGTAATCACGGGTGGCTCACCCGTCCCCTGGCGACGTACTGAGTATTCCCGCCCGTTCAATTCGAAGGGCGCCAACCCACACCGCTCATCCTGAGCCTGGCGAAGCGGAGTCGAAGGATGTCCCGGAGCCGGTCGGTCCCCGTGCACGTCGCCCTTCGACTTCGCGCCTGCGGCGCTACGCTCAGGGTGAGCGGGTGCCGGCCGCATTACGTCGCAGATGTCCCGCCTCGCGCCGACAAACGCATGTCGTCGCGAAGCCCCTGCAACCCCTGACACCTTGGTGTTCCCGAGGCGCCGCGGATGAATCAGGGCACGCCTGCCCGGCGCAACGCCTTGAACCGAAGGCCGCTGCCTGCCCCGATGCACGACATAGGCAATTGGTTGGCATGACTTCCGCCATTCGGTAAATGCCGCGTTCGGCAATACGCTGCCGCCACTTCGTGCGGGTGTCGCACGCGGCGCCCGTGAATGCGGGCGACGACCATTCCTGCAGACGGGCCCTGCATGCGCGCAACACTGACTACTGCCATCCTGGCCGCGCTTGCCGCGCCTTCCGCCTTCGCTGCCGTCACCGTCGATGGGCGCATCGATCCCGCTGAATGGCAGGGCGCGCAGCACGTCACCGACTTCCTGCTGACCCAGCCGCTGTCGCGCGCCGCCGCGCCGCAGCCGACCGAGGCCTGGATCCTGGCCACTGAAGAAGGCCTGGCCATAGGCTTCCGCAACCTGCAGGGGCCGCAATATCCCCGCACGCGGCAGAAGCTGCAGCGCGACCAGAGCGCGCAGGTCGACCGGGTCAACCTGTACGTCGACTTCGATGGCGACGGCCGCATCGGCTACAACTTCACCGTGCTGCTGTCCGACAGCATCCAGGACGGCACCATCACCAGCGAGAACCAGTTCAGCACCGACTGGGATGGCAACTGGCGCCACGCGGTGACCGAAGACGACGCCGGCTGGTCGGCGGAAATGCTGATCCCCTGGCACGTCGCGACCATGCGCGACGTCGCCAATGGCACGCGTACGCTCGGCATCCAGCTGGACCGCGTGATCGGCGCCACCGGCGAGCGTGCCTCGTGGCCCGCGGTGAGCTACCAGGAATCGCGCTACCTGAGCGCGTTCAACAAGGTGGAAGTTCCGGCGTACAGCCAGTCGTTGCTGGCGATCACGCCGTACGCGTCGATGGTGTTCGACAACGTCGCGCACAAGTCGGACTTCGACGGCGGCGCGGACATCTTCTGGAAACCCAATGGCCGCTTCCAGCTCAGCGCCACGCTCAATCCGGATTTCGGCCAGGTCGAGAGCGACCAGCTGGTGGTCAACTTCAGCGCGACGGAAACCTTCTTCAGCGACAAGCGGCCGTTCTTCACCGAGAACCAGAGCTATTTCGACGTCCCGTTCGGTTCGCTCAATTCCAGCAACAAGCTGATCTACACCCGGCGCGTGGGCGCACCGACGGACGACCACAACGGTTCCGGTGATGTCACCGCGGCGGTGAAGGTCAACGGCAGCGTCGGTGCGCTGAATTACGGCGTGTTCGCGGCGACCGAAGCCGACGAGGTCGGTCGCGATTTCTACGCCGTGCGCGCCACCCACGACGGCGACAAGCAGGGCATCGGTGCGATGGTGACGCGGGTGGAGCGGCCGTTCCTGGACCGCGTGGCCAACGTGTACGAAGTCGACCATCGCTGGACGCCCAATCCGCAGTGGTCGATCCGCACGGCCATCGTCGGATCCGATGTCGACCAGGGCGGCAGTTCCACGCGCGATACCGGCGTGCAGACGCGCATCGACTGGGACATGGGCGACGGCTGGCGCCAGCAGCTGTACCTGCTGCACCTGGGCGGCGACCTGCAGCTCAATGACTTCGGGTACCTGGAGCGCAACAACTACAACTACGGCCGCTATGACTTGGGCAAACGCTTCACCAACCTGCCCGAGACCTCGCAATACAGCGCGACCGACTGGCACTGGGCGGTGTCGCGCCGGGTCAATGACAACGGCGTGCACATCGCCGATGCCGCAGCGATAAACAGAAGTGGCCAGTTGCGCGATGGCGGCAATGATTTCATGGAGCTCGCGACGTGGACCGCTGGCCACGACGACCTGATCCTGCGCGGCAACGGCATCGTCAACATGCCGGCGAAGTACTTCGCTTTCTACGAGCGGAACCGCCCGCGGCAGGGCGACGGCCACTGGAGTCTTTACGGCAACGTGCGCCTGGCCTCGGAGGGTCTGGACACGCCGGGCAAGGTTGCGTACCAGCTCAATTTCGAGCCGACTTTCCACGTCAACGACCGGCTGAGCTTCTTCACCGGTTGGTACTACGAGCACAATCCCGACTGGCTGCTGTGGCGCGGCGACAACCTGGTCGGCAGCTATGACGAGGACATGCTGCTGCTCAATGCCGGCACCGTATGGCTGGTCAACGACAGGCAGGAACTGCGCGTGCGGTTGGAAGCGATCGGCCTGGACGGGAAGGCGCGGAAGGCGTGGCGCGTCGCCGACTCCGGCGAACCGCTGGCATCGAACGAGGCGATCGCGGATGTCGGCCTGCGCAACCTGGGCTTCCAGGTGCGCTACCGCTACGAACTGGCGCCGCTGTCGTACCTGTATGTCGCCTACGTGCGCGGCGGTTCGTTCTTCGAGGAAGGCGTGATGGGCGGCTATCGCGCGCGCGACCAGTTCCAGGATGCGTTCGACCTGCGCGACAGCGAGCAGTTGCTGGTGAAGCTGTCGTACCGGTTCGAGCTGTAGGCCGACTACCGGATACGCCCCAGTCGTGCCGAGCTCTGCTTGGCGCCGCTACTCGAGTAGGCAGAGTGTGCCGAGCAGAAGTCGGCACTACAGCGGTGGGATGCAATGCATGCCGGAAGGCTCGGGTGGCTGCGCGATAGCGAGCCACTGCGTATTGCTGTCATCCCGAATGAAGTGAGGGATCTGCTGTTGCGGGTGCAGGCGCATTGCGCGCCGCTTCCCAGTGCTCCCATTGCTGCGGCGTCAGCACCGGGAACAAACCTGAGCGCTGCAAGCGTCGGTTCATCGACAGCAGGTGGTGGTCACGGCTGAGCAGCCAATTCGCGCCAGTGCGCAAGGCGAGTTCGAGGAATTTCTGGTCGTCGGGATCGCGGCAACGCGGCAGCACGTCGCTTGCCGGCGGCGCCGATGCGTCGGCCGGTGTCGAACCGGTTGTGTCAAGGACGTTGCCGACCTCACCACCACCATCGCCCAACAGCACGACCAGCGCGTCGAAGCGCGCCAGCCGGTCCGACTGGGCGTCGTCGTCCAGCTTCCATTGCGGATAGGCGAGCACGCGCTGCCATTCCCCGCGGCAGGCGGCGTCAGTGACGGCTTCGATACGGCGTTCACGCAGGGCCGCGTGCAGCGTGGCGACGCGTGGATCGGCGAAGACGAAAAGGTCCAGGCACACGTTCGTGTCGAGCACGATGCGCGGAATGGACGGAGTGGGCGGCGGGGCGTCGGTCATCGTCGGCGCGCGGCTACAGATCGTCTTCGCCGGGGAACGACACCGACAGCTCGTCCACGACGACCAGGCGGCCCTGCTGCGGGTACTTCGGATCGTCGCTGGAGAACGTGGCATCGCCGATTGGATAGGCGTGGGCGGGATACTCGCCTTCAACGCTTCCCAGCCGCCAGTTGCGATGGATCGCGACATCCGCGGGCGGGGCGAGCGTGCCGCCGTGCAGGTCCATGACGGTGCCGCCGTAATCCCAGCCCAGTCCGGTGAACTGGATGGGTTTGCCGTTGCGACGGACCAGTTCCGCCAGCGTCATGCCCATGGCGATGCCGTTGTCCAGCTGCCAGCGCGAGTCGCGTTCGAATACGCGCACCAGCGACAGGCCGCGGAGTTTTTCCGCGTCCTGGAAATACAGGTAGGCGCGGCGGGTGCTGTCGTCGGGGAACAGGATGACCCCGTGGAAGGTTTCGCCTTCGGCGCCCGGGACTTCGCCGTCCTTGACGTTTTCCGCACGAAGTCGCCGGGCAGCGTCCAGGTGATTTGCGCGGGTTCGGGCGTCGGCGTGGCAGGCACAGGTGCCGGCTGCTGCGAACCCTGTGCCGGCGGCGCAGCGGGCGCGGCCGGGGTCGACGTCACCGGAGCCGTCGCTGTTCCTTCCGGTGCCGGTGCGCACGCGCTTGCGGCGCACGCGCAGGCGACGGCGAACACCAGCGCGCGACTGCTGCAAAGGAACCTCATTGCGGCGGTTGCACGGGGCTTGCGGCCGTGTCGACCACCGGGTGGATGCGTGCGGAACTGATCCGCCACGCGCGTTGTTCGTCGCTGGCACCGTCGACGACGGAGCGGCGCAGGACATAGGTGCCGGCAAAGCGATGCTGGCTGCCGTCGCGACGCGTGGCGGTGATGGCGACGGGAACTTCGATGTAGCGCGAACCCGCGGCGCCCTCGACATCGCCGGGCGCCATCACTTCCAGCGACACGCCGGTGGTGTCGGCGAATCCGCCCGCGAACTGTTCCGGCGACTGCCGGCTGGCGCGGCCACCATCGGCCCATTGCGACTGGGCACGACCGAAATCGCCGGCGTTGATGGCCGCGTAGTAGTCGCGCACGACGACGATGGCGTCGTCGGTCGAGGGTTCGGGCAGGGCGATCGGCGTAACGTCGGGGCCGGGCGTCGTGCCATCGACGGCAGCGCCGTCGGGCGGCAGCGGATTGCCGTTTCCATCCACCGCCACCTGCGTTGCCTGCGGTTCCGGCGCGCCGATGTGGCCTGGGCCGGGGCGGTTGGGCATGCCGGTCACGCCGGCGCGCGTTTTCTCCGGCGCGGGCAGCTGGTCGGCGGCGTCGCCGGTGGCGCCGGAGGTGTTGGCGGCATCCTTTCCGCAGGCAGTGAGGGTCAGCAGGAGAAGGAGCGTTGCAACGGAGCGCATGACGGGTTCTGGCAGCAGGAGTCGGAGTGGGAGGGTAGACGGACCGGATCAGGCAACGCGGACACACATCGCAGATCACACATCCCAGATCAGGCGAATCAATCGAAACGGATCACTCCACCTGAATCAGATCGGCTTGATCAGACCGGCCTGATTTCAAAGCGGCCTGATCCAAATCGGCCTGGACCAATCGGCCTGGACCAATCGGTCCGAACCATGCAGGCCGGGTCTGGACAAGTCGGATGTCGTCCCGAGCGTAGCGAGGGACCTGTTTTTTCGGCGAAACAGCTGATCCCTCGCTACGCTCGGGATGACAGGCAAATGCAGTGACCCCTTGGGGGCTTCAATTGTCGCCCAGGTGGACCACCACTTGCCCACCTTCGATTTCCGTCCGGCCGATGCGGCGCGCGCCCAGCTTGTCCAGCAGGTTGTTGTCGAAGCGGTAGACCGGCTCCTCGCGCGCGTACTCGCGCAGCCAGTTGTTGAGCAGGCCGCGGGTAGTGCCGTTCATCACGCCGCCCAGGGCGGGCATGGCGACGTCCTCGATGGTCGGGTCTTGCAGGTGCAGGCCGTGGGTGGCCGGATCAAAACGCAGCGCGCTGGTGAGGGCGAAATGGCCGCTGGGCTGGCTGCTGTCGGCACCGAGCGCGCCGATGCCCAGGTCGAAGTCCAGGCGCAGGCGGCTGGAGCCTTCCGGGATCGACAGGCGCGGGTTGAGCAGTGTCATCGACACCAGCCCGCCGAGCTTGTCGTAGTGCTTGGGGAAATTGCGGTCCAGCGAATGCTGCAGCTGCGGTTGGGTGAAATTCACCTGGTTGCCCAGCAACGCGGTCACCGCGTTGAGGGTGGAGCAGCCGGCCAGCGCGAGACCGGCGGCGGCTGCGATGCACAGGAGGACGATCTGCAGGACATGGCGGCGCGGGCGCAGGTTCATGGCGGGGGCCTTGTGGGGACTGGGTTGCACCATACCCCCGACGGATGAACCGCATCCGGCCGCGGGTGCGTGCCGGATGCGGTGCGCCAGGCGCATCGTTCCAGGTGCGCCTTACTTCAGGTGCGTCAGGTCAGGCGCGCGGGTTTTAGGCACGCGGGTTCAGATAGGCGACCAGCACGCCCAGCACCACCATGCGCAGGCTGTCGAAGATCAGCTGCTTGTGCACCAGCGCGGCCGGCATCGCCGAAACGACGTAGTAGATGAGGAACTGCGGAATCACGGTGAGGAACGCCACCGCGATGCCGAAACGCACGCCCTGCGCCAGCGTCGAACGACCGCCGGTGATGCCCTGGCGATAGATCCACGTCATCGCGAAGCCGATGCAGACGTCGGCGATCATCATCCACTGCATCAGGCCGTTGGCTTCTTCCTGGGAACGCATCACCGTCCCCACCAGCGCGTTGTAGTCGTTGGCCAGCAGCAGGCCGTGCACGACGAAGCCGAGCAGCATCGTGGCGATGGTCATCACCACGCCTGAAATCCAGAAACGCTTGTCCATGGGTCCCCCGATTGGTTTGCGGACAGGTTCGAACGAACGGTAGTCGGCAGGTGGGGGCTGGCGACGCGCCGATCCTAGCGCGCCCTTGGGCGACGCGGCGAACCGGATGAACCCGCCAAGCCGGAAGGCGGCGGTCCGTAGTGGCCGACTTCCGCGCGCGCAGCGGGCTCAGCTGCGCTGCTGCAACGCCAGGCGCAGGCCCAGGCCGATGAAGAACGTGCCCAGCACCCGCTGGCGCCATGCCGCGAACCGCGCGTTGCCGCCCATGCGGCGGCCGAAGTGCCCGACCGCGACGCTCAGCACCGCGCTGTTGCTGAAACCGATCATCGACAGCAGCGCGCCCAGCACCAGGAACTGCAGCCACACCAGCCCGCGCTCGGGGTGGACGAATTGCGGCAGGAACGCGAGGAAGAACAACGCCACCTTCGGGTTGAGCACGCCGGTGGCCACCGATCGCCAGTACACGCCGCGCAGCTGCGGGTCGGGCTTGCCGGGGACGTCGCCGGGGATTTCAACCAGGTTGGTTTCGAAAAGGTCGGCTTCGACAAGCTTGCCATCGACAATGTTGGCTTCCAGCAGGTCGCCCTTGTCGCTGGCGGGAGCCGACGGCGAACTGCGCCATGCCTTGATGCCGAGCCAGACCAGATAGGCGGCGCCGGCGAACTTGAGGACATCGAAGGCCAGCGCCGAGGTCGCCAGCACCGCGGACAGGCCCAGCCCGGCGGCCAGCGCATGGATCAGCGTTGCCGTCTCCAGTCCCAGGCCGGCACGCAAGCCGCGCGCGGTTCCACCGGCGGCGGACTGCGCCACGATCCACGCCGTGCCGGGGCCGGGAATGACCACCAGCACCGCGGCGGTGGCGAGGTAGGCGAGCAGGGTCGGGGTGTCGAACAGATGCATGGTCCGGACCTACCTGCAGGCGGACAGATAGCGCGGCAGGTCCGGGTCGCCTTCGGCGCGGCAGTCCCATTGCACCTGTCCATCTTCCCGTGCGGACGGGGTGAAGCTCAGCCGGCTGCCGGCGGCGAACGGCGGCTTGAGCAGGACGATGACGCGCCCTTCGCCCCCGACGTCGATCGACTGCACGTACCGGCCCTGGCTTGCGGCTGCCGCAGGCAGCCCGGCCCCTGCATTCGAGACAGGCCACTTCCCCATGGTCATGTAGTACTCGGTGATCGCGGTGCGATACATGGCGGCGCTGCTGGCGGCCTCGGCCGCGATGCGGCGCTTGTCCTGGTCCTGCGCCTGCTGGTCAAGCGCGTCGCGGCTGCTGCGCACACTGCGCTCGACGGACGCGTCCAGTTCGCTGGCGATCTGCTGGGCCTGGCTGCGGGCGCGGTCGAGGTCCACCTGCGCAGCTGCGGGCTGTGGTGCCGCCGTGGCGGCGAGGACAGCGACGATTCCCGCGTGACGCGGCGCCGCGACGAAGTGTTCGTACAGTCCTAGCGCGACTGCGCTGCCGAGCAGCGCACCGGCGAATGCGATGAGGAAGCACCCGGATGGGGCTTTCATCAGGTTGCACGGGGCGCGGCCCGCAACGTGGGCTGGATGGGCGGTAAAAAGACGTCGCGTGGCTGTTACTGCCGCGCGCTCAATGCCGCAGGCTTCGGTCCGGCGCGTTTGACACCGCGCGCTGCGATGCGTCAGCCCAGCAGCCCGCCCAGCAGCGAATGCGACGGCGAGTTGTTCATCAAGGCCCAGGCGACGGCTGCAAGCAATGCGAAGCCAAGCATGGTCCGGGCCAATCGTTCCCCCCGGTTCGTGATCCGGGTCGGTCTGCCAGCGTTCATGGTCATCCCCCTGTTGCAGGAGGGATGAAACGCCTGAAAACGCTTCGTTTCCGCGATTGAAGTCACAACCCGGAATTCGCCCTTGCCGTTCGTCCGCCAACGGCCAGCAAAGCGCAAAACGCGTCACTCTCGGGCATGACCCGGGAATGACGCGTTGATGGCTGTTCAGTCTTCTTCCACTCGCGGCTTGTACGACTCGATCAGCTTCTGCTGCACCGGTGTCGGGACCGGCTCGTAGTGGCTGAAGTCCAGCGAATAGCGCCCGCGCCCGGCCGTGACCGATTTCAGCTCCGCCGCATAGCCTTCCAGTTCCGACAGTGGCACCTGGGCGCGCACCACTATCTCGTTGCCGCGCGCCGAGTCCGTTCCGCTGATGCGCGCGCGCTTGCTGGCCAGGCCACCGCTGATGTCGCCCATGTGCTGTTCGGGTGCATTCACTTCCAGCTCGACGATGGGTTCCAGCACCTGCGGCCGTGCCTTGGTGATCGCATCGAGGAACGCCTTCTTGCCCGCGGCGACGAAGGCGACTTCCTTGCTGTCCACGCTGTGGTGCTTGCCGTCGTAGACAATCACGCGCACGTCCTGCATCGGGTAGCCGGCGATCGCGCCGTGATGCAGCACCTGGCGCACGCCTTTCTCCACCGCCGGCAGGAACTGGCCGGGGATCGTGCCGCCCTTCACCTCGTCGACGAATTCGAACCCGCCGCCGCGCGGCAAGGGTTCAACGCGCAGGAACACTTCGCCGAACTGGCCCGCGCCGCCGGTCTGCTTCTTGTGGCGATGGTGACCTTCAGCCTTGCCGCTGATGGTTTCCCGGTAGGCGATGCGCGGCGGGCGCGACTTCACTTCCACGCCGTGCTTGTCTTTCAGCCGCTCCAGGTTGACGCGCAGGTGCAGGTCGGAGAGGCCGCGGATCACGGTTTCGTTGGTTTCGGTCTCGTGTTCGACGGTGAAGCACGGATCCTCTTCGGCGAGCTTGTGCAGCGCGGTCGAGAGTTTCTGTTCCTGGCCCTTGTGCGCGGCCTCCACCGCCAGGCCGAACATCGGCTTGGGGAAATCGAGCGGCGCCAGGTGGATCTGGTCCTCGTCGTGGCTGTCGTGCAGCACGGCGTCGAAGTGCAGTTCCTCCACCTTCGCCACCGCCGCGATGTCGCCGGGGATGGCCTGGTCGATCTCGACGTGGTCCTTGCCCTTCACCTTGAACAGGTGGCCGACCTTGAACGGCTTCTTGCCGTCGTCGACGAACAGCTGCGTGTCCTTCTTCACCGTGCCCTGGTAGACGCGGAAGATGCCGAGCTTGCCGACGAAGGGATCGTTGACGACCTTGAAGACGTCGGCGATGACGTGTTTCGACGGATCGGGTGCCGCTTCGACAGGTTCGATGCCGTGGCCGTTGAGTTTGTGGAACGGCGGCGGGTTGGCTTCGGTCGGGTTGGGGAAGAGCTTCTCGGCGACGTCCAGCAGTTCCTTCACGCCGACGCCGCTGCGAGCGGAGCAGAACAGCACCGGCACGAGGTGGCCTTCGCGCAGGCATTGCTCGAAGGCGTCGTGCAGTTCCTGCCCCGACAGGCCGCCTTCGCCCAGGTCGAGGTAATGCTCCATCACCGTTTCGTTGATCTCGACCACCTGGTCGATGATCTTCTGGTGCCAGTCGGCCACGGTGCCCAGGTCACTGCCGCCGGTCGTGTTGCCGAAGCAGTCGATCACCGCCTTGCCGCCGTCGGCGGGCAGGTTGAGCGGCAGGCATTCGCTGCCGAAGGTGTCGCGCAGGTCGTCCAGGACGCGCGCGCTGTTGGCATCGGCGTGGTCGATCTTGTTCACCACCAGCACGCGGCAAAGGTTGCGCGCCTTGGCGTACTCCATCATCCGGCGCGTGCCGTATTCGATGCCGCTGTCGGCATCGACGACTATCGCGACGGTTTCCACCGCCGCCAGCGCCGAGAGCGCGGGTCCGCGGAAGTCGGGATAGCCGGGGGTGTCGATCAGGTTGACGTGGATGCTGGGCTGGCCGGGCGCGCCGTGGTCGATGGAGGCGATGCCGACGTCGAGGGAATGGCCGCGCTGCTTTTCGATCGGGTCGAAGTCGGAGACAGTGCTGCCGCGTTCGACGCTGCCTGCTGTCTGGATCGCGCCGCCGGCCTGCAGCAGGGCTTCGAAGAGCGTGGTCTTGCCGGCGGCGGGGTGGCCTGCCAAGGCCACGTTGCGGATGTCAGGGGTCGAGTAGGACATGAGGCCGTTTCTCCCATGGTTGGGTAGGGCGGTTCGCCCAATAGAAAGGCCGTCATGGCTGTCCGCGTCGGAAGCGCTGCCTTCCGAGCTGGCGCTCGGCGAGGGCTGTCATGGCGGGTACCGGCGGGTCGCCGGGAAGGAAACCTTCCCGCGGATTCTGGGGCGGGTCAAGGTGTTTCGGCTTTTGCTCTTGACTGTGCCTCTTTTCGGGCCCCGTAGCGGAGCGGCGGGGGGGCGAGGAAGACAAGAGCCACAGCCACAGCCACAGCCACGCATTGAAGACGTGGTCGTCATGTGGCGTGTCCGGTGCACAAACCTAACAACCAAGGCGCTAGGCTATCGGCCCTTTTCAAGGAGCATCGACATGGCCTTCAAGCGCTACGCAGACGCGGTATGGCAGGGCGACCTGCAAGCCGGCAAGGGCAGCATGAGCACGCCGCAGAGCGGTCTGTTCGCCGAGCAGAACTATTCGTTCAAGACCCGCTTCGGGGATGAGAAGGGCACCAATCCCGAGGAACTGCTGGCGGCGTCGCACGCGGGCTGTTTTTCGATGGCGCTGTCGGCGGTGCTGGGCAAGTCGGGCTTCACGCCGGACCGGATCGACACCCGTGCCGAAGCCACCATGGAGCCGGGCATGGATCCTGGCCCGACGATCACCGGCGTGCACCTGATCGTCAACGCGAAGGTGCCGGGCATCAGCGCCGAGCAGTTCGAGCAGATCGCGCAGGCAGCCAAGGCCGGTTGCGTGATCTCGCGTGCATTGGCGGTCCCGGTGACGCTGACGGCAACGTTGCAGGGTTGAGTGCGGCTGCTCGCGACTTCGGTAGAGATCCGCGGCCACCGCGGGGGCGACTTCCGACGCCCCCTACGGCTCGAACAACGGGCGTGAGCCCATCCCGATGAGCGGCCCCGTCCGGCATGCCTTGCTGATCCACGGCGCGGGCGGCGGTGGCTGGGAGTGGAACGCCTGGCGCGGGGTCCTGGCCGGGCACGGGATCGATGCCATTGCGCCGGACCTGCAGCCAGCCCCTGCAGGATTGGCGGGGACGCAGCTGCACGACTACATCGACCAGGTGCGCGCGGCGATCCAGCGGCTGCCGCGGCCGCGGGCGCTGGTCGGTGCGAGTCTGGGCGGTCTGGTCGCGATGGGCTGCGCGGACCTCGCCGATGCGCTGGTGCTGGTCAATCCGCTGCCGCCTGCGCCCTGGGCGAACCAGCTTCCCGCCCGCGAGTGGCCTGATGTCGTGCGCTGGTGGATGGACGCCCGCCTCGAATCGACCCGTCGCGCCCTGCCCGATGCCGACGACGCCACCGCGATGCTCGCGTTCCGCCACTGGCGCGATGAGTCCGGCCCCGCGCTGCGGGAAGCGCATCGCGGACTGGCGATGCCGCGACCTGCGTGCCCGGTGCTGTGCGTCGTGTCGACGCAGGACGAGGACGTGCCGCCTGCGCTCACACGGGCGCTGGCGGCGGAGTGGCAGGCGAGCCTGCTGGAAGCGCCTTCGCCCAGCCACGTCGGTCCGCTGCTGGGGCGCTCGGGCCCGGCGGTGGCTGCCCAGGTTGCGGCGTGGCTGTCGGCGGGGTGAACGGGCGCGGCGCCTGGCCGGTTGACCCGGTTCGATTCAGCCGACGTTGACCGCAGCGGACCCACGATCCGCGCACGCCATCCCGGCGTCCGGAGCACCCACATGAAGCGCCTGTTCGTCTCCTCCCTGGCTGTATGCCTCGCCGCGACCACCGGCCTCGCCAGCGCCCAGGGTTACCGTTCCGACTCGTCCTACCAGCAGTCGGGCTATGACCAGGATGGTGCCCGCTACGACTACGCGCGGGTGATTCGCGTCGACCCGGTGTTCGACTCGCGCTACGCATCCGGCTCCGGTTACGCCACCAGCGGCCAGAACTGTCGCCAGCAGCAGACCTACGTGGGCGCCGGTGGTACTGGCAGCTACGGCAACAACGGCTACTACGGCGATGGTTACAGCGGCAGCTACCGCGGTAGCTACAACGGCGGCAACTATGACCGCGGTTACGGCAGCAACGACGGCTACTACGACCAGTACGGCAACCGCCGCAACACCGGTGGCACCCAGGCCGGTGCGACGGTGGCGACGGTCCTCGGTGGCATCGTCGGTGCCGCGATCGGCAGCCAGGTCGGCGGCGGTAGTGCGCGCTACGCCACATCCGCGATCGGTTCGATGGTGGGTGGCATGGCCGGTCGCCAGATCTACGACCAGTCACAGCGCGAACGTGGTCGTGTCGGCACGGTGACCGTGTGCGATCCCGAACCCGTCAATGGCCGCTACGGCGACCGCTACTCCAACAACCGCTACTCCAGCGATCGCGACGTGAACGCCTACGACGTCACCTACGAATACGCCGGCCAGCAGTACACCACCCGCACTAATTACCACCCCGGCGACCGTATCCGCGTCCGGGTGGATGTGCGGGCCGAGTAAACGTCAGTCCAGGTTGTCGAGGAGGGGCCTTCGGGCCCCTTCTGCGTTCTGGTGCGCGGTGGACGGATTACACGCCTTGCCTACGCCATCCGCGCGCATCACTTGATCTTCAAGCGGCGCGCCAACGCCGTGTACCAGCGCAGCGGCAGGTAGCGCTTGAACCACACCGCGACACGTTCGATGCCGGCGATGGTGACCTGGTAGCGGTCGGCCTCCACGGCACGCCAGATCTTCTCCGCGCATACCAGCGGATCCATGCCGGCGTCGATGTCGTGGTCCGACCGGCCGTAGGGCGTGCCGCCGGGGCCGAGTGCGTTCTTCGAGATGTTGGTGCGCACGAAGCCCGGGCAGGCGAGGGTGAATTTCACGCCTTGCTGACCCAGTTCGATCCGCGCGCAGTCGAAGAACCCGTGCAGCGCGTGCTTGGCTGCCGCGTAACCGGTGCGGCGCGGCAGCGCGATGTGGCCGAAGACGGAACTCACCACCACCGCATGCCCGTCGCCACGCGCCACCCATTCCGGCGCCAGTGCCTTGGTGAGTGCGATCGGCGCGAACAGGTCGATCTCGAACAACTGCCGGTACGCCGGCATGCCGGTGTCGAGCATCGCCGTGCGCTGCGAGATGCCGGCGTTGTTGACCAGCACGTCGATGGGGCCGAAGAACGCGGCGGCCTGTGCGGCCAGCGCTTCGGCGTCGGCCAGTTGCGACAGGTCCACCGGGAGCACGGCGACGTCGTCCGGGCGCGGGCAGGCCTGGCGCACGCGTTCCAGCTCGGTTTCGCGGCGCGAGGAGATCACCAGCTTCGCGCCGCGTTTTGCTGCGAGCAGGGCCAGCGCCTCGCCTATGCCGCTGGAGGCGCCGGTGATCCAGATGACTTTGTTGGCCAACTCGGTCATGTCGCGCTCCGATGGTTGCGGCGGGGGGTCGTCGTGGCAGGTCGTCGGCGTGCCTGCGTGCGCTGCCCACCCCATGCCGTCATCGCGAGCGTAGCGGGGATTTGCAGGCGGCCGCAAAGGCACAAGGCATCGGTCCGCGATCGATCTGCAGGAGGCGCGGCGGCGATGAAATGCTGCGGGGTCGCATTCGGGCTGTACGTCGCGCGAGTGCGCCGCAATTTGCACGCTTTTGGGGGAGGGACTGAACAAGCCGGCTTTGGCTCGTCATTCCCTGGAAAGCGGGAATGCAGCGCCTTTGCTCTCAATGATTGGAAGCCGCTGGATCCCCGCATTCGCGGGGATGACGGCGATTGCCCGGATCTTCCTTCAGGAGGTCCAATCGATTTCGCCGGTCACCACGTCGCAGACACGACCACCGGACCAGACTTCGCCGTCGGCATCCACGTGCAGGTCGATGATCGCGTCGTGGCCGACTTCGCGTCCCTGGCTGATGCGATAACGGCCATCGGCGCTGGGCAGCGCATTGCGGGATGCCAGCCACGCGGCGAGGGTCGCGTTGGCGGCGCCGGACGCGGCGTCCTCGAACCGGGCCGGAGCGCCGACGAAGGCGCGCACGGCGTAGTAGTAGACCGGGTCCGTGCTGCGGGCATAGGCGAACAGGCCCATGCTCTCGGTTTCCTGGGCCAGCGCCGCGATGGCGTCCCAGTTCGGTTGCGCGGCGCGCAGGCTGGCTTCGTCGGCGATTTCCGCCAGCCACCAGCGACGGCCACCGTCCATCAATGCCAGCGACTGCGAGCCCAGGGTCAGGCCGCGCAAGGCTTCGACGAGGCGCGGATCCTGCGGCGTCGTGGTTTCCAGCACCTTCGCGCGTGGCGTGCGCACGGCGATCGTGCGGGTGCGACCCTCGCCGACCACGCGCAGCGGCAGCACGCCGGCAATGCCTTCCTGCATCAGCAAGCCGTCGCGCGGGGTCGCCAGGCCGGCTTCCATCACCGCATGCGCGGTGCCGACGCTGGGATGCCCGGCGAAGGGCACCTCGCGGCGCGGACTGAACATGCGGATGCGGTAGCTCGCGCCCGGTTGGGTGGGCGGGAACACGAAGGTGGTCTCCGGCAGCCGCGTCCACTTCGCGATGGCCTGCATCGCGGTGTCGTCCAGACCTTGGGCATCCAGCACCACGGCCAGCGGGTTTCCATCACCCGGGTGGCCGGCAAATACGTCCAGTTGCAGGTAGCGTCGCTTCATCGTGGTGGGGTTCGACGGGGGCGCGCAGCTTACCAATCCACGGGGCTGTGGATGGCGCATTGCACGCGGCCGTCGATTCCTGCCTCGCCATTGGCATCCGGCGGGGTTCGAAGCCGTGGCTGGCGACTCGGCCACCGGCTACCGGCCACGGCCGCCGGGAGCGTCGGACGATGCAGTTGCCAAGGCCGGGCGCACGGCTGGCTGGCATGGCATCCGGACGGCCCGGCACGGCATACCGCCAGTGCATCCCGGTAGGGCATGCCGGGTAGAATCGCTGCCTCATGCGCATCGGTTATTCGCGAACCGGGCACAGCGCATGTTCCCATTGCCGGTTTCACGGCAAAAACCTGAGAGGGCACGAGTGGTCAGGCAAGCGGCACGTTGGATCGTACTCAAGTTCGGTGGCACTTCGGTGTCGCGCCGGAATCGTTGGGACACCATCGGGCGCCTGGCTTCCAAACGCATGACCGAAGACGGCGTGCGCGTGCTGGTAGTCGTCTCGGCGTTGTCGGGCGTGACCAACGAGCTGCAGGCGATCAGCAATGGCGACGATGTCGCCGGCCGCATCGCGGCGCTGGTCGAGCGGCATCGTGCTTTCTGCGCTGAACTCGATCTCGACGCGGACGCCGTGCTGGGCGAGCGACTGTCGACGCTGCAGGCGCTGGGTACCGATGCCCGTGCCGCCACGCGCGCGCTCGACTGGCAAGCCGAAGTGCTGGCGCAGGGCGAGCTGCTCTCGTCGACGCTCGGCGCAGCGTACCTGCGCACGCAGGGTCACGACTTCGGCTGGTGCGACGCGCGCCAATGGCTCGATGCCGTCTCGCTTCCCAACGCCAGTGCGTGGGCGCAGCGTCTGTCGGTGAACTGCCGGCATGACAGCAACGCGGGGTTCATCGAACGCTTTTCGCAGCAGGCCGCACCGATGCTGCTCACGCAGGGCTTCATCGCGCGTCATGGCGACGGCGGCACGGCGATCCTCGGTCGCGGTGGTTCCGACACGTCCGCCGCGTATTTCGGTGCGTTGCTGAAGGCGCAGCGCGTGGAGATCTGGACCGACGTGCCGGGCATGTTCACCACCAATCCGCGCGACGTCCCCGATGCACGCCTGTTGACGCGACTGGATTACGCCGAAGCGCAGGAAATCGCGACCACCGGCGCCAAGGTACTGCACCCGCGTTCGATCGGCCCGTGCCGTGAGGCGGGCGTGCCGATGATGATCCTCGACACCGAACGCTTCGACCTGCCGGGCACGCGCATCGACGCCAGCGCGGCGACCGTGCCGGGCGTGAAGGCGATCAGCCGCCGCAACGGCATCGTGCTGGTGTCGATGGAAAGCATCGGCATGTGGCAGCAGGTCGGCTTCCTTGCCGACGTGTTCGAACGCTTCAAGCGTCACGGCCTCTCGGTCGACCTGATCGGCTCGTCGGAAACCAACGTCACCGTGTCGCTGGATCCGAGCGAGAACCTGGTGAACTCCAACGTGCTGGAAGCGCTCAGCGCGGATCTCGCCGAGGTCTGCCGGGTGAAAGTGATCGCGCCATGCGCGGCGATCACGCTGGTCGGTCGCGGCATGCGTTCGCTGCTGCACAAGCTGTCGGACGTGTGGGCGACGTTCGGTCGCGAGCGCGTGCACCTGATCTCGCAGTCGTCCAACGACCTCAACCTCACCTTCGTCATCGACGAAGCCGACGCCGACGGCATGCTGCCGCAGCTGCACGCGGAGCTGATCCGCGGTGGCGCGATGCCGGTGCTGGATGCCAGTGTGTTCGGCCCGAGCTGGCGCGAGATCGCGCACGGCAAGGTCGCGCGCACGCCGGCATGGTGGGCGGGCGCGCGCGGCACGCTGCTGCAACACGCGCAGGCGGGCACGCCGCGTTACGTGTACGACCTGGCAACCGTACGCGAACGTGCGCGCGGACTGCTTTCGGTCGACGCGATCGATCGCTGCTTCTATGCGATCAAGGCCAATCCCCAGGCGGACATCCTGCGCACGCTGGTCAGCGAGGGTTTCGGGCTGGAATGCGTGTCGCTGGCCGAACTCGACCACGTCTTCGCCACCGTGCCGAACCTGGCGCCGCAGCGCGTGCTGTTCACGCCCAGCTTCGCGCCGCGCCGCGAGTACGAAGCGGCATTCGCACGCGACGTGACGGTGACGCTGGACAACGTCGAGGCGTTGCAGCGTTGGCCGGAGGTGTTCCGCAATCGCACGCTCTGGCTGCGCCTCGACCTCGGTCACGGCGAAGGCCACCACGAGAAGGTGAAGACGGGCGGCGTGGCGGCGAAGTTCGGCCTGCCGATCGCACGCTTCGACGCCTTCCTCGCCGAAGCGCGCAAGCTCGGCATCCGTATCAGCGGTCTGCACGCGCACCTGGGCAGCGGCATCGATGATCCACGCCACTGGCGCGGCGTGTACGCCGAACTCGCGGGGCTGGCCGACAACGTCGGCACGATCGAGACGATTGATATTGGTGGCGGCCTGCCGATTCCGTACACGCCGGACGCGCAGGATTTCGACCTGGCGGGATGGCGCGACGGCCTCGAAGAGATCAAGGCGGCGTATCCGCGCTACGGACTGGTGATCGAGCCCGGTCGCTATCTGGTCGCGGAAGCGGGCGTGCTGCTGTTGGGCGTCACCCAGGTCGTGGAGAAGGACGGCGTGCGCCGCATCGGTTGCGACGCGGGCATGAACGCGCTGGTGCGTCCGGCGATGTACGAGGCCTACCACGGCATCCACAACCTGAGCCGGCTGGAGGACGCGGAAAATACCGCGTTCGACGTGGTGGGCCCGATCTGTGAGAGCGGCGACGTGCTCGGTCGCAATCGCCTGTTGCCAGTCGCCACTGGCGAAGGCGATGTGCTGCTGATCGCGGACGCCGGTGCCTACGGCATGGCGATGGCCAACACCTACAACCTGCGGGCGCTGCCGGCAGAGGGGATCGTGTAGGGCGGGTTTTCAACCCGCCGACTGGCGGTCAGCAACGGATGACGGGGTAATCCCGCGGCAATTTGGTAATGGCGGGTTGAAACCCGCCCTACGCAAGGTTCAAAGATGAGTAACTGGAAATTCCAACGCGACACGATCCAGACGTTCCGCTTCGTGCGCTGCACGTTCGATGCGGCGACGGGTGTCGCCCAGCTGGTCTATGCATTCGATGACGGCCCGGAGCTGATCGAAACGGTCACCGTGCCGGGTGCGCCATTCCAGTTGAATGCTGCCCGCACCCAGGCCGTCGAACGCGCGTTGCGCCTGCTGCATCTCATTGCCGGCGTGAGCTACTACAAGGCTGCGGTGCCGGAGGAAATCCGCATCGACTCCTACGCGATCGATGCCGACACCGCCGCACTGCTGGAGCTGATCTACGTCAACGGCCTGGGCGAGTTCGCGTATCGCAACGGCCTGAACCTGCACGGCAGGATCCGTTTCCCGGTCGACGCGCGCGAATCCGCGGACGCGGCGCCGGCGCTTGGCCTGCGCGAACAGGCGCTGGTCGCGATCGGCGGCGGCAAGGACTCGCTGGTCAGCATCGAGGCGTTGCGCGCGCTCGGCGTGGGGCAGACCGTAACCTGGGTCGGCGGCTCGCAACTGATCGCCGCGTGCGCTGCGCGCACCGGCCTGCCGACGCTCAACCTCGGTCGTGCACTGGCCCCGCAGCTGTTCGAGTTCAACCGCGAAGGTGCCTGGAATGGCCACATTCCGGTGACCGTTCTGAATTCGGCGATCATGGCCTTGGCCGCGTTGCTGCACGATGCCAACCAGGTCGTGTTCTCCAACGAACGCTCGGCCAGTTACGGCAGCCTCATCGAAGGCACCGGCGAGGTGAACCATCAATGGTCCAAGGGCTGGGCCTGCGAGAAGGCGTTCGGCGATCATCTCCAGCGTCATGTCGCCGCCGACCTGTACTACTACTCGCTGCTGCGTCCGCTCAGCGAACTCGCCGTCGCGCGGCAGTTCGCGAAATCCGATCGCTACGACGCGCATTTCAGCAGCTGCAATCGCAATTTCCACATCCTCGGCGAGCGCCCGGCCAATCGCTGGTGCGGCGTGTGCCCGAAGTGTCATTTCGTGTTCCTGGCGCTGGCGCCGTTCATGCCCAAGCCGCGATTGGTCGGCATCTTCGGGCGCAACCTGCTCGACGATCCCGCGCAAACCGCGGGCTACGACGCGCTGCTCGAATTCCAGGACCACAAGCCGTTCGAATGCGTCGGCGAAGGCCGCGAGTCGCGCGCCGCGATGGCCGCGCTGGGTGCGCGTCCGGAGTGGCGCGAGGATGCGCTGGTCGAGCGCTTTGCGCGCGAGATCCGGCCGCAGCTCGACGATACCGAATTGCACGTGGAGCCCCTGCTGGTGATCGACGAGGAACACCGCATCCCCGCCGCGCTGTGGGAACGCCTGCGTGCGCACCTCGCCGCTTAGCATCCGGCAGCTTGAAGGCCGCAAAGTCGCGTTGTGGGGTTGGGGTCGCGAGGGGCGCGCCGCCTATCGAGCGATACGCGCGCGGCTTCCGCAGCTGGCACTGACGCTTTTCTGTGCTGCCGATGAAGTGGCTGACGCGCGGGCCTTGAACGACCCGCTGCTGTCGGTCGAAACCGAAGCGGACGCGGGCCGACTGGCAGCGTTCGACATCGTGATCAAGTCGCCCGGCATCAGCCCGTACAAGCCCGAAGCGATTGCGGCGGCCGGGCAGGGCACGCGCTTCATCGGCGGTACGGCGTTGTGGTTCGGCGAGCATGCCAACGAGGCGGGCTTCGTCGACAACGCGGTATGCGTCACGGGCACCAAGGGCAAGAGCACCACGACGTCGCTGCTCGCGCACCTGCTACGGGCCGGCGGTCACGTGACCGCGCTGGCGGGCAATATCGGGTTGCCGATGCTGGAGTTGTCTGACCTGCATCGGGCGCCGCTCGATCTGCAGCCCGAGTATTGGGCGATCGAGCTGTCGAGCTACCAGACCGGCGACGTTGCAGCCAGCGGAGCGCGTCCGCATGTCGCGGTTGCGCTGAACATTTTTCCTGAACACCTCGACTGGCACGGTTCGCACGAGCGCTACATCGCCGACAAACTGCGCCTGCTGACCGAAGCGAAGCCGCGCATCGCCGTGCTCAACGCCAACGATCCGATCCTGTCGGCGTTGCAGCTTCCCGACAGCGCCGTCCGCTGGTTCGGTGGCGCCGATGGCTGGCATCTTCGTGGCGACGCGCTATACCGCGCGGACACTTTCGTGATGGACACGACGACCCTGCCGCTGCCGGGCCGCCATAACCGCGGCAACCTGTGCGCCGTGCTCACCGCGATCGAGGCATTGGGGTTGGACGCGGTCACGCTGGCCCCGCATGCCGCGAGCTTCCGGCCGTTGCCCAACCGACTGCAGACCATCGGTACGCGCGACGGCATCACCTACGTCAACGACTCGATCAGCACCACTCCGCATGCCAGCCTGGCGGCGCTGGATGTTTTTCGCGGCAGGCGCGTCGCACTTCTTGTGGGTGGGCACGACCGCGGGTTGCCGTGGGAGGAATTCGCCGACGCGATGCGTACCGGCGCGCCGCTCGCGATCATCACCATGGGCCAGAACGGCCCGCGCATCTTCGACCTGCTGGCGCCAGTCGCGGCGCGGGGCGGGTTCGTGCTGGCTTCCGCGGCCGACCTGATGGATGCGATGCGGCAGGCGAGCGACGTGCTTGCAGGCGACGGCGTCGTCCTGCTGTCGCCGGGGGCACCCAGTTTCGGCCCGTACCGCGACTACGTTGCGCGGGGGCGGCATTTCGCCGAACTGGCGGGGTTCGATCCGGACAGCATCAGCGCGATTCCGGGACTGGGCATCGCCTGATCGCAGCCGAACGCGAACGTCATCGACAGCGATGACGTTCCGCCAAGCGAAGCAGGTTGCCGGGCACGCGCAGGCCGCAGGATTCACGCCAGGGCAACCTGCGTTGACTACCCTTTCGCCAGATTCCGGAGAAATCGCCATGCGCCGACTCGTTGCCGCACTCCATATCCCAGGGTTCCACGTCGCGATGTTCCAGTTCGCCGTGTTGTCTCTCGCGTTCTTCGCAGCTCCGGCGACCGCCGCGATGCGGGCAACGCCGGTGGAGTGGAAGATCGGCGACCAGGCATTCGCGGGTTATGTCGTCTATGACGATGCCGCCAAGGCCAAGCTCCCCGGCCTGGTCATGGTCCCCAACTGGATGGGCGTCAACGCGGGCGCCGTCGAAAAGGCCAAGCGGATCGCTGCCGGCAAATACGTGATCCTGCTGGCCGACGTGTACGGCAAGGGCGTCAATCCCAAGGACCACGACGAGGCGAAGAAGGCATTGCAGTCTGCCTACGCCGCACCCGAAGGGCTGGCTGCGCGCGTGGCCAAGGCGGTGGACGTCCTGAAGCAGCAGCGGCAGGCGCCGCTGGATGTTGGCCATATCGGCGCGATCGGTTTCTGTTTCGGCGGCGGGGCGGTGCTCGACCTCGCACGCACCGGCGCGGACGTGAGCGGCGTGGTGAGTTTCCACGGCAACCTCAAGCCCTCGGCGCAGGCGAAGCCCGGTGGCATGAAGGCCGGTGTGCTGGTGCTCAACGGCGCCGATGACGCCAACGTGCCCGAGACAATGCGCAGTGCCTTCGTGCAGGAAATGAACGCGGCGAAAGCGGACTGGCAGTTCGTCGATTTCAGCCGCACGGTCCACTGCTACACCGAGCCTGAAGAGAACGGCTCGGGCAACTGTCGCTACAACGCGACCTCGGCGAAGCGCGCGTTCCGGATGATGGATGATTTCTTCGCCGAGCGGTTCACAGCGAAATAAGCCCCGCTTTGTAGAGCCGAGCTTGCTCGGCTGCTCTTCTATTTCAGGGCTTGAATCGGCAACAGCAAAGGCAGCGGAGCAGAGCTCCGCTCTACGAGGCAGTCTGGGCACGGCCGAACTTGCTTCGGCACGCTCGTTGCGGTCCAGGCGCCGAGCGAACCCGGCGCTACGGTTCGTCAGTAGTCGCGGCTCACCGCGTAACACGCCAATCCACGCAGCGCTGCGGTGCAGGCGTTGCCGCCGAGCGAGAGTAGGGCGGGTCTCGACCCGCCGTCCCGCAATGATGACAACCTCTACGACCGCTTCCGCGCAACGGGAGAGCGGCAACGACGGAGATTTCGAATCAGTGGTCGCGGCTGACCGCGTAACGCGCCAGGCCGCGCAGGGAAGCGGTGTAGGCGTTCTCGTCCAGCCCCGCAAGCGAACGCTCGGCGGCATCGGCGTACTCCACGGCGCGATTGCGGCTGTAGTCGAGTCCGCCAGTGGCATGGATCGCCGCCTGCACGTCCGGCAACGCATCCGCGTCGCCGTGTTCCACCGCATGGCGCAGGCGATCGCGCGTGGCGGCGTCGCTGTGCAGCATCGCGTGGATCAGCGGCAAGGTCGCCTTGCCTTCGGCGAGGTCGTCGCCGAGGTTCTTGCCCAGCGTTTCCGCGTCGGAGGCGTAGTCGAGCACGTCGTCGGCGATCTGGAAGGCGTAGCCGAGGTTCATGCCGTAGTCGTGCAGCGCGTCGCAGGTAGCGGCGTCGGCGCCGGACAGCAATGCGCCCAGGCGCGTGGCGGCAGCGAACAGCACCGCGGTCTTGCGTTCGATCACGCGCAGGTACGCCGCCTCGTCCGTGTCCGGGTTGCGCACGTGCAGCAGCTGCAGCACTTCGCCTTCGGCGATGCGGTTGGTGGTGTCGGCGAGGATGCGCATGACTTCCACCCGGTCCAGCTCGACCATCAGCTGGAAACTGCGCGAGTACAGGAAGTCGCCGACCAGCACGCTGGCGGCATTGCCCCACACTGCGTTGGCGGTCTTGCGTCCGCGGCGCAGGTCGGATTCGTCGACGACATCGTCGTGCAACAGCGTGGCCGTGTGGATGAACTCGATCACGGCGGCCAGCTGGTGCGCGTCGGGTCCGCGATGTCCCAGCGCGCCGGCGGCCAGCAACAGCAGCATCGGCCGCAGGCGCTTGCCACCCGCCCCGACGATGTACTCGGCCACCTGGTTGATCAGCACCACGTCGGAAGCGAGGCGACGACGGATCAGCGCGTCGACCGCGGCCATGTCATCGCGGGCGAGGGCCTGGATGCTGGCCAGGTCGGGGATGGGCTGGGTCACGGGGGAGTGCAGGGCTTCGGCAGACATAGCCTGTGATTATACGGGTGGGCTCCTGCGGCGATGCCATGCAGGACCGCGCGCGGCGGCGCCTATGACGGCATCGGGTGCCGCTTCGGGCGTCGAGTGGGCGGAATGTCAGCGCCAGCGCCGCGCATTCACCAGTTTGAGCACGGCGTCGACGTAGTTCGGGCCGATCGCATAGTCGCCGCCGGATTCCAGGGTCAGCGTCATCGCCTTCGGGCCGCGCCGCCGGAGGGTATTGACCTGGCGCAGGTTGACGATGGTCGAACGATGGATCCGCACGTGGGTCGTCGGATCCAGACGCGACGCCAGCGAGGTGATCGTGTCCTTCATCAGGTGTGCCTTGCCGGCGACGTGCAGCAGCACGTAGTCGCCTTCGGCGGTGATCGCGTCGATGCTGTCCGCGGCGATCCGCACGATGCCTTCGCGCGTGCGCACCCAGAACTCGCGCTCGAAGCCCGCAGCGGATTCCGGGTTGCCGCTGTCGCGCAGGCTGGCGATGAGCTGCTGCAGTTCGGCGAAACGTACTTCGGCAGCGCGGGCTTCCATGCGCGCGCGGGCCATGCGGACGGCTTCGCGGAAACGTTCGAACGACACCGGTTTCAGCAGGTAGTCCACCGCGTGGACTTCGAACGCGCGCACGGCGTGTTCCTGGTAGGCGGTGACGAAGATGATTTCCGGGAGGTGCTCACCCGGCTTGAGTTCGGCGATCGCCGCGAACCCGTCCTTCACCGGCATCTGGATGTCCAGCACGGCGATGTCGGGCTTCAGCTCGCGGATGAGTGCCAGCGCCTCCTTGCCGTTGCGGGCCTTCGCCACCAGCTGCGCGTCGGGAATGCCGGCGACGGCAAGCTCCAGGCGGTCAAGTGCGATGGGCTCGTCGTCGGCCAGCAGGATGCGAATCACGCCGTGCGCTCCGCCGTCGGGTACTTCTGGAAGGGCACGCGGATCGCGCTCTGCCAGCCGGTGTCCAGGGGCCCGCTGCGCAGCGATGCGTCTTCGCCATACAGCGTGTCCAGGCGCTGGCGCACGTTCGACAGGCCGATGCCCATGCCGACCTGGCCTTCGTGCACGGTGCCGCCGTCGTCCTCGACCTGCAGTACCAGGACGTCGACGGCGCGCCTGGCGCTGATCGCGATCACGACCGGTCGTTCGGACGCGCCCAGTCCGTACTTGAGCGCGTTTTCCACCAGCGGCAGCAGGATCAGGCTGGGTACCAGCGCGGTCTCGCACTCGTCGGGAATGTTCCAGGTGACGGTGAGGCGGTCGGAGAAGCGCGCCGATTCGATTTCAAGGTATTGCCGCAACATGCCGGTCTCGTCGGCAAGCGTCGTCAGTTGCGACGGTGTGGTGGCCAGCGTGTAGCGCAGGAAGCGCGACAGGCTGAGGACCATTTTTTCCGATTCGCCATTGCGACCCAGGACGATCAGACCGGCCAGCGTATTGAGCGTGTTGAACAGGAAGTGAGGGTTGATCTGCAGGCGCAGCGCCAGCAGTTGCGCCTGCTGCGCGGCGCTGTTGGCGTCGGCCAGTTGCTGTTCGCGACGACGCACTTCCACCATGCCCGCGGCTGCGGCGTACAACGCCGCCCAGGCGAAGAAATTCCACTGGTAGGCCTTGTAGGTTTCGCCCAGTTCCTCGCGGTGCATCCAGCGTTCCGGATACATGCGGTAGTAGGGGCTGAGGTGATAGAAGATGTGTTCGCCGATGTAGGTCAGCGCGATAGTCGCCGGCAGCGTCAGCAGCACCGACATCAGCAACAGGCGCCAGGGTTGGCCGCCATAGCGGCGGCGCAGCAGCAGGTGGATGCCCAGGCTCAGCAGGATGCCCAGCGTGGTCGCCACCGCGCGCGCGCTGAGCGTGCCCAGGTCGGCCTCGTAGTGCATCGAGTAGAACGAGACCGTGGTGCGCATCAGGAAGTGCATCGCCCACACGCCAACGGTGAGGACGAGGACGCTGCGGTCGAAGGAATCCATCCTGCGCAGGCCGGGGATGGTGTCCATGAAACCGCTGGGTGGTGAAGTCATTGCCTTGCCTGGAGCTGCGCGGACCGCGACGACGGTCGAGGCGGTGTGAATACCGTTGTCTCACACGCGATGCAAGCACCGGCGAGGCCGGGACGCGACGCGCGGACCGCCGGCGGCTGGCTGTCCGCCGCCGATGGGGCGCGGGGGCGGGGCGGGTATCGGCGCATCGATTGCGCGATGCAGCGGTTCCGGGGCATTTGATCGACGTAAAAGGTTGTTTCGTCGATTTTCATCGCGCCGGCCGCGAGCGATGGATGGCTGGGCGAATTCCCGCTGCATGACGGCCGGGGCAGGAATACAACGAAGGTCGCCAGATCCGTACACGCGGATCGCCAGCGAACATCAGGACGCGTGCCATGCCCGACACCTTCGTCACCGCCCATCAGATCACGGCTCATCAGGTCGGCGCCCATCAGGTCGGCGCCCATCAGGTCAGCGCCCATCAGGTCAGCGCCCATCAGATCACCACCCGTGAAATCCGCATGCCGGCCGCTGCCAGCGCGGGTCCGTCGTTCCGGTTTGCCGCAGTAGCGCGCTCGGGCACCGCGCGCGCACCGGCACCGATGTTTTCCTTCTGGCTGCAGTTGCGTGGCACTGCCCAGGTGACGGCGGTGGAGGGCAGCTTCGCGCTGGGTGCGGGCGAGTGGATCGCGTTCGAGCGCGGCTCCGCCCCGGAAATCCAGGCCAGCCGGCATGGGCTGGCTATCGGCCTGGTGCTGCCGCCGGAATTGCTGGGTAGTGGCCTGGGTGCCGCCGACCGTGGCCTGCTTCCCGGCCGTGGGACCCTGTCCATCGCAGACCGTCGGCTGGTCCTGCGGCTGTGGCGTCAGGGCATGGCCCTTGGAACCGATACCGATCCGGCCACCCTGGCGCGGGTACTGCGTCCGCTGCTGCAGCAACTGCAGGCGGCGCAGGATGGCTTCGCCCCGATGGTCGAACGCTGCCCGGGCCGCTCGTTCCACCGCAAGGCGCGGATCTTCGCCCGCATCCAGAAGGCGCGGATGTTCCTGGAGGGCAATCCGCAGCGGATGCTGCGGATCGAGGACCTGATGGAACTCACCCGCTTTTCCAGCTGGTGGCTGTCCAAGACCTTCCATGCGGTCTACCAGGAGACGCTGCAGCACGCCTCCATGCGCCTGCGCATGCAGCGCGCCCGCGACCTGCTGCAGAACAGCCAGCTTTCGATCGGCGAACTGGCCGAAGCCTGTGGCTTCCACGATCCGTGCAGCTTCGCCCGCCAGTTCAAGGCCTGGCACGGGCAGACGGCCTCGGCCTGGCGTGCCGGCCTGTCGCGGGTGGCAGCGGTCGGCTGACCCCCGATTGCGGGGGCATCGGTGCCGGAGGGCTGGTTCGCCGCCTCTGTCGGGTACTGATTACCAGGGGATCGGCGGCGTCCCGACCCGTTTCGGATTATCCCGACACGGCGGGGCGGCCCCGCCTGACTGTCGCGGGCCTGCGGGTATACTCCAATGTCAGTCGCCAACTCCCCGGCGACAGCACAGGACTCGCAATTCATGGCACGTGGCATCAACAAGGTCATCCTGGTAGGCAACCTCGGCAACGATCCCGAAACCAAGTACACCCAAGGTGGCATGGCCGTCACTACGATCAGCCTGGCCACCACCAGCGTGCGCAAGGACAAGGAAGGCAACCAGATCGAAAAGGCCCAGTGGCACCGGGTGAAGTTCTTCGGGAAGCTCGGCGAGATCGCCGGCGAGTACCTGAAGAAGGGCTCCCAGTGCTACATCGAAGGCTCCATCAACTACGACAAGTTCACCGGCCAGGATGGCGTGGAGAAGTACGTCACCGAGATCATCGCCGACGAGATGCAGATGCTCGGCGGCCGCTCGGGCGGTGAAGGCGGCGCGCCGCGTCGCGAGTTCAGCGGCGGCGAGCGCCAGTCGCGTCCGGCCGCATCGGCCGCACCGCGTCGCGAGGCCCCGGCCGCCAAGTCCAACGACTTCGGCTCCGACTTTGCCGACGACGACATTCCGTTCTGATCCCCGTACACCTTTTGCAATCGGGCGCCGCTGGAAGCGACGCCCGGACTTTCCTGTCCAGCGTTTAGGAGCTTTAGCGTGTCAACCTGGCTTGTGACCGGCGGCGCCGGCTTTATCGGCGGCAATTTCGTCCTTGAAGCCGTGCGCAGCGGCGTACGTGTGATCAATCTCGATGTCCTGACCTACGCTGGCAACCGCGACACGCTGTCCTCCCTCGATGGCAATCCGGACCACGTCTTCGTGCAGGGTGACATCGGCGATGCCGCCCTGATCGAGGGGCTGCTGCGCGAACACCGCCCCGACGCGGTGATCAACTTCGCCGCCGAAAGCCACGTCGACCGCTCCATCGACGGCCCGGCTGCATTCGTGCAGACCAACGTGGTTGGTACGCTGACCCTGCTGGAAAAGACCCGCGACTACTGGAAGGCGCTCGACGCCCCCGCGCGCGATGCTTTCCGTTTCCTCCATGTGTCCACCGACGAGGTCTACGGCACGCTGGGCGACACCGGCAAGTTCACCGAAGAGACCCCGTACGCGCCGAATTCGCCGTACTCCGCGTCCAAGGCCGCGTCCGACCATCTGGTCCGCGCGTTCCACCATACTTACGGGTTGCCGGTCCTCACGACCAACTGCTCCAACAACTACGGCCCGTATCAGTTCCCGGAAAAGCTCATTCCGCTGGTCATCGCCAAGGCGCTGGCGGGCGAGCCGCTGCCGGTCTACGGCGACGGCCTGAACGTGCGCGACTGGCTGTACGTCGGCGACCACTGCGCCGCGATCCGCCGCGTGCTGGAAGCCGGTCGCATCGGCGAGACCTACAACGTCGGCGGCGACGCCGAACGCCAGAACATCGTCGTGGTGAAGACCATCTGCGCGCTGCTCGACCAGCGCCAGCCGCTGGCCGACGGTCGCGCGCGGGAATCGCTGATCACCTATGTCAAGGATCGCCCCGGCCACGACCGCCGCTATGCGATCGACGCGTCCAAGCTGCAGGGCGAGCTCGGCTGGGCGCCGACCGTCACCTTCGAGCAGGGCATGGCCCGCACCGTCGACTGGTACCTGGGTAACCAGCCGTGGGTGCAGCGCGTGCTGGACGGCAGCTACCGCCTGGAGCGGATCGGCGCCGCGGCCTGAAGTGCCGCGTCTGTGGTTTTTCGGACATCGACGCGGTTCCCCATCTGAACGTGTGAAATGTGGATTTCATGACCCAGCGTAAAGGCATCATCCTCGCCGGCGGTTCCGGCACGCGCCTGTATCCGATCACCCAGGCCATCAGCAAGCAGCTGTTGCCGGTATTCGACAAGCCGATGATCTATTACCCGCTCAGCGTGCTGATGCTGGCGGGCATCCGTGAAGTCCTCATCATCAACACCCCGCACGAGCAGGCGCTGTTCAAGAACCTGCTGGGCGATGGCTCGCAGTGGGGCATGAAGATCGAATACGCCGTGCAGCCCAGTCCGGACGGGCTGGCGCAGGCGTATCTGATCGGTCGCGAATTCGTCGCGGGCCAGCCCAGCTGCCTGGTGCTCGGCGACAACATCTTCTACGGCCACGGACTGACCGAACTGCTGCAGCGTGCCGCCGGCCGCGACGACGGTGCGACGGTATTCGGCTACTGGGTGAAGGATCCGGAGCGCTACGGCGTCGCCGAGTTCGATGCGACCGGCAAGGTCGTCGGACTGGAAGAAAAGCCGGCGCAACCCAAATCCAGCTATGCGGTCACCGGCCTGTATTTCTACGACGGCCGCGCCAGCGACTACGCCGCCGCGCTCAAGCCTTCTTCGCGCGGCGAGCTGGAGATCACCGATCTCAACCGCTGCTATCTGGACGACGGTTCGCTGCAGCTGGAGAAGATGGGCCGTGGTTTCGCGTGGCTGGATACCGGCACGCACGAATCGCTGGTGGAGGCGTCGACCTACATCGAGACGATCGAGAAGCGCCAGGGCTTGCGCGTGTGCTGCCCCGAAGAGATCGCCTACTTCAATAACTGGATCGATGCCACGCAGTTGCGCGACCTCGCCAGGCCGCTCGCCAAGAACGGTTACGGCCAGTACCTGTTGAGCTTGCTCGAACATGGACGCGTGGGTTGAAGGCATCGCCATGAAGATCATCGAAACTGACCTGCCTGGTTGTGTCGTGATCGAGCCGCAGGTGTTCGGCGACTCGCGCGGGTTCTTCTACGAATCGTTCAACATCGACAAGATGGCGGCGCATGGCCTGAAGCCGGCGTTCGCGCAGGGCAATGTGTCGTCTTCCGGCAAGGGCGTGCTGCGCGGACTGCACTACCAGTGGCCCAATCCGCAGGGCAAGTACATCTCGGTGATCGAGGGCGAAGTCTGGGATGTCGCAGTCGACATCCGACGCGGCTCACCGACGTTCGGGAAGTGGACCGCCGTGGTGCTCAGTGCGGAGAACAAGCGCCACTTCTGGATCCCGGAAGGCTTTGCGCATGGTTTCGTTACTCTCAGCGAACGCGCGATCTTCACCTACCTGTGCACCGCCACCTACGATGCGAAGGCCGATGCCGGCATCCGCTGGGATGATCCCTCGCTGGCCATCGACTGGCCGGTGGGTGCGCCACAGTTGTCGGAAAAGGACACGCGTGCCCCGATGCTCGCGGACGTCGCCGAAGGCCGGTTGCCCATCTACCAGGGTTGAGCGCCATGAAGATCCTGCTGCTGGGAGGCAACGGCCAGGTGGGTCACGAGCTGCAGCGCAGCCTGGCTTCGCTGGGCGAGGTCGTTGTGACGACGCGCGATGGCCGTCTGGCCAGCGGTGCCGCCTGCGAGGCGCTCGACCTGTACGCGCCGGAAACCTTTGCCGCGCTGATGGATCGCACCGCTCCTGACGTCGTGGTGAACGCCACAGCGCACACCGCCGTGGACCGCGCGGAAGACGAGCCGGACCTCGCGTTCAAGGCCAACGCACACGCCCCTGCCGAGCTCGCCCGCCTGTGCGCACAACGCCACGCCACGCTGGTGCACTACTCGACGGATTACGTTTTCGACGGCAGTGGCACACGGCCGTATCGCGAAGACGAGCCGACCGCCCCGCTCGGCGTGTACGGTGCCAGCAAGCTCGCGGGTGAACAGGGCATCCAGGCGAGCGGCGCGAAGCACCTGATCCTGCGCACGGCTTGGGTGTACGCGACCCGCGGCAGCAATTTCCTGCGCACGATGCTGCGCGTCGGCGCGGAACGCGAAGAGCTGCGCGTGGTGGCCGACCAGCGTGGCAGCCCCACGCCTGCGTGGCTGATCTCCGATGTCACCGCACACGTCCTGAAGCAGGGAATTGTCGAATCCGGCATCCGGCATCTCGTGGCGAGCGGAGAGACCAGCTGGCACGGATTTGCCGAAGCGATCTTCGATGAAGCCGTGCAGCGCGGGCTCATGACCCGTCGTCCGCGCGTGGTGCCGATCACGACGGCTGACTATCCCACGCGTGCGCGGCGACCCGCGTACTCGGTGTTGGATTCCACGCAGCTGAGCGCTGAGTACGGGTTGTCGCTGCCTGGCTGGCGCGCAGCCTTGACCGCTACGCTGGATCGCGACGCCTGAGTGCTGGCCGCGGGTCGGCAGCGCAACTTTCACACTTGCTTGTTTGGGGGGAATGGGTACATGGATCGTGACAGCACGATTGTTCGAATCTGCGCACTGGCGTTGATCGTTGCCATGGGTTGCGCACATGCAGCCGAGGGCGCCAAAGGCGTGGATATCGATGCGTTCCTCAAGGAGGACCAGGTTGAACGCGTCCGGATATCGCCGACGGGTGAGTACCTGGCCGCTACGATGGAGCTGGATGACGCGACGGCGTTGATCATCCGTCGGCGCAGCGATTGGAAGGTGACGGCCTCGGTTGAGTTCGGCAAGGACCAGCACATCAACCGCGTGGATTGGGTCAATCCCGGGCGCTTGGTGATGAGCATGGCCTACAGGCAGGGACGACTGGAGCAGCCAATCCCCACGGGCGAGCTGTATGCCATCGACGCGGATGGCGGCAAGGTCGAGAACCTGATCGGCCAACGCGTGGCAGCGCGTGGCGGCGATACGCGCATCCAGTACAAGAAAGTGGAGAGGGTCGCCGCCCTCATGATCGATCCGCTTGCGGCCGACGATCGCTTCATCCTGGTGCAGACGTTCGATTTCAGCGATGACCCGCTGCCGAGTATCGAAAAACTCAACGTTTACACCGGCCAGCGCGCCATGCTGGGTAAGTCGCCGGTGCGCAATGCCGACTTCATCACCGATGCGCAGGGCGTGGTCCGTTTCGCCCAGGGTTACGGTGAGGACCTCGTAAACAAGCTGTTCTATCGGGACAACCAGGATGCCCCTTGGAAGCTCATCAACGACGAGGCCGTGAGCGGTCATGCCGAACATGCACTGGGGCTTTCCGCTGACGGCCGGATCGCATACCTGCAGGTCGAACACGACAAGGGTCCCGACGCAATCGTGGCCTTCGATGTCGCTACCGGCGAACGCAAGGAAATCCTGCGTGATGCGGTATCCGATCCGGTCGAAATCTTCTACCGCAACGGCGGCGTGGAGCCCATCGGCGCCAAGTTCATGAATGGCAAGCCCCGCCTGGCCTTCTTTGACGACTCGCTGCCCGAGTCCCGCCTGTACAAGAGCCTGGGTGCCGCGTTTGCCGGGAACATCCCGGAAATCTCATCGAGCACGGCCGACGGGAAGTTGGCGCTGGTGCGTGCGTCCAGCGATCGCAATCCCGGCGATTACTACGTCTTTGATCGCGAGGCGAAGAAAGCGGACCTGCTGATGAGCAGCCGGACCTGGCTCGCGCCTGACAGTCTCGCGCCCATGCAGCCGATCTCATTGACCGCGCGGGACGGACTGCAGCTGAGCGGCTACCTGACTGTGCCGGTTGGTTCGTCGGGGAAGGGGCTGCCGATGGTTGTGCTGCCGCATGGCGGTCCGTTCGGTGCACGCGACTACTGGGAATTCAACCAGGAGACACAGTTGCTGGCCGCCGCGGGCTATGCCGTGCTGCAGGTCAACTTCCGTGGATCCAGCGGCTATGGCCATGCGTTCTCGCAGGCCGGCGCCAGGCAGTGGGGCGGCGCGATGCAGGACGACCTGACCGATGCAACGCGGTGGGCAACCCAGCAGGGCGTCGCCGATCCGAGGCGCATCTGCATCTATGGCGCCAGCTACGGTGGCTATGCCGCCCTGATGGGAGTGGCGAAGGAGCCGGACCTGTACCGGTGTGCCGTGGGATACGTCGGCATCTACGACCTGCCGTTGCGCTACACCAAGGGCCTTACGCAGGAGTGGGGCTCGGGCAAGACGTTCCTGAAGGATTGGATCGGAGAAGAGGATGCGATTGCAGCCGTCTCTCCCAACCGCATCGCGGATCGGATCAAGGTTCCGGTGTTCCTTGCCGCCGGCGGCGAGGACGAACGCGCCCCGCTCCAGCACAGCAAGTTGATGGAGGCCGCCTTGAACAAGGCGGGCGTTCCGGTGGAAACGCTGTACTACCCCACCGAAGGTCACGGCTTCTACACGCCGGAACACCAGCGCGAGTACTACACGCGCCTGCTGGCGTTCCTGTCGCGACACCTGGGTGGGGAGACGGCGACTGCAGGTGCCGGCGGAAAGTGATGCAATACGTACCAACCCTTCGATGCATGGTGGTATCGCATCGCAGGTTCACCACGGACTTCGCGACCGCGCGGGTCCGGCGCAACTTGCTCGTCAGGGAGAACACATGATCAAGGCACTGGGGTATGGCGCAATTGGCTTGCTGTTGGCCGCTTCGCCGGCAATGGCGGAGCCGGCGGCGACGGTGGACGTCGCCGCGTACATCCACAAGGACATCTTCAACAGCATCAAGATCTCGCCCACCGGCGAGTACTACGCCGCCACGGTGCCGCAGGAAGACCGTACGTCACTGGTCATCCTTCGGCGCAGCGACAATTCAGTGACCGCGAAAGTCGGTTACGGCAAGAACACCCACGTCATCGGGTTCTGGTGGGTCAATCCGACCCGCGTGCTGGTGAGCATCGCCGAGCAGCTCGGCTCGCTGGATCAGCCGCAGAGCATGGGCGAGCTCTACGCCATCAATGCCGACGGCACCCACGCCGACACCCTCGTAGGCGTGCGCGCCGATTCGAGGCAGACACGAAAGAACCAGATGGTCGCGGCCGAACTGGTGGATACGTTGCCGGACGACGACCAGCACGTGGTGATCTCGGCGCACTCGTTTTCCGACCCGAATCCCATTGCCGAGCTGATGGACGTCTACTCCGGTCGCCGCACTACGCTCGTGCGTTCACCCGCGCCGCATGGTTCGTTCGTTACGGACGATAGCGGGGTCGTGCGCTTCGCCTCCGGTTCGGGGGCCGACAACAACCAGCATGTCTATTACCGCGCTGGCGCGGACGCTCCGTGGCAACAGATCAACGACCAGAGCACGTCCGGTCACGAGGAAAGGCCTATCGGCTTTTCCGCGGACGGAAAGACGGCGTTCCTGCAGGTAGAGCAGCAAAAGGGGCCCGATGCCATCGTGGCGTTCGACCCGGACACCGGCACGCGCAAGGAAGTGCTGCGCGATGACGACACCGATCCGTACGCGCTGATCCGTCGTCCTGGTTCCAGCGTTCCCGTCGGCGCATTGTTCATGGACGGAACGACGCGTACCGCCTTCTTCGACAACGATGGGCGCGAAGCGAAATTCCAGCGCAGCCTGGAAGCGGCCTTCCCCAACAGTCATGTCGTGATCACGTCGCAGACGACAGACGGCAAGCTGTTGCTGCTGCAGGTGTCGAGCGATCGTGCCCCCGGCACGTTCTATGTCTTCGACACGCAGTCCAACAAGGCCGAGTTCGTATCGAGCCGCGGCAGTTGGTTCGACCCGAAGAAGCTGGCGACGCGACGCCCGGTCAGCGTCACCACGCGCGACGGCTTGACCATTCACGGTTACCTGACCGTGCCGAGCGGTTCCGAAGGCAAGAACCTGCCGATGGTCGTCAACCCGCACGGCGGCCCCTTCGGCATCCAGGATATCTGGGCCTTCGACATCGAATCGCAGATGCTGGCCGATGCCGGTTACGCGGTACTGCAGGTGAACTTCCGCGGTTCAGGCGGTTACGGCCGCGCGTTCCAACACGCTGGCGCGCTCCAATGGGGCAAGACCATGCAGGATGACCTGACCGATGCGACCCGTTGGGCGATCCAGCAGGGCATCGCCGATGCCTCGCGTATCTGTATCTATGGCGCCAGCTATGGCGGCTATGCGTCGCTGATGGGCGTGGCCAAGGAGCCCGATCTGTACAAGTGCGCAGTCGGCTATGTCGGCGTGTATGACTTGCCGATGATGTACGAAAAGGGCGACGTGCAGAGTCGCAGGTCCGGGGAGACCTTCCTCAAGGAGTGGCTGGGCGATGCCAAGGACGTGGCCGATGCTTCTCCCAATCGATTGGCTGGACGCATCAAGGCCCCCGTGTTCTTGGCGGCCGGCGGCGACGACCAGCGCGCCCCGATCAAGCATTCAAAACTGATGGAAACCGCGCTGAAGGAGGCCGGTGGCTCGGTGGAGACACTGTATTTCCCAAACGAGGGCCACGGCTTCTATACGCCGGAACACCAGCGCGAGTACTACACGCACCTGCTGGCATTCCTGTCGAAGTACCTGGGCGGTGCGATGGCGAAGGCCGCGGACGGCGGCGCCAACGCGGCGAAATAAGTCGATTGCGAAGGGAGGCGGTTGCCGCCTCCCTTCGTTGCAGCGCAGACGATGATCGCTCCGCACTCGCTGCACTGGAGGCCAGGTGGCACCAGTGCAGTGCGGCTACTTCACCCCGTGCATCATCCGCCGCAGCAGCGGCACCGCGAGCAGCGCGATCACTGCGCAGCCGATACCAATCCACATCAGCAGTGTGAAAAGGTCGGCGTATTTCGCCGCGGCCTCGACGACGTTCAGGGTTTCACCTTCCGGTACCTCGATCGCGGCGAGCTTGCCGAACAGCGCCGCCAGCGTCTCGGAGAACGCAGTGGCGAGGAACCACGTGCCCATCATCAGGCTCACCACGCGCGGCACCGACAGCTGCGTCACCGCCGACAGGCCGACGGGATACAGGCACATCTCGCCCAGTTCCAGCACGGCGAAGGCGGCGACCAGCCACCACACACTGGCCATGGTGCCGGTGGCGCCGACGTGCTGCGCGGCCCACATCAGCGGCAGGAAGCTCAGGCCCGCCAGCAACAGGCCCAGTGCGGACTTGGTCGGCTTCGACGGGTCCAGGCCACGCTTGTCGAGCCACGTCCACACCACGGCGAAGAGTGGCGCGAACAGTACGATGAACAGCGAGCCCAGGTAATTCAGCGAGCCCGCGTTCTGCGGTAGCACCAGCGCATCGCGCATCAGGCCCACCATCATCGCGATCACCGACACCCAGAACAGCAGCTTCGGTGCCGAGGAGGCGGGGTTCCGATCCGACATCGTGGACGCCACCATGAATGCGATCGGTGCAAGCAGCAGCGCGGCGATCGACCACGGCCACGGCGTGCCGTCGCGCACGACCAGCGATGGCACCAGGTCCTTGGTCAGCAGGCGGTCGGTGAAGGTCACCCATGAGCCGTAGGTCTGTTCGTACAGGGTGTAGAACACCAGCGCGGCGAAGATCAGCACCATCATCGCGCCCATGCGCTGGGCTTCGACCTTCGTGCAGCCGCGGGTGACGAAGCCCACGTACCAGAAGCCAACCAACAGGAACACGGCCGACATCAGCACCAGTGCGATGGTGGCTTCCTCCACGAAGAACTGCAGCACGCCCGATTGCCTGGACAGCCAGATCACCGCGACACCGCCCAGCGCGAAGGCGAGCAGCGACGGCGCGTACGCAACGAGCGGGCGCGGTTGCGCATCATCGCGACGCAGTCCGTGCCACATCGTCCACACGATGCCGGCCAGCGCCATCACCACGATGTAGTAGGTCCACTCGATGGTGTTCGCGTCGAGCTTGATCTGTGTCACTGCCCGCATCAGCCACGCCACCGGGAACAGCCCGGCGACGCCCAACGCATAGATCGACCACTCGCGACCGCGCGCCAGCGGCTTGGGCGGGTCGCCAATGTCGCGCAGGTATTTGCGGCCCCACAGGAATTGCGCCAGCCCCAGCAGCATGCCGATGCCGGCCGCGCCGAAGCCGTACTTCCAGCCGTAAGCCTTGCCGAGGTAGCCGCAGACGATGGAGGCGAACAGGCCACCCAGGTTGATGCCGGCGACGAACAGCGAGAAGCCCGAGTCGCGACGCGGATCGCCTTCGGCGTACAGGCGTCCGACAATCGTCGAGACGTTCGGCTTGAGGAAGCCCACGCCCATGATGATCAATGCCAGCGACAGGTAGAACGCGCGCAGCGCACCTTCGTCGCGCGTCACCACACCATTCACGATCGTGGCCGCGTGGCCTTCGATGGCCATGCCCGCGTGGCCCGCGACCAATAGCAGGCCGCCGAACACCACCGCCTTGCGCATGCCCAGGTAGCGGTCGGCCAGCAGGCCGCCGATCACCGGCACGCAGTAGACCAGTCCGCCGTAGGCGCCCAGGACGTCCAGGCCCATGCGGTCGCCGAACTTGTGGTGTTCCAGCAGGTACAGCAGCAGCAGCGCCTTCATTCCGTAGAAGGAGAAGCGCTCCCACATCTCGGTGAAGAAGCAGACGTAGACGCCCTTGGGATGGCCGAGGAAGTCGTCGTTCGTCACCGGATGCGCGGCCACCCGGCCGGAGATCGGGTCCTGCGTTGTCACGGCCATCCGGCGCTCCTGATACCAGCGCGCCGACGTGGCGCTTGAGTGCGGGCGAGTATAGCGGCGGGAACTGCTGGGGCAGCGGCCTGCTCCACGCCGGCACATGGCGCGCCAGGGATAGGCGGTTGAAGCCCCGCAAAAACAAATGGCCCGCCAATCGGCGGGCCATTCGCTGCTAGTGCCTGGGAACGGGTTTTACGATGAAGCCGGCGGATTCGGGTCGAGTCGTGAACAGTATCCGGTGCTCTGACGTTCCACCGGGAAGATCGACATCGAACATGGAGAGTGCGCCTATGGGCAAGGTGGCCGCCGACTGGATGTTGTCGTACCAGTCGTTGAACCAGGTGCCAGGTTCCCTGTCCGTGATCGACGCAACGCATACGTTCACGCCACAGGCAAGGCGATCCAGCTGCGCCTGTTTCCTGAACGATGCCAGGGTGTTCTCGATCTGTGCGCGGTACTTGTCACCGATGGTGTTGCGTTGTCCGCTGTTCTGCGCGTCCAGTTGGTCCACTACCTGGTCGAAATCCTTTGCTTCCAGCAGCTGGATGGCACGGTCATTGACCAGCCCATCAGTCAACAGGCTTGCTTCGAACGGGGAGCCGAAGAGCCGCGCCTTGGCATCGCCGGCGCCGCCGGCGGTCGAAGCGGGCGATCGAACGACTGGCGCGACGCTGGCGTTCGGGGTGTCGGATCCGTCGGGAGCCTGCATGTCCAGAGCCGTCGTGTCGCGTTCGGCTGCCAGCGATTGTGTTTGCGCGGGCTCGGATTCGCTCCTGGATGTGAGAGGTAGCAGCTTCCACGCGGCAAGGCCCAACAGGGCCGTAAGAGCTAGAAGGATAGTGTTCTTGGCGTTCATCTCGTCACTCCCGTGCCGGCTGGCGCCGGATCCAGCCGCCTGCCGAATCCATCACCATCGCGCCACCGTTGGGATACGTGGTGACGGTGCAGGAATGTTGGCACTCCCAAGTAGTGCCATTGACTACAACAGTGCCTGCGGCGGCAGTAAAACCAATCCCTAGCAAAAACCAAAGGGCTTTCGATGTGTGCTTTGCGTCCATTGCATGTGCCCCGTTGAGTTACTGACGACCGATCAGATGCCTGTGGATCCAGCCGCCCAGAGAGTCTGAAATAGAAGTTCGTCCCGAGGAAGTTGTGGTAACCACGCACGTGTTTTCACAGTGATATTCCGTGCCATTCACGTTCACTGTGTCTTCGGCGTTTGCCGGCAAAGAAGTGGCCATCAATATTGCCAGGGCCATTTGCATGATGAAAACGCATCTCCATGAGCATGTGTCTCGTTTGACGCCGCGTCCTGCGGCGGCAGGATGGTAAACGTTCGACTCCGGCTGGCGAAATCTGGTCCTGTTTGGCGCTTGGGCCAGCAGCAAGGGCTTACAACCACCCGGCCCGCGGGTCGTCTGCGATACTGCGGCGTCCTTCGAGGGAACCCCGCCCATGTCCACCCCGATCCCCAACCCTGCCGAGCCGCGAACCGAACTGACCATTCGCGGTCTCGTCCTCGGCATCGTCATCACCGTCGCGTTCACCGCGGCCAACGTGTTCTTCGGCCTCAAGGCCGGCCTGACCTTCGCCACCTCGATCCCGGCGGCGGTCATCTCGATGGCGCTGATGCGCAACTTCCGCGATTCGACGATCCAGGAGAACAACATCGTGCAGACCGTCGCTTCGGCGGCGGGCACGTTGTCCTCGATCATCTTCGTGCTGCCGGGCCTGATCATCATCGGCTGGTGGACCGGGTTCCCGTACTGGGTGTCGTTCGCGATCTGCGCGCTGGGCGGCATCCTCGGCGTGATGTATTCCATCCCGCTGCGCCGCGCGCTGGTGACCAACTCCGAGCTGCCATACCCCGAAGGCGTGGCCTGCGCCGAAGTGCTGAAGGTTGGCAGCCCCGGTGCGGAAGGCACCGTGCACGGCGCCGAAGAAAGCCGCGCCGGTCTGCTCGCGGTGATCTGGGGTGCGGTCGTCGCGGCAGCTTTTTCGATAGTGGTGGCGACGCGCGTGTTCGCCAGCGACGTGAAGGCGTATTTCAAGGTGGGCGATGGTGTCAGCGGCTTCGACTTCGCGCTGTCGATGGCGCTGTTCGCGGTCGGTCACCTCGTCGGCCTGTGGGTTGGCATCGCGATGTTGCTCGGCGCGGTGATCGGCTGGGCCTGGGGCGTACCGCATTTCTCGGCGCTCGCGCACGCGGCGACGGGCAGTGCAGAGGACATCGCGGGTGCCATCTGGAGCACGAAGGTGCGCTTCGTCGGCGCCGGCACGATTGGCGTGGCCGCGATCTGGACGCTGGGCAAGCTGGTCAAGCCGGTGGTGACCGGCCTGACTTCCGCGATGGCGGCGGCCAAGGTCCGCGCGGCGGGCAATCTCGCCTCGCTGCCGCGCACCGAACACGACATCCCGATCGGCGTGGTCGGCATGGTGATGGTGGCGTGCTTCGTGCCGCTCGCATTCCTGCTGGTGCAGTTCGCCACGCAGACCGGCCTGGGCGCGCACACCGCGTCGCTGGTCATCGGCGGCCTGATCTACATCGTGGTCATGGGCTTCCTGGTGTCGACCGTGTGCGGTTACATGGCCGGCCTGATCGGCTCGTCCAACAGCCCGCTGTCGGGCATCGGCATCCTGGTGGTGATCGGTGCGGCGCTGCTGCTGGTGTTCGGCATCAAGCCGCTGATGGCGCCGGGCAACGAGAAGGGCCTGGTCGCGTTCGCGCTGCTGGTGACCGCGGTGGTGTTCACCGTTGCGGCGATCGCCAACAACAACCTGCAGGACCTCAAGACGGGCCAGTTGGTCGATGCCACGCCGTCCAAGCAGCAGTGGGCGCTGGTCGTCGGCGTGATCGCCGGCGCGGCCGTCATCCCGCTGATCCTCGACCTGGTGAACAAGGCGTACGGCTTCGCCGGTGCACCGGGCGTCGACCCGAAGGTGGCGCTCGCCGCGCCGCAGGCGGGCCTGATCTCCGCGCTCGCGCAGGGCGTCATCCAGAACAACATCGACTGGAGCCTGATCCAGATCGGGGCCGGCATCGGCGTCGTGCTGATCGTCATTGACGAAGTACTGCGCCGCACCACCAAGTCGGCACACCTGTCGCCGCTCGCGGTGGGGCTGGGCATCTACCTGCCCACCTCGGCGACGCTGATGGTGGTGGTGGGCGCGATCGTCGGCGCGATCTACGACAAGCGCGCGGAACGTGCGAAGAATCCCGAGTCGACCAAGCAGCTCGGCGTGCTGCTGGCTTCCGGCATGATCGTGGGCGAGGGCCTGGTCGGCGTGGTGATCGCCGGCATCGTCGCCTTCAACCTGTTCCCGCTGGCGCTGGTCGGCGACGAATTTGCCGACATGGCCTTCTGGATCGGTGGCGCCGCGTTCGTGGCGGTGGTGCTGGGCATGTACCTGTGGGTGGAGAGACTGGGTCGCCGCAGCCTGGCCTGAGCCGCCGGCTGCTGGACCGGGGCCGGTTCACGGCGGGCCCCGGTTCAAGGCGGTCTGATTCAACCGGACCCGGCCCGAGGCTGGCCGCATCTGGCGGGTGGTCCGGACCGTGACCGCCGGCCTTTGCGACACGGGGGTGGGGCCGCCTAACATCGGCCCCTTCGTTTTTCCGCTCCCGGAGTTCCGATGAACCTGCGCCACGCCGTCCTGCCGCTGCTGATCGCTGCGGCCCTGCCTTCGCCCGATGCCAGCGCCGCGCGCGGTTTCGACGTCCGCGACCTCGCCACGCTCGACCGCGTGTCCTCGCCGACGCTTTCGGCGAACGGCCGCAAGCTGGTGTTCGCAAAACGCGTCGTGGATTTCGCCGCCAACAAGTCCAGCACCGCGTTGTGGGTCGAGGACCTGTTCGCGCGTGATGCGGCGCCGCCGGTGCGCCTGACCCCGGAAGGCTGGAACGTCAATTCGCCGGCGTTCTCCAACGACGGCGCCACCGTCTACTTCCTCAGCGCGAAGTCCGGTTCGATGCAGCTCTACGCAATCGAAGCGACCGGCGGCACGCCGAAGCAGCTGACCGACTTCCCCACCGACATCGGCAGCTACAAGTTCTCGCCCGATGGCAAGCAGCTGGCCTTCAGCGTCGAAGCCTTCGTCGATTGCGGCAGCGACCTGGCTTGCAGCCCCAAGCGCATGGAAGAGCAGGGCAAGGCCAAGACCACCGGCAAGGTGTTCGACCGCCTGTTCATCCGCCACTGGGATGCGTGGAACGATGGCCGCCTCAACCGCGTGTTCGTCACCGCGCTGGGCGACGGCAAGGCCAAGCTCACCACCGGCACTCTGGTCGGCGCCGACGTGATCGGCGACGTGCCGTCGAAACCCTTCGGCGATGCCGGTGAATTCGAGTGGTCCCCCGATGGCAGGCAGCTGGTGCTCAGCGCACGCAAGGCTGGCCGCGAAGAGCCGTGGTCGACCAACTTCGACCTGTACCTGGTCAACGCCGACGGCAGCGGCGCTGCGAAGAACCTCACCGCCGCCAACCCGGCATGGGACACCAGTCCGGTCTTCAGCAAGGACGGCAAGACGCTGTACTACCGCGCGATGCGTCGTCCCGGTTTCGAGGCCGACCGCTTCGCGCTGATGGAAATGGCGCTGGACACCGGCAAGACCCACGAGATCGACGGCAAGTGGGATGCGTCCGCCGATGAAATCGTGCTGTCCGCCGATGGCACGCGCATCTACACGCGCGCACAGGAGCTGGGCCAGCACCCGCTGTTCTCGGTGTCGATCGCAACCGGCGAAGTCGAGCGCGTGATCGAAGGCGACGGCTCGATCGGTGCCTTCGTACTGGCGGGTAACACGCTGGCGTTCGCGCGTTCGTCCATCCGCAGCGGCGACCAGCTGTTCGTGGCCTCGGCCGATGGCGAGCATGAGCGCGCGATCACGCAGAGCGCGGGCGAGATGCTGCCGGACGTGAAGTTCGGCGACTACGAACAGTTCACGTTCGTCGGCTGGAACAACGAGACGGTGCACGGCTACGTGGTCAAGCCGTGGAACTACCAGCCCGGGAAGAAGTACCCGGTTGCCTTCCTGATCCACGGTGGCCCGCAGGGCAGCTTCGGCAACGGCTGGAGCTACCGCTGGAACCCGCAGACCTATGCTGGCCAAGGCTACGCGGTGGTCATGATCGACTTCCACGGCTCGACCGGTTACGGCCAGGCCTTCACCGACGCGATCAGCCAGCATTGGGGCGACCGCCCGCTGGAAGACCTGCAGAAGGGCTGGGCCGCGGCGCAGGCGAAGTACGACTTCCTCGATGGCGGCAAGGCCTGCGCGCTGGGCGCCAGCTACGGCGGCTTCATGGTCAACTGGATCGAAGGCAACTGGTACGACAAAGACGGCAAGTCGCCGTGGAAGTGCCTGGTGAGCCACGACGGCGTGTTCGAGAACAACGCCATGGGTTACGCGACCGAGGAACTGTGGTTCAGCGAATGGGAGAACGGCGGCACGCCGTACGAGAATCCGCAGGGCTACCAGAAGTTCAACCCGGCCAACCACGTCGCCAACTTCAAGGTGCCGATGCTGGTGATCCACGGCCAGCAGGATTTCCGCATTCCGGCCGAGCAGGGCATCGCGCTGTTCAGCGCGCTGCAGCGCAAGGGCGTGGAATCGAAGTTCCTGTACTTCCCGGACGAGAACCACTGGGTGCTCAAGCCGCAGAACTCGGTGCAGTGGCATGACACCGTGAATGGCTGGCTGAAGCAGCACATCGGGCAGTAAGGGTTGCGGTAAATGGATGAAGGAAGGGGCGGGGCTTTGGCTCCGCCCTTCTTTTTTGGTGCGAGCGCTGGCGGGCTTCGCGCAGGGGCGGGGATAACCGCGCGCCGGGCTGCTCGTACGTCGTCGGGGCAAAAAGTCTCGCGAACGGAGTGCGGAGGTCCGTCGTCGGGGCAAAAAGTCTCGCGAACGGAGGTGAGGAGGTCCGTCGTCGGGGCAAAAAGTCTCGCGAACGGAGGTGTGGAGGTCCGTCGCAGGGGCAAAAAGTCTCGCGAACGGAGGTGAGGAGGTCCGTCGTCGGGGCAAAAAGTCTCGCGAACGGAGGTGTGGAGGTCCGTCGCCGGGGCAAAAAGTCTCGCGAACGGAGGTGCGGAGGTCCGTCGCCGGGGCAAAAAGTCTCGCGAGCGGAGGTGTGGAGGTCCGTCGCCGGGGCGAAAAGTCGCGCGGGTGGAGGTTGAAGGTCTGCCGCCGGGGCAAAAAACGCGCCGGGCCGCTGCGCGCGTACCTCCGATCTGCCCGGTTCCCGCTGCGCCTGCCGTTCTAACCGAGAAGGGCAAGTGTCGCCCGACTGCCGGCAGGGGGAACCGATGGTCTTCGATCTGGACAAGCCGAGGGCACCCTACACGGGGCCGGAGCGCCGCAAGGGTGGTGACCGCCGCAAACAGCGGGACCGCCGCGAGGAAATCCGCTTCGAGCCCGCCAAGGAAGACCGTCGCAGCGGCAGAGATCGTCGCCATCATTCCGGTTGGGATTCGATTCGCTGACCATCGCCGCGATTGCGCTTCCGGCGGGTCGTCCATCGCAGGAGCAGGAAGCCGCCGCCCCCTCCGCCGGTCATCCCAGTGAAGGCGGGAGGCGCATCACAGCAGCCGAAGGTTGGTCATCCAGTGCCGCCGGTGCCATGAACAAGAAGCGTCTCAGGATGACCAGTCTTAGCGCCTCCCGCCTTCGTGGGAGACGACCAAGGCCAAACCACCCGCTCAGCAGCAGCGCGAGCGCCCCTTGCCATACCGCGCGGACATCCGTTCGTTGAAGAACGTCGCGCGATCCATGGGCTCGCGTTGCGGGTGGTGCTGGCGCACGTGTGCGACGTAGGTGTCGTAGTCCGACACGCCCACCGCCAGCCGTGCAGTCAGCACGGCCTGGCGCCAGGCGTCCGCGAGCGTTTCGCGCAGATGGGCGATCACGGCGCCGCCTTCGCCACACTTTCGAGCGCGATGCTGTCCAGCGCAACGTAATCGCTCTCGCGCGTCGACGGCGCGTTCGCCCGCCGCGCCTTCAACGCGGCGCGCAGGCCGAAGAACACCATCGCCAGCATCACCGCCATGAATACGCCGCAAAGGACCGCGTCGATCGTGCTGTTGAAGGCGACGCGCTGCATCTCCTCCAGCGATTTCGCCGGCGCCAGCACCTCGCCGCGCGCTGCGGCGTCAGCGAACTTCCTCGCGTTGGCCAGAAGGCCGATCTTCGGGTCGGCATGGAAGATCTTCTGCCAGCCCGCGGTGAGCGTGCACAGCAGCAGCCACGCGGTGGGCAGCGCGGGAATCCACAGGTACTTCTCCCGCTTCATCTTCACCATGACCACGCAGCAGAACACCAGCGCCATGCCGGCGAGCATCTGGTTGGCGATGCCGAACAACGGCCACAGCGTGTTGACGCCGCCCAGCGGGTCCACCACGCCCTGGTAGAGGAACCAGCCCCAGCCAGCCACGGCCAGCCCGGTGCACAGCAGGTTCGCCACCCAGTTCTCGGTGCGCGCCAGTGGCGCGTGCGCCATGCCCAGCAGGTCCTGGATCATGAAGCGCGCCACGCGCGTGCCGGCGTCGAGCGTGGTGAGGATGAACAGCGCTTCGAACAGGATCGCGTAGTGGTACCAGAACGCCTTCATGCCGCTGCCGCCGACCAGTCCGTGCAGGATCTGCGCCATGCCCACCGCCAGCGTCGGTGCGCCACCGCTGCGCGAAAGGATGGTTTCCTCGCCGATTTCCTTCGCCGTCAGGGCCAGCACGTCGGGAGTGATGACGAAGCCCCAGTTCGAGATGGCGACGGCGGCGGATTCGGCAGTGGTGCCGATCAGCGCGGCCGGCGCGTTCATCGCGAAGTACACGCCCGGATGCAGCACGCAGGCGGCGACCAGCGCCATCACCGCGACGAAGGCTTCCATCAGCATGCCGCCGTAGCCAAGCAGCTGGATGTGTGATTCGTTCGCGACCATCTTCGGCGTGGTGCCCGAACTCACCAGCGCATGGAAACCGGACACCGCACCGCAGGCGATGGTGATGAACAGGAACGGGAAGAGTTTTCCGCTGAACACCGGTCCGGTGCCGTCGACGAACCGCGTGATAGCGGGCATCTGCAGGTGCGGCATCGCGAACACGATCGCGACGGCCAGCAGCGCCACCGTGCCGATCTTCAGGAAGGTGGACAGGTAATCGCGCGGTGCCAGCAGCAGCCACACCGGCAGTACCGCGGCGATGAAGCCATAGCCGATCAACGCCCAGGCCAGCGTGGTTGCTTCAAGGTGAAATACATCCGACCACGACGCACTGGCCGCGACCTGGCCACCGAGCCAGATAGACACCAATAGCAGCGTCAGTCCGATCAGCGAGACCTCGAGGATCCGGCCCGGGCGGAAGAAACGCAGGTACAACCCCATCACCAGCGCGATGGGTACCGTCATCGCCACGGTGAACGTGCCCCACGGACTCTGCGCCAGTGCCTTGACCACCACCAGCGCCAGCACCGCGAGCAGGATCACCATGATCGCGAGGATGCCCACCATCGCGGTGACGCCTGCGGCGTCGCCCATTTCGGCGCGGATCATTTCGCCCAACGAACGGCCGTCGCGGCGCGTGGAGAAGAACAGCACCAGCGTGTCCTGCACCGCACCGGCCAGCACCACGCCGGCAAGGATCCACAATGTGCCGGGCAGGTAGCCCATCTGCGCCGCCAGCACCGGGCCCACCAGTGGGCCTGCGCCCGCGATCGCGGCGAAATGGTGTCCGAAGAGCACGCTGCGTTCGGTGGGGACGTAGTCCAGCCCGTCGTTGCGGCGCCACGCGGGCGTTGCGCGCGTGGCGTCCACGCCGAGCGCCTTCGTCGCGATGTAGCGTCCGTAGAAGCGGTAAGCGATGGCGAACACCGACACCGCCGCGGCGACCAGCCACATCGCGCTGACCGACTCACCGCGCTGCAGGGCGAGCGTGCCCAGCGAAACGGTGGCCAGTACGGTGAGCAGGGCCCAGATGACCTTGTTGGCCCAGGTCGCGTTCGAGGAAATCCGCTGCATGACGTCCCTCCGGAGGAAGCGCGAAGCGTCGCCCGGGGGAGGGCGCAGGTCAATGCTGCCTGTGGCCGCGATGCGGTATTCCTATCCGATCTGGACGGGATGCAGCTTCAGGGCGATTTCGTCAGGGTTTGGAGCAGCTTCGGAGCGATCGGGCGACCGTGGGTGGGCTCCTGGTCACTCACCCCGATGGTGATGACCAGGGAAATTTCACTGGTCCGGTCGCGATACGAGCTGGATGCCGCGTGTTGCTAGAGCCACTTCGCCCGCTTGAACATCGCGTACAGCACCACGCAGACCGCCGCCGTCGTACCGATCAGGATCCAGTAGCTGTAGCGCCCGTCCAACTCCGGCATGTGGGTGAAGTTCATGCCGTACCAGCTGGTCAGCAGGGTCGGTGCGGCGAGCAGTGCCGCCCAGGCGCCCAGGCGCTTCACCGTCTCGCCCTGCTGCACCGTCACCAGCGACAGGTTCACCGTCATCGCCGCAGTCAGCATCTCGCGCAGCGTGTCGGTGGTCTCGTTGATGCGTACGGCATGGTCGAGCACGTCGCGCATGTACAGCTGCATTTCCTCGTCGATCAGCCCGGTGCGCGTGCGCGCCAGCTGGCCGAGGATGTCCTGCAGCGGCGACACCGCGATGCGCAGGCGGGTGAGTTCGCGCTTGAGGTCGTAGAGCTTCTGCACCGTGCCCTTGCGGAAGTCCTCGGCGAACACGTCGTGCTCGAGTTCGTTCAGTTCATGGCTGAACTCGTCGACGATCGGCGTGTAGTTGTCGACGACCATGTCCAGCACGGCGTACAGGCCGGCGCTGGGGCCATGGCGCAGCAGGTCGGGTTCGCGCTCCATGCGCGCACGGGCGGGGGCGTAGCTGCTCGATGCGCCGTGGCGCACCGTTACCAGGTAACGCGGGCCGATGAAGACATGCGTCTCGCCGAAGCGGATGCGGCTGTCCACGCTCTGAGCGGTGTGCAGGGCGACGAACAGCGAATTGCCGTAGGCCTCGACCTTGGGGCGTTGGTGCGCGTTGTGTGCATCCTCCACGGCGAGGTCGTGCAGGTTGAACTCTTCCTGCAGCTTGTCGAGGATGGATTCGTCCGGTTCGTACAATCCGACCCAGACGAAGCTGCCGTCATCGACGGCGAGCACGTCGCTGATCGCGTCGAGGCTGACGTCGATGCGCCTGCCATCGCGGTCGTAGGCGCAGCAGTTGACGACGCATTGGGGCAGGGCAGCATCTTTCATGCCGCGATCGTGCCCGTCGCGTGCGACCGCGGCAAGTCGCCGCGACCACCAAGGCTTTTCCGTGCCGGGCCTACCGCGTCGTGCCGCGGAGGGCCCCCGCTCGAAGGGTCTGGCCGCGGAAGGTCCAGGCCAGCGCCACATGCACCGGCAACAGCAGCACGATCCAGTGTACGTTGCGCTGCGGCGCCGCCGCGATCCAGTGCGTGAACAGGCCGGCCGCCGCGACCAGCGCGATCGCCAGCACGATGCGCCCGAACCACGGGCCGCCCGCGCGTCCGCGCAGCACCTGCCACGCGCCCGGCAACGCCGCCCATGCCAGCGGGTTGAGCAGGAACAGGTTGTGGTTGCCCCAGCCCATCGTGTGGGCGGTGCCGAACCACAGGAACAGCATGACCGCGCCCAGCACGCCGGACAGCAGCCAGAATCCCGATGCGACCAGCGCCAGCGCGCGCGGGCGGCGCGACCCCTGCCACGCGCCACCGATCGCCAGCGCTATTCCCCACAGCCCCCACAGCCACCAGCGCAGAGGTTGCTCCTGCGGTTCCGGCGCGATGCGATGCGGCAGCACGTCCTCTTGCGACATCACCAGCGGACGGCCATGGCTGTTCTTCGCTTCGCGCATGCTGTCGGATAGCCGGCGCGGCACGTAGGCTTCTTCCCACAGCGTCATCGGCGCGTCCGCCTGCGGGCCCAGCCCGATGTCAAAGGCCAGCCACATCCACGGCGCGGGCGATGCCAGGCGCACGGCCTCGCTGCGCCAGGTCAGTCCCTGCGAGCGGCCTTCGACCTGCTTGCGCAATCCGCCCTGCAGCACGCGGTCGATCGCATCGCGCACCCGGGTGGAGCAGTTGTCCTTGAAGTAGTCGTAGCGATAGAACGCGTTCTGCGGCAGCGCGTTGGTGGCGAGCGCGGCAGCGAGCTCGCGCGATTGCGACGGATCCAGGTCCAGCCAGTTGACCACGACGCCGCGGCCTTCCTCGCGGTACTGGTAGAGGTCGTCGTCGAACGGCAGTGCGGCAAGTCGGTAGCGCATGTCGCCGCGCACGAAGCGCGACACGAAATCCGGATCGGATGGATCGAAGAAACCGAAGTTGTACGACGTGGCCGCGCCGGTCGCCGGGTCGACGACCAGGATGGCGTCGTGGCCAAAACGTTCCCAGAAGATCTCGCCCGGCTGCATCACCGCGATGCCGATGCGCGGGGCAGAGGCATCCGTGGTCGGGGAAGGGGGCGTCGCGCTGACGGCACCGACCCCAACCCGCGCGAAAGCGCACAGGGGTGCCAGCCACAGCATGCAGGTGAGCAGCACGGGCACTGTCGTCGACAGCCTTCGCCCCAGCCTGGCGGGGGAGAAGGTGTTGCGTACGTCATCGCTGCGCGTGGCAGCGCGGGCGTTACGCATCGCCCATCACGTCGACGTGGAACGCGTGCACGCGCCGTGCATCGGCGGTGGAGACGCGGAAGACGAAGCGGCCCAGGGTGAGTTCCTCGCCGGCTTCCGGCAGGTGGCCGATGGCCGCGGTGACCAGCCCGCCGATGGTGTCGTATTCGTCGTCGTTGAACTCGGCGTCGAAACGGTCGTTGAAGTCGGCGATCGGCGTGAGTGCATCAACCACGAACAGGCCGTCGGCCTGCGCGGCGATCAACGCCTGGGTGTCCTCGGCTTCGTCGTGCTCATCGTCGATCTCGCCGACGATCTGTTCGAGCACGTCCTCGATCGTGACCAGGCCGGCGACGCCGCCGTGTTCGTCGATCACGATCGCCATGTGGTTGCGCGACTGGCGGAACTCGCGCAGCAGCACGTTGAGGCGCTTGGATTCGGGAATCAGTACTGCCGGGCGCAGCAATGCGTGGATGCTGCCCGGACCGTCGTCGGCGACCACGCCGCGCAGCAGATCCTTGGCTAGCAGGATGCCGAGGATTTCGTCCCGGTCCTCGCCATGCACCGGGAAGCGCGAGTGGCCGGATTCGACCACGGCCTTCATCAGGTCCAGGAACTTGCCATCGGCGGGGAGCGCGACCATCTGGCCGCGCGGGATCATGACGTCGCCGACGGTGAGGTCGGATACGGCGATCGCGCCTTCCATCATCCGCAGCGTGTCTGCGGCGATCAGGCCGTCGGCCTGGGCATCGCGCAGCAGCTCTACCAGGTCTTCGCGGGTGCTGGGCTCGCCGGAGAGCATCGTGCTGATGCGTTCCAGCCAGCCGCGCCGCTTTTCGTGGGGTTCCTGCGGGGTACTACTGTCGTCCTCGGACATGGGTGTTTCGGCAACGCCCGGGGGGAAGGGCGGATGGGCGGCAGTCTAGCGCGGAGGCGATGACGGCGTGAACGGCTGGGCAGGCGGGAGGCCGCCCGAAGCGGGCGGTCCGCAGGCGGTTGCTGTCGCCTGTCAGGCGATCAGGTAAGGGTCCTCGATCCCCAGCCCGGCCAGGATCTCGCGCTCCAGCTGCTCCATGCAGATGGCGTCGACTTCGTTCTCGTGGTCCCAGCCCAGCAGGTGCAGGGCGCCGTGCACGGTCAGGTGCGCGTAGTGGGCGAGCAGCTGCTTCTTCTGCTCCTTCGCCTCGCGGGCGACGACCGGTGCGCAGATGACCAGGTCGCCGAGCAGCGGCAGCGTCACGCCCTTCGGCAGGCCTTCGGGCAATTCCGCGGGGAAGCTGAGCACGTTGGTCGCATAGTCCTTGCCGCGATAGTGGCGGTTGAGCGAGCGGCCTTCCTTGCTGCCGACGATGCGGATCGCGAGGTCCGCCTCGCGGATGCGGCTGTTCAGCGCGGCGGCCACCCATTTGCGGAAGCTCACCGCCGAGGGCACGCCGGTGCGCGCAACCGCATAGCTGACACTTACATCAAGGCGTACCGGGCCAACAGTCATTTGTCGCTCCGTGTCATGGGTCGTGCCGTGAGGGCTGTTTCGTGGGTTCGTTTCGTGCGGCTGTGTCGTGGTGCCGAGGTCCGTGAAGCTCAGGCCGAAGGCCCCGATTGCGCGTCGCCAGCGTCACGTGCGTCGTAGGCATTGACGATGCGTGCGACCAGCGGGTGGCGCACCACGTCTCGCGACTCGAAGAACGTGAAGCTGATGCCGTTGACGTTGTGGAGCACTTCCAGCGCGTCCTTCAGGCCGGACTTCTGGTGCTTGGGCAGATCGACCTGGGTCATGTCGCCGGTCACCACCGCGGTGCTGCCAAAACCAATGCGGGTGAGGAACATCTTCATCTGCTCGATGGTGGTGTTCTGTGCTTCATCAAGGATCACATAGGCATCGTTAAGCGTGCGTCCGCGCATGTAGGCCAGCGGCGCGATCTCGATGACGTTCTTTTCCAGCAGCTTTACCACCTTCTCGACGCCCAGCATTTCGTACAACGCGTCGTAGAGCGGGCGCAGGTAGGGGTCGACCTTCTGCGAGAGGTCGCCGGGCAGGAAGCCGAGCTTCTCGCCGGCTTCCACCGCCGGCCGTACCAGGATCAGCCGCTGCACGCGACCTTCGTTCAGTGCCTCGACCGCCATCGCCACGGCCAGGAAGGTCTTGCCGGTGCCGGCCGGGCCGATGCCGAAATTGATGTCGCTGGTGGCGATCGCGTGCAGGTACTTCGCCTGGTTGGCGCCGCGTGCGCGCAGCGTGCCGCGCTTGACCCGGATGGCGACTTCCTGCGGGTCGATGTCGTTGGCAACGATCGCGTCGGCGTCGAATTCGGTGAGCTTGAGGTGGATGTCGGGCTCGCTCAGCGTGGTTTCGCTGGCGTCGTTCCAGAGCTCGCGCAGCAGCTTTTCCGCCTTGCCAACCGCAGCGAGCGGGCCGTCGATCCGGAAGATGTTGCCGCGGTTGGCGATCTCCACGCCCAGCCGCAGTTCGATCATGCGCAGGTGGCTGTCGAACGGACCGCTGAGGTTGGCCAGGCGTTCGGCCTGCGGCGGATCCAGGGCGAATTCGGAAACGGTGCGTGAAGCCATCGGGGGCTGTCTTCGCGGCATCAGTGATGAGGGGGAGAAAGCTTGCGCCTGTGCGCCGGATTTCGCAAAGAGTGCTCGCGAAGGCGGTCGCGAAGTCTCGCAACGCCCATCCTCGGAGCAATCACAAGCGTGGCCTGAAAAACGCTCGAAACCTGCTCGCGATGCGGCTGCCGAAGTCGTGGCGTCCGCTGGCGCGGTGCGCGCTCAGCGCGAACGAACTCAATGTGAGGCGGCGCGACGCATCCGATCCCGCATCAGCCACAACGCCATCGCCGCGGTCGCTGCGCCACCCAGTACATCCCATGCGTAGTGCTGCCCGGTACTCACCACGCTTGGCGCCAGCACGGCGATCAGCGGCCATCCCCAACGGCCCGCCGCGGGACGCTGCATGGCACAGCCGGCGAGCGTGACGATGGGTGCGGTGATGTGCGCCGAAGGGAAGCAGTTGTTGGAGCCGTCGAGGAAATAGAGCAACTGCCAGGCGCCTGCGGTGGCGGCGTCCAGATCGACGGGAAGGACATGCCGTGGCAGCACCGTCGGCCACGCCAGCCACACCAGTGCATCGCAACCTAGCGCCAGCGAGTAGGTGCCCATCGTTGCAAGCAGCAGGCGACGGTTGCTGATCGAAAGCAGGAAGCCCGGAGCGATCACCAGCAACAGCCAGTACGGCCAGATGGTCCAGGCGTGCCAACCGATCGCGGTGTCGACAATGGTCAGCGGCAATGGCTGCGGCGCTCGCAACGGATGGAAGTTGCTGCCCAGGTACAGCGCGGTGACGGCGGTGAGGAAGGCCAGCACCCACCCCATCCGCTTGCCGAAGGGCAGCGGTGCGTCGTTGGGAGGCGGGGTGGCCGGGTAGCGCATGGGGTGGCTCGCGTGCCGTGGGAGGTGGCGCGCGAGGATCGGCGAAGTGGAGCGGCCGCGCCAGAGGGTTGGGGCGGGTGGCTGTGAATCGGGTTCGGGTTCGGGTTCGGTCGGGGCCCGGGGCGCGACCGCATCGCGTCGGGACGCGGGGTCGACATTTGCGGGCTGTCTGATTCCGGTTGCCGCGCCTCGGGCAGTTGTGGTCTTCCATTCGTCGCCTCGCGCTTGCAAATAATTGATCATTGAATTAATTAATGCGCCATGGCTCCCGCCCGTACCCCCAAGCCCCGGAAGAAAATTGTCGCGGCGTCCACCGGCACCCGCCGCGCCCGCCCCGCAGGCCGCACGCCCGGCCGCCCCACCGGCGACGGCCCCGACCTGCGTTCGCGGGTGCTGGACGCCACCATCGCCTGCGCGGTCCGGCAGGGCGTCGCGGCGACTTCGCTCCGCGCCATCGCCGCCGAGGCGCACGTCACGCCCGCATTGCTCCACTACTACTTCGGCGACAAGGAGCAGTTGGTCGCCGCGCTGGTGGAGGAGCGGCTGATGCCGGCCTTCGCGCTGGTGCGCGATTCGGTCCTCGGCAGTGGCGAGGATGTCGCCGGGCTGGTGGGCGGCTTCGTTCGCGGCATGGGCGAAACCATCGCGTCGCACCCGTGGCTGCCTGCGCTGTGGGTGCGCGAAGTGCTGTGCGAAGGCGGTGCGCTGCGCGAACTGGTGCTTAGCCGTCTCGCTCCGCAGATGCCGCTGGTGCTGGCCGAACGCTTCGCGAAGGCGCAGGCGGGCGGGCAGCTCAACCCGGACCTCGACCCGCGCCTGCTGGTCATCTCGCTGATCGGACTGACGCTGTTCCCCGCCGCTGGCGCGCCGGTGTGGCGACGGATCTTCGATGCCCGCGATATCGACGCCACCACGCTGTGCGACCACACCATCGCGTTGCTGGATCGCGGACTGGCGTTGTCGCCCAACCCGACGAAGGACCCCGCATGAAGCGCACGCGCCCCGCATTCCCGGTATTGGCAGCGACCCTCATGGCGACCCTGGCGCTCGCTGCGTGCGGCAAGGACACGCCGCAGGCGCTGGGCACGCTGGAATACGACCGCATCACGCTGCCTGCGCCCGCCGCCGAACGCATCGTGGAAATCAGCGTGCATGAAGGCGAGTCGGTCGCCGCTGGGCAGCGACTGCTCAGGCTCGAAGCCACGCGCACGCAGGCGGTTACTCAGGCTGCGCAGGCCGAGGCGCAACGCCAGCGCGACGCCCTCAGCGAACTCGAAGCCGGCCCACGTCGCGAAGCCATCGCGCAGGCGCGTGCGCAACTCGCCGCCGCGCAGGCGCAGGCACGCGACGCTCGCGCCTACTACGCACGCCTGCAGCCATTGGGCGCACGCAAGCTGGTGGCTGCAGCCGATGTCGATCGCGCTCGCGCCGCAGCCGGCAGTGCGGACGCGCAGGCGCGTGCCGCGCAGGCGGCATTGCTCGAACTCGAACACGGCACCCGCAGCGAACGCATCGCGCAGGGCGAAGCCGCCGCGCGCGCCGCGCAGGCGCAGGCTGCCGCGCAGCAAGTGAATCTGGAAAAGCTCGACGTCGTCGCACCGCGCGCCGGACGCGTGGACGCGTTGCCCTATCGTCTCGGCGACCAGGCACCGCTTGGCGCGCCACTCGCGGTGCTGCTTGTTGGCGACGCGCCGTACGCGCGCATCTACGTGCCCGAAACCCTCCGCACCAACGTGAAAGTGGGGCAGGGTGCGCGGATCTTCATCGACGGCCACGAAGGCAGCATCGCCGGCAAGGTGCGGATGATCCGCAGCGAGCCCTCGTTCACGCCGTACTACGCATTGATCGGCAAGGACGCGGCGCGGCTGAGCTACCTGGCGGAAGTAGCACTTTACGGCGAAGGCGCGCGTGATCTCCCCGCGGGATTGCCGGTGCGCGTGGAGTTCGAGCGGTGAGTGCGCATGAAACTGCACCGGATGCCGCACCGGCATCGTCAACGCCGCTCGCCATCCGGGCGCGCGGGCTGACCAAGCGCTTCGGCGACCTGGCCGCGGTCGACCATGTCGATCTCAGCGTCAGCCGCGCGCACGTCTACGGGTTCCTTGGCCCCAACGGTTCGGGCAAGACCACCACCATCCGCATGCTCTGCGGCCTGCTGGCGCCGACCGCGGGCGACATCGAAGTGCTGGGCCTGCGCATTCCCGAGCAGTCCGAGGAACTGCGTCGCCGCATCGGTTACATGACGCAACGGTTCTCGCTGTTCGAGGACCTGTCCGTGCGCGAGAACCTCGAGTTCCTTGCGGCCGTGCAGGACATCCCGAAAGCGCAGGCTGCGCGTCGCATCGACGAGCTGGTGGCGCACTATCACTTCGAGGATCGCCAGAAGCAGCTCGCCGGCACCATGAGCGGCGGCCAGAAGCAGCGACTTGCATTGGCCGGTGCGGTGATCCACCAGCCGGAACTGCTGTTCCTGGACGAGCCCACCAGCGCGGTCGATCCGGAATCGCGACGCGACTTCTGGGAAAAACTCTTCGAACTCGCCGACGCCGGCACGACCATCCTGGTGTCCACCCACTACATGGACGAAGCCGAACGCTGCCATCGCCTGGCGATCCTCGACCGCGGCGTCCTGGTGGCCGACGGCGCGCCGGGTGAGCTGGCGGCTGCGCTGGCCGGCCGCACGCTGGCCGTGCATGCCGCGCAACCGCGTCGCGCCCACGCAGTGCTGATGGCGCAACCCGGCGTGCTGAGCGTCGCGCAGATCGGCAACACACTGCGCGTCCTGACGCAGGCCAACGGTGAAGCCGCATCGCGGCTGCGTTCGGCGCTGGCGGCCGCGAGCCTGCAGGCCGATGTCGAAACCGTTGCGCCGAACCTCGAGGACGTCTTCGTCGCCGCCACGCGCGGCCGCGACCCGGCGCTCGATCGGGAGCGCGCTGCATGAACTTCCGTCGCCTCGGCGCCATCATCGTCAAGGAGCTTCGGCAGATGCGCCGCGACCGCATCACGCTGGCGATGATCGTCGGCATTCCGGTGATGCAGCTGGTGCTGTTCGGCTACGCGATCAACCTCAACCTGCGCGGGCTGTCTGCCGGAATCGCCGACCAGGCGGGCACCACGGCCTCGCGTGCGCTGGTGATGGACATGCTTGCCACCGGCGTGATCCGCCCGACAGTCGACGCGAACACGCCGCAGGAACTGATGGAGCTCCTGCGGCGCGGCGAGATCAGTGTCGGGGTGGTGGTACCGCCGGACTTCGAGCGTCGCCGCGCCGAAGGCCGGGAAGCCGTGCAGGTGCTGGTCGACGGCAGCGACACCGTCGTGCAGAGCGCGGCGATCCAGCTGGCGCAGATGCCGCTGGACAGTGCGGGCTATGTCGCGCAACAAACCGGTGCGCGCGACACCACACGTCAACCGATCAGTGTCGTCAGCTTCTACAACCCCGAACGACGCTCGGCGGTGAACATCGTCCCCGGCCTGATCGGCGTGATCCTGACGATGACGATGGTGCTGTTCACTGGCGTTGCCATCGTCCGCGAGCGCGAACGCGGCAACATGGAACTGCTCATTGCCACGCCGTTGAGTCGCAGCGAGTTGATGATCGGCAAGGTGCTGCCGTACGCGGCGATCGGCCTGGTCCAGACCACGGTCGTGCTGGCGCTGGGGCTTACCCTGTTCAAAGTACCGATCCGCGGCAGCGCGCTGGATGTCTACCTCGCCGCGGTGCTGCTGATCCTGGCCAACCTCACGCTCGGCCTGCTGATCTCGACCAAGGCGAAGTCGCAGTTCCAGGCGATGCAGATGACCTTCTTCGTGTTCCTGCCGTCGATCCTGCTGTCGGGCTTCATGTTCCCGTTCGCGGGGATGCCGCGCGTCATCCAGTGGATCGCCGAGCTGTTGCCGCTCACGCATTTCCTGCGCCTGATCCGCGGGATCATGCTGCGCGGCGCCAGCCTGCCCGAGCTGTGGCCGGACGTTCTGGCGCTGCTGGTTTTCACGACAGTGATGATGACGCTGGCGATCAGCCGGTTCCGCAAGCGGCTGGATTGACGAGCCGGCAAGGTCGCGGGCGCAGGGCAGTCACAATGTGCGGTGCATCACATGCACGTCCGTCGGTCCCAGCGTTGCGTGCCGGAATGCATCCGGAATCGTCCCCACGATGGCGAAGCCATGCTTCTGCCACAGGCGAATGGCGCCCTGGTTGCTGCTGACGACGAAGTTGAACTGCATCGCGGTGAAGCCACAACGCCGCGCCTCATCCAGTGAGTGCGCACACATCGCCGATGCCACGCCCAGGCCGCGGGCGCGCGGCGACACCATGTAACCGGCGTTGGCCACGTGGTTGCCCAGGCCGGGCTGGTTAGGGCGCAGCATGTACAGCCCGACGGCCTCGCCGTCGCATTCGGCGACAAAGCAGCGGCTGGGTGGCGTGGTCCACATCGCGCACGCCGCTTCCATGTCCAGGTCGGGCGGGTAGCTGTAGGTGTCTGCGCCGGCGATGACGTCCCGGAAGATTGGCCACGCGCGCGGGAACTCGTCGGCGCCTATCTGGCGGATATCAAGGTCGCGCATGACAGGTGTGTCGGGGCGCTTTGCCGGCGCTAGCGCTTGTTCTTCTCGCGCATGTGCAACCACAACGCCCACAGCCCATAGGCGACGAAGAATGCCGTCGCGGCGGGCCACACCCATTCCGGAATCTGGTGCAGCCACGGGTGGTCGAACGGAATCAGCTTGAGCCACATCGCGCCGGTGGCGGCGGCGATCACGAAGTCCCAGATTGCCGCGGCGAGGAAGCGCCTCGGGTGGCCTCGCGCGATAAACGGATTGCTCATGCAGGCATCTCCTCGTTGGTCGTCGCCACGCGGCCACGCAGCGAATTGCTCATGGCCTGCGTGATGACGATATCAACGAACTGGCCCACCAGGCGCGGATGGCCGGTGAAATTCACCGAACGCATGTTCTCGGTCTTGCCGGTGAGCTCGTTCGGGTCCTTCTTCGACGGGCCCTCGACCAGTACGCGCTGCACGCTGCCGACCATGGCGTCGCTGATTGCGCGCGCCTTGGTGTTGATCGCGGCCTGCAGGCGAGAAAGTCGCGCGTGCTTTTCCTCGCTGCTGACGGTGTCCTCGAGGTCCGCGGCCGGCGTGCCGGGCCGGCGCGAGTAGATAAAGGAGAACGACTGGTCGAAGCCCACGTCCTCGATCAGCTTCATCGTCTTCTCGAAATCGGCATCGCTTTCGCCCGGGAAGCCGACGATGAAGTCCGAGGAAATCGAAATGTCCGGACGCACCGCGCGCAGCTTGCGGATCTTCTGCTTGAACTCCAGCGCGGTGTAGCCGCGCTTCATCGCGGCGAGCACGCGGTCGCTGCCGGCCTGCACGGGCAGGTGCAGGAAGTTGGCGAGCTTGGGTACGTCGCGATAGGCCTCGACCAGCGAGTCGGAAAACTCGAGCGGATGCGAGGTGGTGAAGCGGATGCGGCCGATGCCTTCGATTTCGGCGATGGCGCGGATCAGCAGGCCGAGGTCCGCGACTTCGCCGTTGCCACCGTTTTCCGCAGGAGCGGTGTTCCCAGCAGGCGCAATACGGCCGCGGTAGGCATTGACGTTCTGGCCGAGCAGGTTGATCTCGCGCACGCCCTGCGCGGCAAGATCGGCGACTTCGACCAGCACGTCCTCGAACGGACGGCTGATCTCCTCGCCGCGGGTGTAGGGCACCACGCAGAACGAGCAGTACTTGCTGCAGCCTTCCATGATGGAAACGAAGGCGCTGGGGCCTTCGGCGCGCGGCTCGGGCAGGCGGTCGAACTTCTCGATCTCGGGGAAGCTGATGTCGACCTGCGGCTTGCCGGTGTCGCGCTTGGCCTGGATCAGCTCGGGGAGCCTGTGCAGGGTCTGCGGACCGAAGACCAGGTCGACGTACGGCGCGCGCTTGATGATCGCCTCGCCTTCCTGCGAGGCCACGCAGCCGCCGACGCCGATAACGACTGGTTTGCCACCCTGCTTGAGCCCGCTCTCCTTGAGCAATCTCCAGCGGCCGAGCCGGCTGAACACCTTCTCCTGCGCCTTCTCGCGGATCGAGCAGGTGTTGATCAGGATGACGTCGGCTTCCTCGACGTTCGTGGTCAGTTCGAGCCCGTCGCTGGCGGCGAGCACGTCGGCCATCTTGGCCGAGTCGTACTCGTTCATCTGGCAACCGTGGGTCTCGATGAAGAGCTTGCCGGAAGCAGGTTTCTTCGCCGAAGCCAGGGCGTCGGCGGGCTTGCCCTCGGCGGGCTGGGCAACGGGGAGGGCCGCAGGGGCGGCGAGGGTGTCGGTCATCGGTCGTGTTCCGGGAGGGCGGCGGTTACTCCGCGCCGGGGGCGCAATTGTAAGGGCGGCCGCTGGCCGTTGTGGTCCGTCGAGCCCGTTCCCGCCAGGTGTGGATGGCCGGATTTTTTGGCCCCGGCACAAAGTTGACGCCGGTCGCGTTCATACAAATCAATGGCTTGTAAAGCATTTCGAATGGGGGGATAGTCGCGCCCATGAAGGGGACCAGGGGAATTCTGATCACGCTTTGCGCGCTGGCATCGACGCCAGCGTGGGCGGGTTCTCTTTACCGCTGCGAGAGCGCCGACGGGAGTCGGGCGTATTCGAGCAAGCCGGTTCCGCACGCCAAGTGCTCGGTCATCAATTATCAGGCCGCGAAGGCCGCGCCGGCACCGGCACGTCCGGCTGTCGGTAACGCGACGCCTGCCATGACGGTTGCTGGTTCCCCGGCCCAGGTGGCGCCGGCTGGCAACGCCCCCATGAAGGCAAAGTTCGTCCGCATGGGGTCGACGCTGACCTATTCGTACATCGATGCCAGGGGTGTGCGGAATTACAGCAACATCCGGCCCAAGGGCGTGGCCAACGTCAAGGTGACGCGGGTCGATTTCCCGATCTTCCAGATCGAGAACTGTTACGCATGCGGTGCGTTGCCGGGAGTCAACTTCGGCAAGCTCAAGCTGAATACGGCCGCCTACAGTTCCGAAATCGCTGCTGCCGCGGCCCAGTTCGGGGTCGAGGAAGCGATCGTGCGCGCCATCATCCATGCCGAGTCGTCCTACAACCCCGGCGCGCTGTCGCGCGTGGGTGCCCAGGGCCTCATGCAGCTGATGCCGGCCACGGCGCGGCGATTCGGCGTCGCCAATGCCTTTGACCCCGCCCAGAACATCCGCGGCGGCGTGCAGTACCTGAGCTGGTTGCTCAAGCGCTTCAACGGCGACCTGAAACTGGCTGCCGCCGGCTACAACGCCGGTGAAGGCGCGGTCGACAAGTACAAGGGCGTTCCCCCGTACTCCGAGACCCAGCGCTACGTACAGCGTGTGGCCGTGCTGGCCGAGCGTTATCGCGGCGCCACTTCGGTGGCCAGCGCGGGTGGGGCTTCGGGTTCGCGCTGACTCCGCTGCGATTTTCCGGTCTGTCGAAGGCCGCGGAACCCGTCCTGACCTGTTCAATCCCGACACGAACGCCTGATCCGGCGTCAGATCCGTGCCAAACCATGGCCGATGTCCCGATTCCCCGACCTGGCCGGATTGTCGGGTCATTCACCGTTCCGTTACACTTCGCCGTCTTTTTGAGCCGCTAGTCGTCGCCCCAGGGCGCATGGCTATGCGGTGAACTTCGTTTTTCAAGCTTCACGGAGTGCCGGATGGCCAACCAAGGGGACAGCCCTGCCAATCAGGGCCGCCGCCGTTTCCTGACCGCGACCACAGCTGTGGTCGGTGCAGTCGGGGCGGGTTTTGCGGCGGTACCGTTCATCAAATCGTGGAATCCGAGTGCCCGGGCCAAGCTGGCCGGTGCTCCGATCACGGTCGACATCACTGGCCTGGTGGAAGGCCAGCGCATGATCCAGGAATGGCGCGGTCAGCCGATCTGGATCGTGAAGCGCTCCAAGGCGATCCTCGATGCGCTGCCGACGCTGGACAATCGCCTGCGCGATCCCAAGTCGGACAACGCGGACCAGCAGCCGGCCTACATCAAGAAGGCCAGCCCGGAACTGCGCTCGATCAAGCCGGAAATCTCCGTGCTGGTCGGCCTGTGCACCCATCTGGGCTGCTCGCCGGAACTGAAGGCTGAGATCCGCCCCGAGCCGTTCGATCCGGAATGGAAGGGTGGCTACTTCTGCCCCTGCCACAAGTCGCGCTTCGACATGGCCGGTCGCGTGTTCCAGGGCGTGCCTGCGCCGACCAATCTCAAGGTCCCGCCGCACTACTACGAAAACGACACCACGATCGTCATCGGTGTCGACCCGAAGGGAGCTGCGTAAGCCATGGCGAACATCATCACTCGTGCCGCCTGTGGCGTGATGGACTGGGTCAACGAGCGTGCGCCGGCAATGATGCCGGTCTATCGCAAGCACATGACCGAGTACTACGCGCCGAAGAATTTCAACTTCTGGTACATCTTCGGTGTGCTGTCGATCGTGGTCCTGGCCAACCAGATCCTGACCGGCATCTTCCTGACGATGCACTTCAAGCCCAGCGCAACCGAAGCCTTCGCTTCGGTCGAATACATCATGCGCGACGTCGAATGGGGCTGGCTGATCCGCTACATGCACTCCACTGGCGCGTCGATGTTCTTCATCGTCGTGTACATCCACATGTTCCGCGGCCTGATGTACGGCTCGTACAAGAAGCCGCGCGAACTGGTGTGGATCCTGGGCATGCTCATCTACCTCGTGCTGATGGCCGAAGCCTTCATGGGCTACGTGCTGCCGTGGGGCCAGATGTCGTTCTGGGGCGCCAAGGTGATCATCTCGCTGTTCGGCGCGATCCCGGTCATCGGCAACGGCCTGACCGAATGGATCATGGGCGACTACCTGCCCGGCGACGCGACGCTGAACCGCTTCTTCGCCCTGCACGTGATCGCGCTGCCGCTGGTACTGCTGCTGCTGGTCGTCCTGCATATCGGCGCGCTGCATGAAGTCGGGTCGAACAACCCCGACGGCGTCGAGATCAAGAAGGGCCCGAAGGGCAACCGCTGGGACGCCAACAAGCCCGCCGACGGCATTCCGTTCCACCCGTACTACACGGTGAAGGACACCTTCTACGTGGGCGGCTTCCTGGTGATCGCGGCGTTCATCATCTTCTTCGCGCCTGCGTTCGGTGGCTGGTTCCTCGAGCACGACAACTTCACCGAGGCCAACCGCCTGGTGACCCCGGAGCACATCAAGCCGGTGTGGTACTACACCCCGTACTACGCGATGCTCCGCGTCATCCCGCACAAGCTCTCGGGCGTTGTCGTGATGTTCGCGGCGATCGCGGTGCTGTTCCTGGTGCCGTGGCTGGACCGCTCCAAGGTGAAGTCGGTGCGTTACCGCGGCCTGTGGACCAAGGGCATGCTCGCGCTGCTGGCGGTCTGCTTCGTGTGGCTGGGCAAGATCGGCGCCGGTCCGGGTACCGATCCGGTCGAGACGATCATCGGCCGCGTGCTGACCTTCCTGTATTTCACCTTCTTCATCACGATGCCGCTGTGGTCGGCCATCGACAAGACCAAGCCGGTGCCGGAACGGGTGACGACGCATGACTAAGAAGAATTTCGTCCGTGCCCTGACCGGCCTGGTGGCGGGGCTGCTGGTCAGCGCCGCGGCGCTGGCCAACGAAGGCGGCAACCTGATGCAGTCGGGCACCGACCTGGGCGACCGCCAGTCGCTGCAGCGCGGCGCCGCGCTGTACATGAACTACTGCTCGGGCTGCCACTCGCTCAAGTACCTGCGCTATTCGCGCATGGCCGAAGACTTGGGCCTGACCGAAGAAGAGGTGATGCAGAACCTCAACTTCACCGGCGCCAAGTACGGCGAGCAGATCGGTGTCAGCCTCAAGGAAGCCGACGCGGCCAAGTGGTTCGGCAAGATGCCGCCGGATCTCAGCCTGATCGCGCGGGTTCGCGGCAGCAACTGGATCTACACGTACCTCAAGTCCTTCTACCTGGACGAGTCGCGGCCGCTGGGCTGGAACAACAAGCTGTTCCCGAACGCCTCGATGCCGAACCCGTTGTGGCAGATGCAGGGCCTGCAGCACGCCGAATACGGCGAAGCGGATCCCAAGACGGGCGACCGTCCGGTCCATGGCCTGAAGATCACCCAGCCCGGTTCGGTTTCGCCGGAGAAGTACGACCAGACCGTGCGCGACATCACCACCTTCCTTGAGTACGCCGGTGAGCCGGCCGCCCTCAAGCGCGAAGGGATGGGGGTATGGGTCGTCCTGTTCCTCGTGTTCTTCACCTTCCTTGCCTGGATGCTGAAGACCGAATACTGGAAGGACGTGCACTGAGACTTGCCCGAAACGCCCGGCCCCGTGCCGGGCGTTCCGTATCCGACGTCCGGCCGCCGAATCATTGGGGTAGCGACTTTTTCGGGCGGTGACGCTAGTCTCAAGGATGGTGGCGACCGCCCTGAACGGGACAGGATCGCCAGTTGTGATCGGTGTAGCGGGAGCGATCGATGATGGCGGCTAGTCCACGTATGCGTAATGCCCTGACCCTGTTTTCCTCCACCGACTGCGTGCTGTGTCATCGCGTGCGGTTGGTCCTGGCGGCGAAGGGTGTCACTTACGACCTGATTCCGGTTGATCCGCAGAATCCGCCGGAAGACCTGGTCGATCTCAACCCCTACCACTCGGTGCCGACGCTGGTCGAACGCGATCTGGTGCTCTACGCCGCCAGCGTCGTCAGCGAATACCTGGACGAGCGTTATCCGCATCCGCCGCTGATGCCGGTCGATCCGCTGTCGCGCGCGCGCCTGCGCCTGGCGATGCTGCGCCTTGAGCACGACTGGGTCCCGCAGGTGCAGGCCATCCAGCTGGGCAACAAGGTCCAGGCCGAGGCCGGCCGCAAGCGACTCAAGGAACTGCTCACCGCCTCGGTGCCGCTGTTCAAGGCGAGCAAGTTCTTCCTCAACCCGGAAATGAGCCTGGCCGATTGCGCCATGGCCCCGATCATCTGGCGCCTGCCGGCGCTGGGTGTGCCGCTGCCGAAGGATGGCAAGGTGATCGAGGACTACGGCAATCGCATCTTCCGCAACCCGGGCTTCACCCGCAGCCTGACCGACGCCGAGCGCAAGCTGCGCGACGTGCCAGCCTGAGGCGGACAGGGACGCCCCCTGTAGCTGAGATGGCCCGCCGTCGTCCCACAACCGAAGAGGCCCGGAATTCCGGGCCTTTTCGCGTTTCATGGCTGCAGCAGGGCGCTACACTTCCGGCATGAGTGAAGACAGCAACACGATGACCAGCCACCGTCCGTACCTGCTACGGGCGCTGTACGAGTGGATAGCCGACAACGGCATGACGCCCCACCTGCTGGTCGATGCCACCCGCCCCATGGTCCAGGTGCCGACCCATGCGGTGAAGGACGGCCGCATCGTGCTCAACGTCGCCGAACGCGCCGTCGCCGGACTGCAGATGACCAACGACGTGATCCGCTTCAGCGCGCGCTTCGGCGGCGTGAGCCACTCGGTATCCGTGCCGGTTTCAGCGGTGCTGGCGATCTACGCGCGGGAAACCGGACAGGGCATGGCGCTGCCGGAGGACTCCCTGCCTGCCGGCGCCGACCAATCCGACGACGCCGTCGAGGAACAACAGGTCGCCGGACCGCTGAGTGCCGTCCCGGACGATCCCGCACCGGATGACGGTGGCGAGCCGCCGACGCCTTCCCCGCGCCGCAGCGGTCACCTGCGCATCGTGAAGTGACGCCGGGCCTGCGCGCGTCGCGCGCAGCGCTGACAAGTCGCAATTTAGTATCCCCGGCTGGCGACTTCGCAGTCGCGAGCTTCCTGGGGATCCGCAGCCGTCAGTGCAGCTGCGCCACCGACGGCATCACCGGTCCGCTGAAGGACACCAGCTTCTCGCCCCGCAACACCATGCGGCCGATATGGCGGTCTTCGCCGTCGTGTGAGTAGTCGAAGCGGAAGGTGCGTTCGAAACCCAGGCGGCCGTTCTCATGCCGGCAGATGCGCAGGCCGATGGCATGCACGCTGTGGTCCAGCCACTGCACGCCGGCGATGTGACAGGCATCACGGCCCAGGGTTTCGGCGCGTTCGGCGGCGGCGCGGCTGGAGTTCCAGAACGCGAACGCCATCGCAGACGCAATCATCAGGAGGATTAGAGTTGGCATCGATCTTGAGTGGTGGCCCACAATAGGCATCACAAGTCTACGTTCGCCGGGAGGGGGCTACGTACTATGAAATTGGTCTTTCCGGGTGGGGAGCACCCGCAAGTCCTGCTGGGGCCGGGCGTCAATCGCGTCGGTTCCGATCCGCAGTCGAACATCGTCCTGGACAGGCCCGGCGTATTGCCGCAGCACTGCCAGCTGCACGTGAGTGCCACGGGGGTGATGCTGGAAGTGCCCAACGGCACCACGGTCAGCGTCAATGGGCGCCGGGTCGACGGCCTGATCGCGTTGCGTCCAGGGGACAACGTGAAGTTCGACCATGTGCTGGCGCGACTGGCGTCGATGGACGCCGCGATGGGATCGCGCAAGTCCGAGGGGGGAGCCTCGGGCCTGCCGAACGCGGCCAACGATGACCCCGGCGTCACCGCCGTGCGTGCTGTACTGCCGAGGTATGTGCTTCGCGGCGTCACGGGCGGAGCCTTCGGTCGCAGCTATCCGCTGGAGGGGGCAAGTACCCTCGGCCGTTCGCCCGAATGCGCCATCCACATCAACGATCCGAGCCTCTCGCGCGTGCACGCGCGCCTGGTCCCGGGCGAGGACGGCGTGATCATCGAAGACCTGGGTTCCGCCAACGGCACCTTCATCAACGATCGCCGGGTAGTGCGCGAGAAGTGCCGCCTGGGCGACGAAATCGGCTTCGACAAGCTGCGCTTCCGTCTCGTCGGCGCGGGCAGCCCGGAGCCGCAACAGGTCGAGGCCATCCGCCCGGCGACCACCCAGGTGCGCAGCAACAGTCATTTGTGGCTGATCGGCCTGGTCGTGGTGTCCGTGGTGGCTGCAGTGGCGACCATCTCGCTGCAGTGACGGTCGTTTAGTGGGGTGTGGCGCACTGAATAAGTGTGGCAATTCGCGGCGACAGTTACGCAATGAAAAAGGGCACCGACCGGTGCCCTTTTTTTGCCTGCATCGAGGCCGCGCCTCAGCCCATCGGTGGCGGTCCGAGCTTGAGCGACAGGTCGATCGCGCGCACGTGCTTGGTGAGCCCGCCGATCGAAATGCAGTCCACGCCATCCTGGGCGATCGCACGCAGCGTGGTCATGTCGACGCTGCCGGAGACCTCCAGCGGGATGCGCCGGTTGAATTCCGGGCCGGACGCGATGCGGACGGCCTCGCGGCGCATGGCCGGGTCGAAATCGTCGATCAGGATACGGTCGCATCCTTCGTGCAGGGCCTCCAGCAACTGCTCGATCGATTCGACTTCAACGATCAGCGGCAACTCCGGGTGCATCGCGCGCGCCGCGCGGATCGCCGCGGTGATCGAGCCGGCGGCACGCACGTGGTTTTCCTTCAACATCACCGCATCGAACAGCCCGATGCGATGGTTCACGCCGCCGCCCACGCGCACGGCGTACTTCTGCGCCAGGCGCAATCCGGGAATCGTCTTGCGTGTATCGAGGATCTTCGCGTCGGTGCCGGCGACGGCGTCGACATAACTGGCGGTGGTTGTCGCGGTGCCCGACAAGGTCTGCAGGAAGTTCAGCGAAGCGCGCTCGGCACTGACCAGTGAACGCGCGCGGCCCTGCAGCGTGGCCAGCACCGTGCCCTTTTTCACGCGCTCGCCTTCCGCGACGCGCCAGTCGATGCGCACATCCGGATCCAGCGCGCGGTGACAGGCGTCGAACCACGGACGTCCGCACACCACGGCGTCTTCCTTGCACAGCACGTAGGCGCTGTCGGCGATGTCGGGCAGCAGCGCCGCGGTGACATCGCCGCTGCCGAGGTCTTCCGACAGGGCGCGGGCGACATCGGCTTCGATCACGTCCGCCGGCGGCGGTGCGAACTCGCTTGCGGCGGCGGTCCCGGCAGGCGCACTCATGCGCTGGGGAAGCCGTCGACCTGGGCCGTGGCGATCGCTTCTTCCGCCAGCAGCACCGGGATGCCGTCGTCGACGCGGTAAAGCGTCTTGCGGTCGCGGGTGACGAGGGCTTCGCGCACCGCGTCGGATTGCGTGGCGCTGTCGCCACGGACGACGCCGCCCGCAGCAATGGCAGCGTTCAGCGCCTGCAGGCCGCGGCTGTCGAGCAGCACGAGTGGCTGGCGGGTGATGGGGCAGACGAGCAGGTCGAGCAGCTTGCGATCCATGGATTGGCCGGTTCGCCCGTGACGCGGGCGGTAGTGGGACAGTCGCGCCGGAGCGCGGTGAAGGGAGTCGTCGGTTCGCCGCCTCGGGCCGGAACTGGAACAACACCGCGCCATGATGGCGCCCGCTCCCGGCGGCCAGCCCACGTCGCGGCAGGCGACTTCCACCGGTAGAATACCGTTTTGACGCTGGAATCCGTCATGGCAGCTTCCGGGGACACCACGCCCGCCGCCGAAAATCCGCTGGTCGGCATCGTCATGGGCTCGCGCTCGGACTGGGAAACGATGCAGCACGCCGCCGCCCGCCTCGAAGCGCTGGGCGTGCCGCACGAAGTACGCGTCGTTTCCGCACACCGCACACCCGATGTCCTGTTCTCGTATGCCGAACAGGCGGCCGGTCGCGGCCTGCGCGCGATCATCGCCGGCGCCGGTGGCGCCGCGCACCTGCCGGGCATGATCGCGGCCAAGACCGCCGTGCCAGTGCTGGGCGTGCCGGTGCAGAGCAAGGCGCTCAACGGCATGGATTCGCTGCTGTCGATCGTGCAGATGCCGGCCGGGATTCCGGTTGCCACGTTCGCCATTGGCAACGCCGGTGCGGCGAACGCGGGCCTGTTCGCAGCCGCGTTGCTTGCCAATGACTTCCCCGCGATTGCGCAGGCCCTGCACGCGTTCCGCGCCAAGCAGACCGACGACGTCATGGCCAACGACGATCCGCGCAAGTGAGCCGCACGCAATGACGACCGTCGGAATCCTCGGTGGCGGGCAGCTGGCCCGCATGATGGCGCTTTCCGGTGCACCGCTGGGCCTGCGTTTCCTGGTGATGGACACCGTCGCCGACGCCTGCGCCGGCCAGTTCGCGCCGCTGATCGTGGGCGACTGGCGCGATGAAAAAGCGCTGGGCGAATTCGCCTCGAAGGTGGATGTCGCCACGTTCGACTTCGAGAACGTCCCAGCCGAATCCGCGCACTGGCTCACCGAACACGTCACCGTGTTCCCGAACCCGCGCGCGCTGGGCGTCGCGCAGGATCGACTTGCCGAAAAAACGCTGTTCCGTGAGCTCGGCATCCCGGTGCCGGACTTCGTCGACATCACTTCGCGCGAAACACTGGATGCGGCCGTCGCGCAGCTGGGCACGCCGTGCATCCTCAAGACCCGACGTCTGGGTTACGACGGCAAGGGCCAGTTCCGCATCAAGGCTCCGGCCGATGCCGATGCCGCGTGGGACGCACTCGGCGCACAGGCGCAGACGGTCGGCCTGATCCTGGAAGGCTTCGTCGCCTTCGAACGCGAGCTCAGCGTGGTGGCCGTGCGTGGCCGCGATGGCGAATTCCGCACGTGGCCACTCACCGAAAACTGGCACGTCGACGGCGTGCTCTCCGCCAGCCTGGCGCCGGCGAAGGTCGATGCCGCGATGGCGCAGACCGCATTCACCCACGCGAAGAAACTCGCGGAGGCGCTCGACTACGTCGGCGTGTTCGCGCTGGAACTGTTCTGCCGCAATGGCGAACTGCTGGCGAACGAACTTGCCCCACGCGTTCACAACTCCGGGCACTGGACCATCGAAGGCAGCGAAACCAGCCAGTTCCAGAACCACCTGCGGGCGGTATTGGGATTACCGCTCGGTGACACGCGAATGGTCGGTACGGCGTGCATGCTCAACTGGATCGGCGAGATGCCCGACGCGAGTGTCGTGCTGCGCGAAGCCGGCGGGCATTGGCATGACTACGGCAAGGAGTCGCGTGCGGGCCGCAAGGTTGGCCACGCGACGCTGCGCGCGGAATCCGGCGAGGATCTTGCGGCGACGCTGCAACGCGTCGGTACGGCGTTGGGCCGCGAGGCGCAGGTCGCGCCGGTAATCGCTGTACTGCGCACACGCTGAAGACACACGCCTTAATTGCCATCGGTTTCCGCCCTCGCGGAAACCGGACAGCCGCGCGTGGCCGGCTGGGTAGGGGCTTGCCGTTAACGCTGGCGAGACCTGCGATTGCGCGGCGCTGGACAGCTGTGCACCGCGCGAGGAGCATCGATACGACGTTGGTTGCCATGTCACGGACGGCGTTCCTCCGGGAGGCGCATGAACGGTCCAGTTTGCGAAGGCCAGGTGCCATCCGCGCCGGATGTGACCGCACAGCTGCAACGCGTGCTCGGCAGCGCCGAGTTCGCCAATTCGCCCATCCTCAGTCGCTTCCTGCGCTATGTCGTGGAGCACTCGCTCGCGGGCGATGACCGGGCGCTCAAGGAGTACACGCTGGGTATCGAGGTATTCGGGCGCGGCACGGATTTTGACCCACGCATCGACACCATCGTGCGCACGCATGCGCGCCGCCTGCGCGCGAAGCTCGAGGAGTACTACCGCGGCGCCGGCAGCAGCGACCCGGTCTTCATAGAAGTGCCCAAGGGACATTACGTTCCCGCGATGCGGCTGGTGCAGGAAGCGGACAGTGGACCTTCGCACGCGGAACGCACGGAACGTCTGAACCGACGCCAACCCGGCCTGCGCCTGCCTGCGCCGCGCGCCTCGCTGGTCGGGCGCGTCGCCGAACTGGACGAGCTGTGCGGGCTCCTGCTGCGCGATGACATCCGCCTGCTCACCGTCACTGGTGCAGGTGGCAGCGGCAAGACGCGACTGGCGTTGCAGGCGGCGTGGGACAGCGCGGACGAGTTCGAAGGCGGCGTCGTATTCGTGTCGTTGGCTGCAGCGTCCGACGTGGCAACCATGACCACCACGATTGCCTCTGCGCTCGAAGTGAGCCAGGGCGGCGGGCGCGCACTGGACGTTGCCATCAGCGAGCACCTGCGCCGTGAAACGACGAAGCCGACGCTGCTGGTCCTGGACAACTGCGAGCGGGTTTCCGCCGCCGTTTCACTCATCGGTGACTGGCTCGATGCCAGCGCGATGCTCAGGGTCCTGGCGACCAGCCGGGCCGCGCTGCGCATCTACGGCGAGCACGAATACCCGCTCGCACCGTTGCCGGTACCGGAATGCGATCCCTTGCCGCCACTGGAGGAACTCGCAGAGAACCCGGCGGTTGCGTTGTTCCTGCAGCGCGCCGCGGCAGCATCGCGCAACAGCCAGCTGACACCCGACAACGCCCGGGCCATCGCGGAGCTGTGCCGTCGGCTCGACGGATTGCCGTTGTCCATCGAACTGGTGTCGGCGCAGGCCGGAAACCTCACGCCGGCCGCCATGCTTGCGCGCTTCAGTGGGCACCTGGACCTGCCTGTGCACGTGGCGCGCGACATCCCGGAACGCCAGCGCACCCTGCGCCGCACGATGGACTGGAGCCACGAGCTGCTCGACGAATCCGAGCGCGTGCTATTCCGCAGACTGTCGGCATTCGTTGGCAGCTTCACCGCGGAGGCCGCGGAAGCCGTTGGAAATACCTCAGGCGACATCGAAGGCGGTGCCGATCCGGTACTGCAGGAGCTGGTGGCGAAAAGCCTGGTCTTCCCGCTGCGTGGCGATGAAGAGCCGCGTTACGCAATGCTCGAGGCGATTCGTGAATACGGGCGGGAGCGACTGGCGGCCAGCAGCGAGGAAGTGCGTGTACGCAGGGCGCATGCCGCGTATTGCCTGGTCCTGGCGGAGGAGGGCAACGCAGCCCTGTCGCAGTCGCAGCGGGAACAGTGGCTCGCGCGTTGCGACCTGGAGCATGGCAACTTCCTCGCTGCGATCAGCTGGCTGGTGCGGTGCGGGGAAAGGGCACGCGGGGGAATGGAGTGGGCCGCGCGCCTGGGCGTCGCCTTGTTCCCGTACTGGGAACGTCGCGAACACGTGGTTGAAGCCGAACGGCAACTGCGCGCGATCCTCGCCAAGTGCGATGCGGGCATGGACCACTCGCTGCGCGTGAACCTGACCAACTGCGCCGGTGCCATCGCAGGCATACGCGAACAGGCCGGGGAGTCCTGGCGGCTGACCGAGCAGGCGCTGGCGCTCAGTCGTGAAGCGAACGATGCGCGCGGTGCCGCCGCCAGCCTGAATTCGCTCGGCGTGCACCGGCAGTTCGCGGGGGACCTGGCCGGGGCGCGCGACTATTTCGAGCAGTCGCTGGAAACCTGCCGGCAGATCGGCGAGGGCAGGGAAATCGCCGGGGCGCTCAGCAACCTTGCCAACAACGACCTGTTGCAGGGCGACCACGTCGCCGCGCGCATCCGGCTGCAGGAGGCCCTGCAGTTGTTCAAGGCCGAGGGCGATCCGGTACTGGTTGCGTGGTGCCTGAACCACTTGGGCGACGTGGCCGCGGCCACCGATGGCGAAGAGGCCGAACGTCTCTATTGCGAAGCCGAAGCCATGTTCCGCAACGCAGGCGATGGCTGGGGCGTTGCGCGTTCATGCACCGACCGCGGGCACCTGGCCATCGTGCGGGGCGACCTGGAAGACGCCGGGTCGCGCTTCGTCGAGGCGCTGGGCCTGTTCCGTCAACTGCGGCACCGGCGCGGCATCGCCATCCTGCTGGAAGGCTGCGCGCAGCTCATGGCATTGCAGGGGCGCGCGGAACAGGCGCTGGTGATGGCCGGCGCAGCGAAACAGTTGCGCGACACCATCTCGGTTCCAGGGCGTTCCCTGCAGCAGGCGCGCCTGGAGCAGGCGCTTGCGCCGATCTGGCGCGATACAAACGCGGAAACCGCCGCGGCCCATTGGGCGCAGGGCGCAGCGATGCCGCTGGCGGCGGCGATCGGCTACGCGCTGTCGGCGGTCGGATCGAACGGCTGAATCATCGGTAGTCGAATCCGCGCGTCTGATTCGGCTGTGTTGAATCTTGCACTTGAAGGTGCCGCAAAAAAAAGTTCAGCCGTCATTCCCGCCTTCGCGGGAATGACGCAGCGTGAGTGGTACTTGAATCAACCGTACGAATCATTGGCAGGGTCAAGCATTCCACGCACCGCCGAAACACGATCCGCCGGCACGCCCAGCATGCGCGCGTGGTCGCGGATCAGGCTCTCGTCGGGCGCGAAGTAGATGCAGTAGATCTTGTCGTCGGTGACATAGCTGTGCATCCACTGGATGTCCGGCCCGAGCTCGCCGAGCACCGCCAGCGACTTCTCGGAAACGTCGCGAAGTTCGTCCTGGGTCATGCGTCCTGCGCCCGGGATCTCTCGCTCGATGACGAACTGCGGCATGTCGCCTCCTGTTGGACTGGGTCCTGGTTGAAGTCGCGGCGACTATAGCGCCGGCCCCCAGTCGCACCGGAGTGACATCCAAGAGTTCACGGTGAACCCCGGGGAATCCCTTTCCTGTCTCCCACGCGTTGCCCGAGGGTAGCGGCCGCTGCATACGGCCCACCGGGCATGCGGGTCAGGTCCCCGGCTGGTTCACCTCGCTGACCCTCGAATCAGGAGATTGCCATGCGTATTCATCGACTTGCGGCAGTTCGTCGAATTGTTGTCTTGACGTCGTTGTGCCTGACGTGGATGCCGTTCCTGGCCTTCGCCCATGACTCCGGCGAGCCGTACCAGGAAAACGACCTGACCACACCGCCACCAGTTGGCCGCACTCCGGGCGGCGACCGCGGCGTACCACGACTTCGATGCCGCCACGCAGGCCGGCCTATGGGATGTGCCGGTGCCGGGTGTCCTTGAATGCCTCGACGATCCCACCGGCGGGATGGGCTACCACTTCGTCAATCCCAACAATTTCGGCGTACTCGATCCCACCCGGCCGCAAGCCTTGATCTATGAGCCCGAAAAGGACGGGTCGATGCGGCTGGTAGCGGTGGAGTTCATCGTTCCGGACGGTGGCGCCCATGCGGATCAGCCGGACAGTCCGCCGCCACCTTCGTTGTTCGGGCAGTCGTTCCACTACAACAAGCGGTTCGATGTATGGGCCCTGCATGTATGGGCATGGCGCCACAACCCGTCGGGGCTGTTTGCCGACTGGAACCCCAACGTGAGCTGCCGCTACGAGTTCTGATTGCGCTGTCGTGCAGAACCTGCAAATGCCTGCAAATAAAAACGGCCGGGTCGCCCCGGCCGTTTTCAGTTTTACAGGTCCAGGCTCAGCGCATGTTCGATGCGACGAAGTCCCAGTTCACCAGGTTCCAGAACGACTCGACGTACTTCGGGCGGGCGTTGCGGTAGTCGATGTAGTAGGCGTGTTCCCACACGTCGCAAGTCAGCAGCGGCTTGTCATCGCCGGTGAGCGGAGTGGCGGCATTCGACGTGCTGGCCAGGGCCAGCGAACCATCCGGGCGCTGCACCAGCCAGCCCCAGCCCGAACCGAAGGTGCCGACGGTGACCTTGGTGAACTCTTCCTTGAACTTGGCGAAGTCGCCGAAGGCCTTGTTGATCGCATCGGCTAACTTGCCGGTGGGTTCGCCGCCGCCAGCCGGCTTCAGGCAGTTCCAGTAGAACGTGTGGTTCCAGATCTGCGCGGCGTTGTTGAACATGCCGCCCTGCGACTTGCGGATGATGTCCTCCAACGACATGTCGGCGAACTCGGTGCCCGCGATCATGTTGTTGAGGTTGGTCACGTACGCCTGGTGGTGCTTGCCGTAGTGGAAGTCGATCGTTTCGGCGGAGATATGCGGCTCCAGGCCGGTGCGGTCGTAGGGCAGGGCGGGCAGTTCGATGGCCATGTGGCTGGCTCCTTGGCTTGGTGTCAGGGGATCGCGGGGGCGGACCCGGGCAGATGCCGGTCGCGAACGCCGCGGCGGTACAATGGCCATTGTATCCCCACGTCCCGTTGCGCGGCCCTCCCGGCCGGCAACGCATCTTTGCAACACGTCATTGCAGGAGTCGTAGTCGAATGAGCGTCATGGAACGGATCCAGGCCGAAGTCGAAGGCCATCCGATCGTCCTCTTCATGAAGGGCACCGCGCAGTTCCCGATGTGCGGGTTCTCCAGCCGCACCGTGCAGGCGTTGAAGTCCGCCGGTGCCAGCCAGCTGTACACCATCAACGTGCTTGAAGATCCGGAAGTGCGCGCCAACCTGCCGCGCTTTTCCAACTGGCCGACCTTCCCGCAGTTGTTCATCAACGGCGAACTGATCGGTGGCTGCGACATCACGCTGGAACTGTTCGAATCGGGCGAACTCGCCCGCATGATCAGCGAAGCCCAGCAGCAGTGAGCCTGACCTTTGCAGCGCTGCCGGTCCTGGCGCTGAAAAGCCGGGTGGTATTGGTATCAGGCGCGGCCGGTGGGCTGGGCGCTGCCGCCAGCGTTGCCTGTGCACGCGCCGGCGCGACCGTGGTGCTGCTGGGGCGCAAGCTGCCTCGGCTCAATCGCGTTTACGACGCCGTGGCCGCTGCGGGCGCCGAACCGCTGCTGTATCCGTTGGACCTGGAAGGCGCTTCCGCCGACGACTACGCCGAGATGGCGCAGCGGATCGAGGAACAACTGGGACGACTGGACGGCGTGTTGCATTGCGCCGCCGATTTCCCCGGCCTGACCCCGCTGCCCCAGACCGACCCGGCGGCCTTTGCCCGCGCCATCCACGTCAACCTCACCGCGCGCTGGTGGCTGTCGCAGGCCTGCCTGCCGCTGCTGTCGAAGGCGGAGGATGCGGCGCTGGTGTTCGCGCTGGACGACCTGGACCGCGTCGGCGGCCCGTACTGGGGTGGCTACGGCCTGGCCCAGCACGGACTGGCGGCGATGGTAGGGATGCTCCAGGCGGAGCTGGCCAACTCGAAGATCCGCGTGTCCGGCCTGCAGCCCGGCCCGATGCGCACGCCGTTGCGCGCCAAGGCCTACGTCGAAGACGGCGACCACGCCGCCACCGATCCGGCGGACTACGCCCAGGCCTGCGTGACCCTGCTGTCGGCAGGCGGCGCGGAATACCGCGGCAAGGTGTTCCGGGCGGGTTGAGCCGCTCCGGATGCCGGGCGGAGTTAACCGGTAGGGCAGGACTTGGCCCGCAATCACCGGGACATGGCGGATCAAGATCCGCCCCTTGTCACTGGCGGCGATAGCCGCAATCCGGACGTAACCGATCGGCCCGTCGGGCGTCCTGTCGAACCTGCGACGACTTCGTTGACGCCAGCGATGGCCTCGTAGACCTCATCGAAAGGGTTCGCGGAGCTTCTCGAAGGGTTCGCGGAGCTTCTCGAAAGGTTCGCGGAGCTTCTCGAAAGGTTCGCGGAGCTTCTCGAAGGGTTCGCGGAGCTTCTCGAAGGGTTCGCGGAGCTTCTCGAAGGGTTCGCGGAGCTTCTCGAAGGGTTCGCGGAGCTTCTCGAAG